>NZ_CP187419.1:7339916-7974895 GCF_049819085.1 Anatilimnocola aquadivae
CATTCGCGAATGGTCTCTCGGGCTCGATATCAAGATATTGCTCCAAACGGTGCTCGTCGTGCTGAAACGCAAGAACGCCTATTAGCGAACTGGGAGCACGACCTTCCTCCGCCATGCAACCTCGCTAAACTGAAGACAACTCCTTCAGTCCGAGGTTCCCATGACGCTGCTTAAGTCTCGCCCCGCGAAATCGCCAAAGAAAAAGCCGGCCTCCAAACAGCCAGCGATTTCGCCTCCCGAGCAATCGGTTGTCTTCTCCAGCGAGTTTGGCTGGATTCTTCTCGGCTGGCAGCAAAGCGAAGTCACGCTTGTTTCGTTTGGCAATACATCTCCCGCCGAAGCAGCCCGGCGTGGTAGTGCGGAACCCATCGACGCCGACGAAGCACCCGCTTGGATCAAGAAACTGATCACGCGCCTGCAGCGCTATTCGCAAGGGAAGAACGTCGACTTGTCCGACGTGCCGTTGCACTATGCCTCGCAGACGGCGTTTCAAAAGAAGGTGCAGGAAGCCTGCCGCAAAATTCCCCGCGGCCACGTGTGCAGTTACGGCGAGTTGGCCGCAGCCGTCGGTTCGCCTGGCGCGGCTCGCGCGGTGGGAAGTGTGATGCGAACCAACCGCTTTCCGCTCATCATCCCTTGTCATCGCGTCGTTGCTTCCGGCGGCAATCTCGGCGGCTTCTCGTGCCCAAATGGAATTGAAGTGAAGCAGAAGCTCCTCGCCTTCGAGGGAGTGGTGCTGGGGAAGTCGCGATAGAGCGAGGACACGCTGCCGGGCAGAAGAGAGAAGCGTGCTCGTCATCCAAACGCTAGAATGGGCTCTCCTCCATAACCTCACGGCTGACGTCGAGCCCCTACCATGAAATTCACTCCCGAAGTTCTCGAACATTGCCGGCGACAGTTCCCCGCCCTTTCGCGCCGTGTGGGCGACCAGCCCGCGGTCTTTCTCGATGGTCCCGCCGGCACGCAAGTTCCCCAGCGCGTGATCGATGCCATTGGCAACTACCTGGCTCACAATAACGCCAATCATGGCGGCCTGTTTGCCACTGCTCGCGATAGCGACCGCCTGCTCGACGAAGTTCACCGGGCCGCTGCCGACTTTCTCGGAGCCGACGATCCCGAGACGATCTACTTCGGCCAGAACATGACGTCCCTTACGTTCGCCCTCTCGCGAGCACTGGCCAAGACCTGGAAAGCTGGCGACGAAATCATCGTCACGCGTCTTGATCATGATGCGAACGTCACTCCCTGGGTTCTCGCAGCACAAGATGCCGATGCGACAATCCGCTACATCAACTTCAAGCGGACCGACTGCACGCTCGATCTCGATGAGTTTCGCGACACCATCAATACCCGCACTAAGCTCGTTGCGGTCGGCTGTGCGAGCAACGCCACCGGCGGCGTGAACCCGGTTCGGGATATCGCCTCGTGGGCTCATCAAGCCGGTGCCCTCGTCTTTCTCGATGCGGTTCATTACGCGCCGCATCGGCTCATCGACGTTCAGGCGCTCGGCTGCGACTTTCTCGCCTGTTCTGCCTACAAATTTTTCGGTCCTCACACGGGCATCGTCTGGGGCAAACGCGAATTGCTCGAGAAACTGCCGGCCTACAAAGTTCGTCCGGCGCCCAACACACTGCCTGGCAAGTGGATGACCGGCACGCAAAGCCACGAGTCTCTCGCTGGTGTACTCGCCTGTGTTGACTACCTGGCCGATCTTGGCCACATGGTGGCCGGCAGCGATTCGCTCGACCGCCGCGCTGCCCTGCGCGAGGCCTACCACGCCATCGAGCAATACGAACGCTGGCTCCTCGAACGACTGCTGTACGGTCTTTCGCAGATCGGCGAAATCAAAGTCTGGGGGCTCACTGGCTCGGCCCAGACCGATCAACGCGTCGCGACGGTTTCGCTCACCCACGATCGCTACTCCTCCGCTGAACTGGCCGAACGGCTCGGCCGGCAAGGCATTTTCACCTGGCATGGCAACTACTACGCCTTGCAACTGAGCGAAACGCTCGGCCACGAACCGACCGGTATGCTCCGCGTTGGTCTGGTCCATTACAACACCATCGCCGAAGTCGATCGCCTGCTGCGAGCCCTCGAAGAGGTTTAATCCGCACGATCGGCTCCTTCACCCTTTCCTGTCGTCGCTTTTCCGTCGGCTCGCTGACACTTTTGCCACGCCCCCCGTTGCACATTTTGCCTGGGGGGACTAACTTAAAATCGATCTTTCGGGCTGTTAGCTCAGTTGGTTAGAGCGCTACGTTGACATCGTAGAGGTCGTTGGTTCGAGTCCAATACAGCCCACTCCAAAAAGCCTGGTCACTACCTTGATGGTGACCAGGCTTTTTTCGTTGACCCACGCGATTGTGCTGGTGATCTGCCGCAAGCGTGACCAAGCCGATTCATCACTGCCTGCCACTCTCCCGCTGGCATATTGAGGTGTCTGGGGTCCCTTTGATAACCACTTTTGATAACTTTTTGGGACCTTTTTTCACTGATAACTTTTTGTCGCAACTCTCTTTCAGCAATTCACTTCCGTCGCCAATCGGCAGCTATTTGGGCGACTTCGTGATAACCATTTGATAACCATCTTCAGCTCGCCCTTTTCGGCACTCGCCCCCGCCCCTGCGGCGGGGGTTCATTGGCTTTTGCCTAGCTCACCGGGAACCAGCCAACGACGCGTCAACCATCACAAGCTCGACCTGCGGATACGCGCGCCGTTCGCTTTCCCTTACCTGTTGGGAATACGCTTACATCAAAGCGCAGCTAACGCTCATCCTCAGGGCGACACCAAGACCGCCGAGCACTAAATCAACAACTGATAGTGATTTGTCTAAGACATTTTCTTCAGTCATCGATTCATTGTCAAGTAGATTTTGCTTCGTACCGACCCGCACGAACCGCTTGGCAGCAACTAATACCGATACCCAAAGCCCACGTTCGCAAAGAAGTTCGCTGCCTGGTCGTTCAGTCCCCAGCCCACGCGAGCGCCGATTTCGAAGTCTTGGTTGATCAGGTAGTGCGCGCCAGGGCTGAAGTAGTGCTGCACGGTTTCGGTGTCACGGCCGCTGGAGAAGACGCCAAAGTACTCGGCGTGAGCTTTCCAGCGCTCGCCGAGCGGAATCTTCAGCACGGTCGAAGGCGACCACACACCGAACTTGTCGTCTTCCTGTCCGGCCGTCGAATAGCGAATGGCAGAATCCCACGCCCAGCGATTCTCCAGTACATAGCCCACGACGTAAGTGGCCGACATCTCGGTGTGAGTCGCTTCCCCGCTGGTCGGCGTGAAGCCTTGCACGATGACGACGCTGCTGGGCTTCCAACCATCTTGCGTGGTGAGTAACGCCTTGAAGCCATAGATCAGCCGGCTCTCTTCCTCGATGCCCGCTTCTTCTTCAAAATCTCCCGGCACGTTGCCGGAGATGGGACTGCTCGCGCCGCCAATTTCATAGTTCCAGCCCAGACGGAACTCGAGCCAATCGTTCACACCATACCGCAGCAGCAGTTCGGGAAAGCTGTGCGTCTCGGCGACATTGTCGTTATCGATAAACGAATAGGCCGACTCGACAATCAGCCTGCCCCAGGGAGTGGTCGTCACGGCCGGGGTGAACGAATCGCGGTCGGTTTCGATCTCGTCTTCTTCCTCTTCCTCTTCGGGCTCCTCGGGCATTTCGCCTTCGGCTTCCAGTCGAATCGGCTCCGAGTAGGGCAGTTGCTGCGCAGCCAGCGGCGCGCAGATTCCTAGCGACAAGAGAGCAAAAAGGTACGTGTGCAGCGATCCATGCATGCGAAAGACTCCGGGGCTGGCAGTCGTTGCCCACCCACCCAGATTTATCGGCTAGGAATCTGTAGCCTCCACGGGCGAGAAGCGGAAAAAGTAACTGAACTTTGGCAACAGCCAAGTAAGGTTTGCCCAGCCGGATTAATCGCTACCTGCCTGTTGCCAGGCTACGTGTTTGAGGGTCAATTCGAGATCGCGGCGCGTCATCCTCTCGGCCAATTCGTGCAAGCACTGGGCCAGGCTGGTGCCCACCGCAGATAGAGGTCGGTTCCGCGCGCGGATAATGCCAAACTCGGTTCCCAGCCAATTCGTATCGTAGGCGAGCAAGACCAGCGTGCCATTTTCTAAGCGGTCTTCGATGGTCGGCAGCACAAACATGCCGATGGCTTCGGAGTGGGCAATGATCTGCTGCATCACCGAGACCTGCTCGCACAGAATGGCCGGGAACGGAATCGCTTTGCTTCCTGGAACCGTCGCCCGTTGTTGCTGCAGCGGCGACAACACTCGGGGCGGCACGCGCGACGTGCTGACGATGGGATAGCTGAAGATTTGTTCCGCCGTGGGAGCGGCCAATTGCAGCAGCGGATGTCCCGCTCGCACCACAAAGTAACCTTTCAACGGCGGCAAGGGTTCCACGTGCAGTTCGGGGTCGTCACCGATCTGGCTGATTTCTGCGACACACAAATCGGCCTCGCGCGAGCGCACCATCTTCACAGCATCCACCCAGTTCGCCACATTCAGGCGCAGCTGAATTCCGGGATGCAACGCGATCAAGTTCGCGAACGCTTTCCCGACGATGGCTTCTGCCGGATACGGCCCAGCGGCGACCGTGAAGGAAGTGCTCTGATTCTCTTGCACCTGCCCCATTTCTTTGAGCATGACACCATTCCGCGCGACGATCTCGCGGGCATGCTGCAAAAAGATCTGGCCAGCATCGGTCGGTTCGACACGGCGATGCCCCCGATCAAACAATTGAATCTCCAGTTGTGATTCGAGCGACTGAATGCTGCGTGAGAGCGCCGGCTGGCTGAGCCCCAGCGACTGCGCCGCGAGCGCAAAACTGCCGTGTTCAGCCACGGCGATCGCATGTTCCAGCAGACGACTTTCAATCATCGGGGCAGGCTTCCCTTTATCGTTGTCGATCTCGTCTTCTTTATCAGGTTCTACCAGCCCCGAAATGTCCAAAAACCCCGGGGGTTTTTGGACAGGCACTCACTTTTGGATTATGTCGGAAGTTGATCCACCTGTAACACTTGCGACTCGATGACAACTTTTGCAACTTACTCTTTTTGTCTAATAACCAGGCTAGTTCTTGGATGAGTCCAAGAACCATTGGTGCCCCGTAGCTCACGAGCACCACGGCGTCTCAACCACCAAATAGTGACGGAACGTCGCGACATTAGCTCACAGTGATGAGCTGTTGTCAATGACATAATTCGGTATTTTTTAACAATCAGAAACGACACTGCGATTGTCCGATCACTGCACTGGTGGCATGTATCGAATGCATGGCTCAATTGCATTTGAGGTATTTGACTTTGCGTTTTTTGTAAATTACCGTCAGGGCGCATTGATCTCTTCTATCGGAGTTCTCCGGCCTGTTCTCTGCACTTGCTGCCGGGTTTGGGCAATTGTCTTGCCAGTAGCAACTTCCAACTCTCCCCTGAGCCAGAGATAGCTACTCTCCCCTGAGCCAGAGATAGCTACTGTTTCGTCACAGCGAGAACGGCAGAAGCAAGCTAGAGTTTCGTTGGCAATTCATCAAGCATTCACGGTTTCCTGCTGCACGCAGCGGGATAGTTGATCGTTGGCAGTCAATTCTCTTCACACCTGGGGCGACACTCATGAATCGACGATTTTCCAACCTGTTGCTGGCGGCGTTACTCGCCACCGGCCTGCTGACCATGCTCAGCAACCATGCGTCCGCGCAACAAAAGAAGCCGAACATCCTCTGCATCTGGGGCGATGATATCGGCACCTGGAACATCAGCCACAATAACCGCGGCATGATGGGTTATAAGACTCCCAATATCGATCGGATTGCCCGCGAAGGCGTTGCCTTCACCGATTACTACGCCCAGCAAAGCTGCACGGCCGGTCGCGCCGCCTTTATTAGCGGCAGCGTGCCTGTCCGTTCCGGCATGACCAAAGTTGGTATGCCCGGCGCGAAAGAAGGCTGGCAAAAGACCGACGTGACCATGGCCACCGTACTGAAGAGCCAAGGCTACTCGACCGGTCAGTTCGGCAAGAATCACCAAGGGGACCGGGACGAACACCTGCCGACGATGCACGGCTTCGATGAATTCGTCGGCAGCTTGTACCATCTCAATGCCGAAGAAGAGCCCGAAAACCGGGACTATCCCCGGGACATGAAATTGCCCAACGGCAAAACCTTCCTGGAGCAATTTGGCCCCCGTGGCGTGCTGAAGTGCAAGGCTGGTCCGAATGGCACCCAAACGATCGAAAACCTGGGACCGCTGACAAAGAAGCGGATGGAAACTATCGACGATGAATCGATGGCTGCCGCGAAGGATTTCATCACCCGCCAGGTCAAAGCCGGCACTCCCTTCTTTTGTTGGTGGAATGGCACGCGGATGCACTTCCGCACACACGTCAAACCAGAGCACATTGGAATTTCCGGTCAGGATGAATACGGCGATGGCATGGTCGAGCACGACATGCACGTCGGCGAACTGCTCAAGCTGATCGACGACCTGGGTGTGGCCGACAACACCATCGTGCAATACTCGACCGACAACGGCCCGCACTACAACACCTGGCCCGATGCCGGTACGACTCCCTTCCGCAGCGAAAAGAACTCGAACTGGGAAGGTGCCTTCCGCGTTCCGTGCTTCATCAAATGGCCGAACAAGTTCCCGGCCGGCACGACGCTCAATGGCATCGTCTCGCACGAAGATTGGCTGCCGACCTTCGCCGCTGCCGCCGGCGCTCCAGACATCAAGGAGAAACTGCTCAAGGGTGGCGTGGCCCTCAATGGCCGCACCTACAAGAACCACATCGACGGCCACAACCTGCTCGACTACCTCGGCGGCAAGGCGAAGGACTCGCCCCGGAAGTCGTTCATCTACGTAGGTGATGACGGCGCCGTGATGTCCATTCGCGTTGGTGACTGGAAGGCCACCTACCTGGAAAACCGTGCCGAGCAACTGCAAGTTTGGCGTGAACCGCTCGTTCACTTGCGGATGCCGCTGCTCTTCAACCTCCGCCGCGATCCGTTCGAAAAGTCGCAGCACAACTCCAACACCTATCACGATTGGATGATTGATCGCGCGTTTATCTTGGTGCCGCTGCAGGCGGTCGCTAGCGATTTCCTGCTGACCATGAAGGAGTTTCCGCCCAGCCAGAAGCCGGGCGATTGGAGCCTCGATTCACTCGAGAAGCAGATCAAGGGCATGGGCCCGCAAGGCAAGTAGCTGCCAATGCTAGTGAGTTCATTGGATGGTCGGGGCGCGTCGTCAGATGCGCCCCGACTCGTTTCTTGCCGTACCGGCAAAGTACTCGCCCGCAAATTCACTGCAACCCATACTTTCGATTCAGCCTGCCCAGACTACACAACCGATACTCTTCGGGGGATTGCTGCGCTAGCGATCCATACCTTTCAAGCCGCGAAAGGAATCGCGCGGGTGATGTTATCGTGCTGGCGAATGCTGACGAGAGCGCTGCTTGCACTGGGGTGCGGGCTGGTCGCTGCTGCTAGCAGCTGGGCACAAGAGGCCGATAACCTTGTTTTGCAGCGGCTTGACCGGTTGGAGCAAGAGAATCGCGAACTGCGGCAGGCCTATGAGTCACTTGCAAACGCCTCGCGAATTGAGCCTGAGCCAGCGCCCACACCAGCCAATGTTCCTGCTGACGGGAACTGCGTTCCTGCTGACGGGAACTGCGTTCCTGCTGACGGGAACTGCCTGCCAGCGGATTCCACCGCCGAGTGCGACGATTGGTGCCAGTTGTTCTTTGACGAGCGGGTCGGGCCGCCGGGGGCGAAGATCACGGGCTTTGTGCAGTTCGACTCGGGCTGGGTCAGTCAGGACGCGGCGAATCGAGCGGCCGTTGGTGACATCAGCGATACCACGGGCATTCGGCGCCTGCGGTTGCGAGCGCATGGCAATGTGCTGCCCGATGTTTCGTATCTGGTCGATCTCGATTTCGCCGCCAGCGGCCATCCGAGCTTTCGCGATGTGAAGTTCACCGTCCACGAACAGCCGTTGCTGCAGAACGTGCAGATTGGCTACTTCATTCAGCCTTTTGGCTTTGATGCCTCGACCAGCGGTCGTGAGTTGCTCTTGCTCGAACGGCAATTGCCGTTTGCTTTCGCGCCGTTTCGGCAATCGGGCGTCGGCGCGTATGGCACGACAGCCGATGAGATGCTGCAGTGGTCGTTGTCGGGCTATCGCTATCCGACGAACACGTTTGGCGTCAGCCAGGGCGAGAGTGGTGGCTGGGGCTACGCGAATCGCGTGACGATGCTCCCCTATGTCAACGAAGAACATTGCTGCCTGGTGCATGTCGGCGGCAGCTATAGCTACGCCAATCCGGGCGATGGTACGGTCGATTTTTCGATCGAGCCCGGCTTCTTTGTGACCGATCCGATGAACAAGGCGGCGGACAACTCGGTGCCGGTCTTTGTCAACACCGGCGATATCCCCGCGAGTGGCTTGAACCTCGCCGGCCTCGAAGCGGCAATCCAAATTCGCTCGTTCAACATTCAAGGTGAAATGGTCGGCGCGTTCGTCGATCAAATCGGCGGGCCGAATCTCGCTTTCTCGGCGGCGTCGGCCAAGATTGCTTACGTGCTGACGGGCGAGTCGCATCCTTACGATCGTCAGCAGGGAATCTTCCGCCGCGTGATCCCCAACGAAGATGCCCAGTTCTTGAGCTTGCAAGGTGGTGCGTGGGAAGCGGTCGCTGCCTGGTCGTATATCGATCTGGACGACCAGAATATTCAAGGTGGCCAGCTGCAGACCATCACCTTCGGCCTGAATCGCTATCTGAACGACTACGTCAAAGTGCAACTCAATGTCATTCGCGCACTGCTGGACGACCCGGTCGATGGCAACGGCGCCGCCACCTTTGTCGCCCTTCGCGCTCAAGCTGAGTTCTAAGCGGAGTGGAATTCTGCTGGGTGCCTATCGCCTTACGTAGCTCGCCAGCAAACGGTTAAGCTGCTAACCGAGCGACTTCGTTTGTCCCGCCCGATGTGAAGAGTCGATAGCAAGAGTCGATGTAACGGCAATGGAACAGAAATCTTTCGATTGTTTTGATCTCGATCAGACGCTCAGCGAGATCGCCGCAACACTCCGCCTGAGTGTCGTGCAAGTGCAAGCGGCGGCCGGATTGCTCGACGAGGGGAACACGATTCCTTTCATCGCTCGCTATCGCAAAGAGGCGACGCGCGGACTCGACGAAGTGGCCCTGCGCCAGATCGAAGATGCTCTCGCCAAGGCCCGCGAACTGGCCCAGCGCAAAACCACGATTCTGAAAACGATTCACGAGCAGGGACTGCTCACGCCCGCGCTGCAACAACAGATTCAATCGTGTACCGACCGGCAACTGCTGGAGACGTTGTATTTGCCATTCAAACCCGAACGTCGCACGCGGGCGACTGCAGCGCGCGAGCGCGGCCTGCAACCGCTGGCCGATTTATTATTGCGGCAAGAGAAACTGAATCGCCCCAAGTCAGCCGTGTTGAAGCCGTACGTGAATGCCGAGAAAGGTGTCGCCGACGAAGAGGCGGCTCTGCAAGGTGCTTGCGACATCATCGCCGAACAGTGGTCACAGCATCCGCCGCTCCGTTCCTGGCTGCTCGAACAAGCCAGCGAAAGTGGTCAGATTGTGTCAACCGTCAAACGAGGCAAACAGGCCGAAGCCAGCAAGTTCGAGATGTACTTCGATCATCGCGAGCCGGTCAAACGCGTACCCTCGCACCGGCTGCTCGCCATGAATCGTGGCGAAGCCGAAGGACTGCTGAAGGTCAGCCTGAAGTTGGATGATGACTACGTGCTGGCCAGCATCAAGCCAGAACTGGCATTTAATCAACAGTTCGAGTTCTATCGCGAGTTATTAACGACGGTCGAAGACTGCTACACGCGATTGCTGCTGCCGGCGATCGAATCGGCCGTGTTCGAGAACTTAAAGACCAAAGCCGACGAAGAAGCCATTGGGGTCTTCGCCAGCAATCTGCGCGAGTTGCTCTTGGCTGCACCAGCGGGTCCGCAAGTGACCATTGGTGTCGATCCGGGCTTTCGTACGGGCTGCAAGCTTGCGGTCGTCGATGGGACGGGGAAGTTTCTGGCGAACACCACGATTTATCCGACGCCTCCCAAAAGCGATGTTGCCGGAGCCGGCAAAACGCTGCTCGCCCTCATCGCCAAGTACGATGCCAGGCTGATCGCCATTGGCAATGGAACTGCCTCGCGCGAGACTGAAGCCTTTGTGGCCGGTGTCCTCAAAGAGAGCGGACTCAAAATCACACAAGTGAAAGTGAGCGAATCCGGCGCTTCGATCTACTCCGCCAGCGAACTCGCCGCGCGCGAGTATCCCGATCTCGACCTGACCGTACGTGGTGCCATCAGCATTGCCCATCGCTTGCAAGATCCGCTCGCCGAGTTGGTGAAGATCGATCCCAAGTCGATCGGCGTTGGGCAATATCAGCACGATGTGAACCAAACGCTGCTGCGCAAGAGTCTCGATCGCGAGGTAGAGTCGTGCGTCAACTCGGTGGGCGTCGATGTGAACATGGCCAGTGCGCCGCTCTTGGCTCACGTCGCTGGCATAGGGCCCAAGCTGGCCGAGAAAATCGTGGAGTACCGCGATGCCAACGGCCGGTTCGAAACGCGCGAGGAACTGTGCAAGGTTCCCAAGCTAGGTCGCAAGGCTTTCGAACAGGCGGCCGGCTTCTTGCGCATTCGCGATGGCCGGCAACCGCTCGACAATTCAGCCGTCCATCCCGAAAGCTACTACGTCGTCAAGAAAATGGCGGCGAAGCTGGGAGTTTCGACGCAAGATCTGGTTGGCAACGGTACGCTGGCCAGTCGGCTGCAAGCGGCGGATTTTGTCGATGAGAAGATCGGCTTGCCAACCGTGCAAGACATTCTCGCCGAGCTAGCCAAGCCCGGCCGCGACCCGCGCAGCGAGTTCAAGGTCGCGCAGTTCGCCGAAGGCGTGCACGAACTGAAGGACCTGCAGGTTGGCATGGTGCTGGAAGGAGTCATTACGAACGTCACCAAGTTCGGAGCGTTCGTCGATATCGGCGTCCATCAAGATGGGCTCATCCACGTTTCTCAGCTGGCCAACACGTACATTCAAAACCCCAGCGAAGTGGTCGCCGTGGGGGACGTGGTGCGCGTGAAAGTGCTCGAAGTCGATCTCGACCGGAAACGAATCGCCGTCTCGCGCAAGCAGGCGATGTAGCCGCTTCAAGTCACTCGGGGTGAGAAAGCCTGTGGCCATTCACAGATAGACAACCTGTTTGTCTTACCGTGCTAATCATTGCTTTGCTGCCTAGATTCTTCCAAAGTGCGAGGTGCGGCCTTTCGCCTCTCCACGGCCTGGATGACGAATCTCAATGGCACTGCGCTTCAACCTGACGATCTTGCTGCTTTGCGTTCCGCTGGGAATGTCGGTCGCTGCCGCAGCGGAGGGGCCTTCGTATCAGCAGCCCTCTTATCAGCGGCATGTCTCGGCGATTTTTGGCAAGCTGGGTTGCAACGGGGGAACGTGCCATGGCGCCGTGAAAGGACAAAATGGCTTTGCCCTGTCGATGTTCAGTGCCGATCCGGAAGGGGACCATCTGCGACTGACGCGCGAGCTGAGCGGCCGCAGGCTGAATTTTTTAGATCCCGCGGCCAGCTTGCTGCTGCAAAAGGGGACGGGGCAGATTCCGCACGGAGGCGGAGCCAGGATTCGCAAGGACAGCCTTGATTACCAACTGCTGTTGGCGTGGATCTCCGGCGGCGCGATTGCTGACGAGCCCGCGAGGTCACAGCTCACCCGACTGGAGGTTTCGCCGGCCGAGCATCTCGCCCAGGCCAAGGAGCGCTATCGCTTGACGGTACGGGCCACCTTCGCCAATGGAGATATCGAGGACGTCACTTCGTTCTGTTCGTTCGAGTCACTTGATCGTACCGTGGCAACCGTCGATGCCACCGGAATGGTATTGACTCAGGGAGTTGGCAACGCCAGCTTGGTGGTTCGCTATCGAGCTCAGCCTGCCACCGCGCAAGTGCTTGTTCCGCGAGTAAGTGCCGAAGGATTTCACGCAGTCGCCGCGCATAATTTCATCGATGAGCATGTGCTCGCGAAACTCCAGCGGCTGAACTTGCCAGCTGCCGAGGCATGCGACGACGCTACATTTCTGCGCCGCGTCTATTTGAATGTCGTCGGACAACTGCCGCCAGCCGCAGAGGTGGGCGCCTTTCTAAGGGACCCCTCGCCGGATAAGCGCACAGCGCTGATCGACAAGTTGCTCTCCGACTCATCACATGCCGATCTGTGGACCCTGCGCTTTCTCGATCTGCTGAAGGCGGCCGATTTCGGCGTCTATGCCGATGCCATGTCGCAAGATCACGACGCCCCGCGGATGCAAGCTTGGGTCCGCGCGCGACTGCTCGAGAACACCCCCTACGACGAATTCGCCGAGCGAATTCTGCTGGCCACCAGCCGCGAAGGCCGCTCGATGGAAGAGTATGCCGCCGAGGTAAAGTCGCTCTTCGAGGGATATGCTCCAGGTCGCCCCGATCTGGAGCTGTATGCAAAGCGGCGGACGCTCGATTTGTACTGGCAGCGGCGTGGTTCCGACGGCGTGAAAGGTACATTGCAAGTGGCGCACGCGTTTCTCGGCATTCGTCTTGAGTGTGCGCAGTGCCATCGCCATCCTCACGACCAATGGCAGCAGGAAGATCTGCTCGACTTTGCCAATCTATTCATGCGAGTTCGTACCGTTGGCTTTCAGGGAGACAACGAGAAGAAGTTCGCCGACGCGGCGGTCTTCTTCAAGCAGTTCAACGACCAGGGCAAAGCCCTCGAAGCGGAAGTGAAGCAGCGGAAAGAGGGCGAGGGCAAACGGCTCGAAGAGGATGGCAAGAAGGCGAAGAGTGAAGTCGATCGACTCAACGTCGAGATCAAGAAGCTGGAGAAAGAAAACGGCGAGGCTGCCGTCGTCGCCGAGAAGCGAAACGAACTGGCTGCTGCAAAAGAACGAGTGACACAGGCGGAGGACTATCGGCAAGAGACCGCGGCAATTGAGAAACGAGCCAAGCTCTTTCCCGAAATCGCCCGCCGCTTATTGCAGGCCGAGAGTCGCGTGCTGCCCACGGGTGGCAATGCCAAAGTCACCAGCACTCTGGGAACGCGCGAATCCAAAACGGCTCGCTTGTTAGGTGAAAGTGAACCGTTGAGCTTGTCGCCCGATCGCGATCCGCGCGAGTATGTCGTCGAATGGCTGCGTCGCCCCGATAACCCGTACTTTTCCAAAGCGATGGTGAATCGAGTCTGGGCTCACTATTTTGGTCGCGGCATTATCGATCCTCCCGATAATCTGTCAGAGTTCAATCCGCCCACGCATCCCGAACTGCTGAAGGAACTGAGCGACGGATTCATCCGGGAAAAGTACAACCTCCGCTGGCTGCATCGCACCATTCTGACGAGCCGAACCTATCAGCAGGCCAGCACGCCGGCGGCGGGAGCGGAAGCCGACAAGACGCACTACGCCTACTTTCCGCTGCGACGCCTGCCGGCCGAAGTATTGCTGGATGCACTCAACAGCGCCACCGGTACGACCGAGATGATGGATATGAAGTATCAGCACTGGCCAGACAACCTGACGACCGTGCAAGCGCCGTACCTGCCCCGTAACACTTTTGTGGCGTCGGTGCTCGAAACGTATGGTCGCCCGCAACGTAACGCGGCGGTGCAATGCGACTGCGAGCGGGACAGTGCCCCATCGATTTTTCAAGTTCTGACGCTGGCCAATCATCCGCGAGTCTGGGAAAAGATCAAAGACCCGAAGGGACGAGTGGCGGCCGTGCTGGCCAGTCAAGGGAACAACGAGCAGAAAATTGAAGCCCTGTTTTTGGCAACCTTGAGCCGTTTGCCAACGGCCGAAGAACGAATCGCTTGTGGGCAGTTTATCACCGCCGCCGAGTCACCGGCCGCCGGTCTGCAGAACGTACTGTGGAGCCTGATTAACACTCGCGAGTTCCTTGTTCAACACTAGGGTTCAACTTTAGGCTGTTCCACACGACACTCAGCATTACCCCTCCCCAGCGAATGGATTTTCGGAGCTCTCGCATGTTACGTCGCGACTTTTTGCGAATCGGTGGCCTCGGCCTCTGCGGCGTCGGCACGCTCGACTTGATTCGAACCCAAGCGGCGCTCGGCGCCCCAACAGCCAAAGCCAAGCAGATGATTGTCTGCTGGCTGGGCGGAGGTCCGCCGCATCTCGACATGTTCGACATGAAGCCTGACGCTTCTGAAGATTATCGCGGCATCTTCCAACCCATCAGCACCAGCGTGCCTGGCTTGCAGGTTGGCGAACTGTTGCCGGAGTTGGCCAAGCGTGCCAATAAATACACCGTCATTCGCTCCGTCAGCACGTTGAACAAGCCGGGCGATCATGCGCAAGCGCCCCTCTATTGGCTCACGGGTAATCCGCGCCTCACCACCGGCAGCGACGAGTATCCGATGTACGGCAGCGTGGTGAATAAGCTGCGGCCCGGCGCTGCGGATTTGCCGACGTTCGTCGTGCTCGACGAAATTGATGTCCACACCCACAATGCCCTCTCGCGCAACTTTCTCGGCCCCGCGCATGCCCCGTTTGTGATGCAACCGCTCAAGGACAAAGACGCGGTAACCAAGATGCTCACGCCGCAACTGGAGTTGCCGGCCTTTGCCAAGAACGCGGAACTGCTAAAGACGCTCGACACCAAACTGCGCCGGCACGATCAGCAGGACGAGTTAATCACCGGACTCGATCAGTATCAGCAGACGGCCTTCAACCTGCTGAGTTCCCCCAAACTGCGTCAGGCGCTTGATCTTTCGAAAGAATCGGCAGCTTCCATCGAACGCTTCACCAAGCATAAGCCTGCGAAGCACAGGTATCCCATTGGCGACCCGCTCCACTTCCTACTTGCGCGGCGCTTGATCGAAGCGGGTGTGCCTGTCGTACACTTCAACTTGGGATATTGGGATTGGCACGGCGACAACTTCACCGCCGGCAAGCAGCAGATTCCTATGTTCGATGCAGGACTCGCGGCGCTGCTGGACGACTTGGATGATCGCGGACTGCTGGATTCCACCATCGTGCTGGCGTTGGGAGAAATGGGGCGCAAGCCCAAGATCGACAAGCCCAAAGAGATGAATGCGGGGCGCGATCACTGGGATTACGCCCAGTTTGTGCTCGCTGCCGGGGGAGGCTTCAATCGCGGCTGTGTGGTTGGCTCGACCGATAGCAAGGGCGAGCAGGTGAAAGACAACTTCTACAAAATCGAGAGCTTTGGCCGCACGCTCTACCATTTACTCGGCATCAATGCCGACACCGTGGTCCATACGCCGGCCAATCGCCCCGTCAAGCTGATTGTCGAAGACGCTCCGCTGATCAAGGAAGCAATCTCGTAGTTCTTCACTCCGCCCCCAATACCAACCGGCGAGTTCGGTCATCGAGATACGTAACCGCCAGCGGATTCAGCGGGTCGGCATCTTTGAGCAAGAGATTGCCGGAGACCACAACCGCTTGAAACGTGGGGCGATCCTGCAGATCGACGGCGATCGGGCAAACAATGATGTTGTCCGCAATGCGGTTGCCTTTAGCGATGGCCGGATCGTCACTTAGCAGGTTTAGCAACTGCGGATAACGATCGCGGTAGAGGCCCTCGGCAACGGGCACCGCGGCCAGACGCTGATGCAGCAGACTTTCGCGGTTCGCCACACGGGAACTCGCCCAGGTCTGACCACGCGAGTCGACTTGCACGCCGGCAAAGCCACCGAGGATGGTGTTCTGCTCGATTCGGTTGTCTCGTCCGCCGCCAATCACCACCGCGCGGCCAGCGGAGAAGAATACATTGTGCGTAACAACCGTTCCGCTGGCGAAGTCGTCGAGATAAACGCCCATCACATCGCGGCGATTGAAACGGCCAATGTGATGCACGACGTTGTGCTTGATGACGTTGCCTCGTTCGGTCCAATCGTGGCCCAAGTAGATCGCGCCGCTATCACTGGTTTCGAGACAAACCGAGTAGACCTCATTGTGCTCGACGACGTGCTCGTTGCCTTGCAGCACGATGCCGCTATCGGGACCATGGTGAATCGTGTTACCACGCACTTCGATTCCCACGCCATCGACCAGCACGCCGGGCTGGCCAGCGAAACAAGTGCGCGCGTAGTGGTGGATGTCATTGCCCTGCACTCGGTGACCAGCCGGCTCCAGCGTTTGACGATCGCCGCCACTCACCCGAATGGCGCCTTCGCCCGTTTGGGTAAGCTCGCAATCGATGACTGCGTTGCTG
Organism: Anatilimnocola aquadivae; assembly: GCF_049819085.1. Taxonomy (GTDB): domain Bacteria; phylum Planctomycetota; class Planctomycetia; order Pirellulales; family Pirellulaceae; genus Anatilimnocola. The sequence continues at coordinate 7,356,213 of NZ_CP187419.1, forward strand.
GTTCCCTCGACAATATGCACACCGAGGTTACCCGTGTTGCAAACCTTGCAATGTTCGATAGACACACCTGAACCGCGGGCAATCTCGACTGCACAGACTTGTACCGTGCTCAGTTCCAAATTGCGAAGCGTGACATTCTGGCAGTCGTAAATGGAGACCAGATGGTCAAGTGTGGAGACCACGACCTCGTTGCTGGCAAGCGACGCTGGCGGCCAGAAGTAAAGCTTGCCGGCCGTACGATCGAGATACCATTCTCCAGGTTGATCGAGTTCCTCCAGCACATTCAATACACAGAATCGCGCGTTGTTGCGGACTTTGGTTACTTCGTCCGAGGTCTTGATCGTGAGCGTGCCTCGCGCGAGATCGCTGGCGGTTACTGCCTGCCAGGCATCGGACCAGTCCGCTTCCCAAAAGCCGTGTGCCCAGACATCGCTGGTCGATTGCCAGGCTCGCGGTGAGGCTTGGTTGTAAGCCAGCTTGGCAGTGCCCGGCTTTTGTTCGACAGCGCGTGTGGTCGCCCAGCCTTGATTGGGCCAGCGGGCCAAAGGTGCTGGTTCGCCGCGATAGAACAGTTCGAGCGGAGCGGGATGCAGTTCGTGTTCGTGTCCGCGAGTACAGTGCTCGCCACACTCGGCGAGCAAATCGGTCGCCAAGTCGGCAACCTGCACTTGCCGCGCGGCATCCGCCTTCAAGCGGCGAGCGACGCTGGGATCTTGGAGCGGTCGCCAGTCATTGATGGTGCGGCCGCCCAGCAAGCGAACCTGGCCTTGCTCTGCAGCGGTGATGAGCAGCTGCGACGATGCGCCGGGAGAATCTTCCGCAGTGAACTCGATCGGCTGTGTGAGGTAGTAGTCACCGGCTTGGAGCGTGATGCGATAGGTATTGTCCACGTTCGTCGGGTCAGCCGCGCCATTCTTGCGCCACTCGCGGATGCGCGCTTGCGCGGCGTGAATGGTGGCGAGCGGAGCCGCAGCGGTTCCTGCGGCAGCGTCGTTGCCGCTGACCGCGACGAACAGTTCGCGCTCGGCGGCGAACAGAACCGGATTGAACAGCACCCAAGAAGCCAGGCACGCCAGCGGCGCGCGCAGCGATTGCAAGTGACTCATTTTGCCCCCAAGATGAGACGCCAGAACAGCGATGTGAATAGTGATGACGAGAATTCGAACGGACGAAGAGTGGCCTCGCGTGGTGGCCTGATGTTGCGAAAAGGCAACACGATCCCCCCACGTCGAGACAAATAACCCTAGGTTTGAATTTTCGAATGGCTGGCTGCAACTTGAGAAATATTGGGTACTATGCGGAATTCCGCCAGGAGAAAGCCAGGGCGCCGATTCGCGCCGATTCGCGCCGATTCGCGCCGATTCGCGCCGATTCGCGCCGATTCGCGCCGGGCACGCCGGTTGCTTTGAAAGCCGGCAGGCAGATTGAGATTTACGACTGAGGAGCCGCAAGCATGTACCGATCACGGCTGGTGAAGATTGCCGTTTGTTGTTTGGCGCTGGTCGCCTTGGGCGTCTCGCTGGGGGCCTATGAAATTAGGCCCTCATCATCTGTCGGCAAGGACGAAGTTCAGTTGGCGGCGCGGTATCACCTGCGAACCCGCACGCCCGATTTTTATGCGCGGGCCAAACAGAACGGCTCGCGCAAGTAATTGGCGAACCGTCAGCGACAAACCGCAAAAGAGGGGTGTCCAACAATCGGCTGCATTGTTGGACACGACCTAGCACAACTCTCGGGTTTTACGAGCGATTGCTGTCCAACAATCGAACCGATTGTTGGACAAGTTGGTTCAGCTCGGCAGTCTTTTTAGACTTGAAACTGTGACACGAGTCCGAAGATTTGCTTCGAGACATCTTGCAGTTCTGTGCCGGCCAGTTTGGTGCGGCTGGCCCCGCCACGCGTCCGCTGGGCGGCGAGATCGACACCGGAAATGCTCTGGGTAATCTCGCGGCTGGCAGCAGCCGATTCGGTCACGCCGCGGGACACCGCTTCCGCCGCACTGGCAGTGAAGGCGACGTTGCGGGCAATCTCTTTCGTGGCGACGCTTTGCTCTTCGACGGCGGCGGCAATGGTTTGCGAAACGGCATTCACGTCGTTGATGACACCGCTGATGGAGCCAATCGATTGAATGGCTCCGCGCGTGGCCGCTTGAATGCTCTCGACGCGTTTGCGAATGTCCTCGGTGGCAGCGGCGGTTTGCTTCGAGAGTTCTTTCACTTCGGTGGCAACCACCGCAAAGCCCTTGCCTGCTTCGCCAGCGCGGGCCGCCTCGATGGTAGCGTTGAGCGCGAGCAAGCCGGTCTGCTCGGCAATCTCCTGGATCACTTCAATCACCTTGCCAATGTCGCTGGCCGAGGTGCCGAGTTCGCTGACGAGAGCGTTGCTGGTGTCAGCCAGCTTTTGGGCGTTGTGAGCAACACCTCGGGCACGCTCGGCATTCTTGGCTACTTCGCAGATCGTGGCATTCAGCTCTTCGACCGAACTGGCGACGGTGCGAATGTTGCCCGACATCTCTTGCGTCGAACCAGCCATGTTCTGCATGTTGATCGACATTTCTTCGGCCGCAGCGGCGACTTTGGCCGAGCGCTGGGTAGTTTCGTCGGCGACGCCGGAGAGTTCGGTTGAGGTTTCCGAAACGGTCGACGTCGAGCGTTCGAGATTCTGTGAGTTGCGAGCCAGCTGCTGGATCAAGCCTTGCAGCTTGTCGACGAAGGTATTGAACCACAGGGCCACTTCGCCCAGTTCGTCTTTGCGCGTGGCATTCAAGCGGCGGGTGAGATCTCCTTCGCCACTGGCAATATCTTTCAGACTGACCACGACCGCTCGCAAGGGAACCGTGATCGAACGTGTGACGAGAATTCCTGACCCGATCGCGAAGACCAGCCCGATAGCGATCATGCTGACGATGGCCACGTTGCTGTAGAACTTGGTGCTGGCCACCACGGGCGCCATGCGGTCCAGCAAGCCATCGGCTTCTTCTTCCAGCTTGCCGAGATAGGCGAGCGTGTCGGCACATTCCTTTTGAAACTCGGCATCAGCGGCCGGCAGGTTCGCCGCCCGAGACTTCAGCGCGACGACCAGCTGCTGCTGAGCCTGATTGAAGCGATTGACGTGTTGTTCGAGCTTGGAGGTGAGTTCGCTGGAAAGGAGCTTGGTCTCGAGCATTTGTTCGAGGGCGGCGGCACCATCTTTTTCAGCCGTCGCCAGCAACTGCCAGTTTTCCTCGGTATTGACCCCAGCTTTGATGTTGTGAATGGCAATGGCCTGCGCTTGCAGGTTGATGCGGAACTCCATGGCACCGTCGGCCGTGGCCCAGCCCGGACCACTGATGTACTCGTTGATTTGAGACATCCGATAGAGAACTGCCCAGCCCGTGGCTCCACACGCCACCACCAAGACTGCCAGAAATGCGTAACCCGAAATGACCTTTGTCGCGATCTTCATGACTATCGAACTGCCCTATAGTTGCCCCGTTTGTCGCCTCAGCAGGTGGGGAGGCGAATCTTTCAACAGTAGGACATACCACTACTGCTATCCGTGGTTTTGCCGCACGGTGTGCCGCAAACCTTGCGGCACTTTTACGCCAAGATGGACGGAATGCCTCCCCCGAAGTCGTGCAATGAACTGCGGGTCGTAACGATAGCAACGGACCGCGGCAAACTCTGTCGGTTGTTTGCTGACGGTGGGGTTTGCCCCAGTCAAATGCGGCGGTCCGCACCAGCCTTGTGATCCAGGCAGGTGCTAAATCCGGTCGATTCGATGCGTGACATCATTGCGCGATTGTAATCCCGGCAGAAGGGCAGATTTGCCATGGGTTTGAAGGCTGGCTCGTATCTTCGGAACATTCTGAGCGGCATCGCGCTCGGTCTCATCACTTGCGTGGCGCTACCCGCAGTAGGCCAAGAGCCGCTGTTGCCGCTGCCGATGCATCCCGAGCGGGAAGAGATCGAGCCCGAGCGGACCATGCCGCGACCGGCCCAATCTTCGCGAGACCTGTCTCGCGCCTCGCCTTATCGCACGAGCAGCAGCTTGCCCCGCCCGGGTAACCCCAGTCGCAATCTGGCGCCTCCTGGATCTTCAGCGTCTAGCGAAGAGCCAGCAGCCGAAGGGGACGAAGAGGCACCGGAAGAAGCCGAAGCACCACCAGGACTGTTTGACTTCCTGCCGCACGAGTTTAACGGCATCACAGCCGAGTACATCTATACCGGCGAGTTCTTCACCAAGGCTCGCGGCGGCTTGAATCCGGCCAATGCGAGTGCCTATCGCAGCAACCTCGACGTGGTCCTGACCTTCGATACCAAAGCCATGCAGTTGTGGGACAACGGCCGGTTTTTCCTCTACGGGCAAGATGCTCACGGTCGCTGCCTCAGCCCCGACTCAGTGGGCGACTATCAATATTTCAGCAACCTGGAATCGGCACCTCGAGACGATTTAACTCAAATCTCGGAGTATTGGTATCAACACAGCTGGGTCGATAGTTTGCTGTGGATCAAAATTGGTAAGCAGGATGCGAATGCCGACTTTGCGTTCGTCGACCTCGGTGGTGACTTTATCAACTCGTCGTTTGGCTTGATTCCTACGGTGCCGATTCCCACCTTTCCCAATCCTGGCTTGGGGCTCGCAGGCTTTGCCCAACTCACCGAAGAAGTGTTGCTGGCAGGTGGCGTGTACGATGGTGCGCCCGAGGGTGGACAGTTTGGCTTCAACACGCTGGGACGCTTTGGCGCGATGTCGATTCTGCAAGCCACCATCAAAACAGGCTGGGGCTCGGAAGGTCAGTTGCCGCAAACGGTGCGCGTTGGCGTGTGGCAACATTCGGGCGACTGGGAAGAAGTGGGCGCCATCGGTCCGCCGCGCACCTTCAATCAGAACTATGGCACCTTCGCGAGCATCGACCAGCTGCTGTTCAAAGAACCCGGCGAAGCGGGCGACGAACAAGGGCTAGGTGTGTTTGCTCAATTTGGCTGGGCACCGCCGAATCGCAACCCTGTGCAAGAATACTACGGGGCGGGCCTCACCTATCGCGGTCTGCTCGCAGGCCGCGATCGCGATCTGGTGGGTTTTGGCGTCGCGAATGTCTTATTCAGCACGTTGCAACGTCCCATCACCGGCGAATCGTACGAAACGGCGATCGAGCTCTTTTACAAGTGCATGCTCGGCGACTACGTGTCTGTGCAGCCCGATGTGCAGTTCATCGCGAATCCAGGCGGTCTCTATCAAGACGCCCTGCTCTTCGGTGTCCGTTTCGAAATGGTGTTGTAGCTTGGATTTGCCGGGAAACTGTTACACCGTTGCATTTCGGGCAGTGTCATTGCAACGGTGTACATGCTGTCAACCTAAAACAAGTCCTTGTGTAAACCTTGCCACACAGCTAGCCTGAGCAGGTCTTTACCCTTTCTTTTGAGGTGACCTCATGGCTAAAAAAGCTTCGTCGAAGTCGGACCGCAATGATCCGCGGCAAAACAAGAGTCTCGCAATTCGCAATGTGCTGAAGAAAATGCCGTCGGCCAAGGCCACGGAAGTTGCGGACGCAGTCCAGAAAGAATACGGACACGAAATCAGCCAGAACATGGTCTACATGGTCAAGACCAAGGGGAACATGGCCACCGATGGCCGCGTCAAAAAGGCCAGCAGCAGCGGCGATAGCCCGCTGACCTCGCCCGCCCTGTGGGTCGACGCCATCAAGCAGGCCCGCCAACTGCTGAAATCCACAGGCAGCCTGGCCAACGCCACAGCCCTGCTCAAAGCCATCGATGGCTAGGGAAAATGCCTGTTACGATCATTTGTCAACAACTTTGGCAGTATTTGTCCGAAACCTGTTACCCCACTGTGTTGCGGCGGCAGTTTTCGGATATATTGTTGGCCAGACACGGACACGACCACCAGGCACTTAGCCAAGCGGCGTTTATCCGCCTAGTTATCGGGAACTCGCAAATGGCTGAAGGCACGATCAAGAAGTTGACGGACAAGGGTTTTGGTTTCATCACGGTTGGTCCTGGCAAGGACCTGTTCTTTCACTCGTCGGCCGTGAAGGGCAGCACCTTCAACGAACTGCACGAAGGTCAGAAAGTGACCTACACCGAAGGTCGTGGTCAAAAGGGTCCGTGCGCTGAAAACGTCACACCTGTCTAATTTGACAGAGCAAATCGAAGGCTAATCGAGAGCTTTGCTCTCGGTGCGGCAGTCGATTTCTTCTCTATCAGGTAATGTTGCGCGATTCAGTTTCTGTCTGACGCGCTTGCCGTCTATGAACGACCGCATTTCACCGACCAGGCTCTCCCTTCTTGTAGCCGTGGCTCGCAATGGCGTGATCGGCAAACAAGGCGAATTGCCCTGGCGATTGAGCGCGGACCTGAAGCGGTTCAAGCAGCTAACGCTCGGACATACCGTCCTGATGGGTCGCAAAACCCACGAATCAATTGTGGCGGCACTCGGCAAACCGTTACCCGGTCGAGTCAGCCTGGTCCTCTCACGGCAAGCGGTTGCACCCGCCCCACAAGACAAGTTGCCCGTTGTTGCCATCGATGATCCCGGCCAGGTGATCTTGGTGCCAAGTGTTGCCGCTGCCCTGCAATTGGCTCGCGAGCAAGCGGAACTCTTTGTTGTGGGTGGTGGTGAGATCTATGCACTCACGTTGCCGCACGCCCACCGCTTGTACTGGACCTGGGTCGAAGCCAAACCAGCGGGCGATACTTCGTTTCCACCCGTTGATTGGTCAGCGTGGCACTTGCAGCAGGAAACCCGCTACCCGGCCGATGCCCGCAACCAGTACGATACGACGTTCGCGATTTATGAGCGCACTTGTACGTAGCGTGCCGGGCTACTTTCATTCATCAATCACTTTCACTGAGGACCCCACATGGCAGCGAGTGTTACTGACGAACTGTTGCAACTCAATCAAAAGCTTCTCGCCGCCATCATCAGCGGTGATTGGGCCACGTACGAATCGTTGTGCGACCCCTCGATCACTTGCTTCGAAGCCGAAGCTCGTGGGCAACTCGTCGCCGGCATGGCGTTTCACAAGTACTACTTCGATCTGCCTGGTTCGCCGCAAAAGCCGGCCAAGGTTGTCACCATGAGCCAGCCTCATGTGCGCTTGCTCGGCGATAGTGGCGCGGTGCTCACCTACGTGCGTTTGAATCAGTCGCTCGATTCCGCTGGTGGTCCGCAAACGTCGCGAGTCGAAGAAACTCGCGTCTGGCAGAAGATCAACGGTGCCTGGAAGCACGTTCACTTCCATCGCTCGACACATACCTGACTGCAGGTTCGATTAGGGATCTCGGCCAAACCGTAGGCCCGCAGAAAGCGGTACCCCGCGATCTTCCGGCGTTCGCATTGCTCGCCTCGCCACCGCCCCTGTGACGGTGGTTGATTGGCTTTGGCAATAGCTGCGGCCGGCTTGCCCCCTGTGTCGGAGCTGCGCTTGTCCGCTTGTTGCCTGCCTACTTTCCCGTCGCCGTAAGTCTTCGCTTCGGCCGGTTCGCTGGGGAAAACTTCTTTCACAAACGACGGGGGTTTGTGAACGCGACCTGTAGTATCTCTCGGGTGCGGCGCGCCTGCGTGTTCACAAACCTCCAGCGTTTGTGAACACCCTGCTTTTCCAGACCAAGGAACTTACGTCGACACGAGAAGCCTCACAAAGCTCCGATGGTAGGCCGGCAACAAGCAGTACGCCGCGATGTTCGGGCCTACTCCGCGCCGGCGTCGCCGGTGGCAATCAGTTTTTGCAAGTCGCTAAAGAAGTGGGGATAGGTCTTGGCGGTGCAGCCGGGATCGTTGATGACGACGCCGGGGAGGTTGAGACCCGCGAGCGCCAGGCTCATGGCCATGCGGTGATCGTTGTACGTGGCAATCGAGGCACCAGAGAATTTTTCGTAGTTCGCTGGCGGAGTGATCTGCATGCCGTCATCGAATTCATCAACGGTGGCTCCGAACTTCCGCAGTTCACGAGCCAGGTCGCCAATGCGGTCGGTCTCTTTGTGGCGCACGTGAGCAATGCCGCGAATCGTCGTTGGGCCTTTCGCGAACAAGGCAACGACGCCCAAGGTTTGCGCCGTATCGCTGATGGCATTCATATCGACTTCGATACCTCGCAGCGGGCGGCCGACAACGGTAATCACCTCGGCCTGAGCCCGCACTTCGCAGCCCATCTGCTCCAGGCAATCGACGAAGGCCACATCGCCTTGCAAGGCCTTGCGTCCCAGTCCACGGACGGCGATCTCGCCTCCCGTCACCGCTGCCGCGCCCCAAAAGTAACTGGCGGCGGAAGCATCGGGCTCGATCGCATACTCGCGACCTTGATACCGCTGCGCACCGGGAATGTTGAACTGAGTGAGATCGCCCGGATCGATATCGACGCCAAAAGCACGCATCAGGCCCAGCGTCATGTGCACGTAAGGCTGCGAAACGAGGACTCCCTCCACTTGCACCTGCACGGCCTCGCGCGAGTAAGGAGCAGCCATCAACAGGGCGCTAAGAAACTGACTGGAGATATCGCCCCGAATCTTCGCCGCGCCACCTTGCAGACCTTGGGCACGAATGAGCACGGGAGGGCAGCCAGTGTTCAGTTCGCTGGTGACATCACTACCGAGCTCATTGAGCGTGCGGATGAGGTCGGCGATGGGTCGCTCGCGCATGCGGGCGATGCCATCGAGCCGAAACTGGCCCTGGCAAGCAGCCAGCATGGCAGTGAGAAAGCGCACCGTCGTGCCGCTGTTGCCGACAAACAATTCGGCCTGTTGCTGGGCGATGTTGCCACCGCAGCCATGAATCACGAGATTCGCGCCGCCATGCGACTCGACGACACCAATGCCCAGCCTGGTCAGGCTCTCGATCATCACCTGCGTATCTTCGCTGGCGAGCGCGCCGCGCAACGTCGACTGGCCTTCGGCCAGCGCCGCGATGATCAGCGCGCGATTGGTGATGCTTTTGCTGCCGGGTGGGCGAATGCTCCCGCGAATCGGTCCGCAGGTGGCAATCGAAATCGAATCTAGTGCTGACATCTCTACTGGCCCGCGATCTTCCACAAGTGCTTTTCGGTACGAATGAACAGGCCGTTGTCGCTGAGGGCAGGCGAACTGAGAACCTGTTCGCCCAGTTCGCTCACCGGAGGATCGGCGGGCTTCTCGGTCCCCAGCTTCACAACAAAGCACTTGCCATCTTGATTGACGCAGTACAAATGTTCGCCAGCCACCACGGGCGTGGCCCAAAAGGTACCGGCGAGGCGATGTTGCCAGTGAACATCACCCGTCTTGATATCGCCGCAGGCGAGCACACCGGCTCGCGCGAGAATATAAACTTGGTCGCCGACAATCACCGGGCTGGAGTTGCCGGGGGACAAGCGGCTCGATTCCCAGGCGAGCGTGGGGCTGGTGGTAGAAGCATCGGCTTCGAGCACCGTGAGTCCCTTGGCCGGCAAATAGATACGATCCTTCACGGCTGTTGCCGAAGGAATCGTGGAGCACTGGGCATCGAACTTCCAGACTTGCTTGCCCGAACGCGGTTCGTGCGCGGTGAGCACACCCGGCGATTGCAGCAGCACTGCTTCTTTACCATTGGCATCTTTCAGGATTGCCGGTGATGCCCAGTTAGCTGAAGGCTTGCGGTTTTCTCGCCACAGCGTTTCACCAGTGAGTACATCGAGACCGGCAGCGAACGAGTCGCCCTGATTCTCGACTTGCACCACGACCGCGCCGCCAGCAACCACCGGCGAGCTGGACATGCCAACGTCGTTGCCCGCTTTGGGAAAGTCGTAGCCGAGCCCGCGATACCATTGCAGGTTGCCATCGAGATCGAGGCAGACCAGATCGTTTGATGAGAAGAAGGCGAACACCCGCTCGCCGTCGCTGGCAGGCGTGGGTGCCGCGTTGGCACTCGTCGGATGATGGAAGCAGCGACCGGTGGCCCAGAACTGACGATGCCACAACTGCTTGCCGCTGTCGGCATCGAAACAGAGGACGTGCAAACGATCTTGTACCACGGCACCGGAGCTGGCCGTTACGAAGACCTTCTTGCCCACCACGATCGGCCCCGAGACCCCTTTGCCAACCAGGGGCGATTTCCAGGCGATGTTCTTGTCTGCGCTGAATTCGGTCGGCACCCTGGCCGACGCAGCCACACTGCTGTTATCGCTGCCACGGAACTGCAACCAGTCCGCAGCCAAGGCAGGGGCGCTGCAGATCGCTACAAGTAGCGTCGAAACGTAGAAGGCATGTTTATTGTGCATATCGATTCTCGCTGTGATTGATTTTGCATTACCTGAGCTGGATGCATTAGCGCCAGGCTAAGAAACAAACATGAACTAGCGCAAGCTCGGTCCTTGAGCGGCCGAGGTGCGAACGGTGGGACGATCGGCAGAGAGGATGGCGGTGCCGATCGAGTCGCACACCCGCAGCTGGAACTTCCAGTCCTGGGCCCAGGCTTCTTTTTGTTCGTTCTGGCAGATCTTCAGCAGGATCGTATTCTTGCCGGCCTTCAACTCTCCCTTCGCGATGTATTGATCCACCTCAATGCCCGCGTGATAGACGTGGTTTGCGGTCAGTTCCTTGCCATTCACCCACAGCTTGTTGGCATTGATGCTGCCGAGACGAAAATCGGCAGGCTGAGCCTTGTCGCTGAGAAATTCGGCATAGGCGTAGGCGACGGCTCCCTTGTGTTTGTCGAGCACCTTGGTCAGATCGACGATGCCAAACATGTCGCTCGTGGTGTGCGCGACCCAGCCAATCTCTTCTTTCTGTCCGGCGTACTTCGCTTTGACATCGACGCCCTTTTCGGGCGGATAGGCCACATCCCAGCCTGCATCTTCGACATTGTCGAACGGGCCGACGATTTGCCAGTTGGTGATGAAGCCCATGTGCGTCGCTACGTCGGGTTCTTGCTTGAAGAACTTCAGACGCTCGGCAGCCACTTTGATTTGGTCGAGATCGCGAGCCGCGGTCAGAGCATTTTGATAGAGCTTGATCGCGGTCACTTCGGCCGAGATCGTGGCGGCATCATCGAGAGCTTTGGCCACCGCTTCTCGCCGCAGTTCCAAGCTGGGGTCGTTGAGCAGCGTGGGAATCAGCCGCTCGCGGGCTCCCTTGTCTTGTAGCGAAACCAGCTCGAACGCCAGCCGGCGGCCGCGCGGCGAGTGACGAGTGTCCTTCAAGAACAACTCGAGTTGAGCAAGCGGCAAGGACTTGCCGGCATCGATCTGCTTTTGGGCAACAGCTTCGGCAGCGGCGCGAATCCAGTTCTCGACGAGCGGATCGCAGCCATCCATCGCGGCAATAATCACTGGCAGGGCAGCGGCATCGGCCTGCGAGACCTTCTTCATGGCCGCCGCCGCATCGCGGTTTCCCTCACCCTTGGCCTTCACTTCGCGAATCTTTGCCAGTTCCGGCGAAAGATCGTGGGCCGGATCGGCGGCCAGAGCGACGGTTGTCAGGACAAGACAGCCGCTCAGGGCCTGGAATGAAAGACGTTGCATGTCGACAGTTCCTGCTTGTTGTGCCAGGGGTGTGGTGGGCCTTGCATTGTAGCGGACCGGGAGAGGGGCTGGGGGCTAGGAACTGGGGGCGGGGGAAGGTTCTGAGTTTAGAGTTTTGAGTTCTGAGACAAGAGGGAATCAGCTGGTCTCCCAGTCTCCCTTCTTTGCCGGTTGTGCGGTCCACAAATCTTCCCTGTGCGGAATTGCCGCGCGCTGGGTGTGACCTACGTTTGCACGAACCGTAGTTATCGGCGGGGTTGAACAAAACTGCGCCGATGGGTTCCTGCTGTTGCCAGTGGTTTTGTCCGGCATAAATCGGCCGGATGGAATAATCGATACAGCAAGAAGATTTACGCAAACGGTCAAGAAAACAAAACAAACGATTGACGAGCTGAGCGAGATTCGGTCTAAAGAATTCTCGCCAGTGCGCCGCACGGTTGGCATGAAAAGCCGTGAACGCCCGGGAGTTTGCCGATTATGACGAACCGAACCATCTACACTTCGCTCTGCTCGCTGCTGGCTGCCTGGGGCTGCCTGCTCAGCATGGGAAGCAACCCGGCCGTCGCGCAAAACGTGATTCGCGGCTCCGTCCCCGGTTGGCCCGGCAATACCGGTTATTACACGCCGCAAAATGTGTACGCAATTCCGCCCGGCGGCGCACCCGTCGTCACCGCGAATTACGCTCCGCAAACGGCTTACTACGCTCCAGCGGCCACTCAGCGAATCGCTTACGCCGTTCCCGCGGGCGGCTCGTACCAAATCTCGTATGCCGGTGCGAATCAGCCTGGCACGGCGACTACTGCTTTCTACGGCGGCTACTCGGCTCCGGTTCAGCGAGTCGCTTTCATGGCTCCCCAACAAGTGATGTACCGAGCCGTTCCGGTCTCGGTGCCGGTCACCTACTATCGCCCCGTAACGGTCTATCAGCCCGGCGTCGCAGCTCCCACCACTTGCCAAATGGCCACATCGTGCACCACCACCAGCTGCGGTACCAGTCGTTCGAGCTGCTGGCGTCCCTTCGCCTGGCTGTGGGGCGGATCGTGCTCGTCGAACACTTGCAACAAGGCCTGTGCACCAGCCACGACCTGTAACTATGGCTGTGCGCCGCAAGTTGCTCAAGGTTGTGGTGCGGCACCTTACTACACCGCTCCCCCAGCCATCCCGATGATCCAGACCGCTCCACAACAGCAGCCCTTTGGTTTGCCAAGTGGTGTATCGCCGGGCATTATCACTTCGCCACCGACTCGTGCTCCCGGTTCGATTGGCGTCGGTCCACCAGCGGCGAGCACCATGCCTCGCTTGGCTCCGGGTACGACGATCACTCCCGCACCAAGCAACCCAAACTTCAACCCAGGTGGAAGCTTCGGCAATCCGCCGGCTGGCAACCCCGGATTTAGCAATCCAGGTTTCGGCAATCCACCTTCGGATGGTCGCCCGATCATCAATGACAATCTGCGCCCGACCTACACCGATCCCTATTCGCAAACCATTCCCAGCACCAGCGTGCCACCCGTGATGATGACTCCCCCAGCGAGCAGCTCGACGGCTCCGGTGTACGGCAGCGGCTATCGGACCGAATCGCAAGCCACGTTCGACGACCGGGCAACGCTGACTCAACCCGAGAATCGCACGATTGGTGAACCGGGCCTGCAGAACAGCAACCCTGGCCCCAGCTTGATGACTCCGCCCCCTTCGGTGAAGCCGCTGGCCGATCCACATGCCGACGAACGAACACCCGCCAATCGCGCTCCGGCGTTGCTCACGCCTGGCGATCGCACCGCCAAGGCTGATGGCCGCTGGTCCGTGGTGCCTGCGGTGTGGCCGGTGAACTCGCAGCCGATGCAGCAAGTTCGCTCGACCATCGCTCCGCAGGCGCACCTGCAACCTGTCGCCGCCAGCAACGAAACGCTGGTGCCGGTCCGCACGCAAGTCGACGATGGCGGCTGGAAGTCGGCTCGGTAGTTTAAGGTTAGTCGGACAAGCCCAAGCTGCGTCGCAGGGCCCGTTGTTGGCTGGTGCGACCACGCTCGGCAGTGATTTTGTTCCATTCATCAGCAGCGGATGCCAAGGCGTCCGCTGCTGATTTTTCTTGGCTCACGGCGGCGATCACCGCCTGATCGAGCGCTGCCAGATATTGCCCGCTGCCGGGAATGCGCGGCGCCACCAGACGGCGTGGATTGTCCTGGGCCGTTGCCAACAGCTCGCCATATTGCGTCAAGTGTGCGACCGGCTGAGGTGGTTGCCAGGCATCGGCATTGCGCAGGTGTGATGTGCGAAACGGCACCGTCGTGGCACTGTGCGAAGCAATTCGCCCGCTCAGTTTTGGTCCGCTGAGCCAGAGCAAAAACTGTGTCGCGGCGCGAGGCTGCGCGCTGGCGCGCGAGACCGAAGCCATTCGTCCGTTGCCGCTAAGAAATGGCGCATGGGCGGAATCGTCTGCTGCCAGTGGCTCCCAACTTTGCGAAGTGGGATTGAACATCTCTTGTGAGCCGGGCAATAACGCCAGACCGATTTGCTCGGGCTTGAGCATCGTCGCTGGAGCCTGTTCCAGCATCATGGGCCACGTGATGGCCAGGGCACATTCGCCCGCTAGAAACTTGGCGTAGCAAGCGGCCGGTGAGAGCAATTTGTCTAGGTGAGCATCAGCGGGCGAAGCAGCAACCAGTTGCTCGAGGGCACGCACGAACGGCGGACCGGCAATCAGCGGCTCGAGCGAGTCAAGATTCATTAGCGGCGAAAGTTGGTCGCGATGGACGGCTGTCGAAGCGGCCCTCGCCAGGAGTAGTTCGCCGCCCGATCCCGCTGCCAGTGGCTCGGCGGTTGCTTGCCAGGCTTTGTCGTCGATCGCCACATCGGCGGGCTTCGTACGAAACGCCTCCACGACCTTTTGATACTCTTCCCACGTTTGCGGCGGCTGTAGTTTTTGCTGCGCGAGCAAATCGGCTCGATAAAAGAGCACCATCTGCGGAGAGCCTAGCGGCACCGCGACGGTGCGCCGGCCCCAGGTGGTTAACTGCGAACGAAGCAGCGGGCTGATATCGTCGCGGGCATACTCCGGATCGTTGAGCAGGCTTTCATCGAGCGGCAACAGCAGGTCGGCTTTCGCCAACGAACCGATGAGCCCCGGAGGATAGATCACTACGTCGGCCGGCAGTTGCTGGGCAGCGGCGGCCTTGTCGGTCGTCACTTCGACGATGTCGAGCTGGCTCTCGGTATGCGCCAGCCATTCGCGGGCCAGCGTTTTAGCCAGCGGAGCATCGTCGACCACAATCACCCGCAGCGGCGCGGTCTTGGCAGCAGGTGCAGCCGGCGGAGGTTGCTTACAACCCGCGGTAATCCCCACAGCGAGGCAACCGGCCAATAGCAGGCTGTAGTGAACGCTGTGATAGCGAGAGGCGTTTTGCATGCTGCCACTACGAAGAACGTGCCAGCATGGTTCGCGCGGCGGCATCGACCGCTGCTCTAATAGCTACTCCACTGGCGATACAGTCCATAGTACCCAGATTGGCGGGCCGCTTGGGGGCGCGGCGAAGCTCCAAACCAGCCGTAGGCATAGCCTTGCGGATGCAAAGGCTGAACGTCACCCGCCGAGTGGTGCCGGCCAATCGTCCAGTACGCGGGATGCCCCGCCGAGGCAACATCGGCCAGGAACAGGCCTAGCCCGAGGCAGCCCATGGCCAGTAGCTGGCGTTGCCAGCACGCGAATGATCGTTTCATGTCGATTTCCCCCTGCTGGGCTCATCGGCAGTGGGCCCCGCCAGTAATGAGAAAAACGATTAGGCAATTGGTGCCGCTTTCAGGGAGCGCGAAGCGTCAGCTGACGTGTTGGGCTGCCGAGAAAGTTACTCGTCGATCAATCCGCGAGATTCCTGCCGCAGGCGGGCGAGGATGCGGCTCTTGGCGATAAAGACGGCGTTGACGGTCAGATTCAATTCGCTGGCGACTTCGGCCGCGGGTGCACCGTCGAGAGCGACCCGTTCGAAAGCTCGCCAAGTGGCGGGCTCGAATTCGCTCCGCAGGCGACCCAGCAACTGCTGGGTGACATAGCGGTCGTGCTCCAGATCCCAGGCCTGCGTCAGCCCGCTTTGGGGATCAGCCAGCTGGTCGAGTAGTTCCTGCACTTGTCCCGTGGCGGCATTTTCCCGTTTGCGAGAGCGCCAGAAATCGCGGACGCAGTTGATGGTGACGGTTCGCAGCCAAGTGCGAAACGCCCCCGTCCGGCCGTTGTGTTCAAAATCCTTCAGCCGGCGGGCCACGACCGTCAGCACGTCTTGCACCAGATCGTCCGCATCGGCATTCAACACCGCTTGCCGCTTCAGCCAACCACGAATGAGCGGATCGTACAACTCGACCAGCGTTTGCCACTGCTCAGCCGCCGGATCGTGGCGCACACGCTCGAGTAAGCTGGCCGAGGTAGTGGTCATGGCAGATGAGTCTCGCCGCAGGCAGCGAAGCTTAGGTCGTTAGTCGTTGAATGGGTTCGCGCAATTCTAGCCCGCCCAGCGAACTGTCGCCCGCAGAGAAACGGCGGCAACAACAATTTTGCATTTTCTCGAATTGACCAGTGAACCGCTGTCCACGCTTTGCGGTAACAAGGGGAGGCGATCGCTCTGCGCTGCCGAACGCGTTGCAATACTTGTGAAACAGCCGGTAGCGCGATAGGTTCGAGGGTTGGCCGAATCACTTTGTTAGGAAGCACTTGCGCGCTGGGCCTTACCGGCGTGTTGATGAGAACAAAATGCCCGTTTCGCACATCATTCCCAGCCATCGCCCGGCAGATTTGCCGGATCATCAACGGATTGTCATCACGGGCATCGGCCTGACCGCGCCGAACGGCAACAATCTGGCTGAATATCGGGCGGCGCTGTTGGCCGGCAAGAGCGGTGTCACGGCGTACGAAATTCGCTATGTCGGCGAAACCCTGGCCGGCGTGTGCAAGTTCGACGCACTGCGGTATCAGTCGAAAAAAGACATTCGCCGGGGTACTCGCGCCGGCAGCGTCGGCATTTATTGCACCAACGAAGCGATCAAAGACGCGGGACTCGCCTGGGACACGATCGACAAGAGTCGCGTCGGCATTTATCTGGGCACGACCGAGCATGGGAACGTCGAAACCGAGAACGAAATCTACAACATCAAGGCCTACGACTACGACGTACAGTTCTGGTCGCATCATCACAATCCGCGCACCGTGGCCAACAACCCGGCGGGCGAAACAGCGTTGAATCTAGGTGTAACCGGCCCGCACTACACGATTGGTGCTGCTTGTGCCGCGGGCAATGCCGGGCTGATTCAAGGCGCACAGATGCTGCGACTGGGCGATTGCGATGTGGCCCTCGCCGGCGGTGTTTCGGAAAGCATTCACACGTTCGGCATCTTTGCCAGCTTTAAAAGCCAGGGAGCGCTGGCGACGCATGCCGAGCCGGAGAAGGCCTCGCGGCCGTTCGATACGCAGCGGAATGGCATCGTCGTGGCCGAAGGTGGTTGCACGTATGTCCTAGAGCGACTGGTCGATGCTCGCCAGCGGGGCGCGAAGATCTACGGCGAACTGGCCGGCTATGCGATCAACACCGATGCCACCGATTTCGTGCTGCCGAACCCCGAACGACAGGCCGAATGCGTGCAATTGGCTCTCAAACGAGGCGGACTTGAACCTCGCGATATCGACATTGTCAGCACGCACGCCACGGGCACCGGCCAGGGTGATACGCAAGAATGTGACGCCTTGCGACGCGTCTTTTCCGGCAGCGACAAGACGTATTTCAACAACACCAAGAGCTTCATCGGTCATGCGATGGGAGCAGCCGGCGCGCTGGAACTGGCGGGGAACTTACCTTCGTTCGACGACGGCATTTGCCATCACACGATCAACGTCGATGACCTCGACCCCGATTGTGCCCTGACCACGCTAGTGACTGATGCTCCGCGGAAAATTGGCGAAGTGAAGTACATCCTCAATAACTCGTTCGGCATGCTGGGGATTAACTCGGTCGTGATCATTCAGAAGTACGACGGATAAACGGAAGGCCGCAAAAGGGGGGTGTCCAACAATTGGCTTCATTGTTGGACAGCAGTTGACGTCTTTCTCGGGTTTGGCTGGGGGTTGCCGTCCAACAATCGAGCCGATTGTTGGACAAGTTGGCTCAAATTGGACCTTCGATTTGGGTGACGGATCCGGCGGCTGACGGAACTGGCCGCTGCTGAAATTCTGCCAGAGATCAAGACCTGCCTGCTGCCAATGGCCCGTCGCCAATGGCAGCGTTTTCGCTACAATTCGGGATTCCGGCCAGTTCGGGTGGGGCATTGAGGCCCGCGACGTTTGCCATGGCCGGATGATGGTTGGCCTCACAGGTTTTGAATCGAAACGGTTGAATTTGCCATGACGAACGCAGAAATTCGCGACGAAATTTTGGATATTCTGTCGGACATCGCTCCCGACGAAGACCTCAGCGGACTGGTCGACGAGAAGCCGTTTCGCGAGCAACTCGAGCTCGACAGCATGGACTTTCTCGACATTGTGATGGAGCTGCGCAAGCGACACCGCGTGCAGATTCCCGAAGAGGAATACACCCATCTCAATAGCATGGCCACCACGGTTGCCTACCTGGAACCGAAGATGAAAGACATCGCCAAGAAGTAAGCCGGGGCTGGTAATTCCAGCCTGCTAGCCAAACAGCGATTGGCTTTGTTTCACTGCCAGCGATACATTGAAGACTATTCATACGCGTTTCCCACCCCGCTCCCCGTTCTGCGGAGTTCAGTCATGTTGCGAGCTTACTCGATCGCGCTGTTGGCGCTGGCCGGTCTTTCGTTCACCCTGCCGCCGCTGGCTGCAGCCCAAGATGCCGCACCTGCCGCACAGGGACTGAGCAGCGAACTGCCGGAAGGCAAAGACGCAGCAGAGGTCTTCGCCGCGATTCAAAAGCAGTTGTTTGCGAACGCCCGCAAAGGCCCCGAGGCCTTTGAAGCATTTGGCAAACAACGAGACGCGTTCTACAAAAAGTTCGTCGACGATCCCGTTCGCTGGGAACTGAAGATGCTCGATTTTCAGGTTCTGGGTGCCACCGGCAAAACTGATGAAGCGATGGCCCTGATTGCGGAAGTCGAAGCCGCCAAGGACGCGCCAGAAAAGATCAAGGCCACAGCCAGTGCGATGCAGGTTCAGCGTCGCGGCATGGACGCGATGAGCGGCAAACTGAAGCTCGAAGAGTTCACTGCCTTGGCTGAAGCTCACCTGAAGAAGTACCCCACTGCCCAAGCCAATCGCCAAGTCGCTTACATGCTGGTTGAGGCCACCGCTGCTGCCGAACCAACGGCTGCAGCCGAAGAACGTCTCGTCGCCCTCTCGCACAATTCGTACACCGCCATTGCCGACCTCGCCGAAAAGAAGCTGAAGGTCGTACGCATCCGCAAAGAACTCGCCAGCAAACCACTCGAACTGAGCTTCACAGCCGTTGATGGTCGCGAAGTCGATTTCGCCAAGCTGCGTGGCAAGGTCGTGCTCATCGACTTCTGGGCAACCTGGTGCGGACCTTGCATGGCCGAAGTTCCGAACGTGGTGCAGACCTACAAAAAGTTGAACGACAAGGGCTTTGAGATTGTCGGTATCTCGCTCGACAGCGACAAAGAAAAGCTGATTCAAGTCGCCAAGGAAAACGAAATGTCTTGGCCCCATCAGTTCGATGGCAAGGGCTGGGAAAACGAACTTGCCCAGAAGTATGGCGTGCAGTCGATTCCCGAGATGTGGCTGGTTAACAAAAAGGGAATCATGAAGGTCTTCAACCGCAGCAACGACCTTGCCGGTGAAATCGAGAAGCTGCTCGCCGAGTAGGGCAAATGCAGAAGTGAGAAGGCAGAATGCAGAATGAGGGAAGCGGCCGTTAAGAGCCTTTCCCTCTGACTTCTGACTTCTGACTTCCGACTTCCGACCTCCGACTCCTGACCTCCGAGCCAGTCCGCTGCACTACGGCGGGCCGCATTCTGACTAGAATGGAACGAGCATCGCTTTCACCGCCTGCTCTTTCCTTTGGCTCGACCCATGCAAGCTGCGTTTTCTGCGGACGAAACTCCAGCCTGGTGCGGCACTGCCGACAAACGTCCGCGCGTCCTGTTGCTGGGTTCCGGCGATCGACCGAATGTGCTGGAGGGAGCCGACGAGCTTCGCCCGGTCTTTGAGCGGTACTGTGAAATCGTCCACGAAGACTTTCACTACGGTTACGATCGCTCATTGCCCGAAGCAGACTTCGCTCTAGTGCTCGGCGGCGATGGTTCGATTCTGCGGGCTGCCAAACTGATGGGCAGCCGTCAGTTGCCCATCATGGGCATCAACATGGGCAAGCTCGGTTTCCTCGCCTGGCATATGCCGCAGGACGTGGCCGAGTCGCTGCCGGAAGTGGCCAAAGGCAATTGCCGCGTCGTCGAACACCTGATGTTCCACTGCTCGCTGCTGCGTGGCGGCGAAGTGATCGAGCGGCACCTGGGGCTGAACGAAGCGGTCATTACCACGGGCTTCCCGTTCACGCTGCTCAATGTCCACCTGTACGTCGACGGCGAACTAGCCACAACCTACAGCTGTGACGGCCTCATCATCAGCACGCCGGTGGGCTCGACCGCTCATAGCTTGTCGGCCGGCGGGCCGATCCTCCGCAGCACGCTAGCAGGCTTTGTGATCTGCCCAATCAGCCCGCACACGCTTACCGTGCGTCCCGTCGTCGATACCGCCGAGCGGGTGTACGAAATGGAAGTGCTGCAGCCCAATGAAGGGACGACGCTGGTTGTCGATGGCCGCGTCATCGGCCCCATTCTGCCTGGCGACCGCGTGCGGGTCGAACGGGCTGATAGCACCTTCAAGCTGATTGCCACGCAAGGGCACAGCTACTATCACACGCTGCAAGAGAAACTGGGCTGGGCCGGAAATATCTATCGGAAGTAAGATGCTGGCCCACTCGCCTTTTTCCGCCCCTGCCCCTGCGGCAGGGGTTTAACGGCTTTTGCACTAGTTTGCGCTCAACGACAACCTAGTGCAAAAGCCAATGAACCCCCGGGCCAGGCCCGGGGGCGGTAAGACAAAGTCAAGATCACCTTCAGCAAGGATGCGCTGATGCGAACCTACCTGTTAACTCTCGCCGCTGTGTTCTCCGGCTTGTTCATCGTTGCCTCGGGTGCTGCCCAAGAGCCGACGCCAGCGAAGACCACCAGCGATAGCGAACTCTACGACCTGGCTTACAAGTTTCGCCCGGACCAGACCTTCCACACCAAGGTCATCCACCTGGTAACCGTTGAGACGACGATTCGCGGGGCCACGCAAGTCGCCAAGACGCGCAGCGTGTCGACTAAGACCTGGAAGATTCTAAACGTAGCCGACGATGGCAAGATCACCTTCGTCCACTCGGTCGATCACGTCGACATGTGGCAAAGTGTGACCGGCCGCCAGGAAGTGAAATACAACAGCGATACCGACAAGACGCCGCCATCGGGTTACGAACTGGTCGCTGCTTCGGTCGGTGTGCCGCTGGCGACAGTAACCATGGATCGCCACGGCCGCGTGCTCGAACGCAAGAACACCCACTCGCAGTTCAACCCGGGCATTGGCGAACTGACCATTCCACTGCCACAGCAAAAGGTGAAGGTCGGCACCAAGTGGACCATGCCCGACGAAGTTCGCCTGAAGCAAGACAACGGCGAAGTCAAAAAGATCCAAGTGCAGCAGGTCTATCGGTTGCAAAAGGTCGAGACGGGTGTCGCGACGATTTCGATCGAGACCCAGGTCATCACGCCCGTGAACGATCCCAAGTTGAAGTCGGAACTGGTGCAACGCCTGCAACGCGGCACGATCAAGTTCGATCTCGATGCGGGCCGGCTCATGCACAAGCAAATGGACATGACCGAAACGGTGCTCGGCTTCAATGGCGCCGACAGCCAGATGGAGTACCTGGCTCGCTTTACGGAAGAGCCTTCCGCGGGCCACGCCACCGCCGAAGCTCCCAGCAAAGAGCCGGCGAAATCTCGCTAACCGAGTTCGCTTGCCGAACGATCGACTTCGCTCGTCTTGGCTGAGCCGGTAGCGGCGGCGCGCGCCATTTCTCTGGCGGAAGTTCGCTTCAGTGACGAATTTCGCTTTCTTGCTTCACCTTCCACCAGAGGACTGCTATACCTACTTCGAGCCACTTGAATCCGCCACCTTGTGATATCACCCTGCCATGGCCAAAAAGCTGTCCGCTGCGGACCAGATCCGCAAAACGCTTAAGGAAACTCCCTGCGTGATCGTGTATGTCTGGTCGAAGGGGCCCGATAGCGTCGCGGGGCACGCGGCGATCGGTCTCAGCCCAGCCGCGATGGACGTGGATAGTGGTTACCTCAGTTTCAACCCTGCCAAAGACGCGAGCACTTGGGACAAGCTGTTTGGCTCGCCGCCGTCGGCCCACACGCGGGCCGATGACCTGGTGGCTTACAAGCGGAGCAAGCATTTTCGGGCGGTGATCTGTGGCCTCAACATGGACAAGATGCACAGCCGGTTTGCCGAGTTGAGCGACAAGAAGACGCAAAGCAAGTACGCGGTCCTGACGCCTGGGCGCGAAGTGTGCTCCTCCGCCGTCAAGGAAGTTCTGAAGGCAGGCGGCGGTGATAAGGTCGCCAGTTGGTGGTCGAGCTTTGCCGTCGGCGAGTGGACGCCCGGCGATGTCAAAGACTATTCGACCAGCATCGTGAACGGCACGAAGGACAAAGGCTCAGTGATTCTCGCCGACTATCGTTAGGCACCTCGGCACAGTCTTCGACCGCTGACAAATGCTCCTGGCTCAAACGGGCACGATGGGCCATAATACGGGAGCAGAGACCTCATTTTTCATAGGTGGTGCGATGGCTGTCAGCGAAGATGTGATCCGCGAAGAACTGAAAAAAGTGATTGACCCCGAACTGTTCGTGAACATTATCGACCTGGGGTTGATCTACAACGTCACGACCTCGGAAACGCCCGAGGAGAAGACGAATATCTCGATCGATATGACCATGACCAGCCCGATGTGCCCGGCCGGTCCGCAGATGATCGCCAACAGCAAGCAAGTGCTCGGCGCGGTCGAAGGCGTGGGCGAAGTGGAAGTAAAGATTGTCCTCGATCCGCCGTGGAGCCCCGATCGCATGACGGAAGATGCCCGCGATCAGCTGGGGATTTTTTAAGGCTTCTTAGAAGCCCGCTGCGTCAGCGAGTAGGAACAGGTGCCTGCCATGCCACGCTGGTTGTTGCTGTGCGGAGTGTTGTTGATGACGGCTGAAGCGAGTGGTCAATCGCCGCAGGCGGGTTATGAACGCTCGGGAGCGATGCGGAACCAGAGCCGATCGGTGGTGATGGCCAAGCACGGGATGGTGGCCACGAGTCATCCGCTGGCCGCGCAGGCGGGGCTCGATGTGCTGAAGGCAGGTGGCACCGCAGCCGATGCGGCCATTGCCACCAACGCGATGCTGGGCGTCGTCGAGCCCATGAGCTGCGGCATCGGCGGCGATCTGTTTGTCATCTACTGGGACAACAAGACTCAAAAACTGTATGGCCTGAACGCCAGCGGGCGAAGTCCGTACAACCTCTCGCGAAAGACCTTCGCCGACAAGGGAATGAGCGAGATTCCCAGCAGTGGCGTGCTGTCGTGGTCGGTGCCCGGCTGCGTCGATGGCTGGGAAGAGCTGCGGGCGAAGTTCGGCACGAAGACACTTGCCCAAGACCTGCGGGCCGCGATCGAAACGGCGGAAGAAGGCTTTCCCGTTTCGGAAGTGATCGCCGGCAGTTGGAAATCGAGCGTGCCGAGCCTGCGCGATTGGGCCGACTCGACTGCGACGTATTTGATCGATGGAGCGCGCGCGCCGGCCGCGGGCGAGGTGTTTCGCAATCCACGGCTGGCGAAGAGCCTGCGACTGATTGCCGAGCAAGGTCGCGACGCGTTCTACAAGGGCGAGATCGCCAAGGAGATTGTCTCGTTCAGTGAGAAGCAGGGGGGCTACTTTTCTCTGAAGGACTTTGCCGATCACACCAGCACGTGGATCGAGCCTGTCTCAACGAACTATCGCGGCTACGACGTGTGGGAACTGCCGCCGAATGGTCAGGGAATTGCTGCCCTGCAAATGCTCAACCTGCTGGAGCCTTACGACCTAAAGAAGCTCGGCCATAACAGTGCCGAGATGCTGCACCTGTTGCTGGAGGCCAAGAAGCTGGCGTTTGCCGATCGAGCGAAGTTCTATGCCGATCCAGATTTCGCCAAGTTGCCGACGGCGGAGCTGATCTCGAAGGAGTATGCCCGCGAGCGAGGCAAACTGCTCGACCGGAGCAAAGCGGGAATCGATGTGCCCGCGGGAAGTCCGCACCTCGAAACTTGCGACACGGTCTATCTGACGGTGGTCGACAAGGACCGCAATTGCTGCTCGTTCATTCAGAGCATTTTCAATGGATTTGGTTCGCAAGTGGTTCCCGGTAACGTGGGCTTTGCCATGCAGAACCGGGGCTGCTTATTCGCCCTGGATGACAAACATCTCAATCGGCTGGAGCCGCACAAGCGACCGTTTCACACGATCATTCCGGCGATGGTTACGAAGGATGGCCAGCCTTGGTTCTGCTATGGCGTGATGGGTGGCGACATGCAAGCCCAGGGGCACGTGCAGATTCTGCTCAACATTATCGACTTCGGCATGAACGTGCAGGCAGCCGGCGATGCGGCCCGCGTCATGCATACCGGCAGTGCCGATCCAACCGGTGCGCCAGCGAATGGTTCCGGAACGGTGCATGTCGAAGCTGGTGTCAGCGACGAAGCGGTTGCCGTGCTGAAGGCGAAAGGCCACAAGGTGTTTCGCAGCCGCGGTGGTTACGGCGGCTATCAGGGGATTCTGCTCGATCGCGAGCAAGGCACGCTGCATGGCGGCACCGAGCCCCGCAAAGATGGCGCGGCGGTTGGGTACTAACGAGCTGATTTCTTGGCAGGGCGATCGGGCTGTTGTCGCACCACCTGGTTGATCTCACTCCAGGCGAGAGCAACGAACACGAGCACGCCGCCGGCGACACTGAGGAGCAATCGCAGAGCAGCCGATTGGACCGGGATCTCCCGCAGCAACCATTGCAGCCCCATCACCGCCAGGCCCATCACCAGGGCAGCTCGCAGGGATGGCCAGAGCGCCTTGAGCATGTGCAGGGGATCGAGCTGCACGCTGCGAAACGTGAACCACAAGAAGGCGATCGACCAGATGCAGGTGTTGAGCAACGTAAATCCAGCCGCCAGGCCGACGATGCCGCGATAGGCAGGATCGACATCGGCGACGATGAACTGCTGGCCTAAAAAGTAACCGAGCCCCAAGGTTTGCAGCTTCAGTAGCAACAAGAGCGCGGCGGCATAGACCAGCGTCCGGCCTTCCCCGCGCGAGCTGAGCACGAAGATGCACAGGTTGGTCAGACCAAGCGCGGCTAGCGAAGGAGCCAGGATTTTCAACAGCAGCCCGGCGGCTTGCCACTTCTGGCCACCCAGCAGCGCCACGACGTCGTCGCTTACCAGCGTGAGACCAACGGCTGAGGGAAACAGGCCCAGCGAGGAAAGTCGAAAGAAGCGGGAGGTCATTTGCGCGAAGGCGTCGCTACCCGGTTCGGTTTTCGCGAGCGACGAGATCATGACGCCGGCGATGGGAGTCGTCAGCAGATAGACGGGCTTGACCATCAGCCCAAAGGCCTGCGTATAGAGGCCCAGGGCATAGTTGCCTGCGGGCCCTGCGAAGATCGGCAGCAGTACTTTCTCCAGATTCTGGGCGAGGTACTGCAGCAGCGAACTGAACGAGTAAGCCGCACTGAAGCGGACGTGTGTGTCGCCCCACGAGGCTCGCTGCGGCCAATTGGGCCACCAACCAGCGAGCAGCCAACTGCCCAGCCAAAGGACCGCGAGTTCCACCACATGTTGCGTGACGAGCGCCCAGACATTCGGCCAGTACCAGGCGTGGGCAATCGAGGCGACGCAGGTGATCGCCTGCGCGGTCAGTCGCAGGCCGATGCCCGCGTTAAACCGCAGGTTCCGTTCGAGCAGCGCCTGATGTTGATTTCCCAACGTGGCCAGCAGGGTTCCCACACCGAGAGCACTGCCAACCAGGAACAATACGGGCTGGTTCCACAGGCTCGCTTGAATCCAGCAGATGACCGCGGTCGCAATTGCTGCGATCAGTCCCGCGCCGGTTTGCAGCCAGAAGAGTGAGCTCAGTTGTTGCTGCGAGAGTTCTTTTTGCTGCAGCACCGCAATGCCAGGACCGAGTGTCGCGGCCATGCGCGGCAACATGACGGCGGGCAATACAGTGCCGAGAATGCCGTAGTCTTCGGGCTTCAGCAGGTGCAGGAGCACTCCAAGCGTGCCGACGCCCATCAGTTGCGAGACCAAGTGCCCGGCGAGCACCAGCGGGGCTCCGCTGCGGGCCGCCTGCGCCAGCTTGGCATCTTCGACGGCGTCGGTGGAGGTCGGGTCGACACTCATGCGGATTGGTTTTTCCGCTCGGCCCACTTGGTCAGCCACGCTTCGACCGGCAGCAAGTACAGGCCGGTGAAGAGGGCGTTGAAATGAAAGCCGTAATCGAAGGTCAGCAGCACGCCGGCATAGAAGCCCAAAATGCCGAGGCCGATCCACGGCCGCAAGCGAGGAAAGATCGCCAGCACACCGGCCGACTCAATGACGAGCGTCGCGACCTGCAAAATGCGCGTGAATGTTCTACTGGAGAGAATCAGCCAGGTCGAAGGAGCCCAGGAATGTCCCCACAAGTGTGTCCACAGTTGCAGCGAAACTCCATTCGCCCAACCCGGTCCGCTGTAGAGCAACTTCGTCAAACCTGCGGCCGTGTGAAACAGTCCGATGTAAGCCACGCCGGTGAGGAACACCCAGTGAGGCATGAGCGGCGTCTGGTAGTACTTGCCTGCTTTGAGCGCCGCACGAATTTCCTTGGCCTCGAACGTGATCCACAGGGACTGAATCACCATCAGCATGTTGGGCAGGTTGAAGATGTGGGCCGTGTTGTGCGTCGTCTCGACATGCAGCGACCACAGCGCCGTGAAACCAGCAGTCGCCAGCCAGCAACTCCACGGTAGCCAGCGATTGAATAGCCACAGCAGCCCACCAACGGCGAGCATGCCGCGGCAGACCCAAATCATCAGCGTCGAGTCGAGCCAGTTATACGGCAGCCACGAGAGGACCGTCGTCGGCCATTGCCGCTCACCTGCGTGAGGCTCGAACGACCAGAAGAGCAACACCGACGCAGTCGCCAGCAGCAACCAATTGATCAGCTGACCAAAGTGCGGCAGCGACCGCCGGCAAAGGGCATCTTGCCAGGAGAGTTGGTTTCGATTGGAAGGCAACGATGACACCGCAAATCGATGGAGAGAGTAGGAACACCGGCAGCAGGCCGCGACATACGGCAACGGAAGGCCGGTAGGACAGGATATCGAAAAGGTCCTACTCGTTGATAAAGGAGGTCAATTTTTCAACATTAAAGTGTGCCGTTCCCGCGAAATACGCATGCTGGTGTTGATAAACCCAACGGATTTATCAACACCCCCCTTTTGCCGTTTGCAAAAACTGTGGCGAAGTTGAGGATCAACCCCATTTCTTCAACTGCTGGCAAACCTGCTCGTGGGTGACCGTATCCCCCGACTCATGTTGCCTTAACCCCTCTTCGATTGACAATCGAAAATGCAACTCCGATATGATCGTTTCCAAAGAGACGTCATCGGGCAACTGTTGCACAAGCTCGAGTACCACGGCTTTGGTCGTTACTGGTGTCATGCATCAACTTCCTGCAAACAAGCTGTGGCCTACTTTGTGGCTGTGCAATACGGATTCTCAATCCGCCAGCGGTCGGTGCGAATGATGCCGATGCGCTCGCTGTCGATGGCCCCGATCACGTCTTGTTCCAGCGTCACAAACGGATAGCGGCAATTCGCTTCAGTGCCGAGGTGCTTCAGCAGATGCTCGCGGCAATAGGCCTCGTCGCGGGCGTTGCCGAACTCTTCGATCACCGCCGGTGGTTGAATCCCCACGCCATAGCCCACGGGATTGCCATCGTAGATCCGATGGCAATGAAAGGCATTGGGATCGAGCAGTTGACCTTCGGGACCGTAGACGCGGTAGTTGCAGTACTGCGTCGGCGCATCACGAAACATCGGCCCGGAGGTGAAGGGGTAAAGATCGCCCCACACCACCGGCACGACAATGTTCGCGAGCAGGAACGTCACTGCAGCAACCAGAGCCAGTTGATCTCGTTTGAGCATGACTGTGTGGGACCAATTTCTACTGCTTGAGGAACTTGATGCAGACCGGAGCGGCCAATTCGATCTTGTCGCCAGTGGGCGCGAGCGAGCCAGTCTGCTGATCGATTTTGAAGACCAGCACGTCGTTGCCCGACTGATTGCCGACGAGCATGAACTTGCCGGTGAGGTCGATGTTGAAGTTGCGCGGTGTCTTGATCCCTTCGCCTTGGTGCCCCGCAGCGGTCAGCTTGCCGGTTTTCTCGTCGACTTGAAAAACGGCAATGCTGTTGTGGCCGCGGTTGCTGCCATAGACAAACTTGCCACTCGGATGCACGACAACTTCCGCCGTGCTGTTGTTGGCGGTGAAGCCTTCCGGCAATGTCGAGAGCGTTTGCACTTCGGTCAGCGAGCCTTTGTCAGCGTCATAGGCGAACACGGTCATCGTCGAAGCGGTCTCGTTGATCGCGTAGGCCGTTTTGCCGGAGGGATGAAAAGCGAAGTGCCGCGGTCCAGCCAGATCGGGGCATTTGCCAAAGCCCGGTTCGTGCGGCGTCAGCTTGCCGGTCGCAGCATCCAGGTTGTAGATCACCACCTTGTCGAGACCCAGATCAGCACAGAAGGCCCGCTTGTTGTCGGGCGACACATTGATCGAATGCCCGCGCGGAACGCGCACCTTCCCCTTGGGATCGGGCATGGGGTTGTTCTCGTGCTGAAAGAACGACGTCACATCTCCCAAGCTGCCATCGGCCTTCAAAGCCACGGCGCAGCAACTGCCGCCGCCGTAGTTGGCCGCGAGGACGCACTTGCCCGCACGATCGACGACCAGGTGGCAAGGGCCTGGACCGCCCGAATGTTGTTCGTTGAGTTGCTTCAGCCCGCCGGTCTTATCGTCGATTGCAAAGGCCGTGATGCCGCCAGCCTTCTTGCCGAGAAACTCACCCACTTCGTTAACGGCATACAGGTGCTTGCCATCGGGATGCAAAGCGAGGAACGTCGGGTTCACCGTCTCCGCGACCAACTTCGGCTCGCTCAGTTTGCCGGTCGCCGCATCAAACTCCGAGAGGTAGATTCCCTTGCTCCCCTTTGCACTCGTGTACGTGCCGAGATAAACCCGCTGTTTGGCCGGCGCGGCATCGTCGGCTGCCTGCAAGAGGGATGAAGTTACGAGCATCGTCAGCAGAATCGCCAGGTTGAATTTCATGTGGTATTTCCAGGTATTCGAAATGAATTACTTGTTTCCAATGCAGTACAAATGTCCGGTCGTGCGGATGTAGAGTTTGCTATCGGCAATGGCGGGAGTGGCGTAAGCTTCTTCGCCGAAATCAGCGGTGCTGACTGTTTTCCATTGATCTTCGGCGGAAGCGATCGTCAGTTTACCTTCCTGGCTGATCAAGAAGACCTTGCCATCGGCAGCAACCGGCGAGCAATAGTAATCGCCCGTGCCCGAGACGCGAGCAGTCCGTTTCGGTTCGCCCGTTTTGGCATCGAGGCAAGTCAAGATGCCGCCGTCCTTCACGGTGAAGAGTCGACCTTGATAGTAGAGCGGTGAAGCACAGAACGGCACATAGCGGTTGAACCGCCAGCGGACGTGCGACTCGCTGATGTCTCCTTGGCCGCCGGGAGCAATCGCGATCACGACGTTCTGCGACTGATCGAAGAGCATGCGAAACTCGTCGTATTCGGCGCGCGTGACCTTGCCATCCTTGTTTCGATCGCATTGCGTAAAGCGTTGACGGAGCGCGCCCTTGGGCAACTCTGCTTCTTCGAACGTGCCGTTCTTATCTTGATCGTATTCGGGAGCCACTTTGTCGAAGGCATCGAGCGCGATCCGCTCGCCGGGGTCTCCACCGGCGGACCAGCCCGCGACGAAGAGATGGTTGTCTTCGCCGATGACCGGCGTCATGCACACGACGCGCGAGACACCGCGCACGGTCCATAGTTGCTTACCAGTTTCCAACTCGTAGCCCACAACCTTGAGCGTGCCGGCGAGCACAACTTGCGATTTGCCACCGACGTTCCAAATGACGGGCGTGCACCAGTTGCGCGAATAATCAATGCCACGGTCGACATGCCAAAGTTGTTCACCCGTCCGCTTGTCGTAGGCAGCGAGAAAGGAACCTTGATCGTGGTCCTGACACAATAGCACGCGATCGCCAACGATGATCGGCGAACTGCCGGCGCCGAAATCGTTATTGAAAGGCCCCATCGCTTTTTTCCAGAGCAGCTTGCCTGCATGGTCGTAGCAATAGAGGCCGCTGGAGCCGAAAAAGCTGACCACGCGTTCGTCATCGGCGGCGGGGCTGGATTGCGCATGGCTGCCCGTGCTGCTATGGACCTTTTCCAGCTCGCCGTGGGGTGCCTCTTGTTCCCAAGCAATCTGGCCTGTGGCCCGATCGAGGGCGATGGTCAGCAGCTGCTTTTTGTCGCGCACGCCGGTGAGGAAGATTATGTCTTTGATGATGGCGGGCGAGGAGTGACCAGGAGGCAAAGCAGCCTTCCAGACAACATTCTTTTCGGGGCCAATCTCGGCTGGCAAAGAGGTGCCTAGCGGAGCAACACCTGCGGAGTTCACGCCGCGAAACTGCGGCCAATCCTCGGCTTGCGTTTGCGCCATCCATGGCGACAAGCCGAAAACTCCCAGGGCAATCAGAAAACTAGCAAACGAATCGGGGCGAGATTTCATGGCGAGCAATCCATGGTGAGCTGGGGCTGGAGCCTAGCGGCTGGTCCCACATTCTCAACCATTTCTGCTCAGGTTGCGAGCGGTTCGCCTCGCAAATCAGCCTGAAACGGGTCGCACCTCAAGTAGTAAGACAGAGTTGGAAATCGAAGTGAAATAACGAGGACACAGATTGGAACCGGCGATTAGTAGCGTTCGTCGTAGCGGCGAATGTGGGGCTCGGCTGCTTGAATGGCGGGCGAGCGACCATAGTACGACGAACCGTTGTTGACAGCAGGAGCAGGCGACTGAGCGTAGTTGTGCTGGTTGTAGCTGCTTTGGTTATAGCTACCAGCATAGGTGTTGTTGGTCGCATAGCTGCTGGTAGCAGGGCGAACCGGCTGCAGAGCAGGAGCAGCGTAGTTGCTGGCAGGGAGACTATTCGCTGCATAGTTATTCGCCGAGTAGTTGCTCGGAGCCGGCCGTTGGTAGGTCTCGGCGAACGATGGGTGACGGTCTTGATAATCGTTCGCACGCACCGGCTGAGCCGACGGCAGTTCGACGAGTTGACCACGATCCAAGTCGTTCAGCGGCAACTCCCGCGAAGCATCGTAGTTCGTCGCGTAGTTACGAACGGCCTCATTCCGCGGCGGAGCCAGGCGAGGGATCTCATTCGCGGCCTGACGTTGCACACGCAGATCGGCAGGCAACATCGCGTCGCCTCGTTCCCAAACGCGCGAGGCAACATCCATCGCTCGCTGGCTGTTGTGGTCGAGCACACCCTCGACAAACCGTTGTTGTTGCGGCGAGACCGGACGAGCAAAGTCGCTGGCCCATACCGCCGGCGGAGTCGACTGGCTGGAACCCAGATCGAACTTGCGAGCCGAGCGAGCATCGAAAAAGACCTGGTTCGGAGTCACTTCCGGCAGCTGCGACAGAGAAGTCGCTTGGGGCTCGCCGCTCCAGAAAAACGTCGAGCTGAAGGTTGGCAACATCGCCAGCACAGCCACGACTGCGGCGATTTCGAGGACCATGCCACCGAGGAACTTGAACGGATTCGCGGACATCACTCACCTCCCTGTTATTTGACGGATGGTTCCACCTTCCGGAATGGCCTGACTGGCGATCTGCCAGTCCGACGCTTCCAGACAAGCAAGCCGCAGGCCAAAACCGGTGACTCACTTGCAACTCAACTCGCTGATGCTGTCCTACCAAGACTTTACGTTCGCCAACCGAAATCTGTTCACCAAATCATACGGGCGAGAACATGTCACTCTTACAACGGATTTTCTCATTTTGGTGAAGCTTTACCGATCATTCGAGACGCCACACTGAATGCTGCCGCACCAATTTGAATCGCCTACTGCCTGGGCTAGCACGCTCGGCAATCACCTTCTTCACCACGCCCGCCGCAGTGACTTCCGACATGTACAATTGTCGCCGAACCCGTGACTAGTTAGGTCACGCCGCGCACAGAAAATTTTTGACCACCTGAAAGCAGGGCCAGTCGACGTCGCGCCTAACATTGCCGAATTGGCAGTTCAACCGCTGAAAACGGCTCAGTTAACCAAGGAAGCGCAGGGCGGCCTGACAAGTATCGCGGGGCGGCTAGCACTCGGATTAGCACCGCAGGTGAGACACTAGGCCAGCCCTTTCGGCCTGAGGACTGGGCTCTTCAAAATTAAATGTCGCAAAGAAATGATAGCGACATCATTGACAAACAATCACGACATTGCGCAAATATCCGGACGTGTATGCAACTGACAAAAGTCGCCGAGAGCGGCCAGGGTGGTCGCTGCGCGCTGATCGTTGTTGGTCAGGCGAGCTCGGTCAGAAGAGACAAGGAAACTGGTAGCGAGGATCGCACCCCCTGATTAGGGCCTGTTCAGGGGGCGTTTTGAACAGGGCCGAACATGGTTATCAAACGGTTATCAGAAAACGGCTGTTTGGGAGCCAAGTTTCGACGCAAGCGATTTAATTTCAGTGGTTTATGGCGAATGACTTGGCTGACATTTTCGCGCAAAAAGTTATCAAAACTGGCTATCAGGGCGAGGGTGAACAGGACTGTTCAGCGGTCACTTTTGCGGGGCGATTGGCAGTCGCCAAACTGGCTCGCAAGTGGTTATCGGCGGGCAGGGCAAATGCCTGGCGATTATCGGCAAAGGTGATTGCTGGGAAGGTAGTTACGGAGATCGAGGCGATGAAACAAATCGCACTAAAAGGTTATCAAAAAGTGGTTATCAAACGGGCCTGGTCGAGTCGTGGCCAGGCCTGTTCAAGGGCTGTTCAGAGCATGCTGCCGAGAGGCAGGTCGAGCAGTGATTGTCGAGCACGACGAGTCGGTCACTTCCCGCAGCCTGGCAAACGAACCCGCTGCGAAGCAAGTACTAGGCTTGACCCGTCTTGCGAATCTCCTCTATCTTATGCTGTTTCATCCCTGAGGACGGATTCCCGTCCAAGGGGGACTTTGTAGCTTGTGCTGGCCGAAGGTTAGGGCCGCACTTCCTTGGTGTATGGAGGACGGTGAAAGTGGCATCCGTCGCTGAACGCGTTATTGATATCGTCGCCGAACAATTGGGCGTCGACAAAGAGAAGATCACGCCAGAAACCTCGTTCGTCAATGATCTTGGCGCTGACTCGCTCGACACAGTCGAGTTGGTCATGGAGCTCGAGGAAGAATTCGATATCAACATTCCCGATGACGCCGCGGAGAAGATCCAAACCGTCGGTCAGGCGATCAAATTCATCGAAGAAGCTCAAAAAAGCTAGGCTTGAAAACCGGTCGATGATGATCATTGGATAAACCCAGTCTCCCTTTCAGGAACTGGGTTTTTGTGTTTGCTGGTGCGCAGGCGGCTTGTGGGCAGCTTTGGCAGGTTCTGATTGCGGACGGTTTGCTATGAAACGGCGTGTCGTAATTACCGGAATGGGTGTCGTTTCGTCGCTTGCCTGCAAGGTGAACGAACTGTGGCAAAAACTGCTGGCCGGCGAGAGCGGCATTCACGAACTGCGGGCGTTTGACGTTACGCGGTTCAAGATTCGCTTTGGCGGCGACGTCCACGATTGGAATCCCGAAGCGCATGGCGAAGCTTTTCTGGATCGCAAAGAGATCAAGCGACTCGATCGCTTCTCGCAGTTTGCCCAGGTGGCTTGTCACGAGGCGATTCTCGAATCGGGCCTCGATTTCAGCAAGGAAGAGGCCTTTCGTTGCGGCGTGATCCTCGGCAGCGGCATTGGCGGCTTGCACGAGATCGAAGAGCAGGTGCAAAAGATGCTCGAGAAGGGACCGGACCGGGTCAGCCCGTTTACGGTGCCCAAGATGATGCTCAACGCGGCGGGTGGCAACATCTCGATTCGCTACGGCCTGCGCGGCATCAACTACTCGGTGGCCACGGCCTGTGCCAGTTCGAACAACGCCATTGGCGACGCCTTCAAGGCGATTCAGTACAACGATGCTGACGTGATGATTACCGGCGGAACCGAAGCGGCCATCACGCCAATGAGCCTCGCTTCGTTTCAGAATATGAAGGCCCTGTCGTCACGCAACGATGCTCCCACGCTGGCCAGTCGGCCGTTTGATGCCGATCGCGATGGTTTCGTCCTAAGCGAAGGGGCCGGCCTGCTGGTGATTGAAGAACTCGAGCATGCCAAGGCTCGCGGGGCCAAGATTCTGGCCGAGATTCTCGGCTTTGGCGCTAGCGCCGATGCGGGGCACATTACGGCTCCCGACGAACATGGCACCGGCGCTGCCCGGGCCATGAGCGATGCCCTGCGCAATGCCGAGTTGAACCCCACCGACATTCAGTACATCAACGCTCACGGCACCAGCACGCCGCTGGGCGATAAGGCCGAGACCCAGGCGATTAAGCGAGTCTTTGGCGACCACGCCAAGGACCTGAGCGTATCGAGCACCAAGAGCCAACTGGGGCACACTCTCGGTGCGAGTGGCGGCTTGGAACTGATCGCGACGGTGAAGTCGATCTGCGACTCGGTGATCGCCCCCACGATCAACCTGGATACACCCGACCCGAATTGCGACCTCGATTACACGCCGAACAAGCCGCGCGAGCGAAAGATCAAAGCGGCACTGAGCAACAGCTTTGGCTTTGGCGGGCACAATGCGTGTGTGATCGTCGGGCAGGTTCGTTAAGGATTCTTCATCGTGGGGCAAGGCCAAGAAGCCCGCCGCTACGAATTGGCCGCGGGCTTTTTTCTCATTCTTTTGGTCAATACGACAAAAAGTCCATTGACAGTTTTGCCGTAGCACCCTTTAATTCCGCGCTACGACGAAATGTCGCTGTCATGGATGCCTGGTCACGGATAACCGGCTTTGATAGTTGTCGATTTCGTCGCGGGATGGCTCGGTGAAGACTACCGAGTCCTGCGATGGTTTCTTTACAGGCCAGTTCGAGCACATTTTCGACCGAAGCCGCGGTGAGCGGATGCTGCCTTCGTGTTGAATGCTTGGATTCTTTGGCCGCGAATCGCGGTGTTTGCGATTCGGCGTTGGACGGCAAGGAGACCGTTCCGGACGCACTTTATCTGGCTCCTGGGGATATCCCACGGTATGAACAGCTCCGATTGCGAGCAGACGTTGACGAGTGTCGCTTTGGAGGAACCTCCGAGTAGTACGTACACCGCTACCAGTTTTACCCTCACCCTATCTCCGCCGACGGCTTCCGCCAGCACACTGCTGAAGCGAGAGGTCCGGCCCAATGACAAGACTCGGATCGATGGGCCTCACGGGGCTCAGTCGTCGCCACTGGGAGACGCCCCCAGCGAGCAAGCGACCGCTCCGGTGGCGTTCAATCGCAAGGCGAAAACCACTTCACGGACGAAGGCGTTTCGCAAGCGATTCTTTCCCGATGTGCTCGACAAGGACTGGAACGACTGGCGTTGGCAGTCGCGCCATCGCATTCGCACGGCCGACAAGTTCGAGCAGATGCTGGAGCTTTCCGACGCCGAAAAAGAGGGGCTCTCGAAGGGTGGCAACTTGCTGCCCGTCGGCGTCACGCCCTATTACATGAGCCTGCTCGACCGCGAAGATTCGCAGCAGCCGCTGCGCAAGACCGTCGTGCCGGTGCGGGATGAGTTCATCCGCACGCCCGGCGAAGCCGACGACCCGCTCGGTGAAGATGGCCACAGCCCAGTGCCGGGATTGGTGCATCGCTACCCCGATCGCGTGCTGCTGTTGGCCCTCGATTTTTGCTCGACCTATTGCCGCTACTGCACAAGGTCGCGCGTGGTGGGTCACGGCGAGATCATGCCGAACGAGAAGCGACTGGAGCAGGCCTTCGACTACATTCGCAACACGCCGACGATTCGCGACTGCCTCATCTCGGGCGGCGATCCATTGGCGCTCAGCGACGAAAAGCTCGATTGGATGCTCGGCAAGTTGCGAGCGATTCCGCACCTGGAGTTCATTCGCATCGGGACCAAGATGCCAGCCGTGCTGCCCCAGCGCATCACGCCGTCGTTGTGCCGCGTGCTGAAGAAGCATCATCCCCTGTGGATGAGCATTCACTTTCTGCACGGCGAAGAATGCACGCCCGAAGCGTATCAGGCTTGTGCCCGGCTCGCCGACAGTGGCATTCCTCTCGGCGCGCAGACGGTACTGCTAAAGGGTGTGAACGACAGCGTCGGCACGATGAAGGATCTGTTTCATCGGCTGCTGATGATGCGCGTCCGGCCGTACTACATCTATCAGTGCGACCCCATCAGCGGTTCGGCTCACTTCCGCACCAGCGTCAGTAAGGGGTTGGAGATCATCGAAGGCCTGCGCGGTCACACGACCGGTTACGCGGTTCCCTCGTACGTGATTGATGCTCCGGGCGGCGGCGGCAAAATTCCGCTGCAGCCCAACTATGTCGTTGGCCGCGATGGCGACGACCTGCTGCTGCGTAATTACGAAGGGCAGGTCTATCGCTATCCAGATCCGGTAGGGTAGTTCTCAATAGAAGTAGGGTGGGTCGAGCGGTGCTCCGCTCGACCCACCATGTCTTTGCAATTCGCGGTCCTACGCCGAGTCGCAGCAATATGTCTGAAGAATTCCTCTGCATCCGCTGCTCGCGGCACATGAAGACCTGCTGCCAGACGTGCGACATTTACACGACGCTGGGCGACGTGCGACGCATCGAAGCCTTCACGGGGCAGACCGGCTTCACCGAGTTTCGCGGGCCGAGCCAACCTGCCTATGCCGATCAAGACGACGACCCCATTTGGCGGGACAACGTCTTTCGCCCCGACGGCACTCGCCGCGTTCTCAAAAAGCAGGCGAACGGCGATTGCACGTTCCTGGGCAACGCGGGCTGTGTGCTGCCACTCGAAACTCGCCCGCTGATCTGCCGCATCTATCCGTTCGACTACACAGCCGACGGCATCGGCGAAGAGCTCTCGGAAGGCTGCCCCATTGAGCTGCTCCAAATCGGCCAAAGCTTGATCGAAGCCCTCGACATGAATCTGTCCGACGCCCAACGCTGGCACCGGCAGTTGTATGAAGAGTTGCCGAAAGAGAATGTTGGAGTTCCGGCTTCAGCCGGTCCTTCGCAAGTCACCGGCTAAAGCCGGAACTCCAACTTACTTCTTATTCTTCAGCGTCACATACGCCATTTGCAATTGGCTCGTGGCGGCGGAAAGCAGCGAGGCTTCGTCGCTGGTGAGATTGCCTTTGGTCTTTCCCTCGAGCAGCGCCAGGGTATCGATAAAGTGCTTGGCAAGGTCGAGGTTCACTTCGGGCTTGTTGGTGCGCGGGTCCGAGATGACACCGAGCGCCACGCTGGCCTGCGTCGCGAGCGTTTGCACCAGCACGATGAAGGAAGCGGGCGGAATTTGCTGGCTTGGATCAGCGGACATCATTTACCTCGAAATGAGCAAAAATCGGCTTGTAAACTCTCATCGTGCAACTTGATCTTGAATCTCCCAATTGCCAACCAAATTGTAGGGTACTGGCTCGCGGCCGGGGTACATGGCGAAAGTCAAAAATGGCAAATAGATGCTGAATACTACCAAGCCGGTCGCGACAACTTCGACGTGCGGAATGGCACCGGCTGGAATGTTCAGCTGGAGAATCACGAACGCGTCAAACAAAACGAGCACAAACACGCCGCAAAAAAGTGCGGCCTGCTGAGCGGACCGTAGTCGGGGACCACACCGGTTGGTGCGAATGTGCAAGCACCCGGCAACCATCCGCGTGAAGAAGGCACCAATGGGTAGCACCACCGCAGCGATTTCAATCACCTTGTCGGCATTGGGAATCAACCAGCGAATGAAATGAGGAAGGCCAAGCAGCACCAGTGGTAATACGCCATCCCAGGCGACTACGCGCCAAGCCCAGCGGACGAAATTGATCCTCGTGCGATGCACTGCCAGGTGTCCGGGAAGGGATAGGTGCAGCCGCCAGCCGTTAACTTAGGCCAAGCATCCTACGACGCGCTCGCTTCGGCCAATCGTTCGGCCCGTTGCGAACGTCGCAATATGGCCGCGTTCACAAAACCGGCGAAGAGCGGATGAGCTTGAATCGGCTTCGACTTGAACTCAGGGTGAAACTGCACCGCCAGGAACCACGGGTGATCGGGAATCTCGACGATCTCGACCAGCTTGCCGTCGGGACTAGTGCCGGTCACATTCAGGCCATGCGCGGCAAACTGCTGCCGGTATGCGTTGTTGAATTCGTACCGATGCCGATGGCGCTCCTGCACCTGCTCGCTGCCATAGCACTCGCGGGCGTGACTGCCTTCGGCCAGAGCGGCCGGATGAGTTCCCAGCCGCATGGTGCCGCCCATGTCGACGATATTCTTCTGGTCGTCGAGCAGGCAGATCACCGGATGATGCGTATCCTTGCTGAACTCGGTCGAGTGGGCCCCATCGAGCTTGGCCACGTGACGCGCGAACTCAATCACGGCGCATTGCATACCGAGGCAGATGCCAAAGAACGGAATGCCCCGCTCGCGGGCGAACTTGATCGCTTCAATCTTCCCTTCGATGCCCCGCTCGCCAAAGCCACCGGGAACCAGAATGCCGTCGTAGCCTTGCAGCAGGGCGGCGGCCCCTTCGCGTTCGATGTCTTCGCTTTGAATGCGTCCGACGCGAATCTGGGCGTGGTGGCTCATGCCGGCGTGATCGATCGATTCATAGATCGACTTGTAAGCGTCCTTGTGCTCGGCATATTTGCCAACCACGGCAATGCTGATCTCGTGCTTGGGATTTCGCAGCACGTGCAGCAGATTTCGCCAAGCATCGAGCGCCAGATTGCCGGCCGGCAACTGCAAACGCTTGACGATGAACTTGTCGAGACCGTTCTCGACCAGGCTCAGCGGCACTTCGTAAATCGAGAAGTCCTTGTCCTTCTCCTCGATGACCGCTTCGATGGGCACGTTACAGAATAGGGCGATCTTTTCGCGATCTTCCCGTTCGATCGTCCGTTCGGTGCGACAAATGAGAATGTCGGGCTGGATACCAATCTGCCGCAGCAGACCGACGGAGTACTGCGTCGGCTTGGTCTTCAATTCGCCGGCCGCTTTCAGGTACGGCACCAGCGTCAGGTGAATGTAGAGGCAATTCTCTTTGCCCACGTCGAGGGCATACTGGCGAATGGCCTCCATGAAGGGCTGGCTTTCGATATCGCCGACCGTGCCGCCGATTTCGGTAATCACCACGTCGACATCGGGCGTGGCCAGCTTCGAAATGCAGCTCTTGATTTCGTTGGTAATGTGCGGGATCACCTGCACGGTCTTGCCCAGGAACTCGCCGCGCCGTTCCTTGTTGATGACCGAGAGATAAATCTGGCCGGTCGTATAGTTGGAATCGCGGGTAAGGGGCCCGTTGGTGAATCGCTCGTAGTGTCCGAGGTCGAGATCGGTCTCGCTGCCGTCGTCCAGCACGTAGACTTCGCCGTGCTGATAGGGGCTCATGGTGCCCGGATCGACGTTGATGTACGGATCGAGTTTTTGCATCCGTACGCGCAGGCCGCGCTGCTCGAGCAACATGCCGATGGAGGCACTGGTCAGCCCTTTTCCCAAAGAGCTCACGACGCCACCGGTCACAAAAATATGCTTGGTCATTTGCAGCGAATTCCCTGCCAAAATCACAGCCCAAGAAAGGGCGCATCACGCCGCCCGTAATCGCACGCCCAGTCCCTTGCCCGCCTAAGCTTTATCTTACCAAATTACCCCCGCTGCCTTATAGGGGCGACGCGGAGGTCAGGGGGTCAGGAGTCAAAGGTGGGAACAGCTGCTCGCGGCCGCTCGCGTCTGCAATCTGTGCGTCCATCCATTCGGGCTGGGGCACTGTCGAGATCAAGCCTCGGGGGCGTGAAAGAGTCGCGAAGTCTGATGACTCCTGAATTCCTCCCAGTTCCTAGCTCCCAGTTCCTAGCTCCCAGTTCCCAACTCCTTCAGCGCTTCTAGCACCTTTGCATCGTGGCCGTCGACTTTTACTGCGCGCCAGACTTTACGAATGACACCTTGGGCATCGATCAGGAACGTCGAGCGGGCAATGCCCATTCGCTTTTTGCCATACATGTTCTTTTCTCGCCAGGCGCCGAACTTCTCCGCGACGGCATGCTCGGGGTCGGCGAGCAGCGGAAAGTTCAAGTTGAACTTGTCACGGAACTTGCCGTGACTGGCGACATCGTCGGGGCTGATGCCTAGCACCTTCGCGCCGAGAGCCTTCAGTTCGCTGTGAAGGTCTCGGAATGAGCAGGCCTGGCGAGTGCAGCCTGGAGTGTCGTCGGCCGGATAGAAATAGAGCACGACCGGGCTCCCCTTGAGGTCGGAGAGTTTCAC
Source organism: Anatilimnocola aquadivae (assembly GCF_049819085.1). Taxonomy (GTDB): domain Bacteria; phylum Planctomycetota; class Planctomycetia; order Pirellulales; family Pirellulaceae; genus Anatilimnocola. Next base: position 7,396,364 of record NZ_CP187419.1, read on the forward strand.
TTTGTTGCCTTTGTCGTCGGCGAGGGTAAATGCAGGAGCCTTCGTACCTTCTTCGAGCCAGTCTGCCATCGTGTTGCCTTTGCGGAGAGCTTGGGAATTCGTTTCGCAAGCATTTTAAACGACCGGCAAGCAGGCGGAGGTTTGAGACTCGCGAAATTTGCGCGCGATTGAGCCCTCAGCAAGCAGCGGGGCCGCTAGAAAATCAACAGGCTGCTTCTGGAAGTTGAGCGATAGCAGGCAACAACGCACAAACCCCCCTGAAAGGAAGCGTAACAACGCCTGACTTGCCTGTTGTAGCTTTTGGCATCGCATGTGCTTTACCAGCGGGCACGGGCTGGGAAAAAGGGTTTTGCCAGCGATGTTTTGCACCGTTATGCATGAGGGAGTTGGAAATGAAGAGCCTGTTTTTGGTCGGTCTCGTGGGATTGTTCTCGCTCGCCAGCGTCGTGGATGTAGAAGCCGGTTGCCACCGTCGTTGTGGCGGTCGCCATCACCGTCACCGTGGTTGCGCTTCGGCTTGTCAGACTAACTACGGCGGTTGCTACACCGGTGGTTACACCAACGGTTGTGCCGTCCCTGCTGCCACGCAATACGAAATGGCCCCAGCGGTCGATGCTCCAGTCGACCCCAATGCAGTGCCGCCACCAGTACCCGCTCCCGCTAACTAGTGCCTGGGCACGCCCGAGATTTGGGTTCGCATCTCACGCAGTTGGACCGTGAGATGCTGCAGTAATTGAAACCGCGCTACCCACACGATTCTTCGCAAGACTCTGCAGCGTCGGCCGGTTGATAATCGGCGGGGTTGTCTTGGCGAGGGAAGTGCTGCGCGACGGCAGCGAGAAATTCGAACCGGCTGTTCACGTGGCCGACGGCACCGCGAAAGTGTCGAGTGCCCGCTTTGCCTTGGGCGTAGTTGCAGGCGAACTTGCGCATCAGCAGCGTGCCCCGCTCTTCGCCAAAGCGTTCACACACGAGTTCGTAGTGCCGTAGCATCCAGTCGCGCTGTTCGTCGAGCGATGGCTCGGGCGGGATTGGGTCGCCACGCAACGCAGCGGCGCACTGTTGAAACAGCCAAGGCCGGCCCAGCGAAGCGCGGGCGATCATTACCCCATCGACGTTGTAGCGCCGGAAAGCTTCGACGACCTTCTGCGGCGAATCGAGATCGCCATTGCCGATGAGCGGGATGCGTTTCAGGTGCTGCTTGATTTCGGAGATCTTTTCCCAATCGGCACTGCCACGAAAAAAGTCGGACGCAACGCGACCATGCACCGTCAGCGCCGCTGCACCGGCCGCTTCGACGACGCGGGCAATCTCGCAGGCATTGATCGAAGCGTGCGAGCAGCCCAGGCGAATCTTGGCGGTCACCGGAGTCGGCGCGCAAGCTTCCACCACGCGTTCGATGATCGCTCCCACTCGCTCGGGAAACTTCAGCAGGTAAGAACCGCTATGAGCCCGTTCGGTCAGGTCTCGCACCGGACAGCCAAAGTTGAGATCGACCACGCTCACTTGAAACTCGTTCGCCAGGCGATGGCCGACGCGGGCCAGGGTTTCGGGATCGTTGTCCCACATCTGCACGGCGAGTGGTCGGGGCTCATCTTTCACGCCCCACAGTCGCTCGGGATGTTCGGCCGCGTGATCTTCCATCCAGACAAAGCTGCGGGCACTCACCATCTCGGTCGCCAGCAGCCCGGAGCCGCCGAACTTGCGCACAATCTGGCGATAGGCATAGTTGGTGAAGCCCGCCATCGGGGCCTGCAGAATCGGCGGATCGACCTGCACGTTGCCGATGAACAGGGGCTTCACTTGGGGCAGGGGCAGTGCGTCGCTCGCGGTCGGAGCCGCGGAATTTGTTAAAGTAGCTGGCGTGGTCATCCCTGCAGTTTGTCGCGCGAAGGCGTTTCGCGCCAAGTGCTCCTGGCGAGAAAGAGGCGAATGTCTGGAATCGAACTGACCCCCAAACAGCTCTTCCGCGAGCTGGCTCGTGCCCGGCGAGCAGCCGTCGACCAGCGCGCTGAACGGAGCGCCGCGATCTGCCAACGATTGATGACATTTCCGTTATGGGCTGCCGCCAACACCGTTTCGATCTACGTCGATTTTCGGGACGAGGTCCAAACCAGGCTGCTCCTCGACGCCGCCTGGGCCAGCGGCAAGCAAGTGACCGTGCCGTTCTGCAAGCCCGACAAAACGCTCGGCATGTTCGCCCTCGCATCGCTGGGCGAACTACAGCCCGGCAAATTCGGCATTCTCGAGCCGCCCCGCCCACTGCAAAAAGATCCTCTGCGGCTGATCTCGCCCCCGCAGCACGATTTGCTCGTGACCCCCGGCCTGGCCTTCGACCACGCTTGCCAGCGAATGGGATATGGCGTGGGTCACTACGACCGCCTGATTCCCTTGCTGCGTGCCGACTGCCTCAAAATTGGCCTCGCCTTCGATGCCCAAGTGGTCGAGCATTTGCCCACCGAACCCCACGATGCCCCGCTGGATTTGATTGTGGCCGAGACAGCGACGTACAGCCGCGACGGACAAGGTTGATTTCTGACTCTTTGGCTGGTGATTCCCTGGCGAATGCGATACGATGCAAGTGGCTCACGTCTGGAATGGTGAGCCACTTTTCTGGGCTGAGTTTCTGGGGCCGAGATATCACAGGCAGAGGGACAGTACGATGGCGATGAAACGATTTCGTGGCCGAGCGACCTGGTTGCTGGCCGGTTTAGCGATGGGTTTGCTGTTCGGCTTGGGAACCACCGCCGGGCTGATGTATTCCGGCCGAACCGCCGTGAATCCTGCGGTCACATCGTTGCCTAGCCATCCCGCCTGGCCGCAAGGCTTGCCGCTGCATGCTTCGACGGCTGCCACCAGCGACTCGCTGGCGATGGCGACGGGCCGCGTCGACGATCAAGTTGAAGGGCTCTTCACGCTCGACTTCATTACCGGCGACCTGCAATGCTTCGTGCTCAATCCGCGGATCGGTAAGTTCGTGGGTTGGTTTAAGACCAACGTGACCACGCAACTGCCCGTGGAAAAAGGGAAGAAGCCTTCTTACGTCATGACGACCGGCACGTGGGAACCTGTGGGCGCTTCGACCAATCAACGCCCTGCTGGTTGCGTCGTGTATGTGGCCGATGCCAACACCGGCATGTTTGCCGCATACACGTTCCCTTGGGTCAAAGGCGCGGCCTCTTCGGGCGTCCTGCAATCGACCCCGATGATTCCGCTCGATGGCAACAAGGCTCGCAACATCGTGCTGCGGTCCGAGTAATTCCTCTCTTCGCAATTCTCGCCCACCAAGCTGCTGTGAATATTGTGCTCAATGGAAAGGTTCAGCAACTGCCCGGCCCGTTAACGGTTGCGCAGTTGCTGGTGAACCTGAAGATGCCGCAGCGTGGTGTGGCGGTCGAAGTAAACCAAGAGATTGTCCCGCGCTCGTTGCACGAGCAGCATCAGTTGCGCGAAGGCGATCGGCTGGAAGTCGTATCGCTCGTGGGGGGCGGCTAAGCCTATGAGCCTTGCTGCCAATGCGGGACAAGTGCCTGCTGAGAACTCGGCCCGCGACGAATCGCTTGTCATCGGCACGCACACGATGCGCAGCCGACTGATTGTCGGCACTGGCAAGTACGAGACCTTTGCGCAGATGCAGCAGGCGCTCGATCTCTCGGGAGCCGATTGCCTCACCGTCGCCGTGCGGCGCGAACGCCTGTACGACGGCCAAGGCCAGAACATTCTCGACTTCATCGATCTGGAGCGCTACACGCTGTTGCCGAACACGGCCGGCTGCTACAACGCCGACGATGCCGTGCGCGTCGCTCGCATGGGGCGCGAGATTCTCCGCTCGCTCGAGAACCCCGGTGCCGATTGGGTGAAGCTCGAATGTCTGGGCGATCCCAAAACATTGCTGCCTGATCCGATCGAAACGCTGCGCGCCACCGAGCGACTTGTCGCCGATGGTTTTCAGGTTCTCGTCTATACCAGCGACGATCCAGTTCTCGCCCGCAAATTGAAAGCGGCAGGGGCAACCGCGGTGATGCCCGCCGGCAGTCCGATTGGCTCCGGCCAAGGCGTGCTGAATGCCAACAACATTCGGATCATTCTTGAGTATCTCAAGGCGGATGATCCGACCTACCCGGTGATCATTGATGCCGGTGTAGGGACGGCCAGCGATGTGGCCTTTGCCATGGAATTGGGAGTCGACGGCGTGCTGCTTAACACGGCCATCGCGCACGCGCGTGATCCGCTCGGCATGGCCCGCGCCATGCGTGCAGCGTGCGATGCCGGCCGCTGGGCATATCTGGCCGGTCGCATCCCGCGGCGTCTCTACGCTCAAGCGAGCAGCCCGGAGGAAGGTGTCATCAGTTTGCGGCCGTACAGTTCGTAGCGGTTATTCTGGCATTCGCGTGCATTTTGCACCTTCTCTCTGGAAAACTCCGCCGCGACTGTTCACGATAGGGATTCGCCCGCGAAGCAGTCTCTTGTTGTCACCCGCCCGACTCTCTCATGCCTGTTGAAGCCGCCTGCCCCAGTTGCGACGGAAAGTTCCGCCTCCCCGATGCGGCGGCCGGGAAGAAAATCCGCTGCCCCAAGTGCAAAGGCCCGCTCGACGTTCCGCCCCTGGCTGCGGCGGAAGCGGCTACGGCTGAAACTGCTGCGCCACAGGCAGTGAAGCCAACGACTGTACCAGAACCTGCGAACGCAGCCTCTTCACCACCAGCGCCCTTGCCGCCGGAAGTCAGCCTGCCACCTGCTACTCCGCTACCGCCAGCGATGTCTCTAGCGCCGAGTGTTCCCGCCGGCAAAACGGTCGAAGCCACTTGCCCCAGCTGTGCAGGAAAGTTTCGCTTACCCGAAGCGGCCGCTGGCAAAAAGATTCGCTGCCCGAAGTGCAAGGGCCCGGTCGAGGTGCCTGCCATCGATGCACCAGTGTCGCCGCCAGCTGCTGTCACGCCCACAGTCGGCGAGGGGCTGAAATCTGCCTGGCGCACTGCTTCGCAAGAGCCCGCGCCGGCCGAGATGCTACGGACACCGACGGCCACCTCGCCAGCGGCGACAGTCAAACCGCAGCCTGAAAAAACGCGCGTCGAAAAAGCGAAGCCAGAGCAGTCCAGGCCCGAAAAGCCCGTATCGGAAAAGCGAGCCGTCGAAAATCCTGCTGCGGTCGCTGCGACCATCGACATTCCGAAGAAGCCGGCAGCCGTGCCGACGACGAAACCCACGCCGGTCGAGATCACCGTTCCCACGCCACCGGCTAACAAGCACAAGTTTGTTGCTCCCGAGCCGACGACGCCGCAATGGTTCTTTCGCGGCGAAGATGGCGTCGCGTTCGGGCCGGTCGATCGACCGACGCTCGATGCCTGGAAAGCGGAAGGGCGGATTTCTGTTGATTGCCAGGTGCTGCAACAGGGGAGCGATCAGTGGCAATGGGCCAGCGATCTCTATCCGGAGTTGGAAGAAGCCGAGGAAGAAGTTCCGGTTGCTACACCTGCAGCCGTTGAAGAAAACTCCTCGAAGGGCTCCACAAAGAGTTCTTCGATCCACACCGTTGCGAATGAAGAGGAACACGAAGAAGAATCGCTCACTAACGAAGCCCGCCTGAGTCCCCACAGCAAGCCCGTGGCGTTTTTGCTTGCCCTGACGCTAGGCTGGCTCGGCATTCATCGCTTCTATCTGGGTTACGTGGGACTGGGGCTCGCCATGCTCTTCACGCTGGGCGGGCTGATGATGTGGAGCCTCACCGATGCGCTCCGTATTCTGTTTGGCCACGTTCCCGATTCCGAAGGTCTCAAGCTGCGCGACTAAGCGGCAACTGATCGTGGGACACCGATGACCACTCCGCTGAACAATCTATTCGCTGCCATCCCCGCTGACCTGCCGCAAGAACTGACTCAGGTGCTGCTCGCGGGAACTTCGCTGCGCATCGAGCGAATTGTGTCGCGCGGGCAGTCATCGCCGCCAGGCTTCTGGTACGACCAGCCTGAAGCCGAATGGGTGCTGCTGGTGCAAGGTGCAGCCAGGCTGCGAGTGCTTGACGCTGCAGGCACTGAGCGAGAGGTCTCGCTGGCCCCGGGCGACTTCTTGCATTTGCCCGCTCATCAACAGCATCGCGTCGAGTGGACAGATCCGACCGAAACCACCATTTGGCTCGCGATCTTCACCAGTGATAAGATGGAGACGCCTCGCCCCGCTTGAAAGTACTTGGAGATATCCCCTCATGAATCCATTCGCAAGTTTGACACGCCGCGAGGTGCTGCAGCGGAGCGGGCTGGGCTTCGGAGCGCTCGGGCTGGCTAGTTTGCTTGGCGAGAACGGATCGCCCGCGGTCGCGGCAGAAGCGACTGGGCCACTCGCGCCGCGGGCACCGCATTTTGCCGGCAAGGCGAAGCGGGTGATTCACTTTTTCTTGAATGGCGGGCCATCACACGTCGATACGTTTGATCCCAAGCCGGCGTTGGAAAAGTACGCCGGGCAAACATTGCCCGAGACGTTACTCACCGAGCGCAAGACGGGGGCGGCGTTTCCTTCGCCCTTCAAGTTCCAGAAGTACGGTCAGAGTGGACTGGAGATCAGCGAGATTTTTGGGAAGACGGCCGCCCATGCAGACGACATTGCTGTGATTCGGTCGATGTACGCGCAGGTGCCGAATCATGAGCCGTCGCTGATGCTGATGAATTGTGGCGATTCGGTGCAGCCGCGGCCGAGTGTCGGCGCGTGGGTCTTGTATGGCCTCGGAACCGAGAATCAGAACTTGCCCGGCTTTCTCGCGATGTGTCCCGGCGGCCTGCCGATCAAAGATTCCGAGAACTGGCAGTCCGCCTTTTTGCCCGGCACATTCCAGGGAACCTTTATCGATTCCAAACATCAGCAGTTGGCCAAGCTGATCGAGAACATCGCGCACCCGCACGCGAGCACTGCCACGCAGCGGCGACAACTCGATCTGCTCGCGCAGTTGAATGCCGAGCATCGCGCGTCGCGCCCCGACTCGCGGTTGGAAGCCCGCATTCAAACGTTCGAACTCGCGTTTCGGATGCAGACCGAAGCGGCCGATGCCTTCGATCTCGATCGCGAAACCAAAGAGACCCGCGAGGCTTATGGCCATAGCGTACACGGCCGGCAAACACTGATCGCGCGGCGATTGCTGGAACGCGGCGTTCGCTACGTGCAACTATGGCATGGCGCGGGTCAGCCCTGGGACAACCACGACAACATCGCGGGGAATCATCGCCGGCTGGCGGGTGAAATCGATCAGCCGATTGCGGCCATGATTGCCGATTTGAAACGGCTGGGCATGTTCGAAGATACGCTGGTGATGTGGGGCGGCGAGTTTGGTCGCACACCGACGGTAGAACTGGGCGGCGATGGCAAAGCGAAACTCGGCCGCGATCACAACCACTACGGCTTCAGCGTGTGGCTCGCTGGCGGCGGCATCAAAGGCGGTCAGGCTTACGGTGCGACCGACGAGTTCGGCTTCAAGGCTGTGGAGAACCCCACGAGCGTACACGATTTGCATGCCACCATGCTGCACCTGCTGGGCTTCGACCACGAAAAGCTGACGTATCGTTACGCCGGGCGAGATTTCCGCCTGACCGATGTCGCGGGGAGAGTCATCCGCGAGATCGTGGCGTAACGAATTCGCCCTTGGGCGGCGAACTGCTTACGATGCTTCGCCGCTATACAGGGCAGCGGCCCGCTCGGCGTGTACCTTGCGGCGCGAAGGCTTATAGCCGTACTCGAGGGCGAACCACTCGGCGTACCGTTCGCGGTCGATCGAACGCGTGTTCCGCTCGTCGAGAATGTGTCCCAACTCGTGAATCAACACGTTGTTGAGATAGAAGTCGCGAATGGTGTCTTCGCTCCAAACCAGGTTCCACGACGAGGACGAGATCCGCTCCCAGCGAGCTCCGAACATTTTGGCTTCGATTAACTGCGCCGGCTTGGGTGCCCGAGCAAAATTCTCGACCAGGTTCTGCTCGATCGGATACAGATAGATCGTGTTTCCCCACTGCATGCCGTAGCAAGGAGCTCGCCGCTTCTTGCGCGTCATCTGGCTGAGCTGCACCACTTGCAGTGGCTTTACCATCCAGGCAGGCAGCAGCGACAGGCGCTCGCGAATCTCAGCTTCGGCCAGGATGTGGCGATAGCCACTACCCGGAGCCTGATGAATGACGTTGTAGTCGCCGTCGTGATCTTCGCTCGGCTCGTACCAGCGTTCGGGCGGCATGTACGGGCCACGAACGGGCGAACCGGCAATCCGCGCGCCTTTGCCAGCGCCAGCAACGCGGCGAGACGCGACGCGCCCCGTGTTGTTCTTGGCGGGGGCGGGAGCTTTCAGATTAAGTTCAACGCGGCGAGACATGGAAGCAACCTACTCGAAATGAAACGGGCTCCAGCGTGCATCTGCCGCACAATTCGCGTCCTGCTGGCGGGTCGTTTTGCCGTTCCTGGCCTGTCACACAGGCCTCTGGCTCAAATGCCGCGGGTGATTCCCACACACCTATCCTACGAGCCAAACCGAGCCAGATTCAAGCAAGATTCGTAAGTGGCTTCTAGGTAGCGACTTACGTTTTTTTAAAAGCGCCTCTTGACATGTCCAGTGAGGCTTTTTGGGGCGAATTGATATCGCAGCATATTAACGAACTAGAGACAAATTAATACTGAGTGAAATTGGCCGGTTTCGCAGTCAAGGCACTCGCTAAATCGTGCTCTCGCTGTCGGGCGCGTTGGTTTTGCCTTTGCGCGGCGCGGATTTGCTCGGCTTCGTTCCTTTTTTATCCGGCGAAGTCTGTTTGTTTTCTACTGCAGGCTGCTTGGACTTGCCGCCCGAGCCCAGCGACATCATCACGCCGACACTAATACCCAACACAAGTACGAGCGCTGCAATGCCGCCGATGATCCACGCCAGCGGCAGCTTGCTGGCAGCCTTGGTGACTTCCGCTGTGGGCGAAACTGCAGCGCCAGCGGCAGGTAGATTGATCTTGCTGGACTGAGCACCTTTGGCGAGCGCTGGCGAGGAACTCTTGGCTGGCGCTGGTGCAGCCGCTTTGGGACTAACAGGCTGTGCGCCACTGGGTGTCTTCGAGAGCGTTACGGCGGGGAACGCAGCGCTGGAGGTTGCCTTCGGCGCGCCTGCTACGTTGAAGTTGAACGGCGTGCCCGACTTCTTGCCGCTACCCGGCGCTGGCTTATTGACCCCAGAGAACTTCAGGTCGCTGCCGGGCTTGCTGTCGGCTGGCTTTGTTTCGGCAGATTTAGCTTCGCCCGCAGGCTTGGCTTCGGTTGGTTTGGTGGCCGGAGCATCGAGCGATTTCGCCATCGGCAAACGCTGCGTGGCCTTGGGAAGCGACTTGCTGCTGCCGCTCTCTTTGCCACTGCCGAGGGCCGAGCCCAACCCTTTCATTGTTTCCTGGCGCTGCTTGTCGGAGACGGTATCTTCGCCAACGCCCGGAATGCGTTTCACCCCGCTGCCACTAGCAGGACGCTTAATCAGCTTCGAGGAGCCACCGCCGCCACCAGTCCCGTTCATCGACTTGAGGCCCGCTGCGCCGCTCGCGGGAGTAAACTCAAACCCACGGCTCGTCAGCCAGCCCTTGAGAGCGTCCGAAACGTCCTTCATCTTGGCGTAACGCCGTTCGGGCCGCTTCTGGATCATCTTCCAGCAGATATCGGCCAGATCGCGGGGAACTTCCGCCCGCTCCTTGCGAATATCTTCGGGCATCTGCGTTTGATGCTTGGCAATGCGTTGGGCGAGCGAGCCATCGGTGAACGGAGCGTGCCCGCTGAGAGCGTAGTACAGCGTGCAACCCAGGCTGTAGATATCGGCTCGCGAATCGACGGTATGGCTGTTGCGGGCCTGCTCGGGCGACAGATAGTCGGCGGTACCCAGGACGTTTTCGTTGTGGGCGACGGTCAGCGACGAGCGTTCTTCGTCGGCGAGCAACGCCAGCCCCAGGTCGAGAATTTTCACCTGCCCCTTGGTATCGATCAGCAGGTTTGCGGGTTTAACGTCGCGATGGATCAGGCCGTTCTCGTGCGAGTACTGGAAGCCATCGGCGGCCTGGGCAATGTAGTTGCAGGCGACTTCCAGCGGCAGCGGACCTTCCTGCTTCACAATGTTTTGCAGGTCGCGCCCTTCGATGTATTCCATCACCAGGTAGTGCGTGTCGCCATCGTTATCGATGTCGTACGCCTTGACGATGTTGGGGTGATCGAGCGAGGCGGTCGCTTGCGCCTCGCGAATGAAGCGCGCCAGGTAAGAAGAATCGTTCACGCGCCCCTTGGGCAGCACCTTGATGGCGCGCAGCCGGTGCATGAGCGTGTGTTCGCCCAGATAGACGGTGCTCATACCACCGCTGCCGAGCAATCGCAGCAGCTTGTACTTGCCGAGGATGAAGCCCTTGTACTTCTTATCCATCAGCTTATCGACATGCCACTTAGTGATCAGGCCGGCGTCGATGAGGGACTCGGCAAGACGATCGGCATCGTCGGGCAGATTGCCTGCGTTCTGAGCGCGGATCTTCTCCAGCGACTTCGCCAGCTGATCGGCATCGGCCAGCTTGCTACGCTCGACGAAATCCAAAAAGTTATCAACGCTCAGTTTGGCCATGGCGTGTGGCGGAACCAGCAACCGCTTGCCGGTGTTATCTCCTACAGAGGAATACGTGCAGCCCAGTGACAGCAAAGTTACTTGGCTCACGCAGCCTGTCAGGCGCGATCCGCTTCTCCTCCTTTTCGACCATGTTCCGCATGGTCAGCAGCAAAAACCTGCACTAGCCAGCGCGCTAACGACATTCCGCCGCCCCGCCACCAGCGCAGATTAGACAAGGAATAGTTTTTCTGCTCGAAAAAAGTTACACCCGTGCGCGGGACGAGTAAAGCAGACACCTCTAATTTTAGTCGCGTTTGCGGCAAATCAAGACGCTGTGAGACTTTCTGGCAAATAAGTTGCGAAGCCTTGCGCGGTGTCCGACAATCACTCAAGCATCCCCTCATTATAGCCGCGCACCACTCGCTCAAAGGCGACAAATGCCTACTCCGCGCCGAGCCAATACCTTGATTGTGGCGATTGCCTGCTTGCTCACGGCGCACTTCGGTCAAGCTCGGGGTGCGCTGGCGCTCGATAAGCTTCCCCGGCCGAATCTACTGGAAATCATCGGCAGGGCAAAAGTAATCGCGATCGGAAAAATAGTTGCTGTAAATTCGAATGACAGCTACACGTTCGCGATCGAAGACTTGATTCGCGGCGACCAGCAGGGACAAATCGAGATCCGGCAGATTCGCGACTCCTGCCATCAACGCCCCTTCGCTTACGCCGTGCAACAGCGACTAATCGTCCTTTTGGAGGACACGTCGGGCAAGCTCAGTCCGGTGGCTACGTACGGTGGCGAAACTCAGATTGATGGCGATCAAGTGATCTGCCACTTCGAATTTCCCCAGACGGATTTTCCCAAGTCACGGGCCGAATTCCCGATTCGCCAGGAGAAGCCTCGAGCCTTGCTGGCCGACATGAAAGCCGCGCTGGTTGAATTTCCAGAACTGGTGAGTCTTGGCAGTACGCCACCACCGCCACTCGTGCAGGGCTTCCGTCCCCGCCAAACGGTCAAGCCTCGCACGTTCGCTGCCCGCTCCCCAGTTCATCAACTGCTCGCCGCTCAGGCGAAGGCGGCAGGGAACTAAGCCAGCGATGCCTTGCGGTTCAACAACGAATTACTCAGTCGTCACCGGCGACTTGCTCGATCAACAGGTCGACGTCATCGTCAACGCCTGGAATCGCAATTTCATCCCGTGGTGGCTGTTACTGCCGCAGGGTGTATCGGGGGCGATCAAGCGCCGCGGCGGCACTCAGCCCTTTCGTGAGCTGGCACGACACGGAATGATTCCGCTCGGTGAGGCTGTCGAAACCTCGGCTGGCAAGCTCCCGTTTCGTGCCATCATTCACGTCGCCGGTATCAATCTCCTGTGGCGATCTTCCGAGTACTCGGTTCGTCGTTCGGTTCGCAGTGCTCTGCAACTTGCAACCGCGCAGAACTATCAATCGATCGCCTTCCCGCTCATTGGTGCTGGCTCGGGCGGCGGCAGCGAAGACCGCGTGCTGGGCTGGATGGAAAACGAGTTGCAGCAAGCTGCCTATCCCGGCCGCGTCGTCGTGGTGCGTTTTGGGCGGTGAATTCTACGCATCAAACCGCTGGGCCCACTCGCGCATGAACTCTTCGTATTCTTCTTGATTGGCGTGCAGCATCGTTTGGGCTTCGGATTCGGAGACCCATTCCCAGCGGCCACTGCCAAAGCCAGTGGAGAGGGCATAGACCCAGGCTCGCCCGCAGCCCAGGCAGGTGTGCAGATCGAAATCGAAGCCGTAGAGATGCGGCAACTGCTTGACGTGGACCGTCTCGGTGGGACCACAGCAGGGAAGGTTGTTGAGTTCTGGCATGCAGCCGAGAATACCGCGAGAGCCGGCCACTGTCTTGCGGCATTGCCAGGAAATCCAAGATTCCGACTTGCCCAGCGAATAACTTAGTGTAATAATTACACTAACAAGGAGCCGCTGATGAACGACTCGAATCTTCGACCAGCGAACCCCTCGCTGGCCCTGCTGACAGACCTGTATCAACTGACCATGTCGTATGGCTATTGGAAGTTGCGGCGGCACGAGCAGCGAGCCGTGTTTCACCTGTTCTTTCGCAGCCTGCCGTTCGACGGCGGCTATGCGATTGCCGCCGGGCTACAGCCGGCGCTCGACTTTATTCAGAATCTGCGCTTCGAGGCGAGCGATCTCGAATACCTGGCGACGTTGCGCGGCAATGATGATGCTCCGCTGTTCGAGCCCGCGTTTCTGGCGTACTTGGGGCAGCTGCGCTTCTCGTGCGATATCGACGCCCTGCCCGAAGGGACGCTCGCGTTTGGTCACGAACCGCTGCTGCGCGTGAGTGGGCCCATCTTGCAGTGCCAGTTGCTCGAAACGGCCTTGCTGACCATCGTCAATTTTCAAACGCTGATTGCCACGAAGGCCGCGCGGGTGGTGCAGGCGGCCGGCGATTTGCCGGTGATTGAGTTCGGCCTGCGACGAGCACAGGGGATCGATGGCGGGCTGTCGGCCAGCCGGGCAGCCTACATCGGAGGGTGTACGGGCACTTCGAACGTGCTGGCAGGAAAAATGTTCGGCATTCCGGTGCGCGGCACCCATGCCCATAGCTGGGTGATGTCGTTCGATAGCGAACTCGAATCGTTCGAGCAGTATGCGGCCGCGCTGCCCAACAACTGTGTCTTTCTGGTGGATACCTACAACACGCTCGAAGGGGTGAAGAAGGCGATTCACGTGGGGCTGAAACTGCGCGAGCGCGGACACGAGTTGGTGGGCATTCGGCTCGACTCTGGCGACCTCGCCTACCTCAGCATCGAAGCTCGCAAACTGCTCGATGCCGCTGGCTTCCCCCAGGCTGCGATTCTCGCTTCGAACGATCTCGACGAGCACATCATCGAAAGCCTGCGGCAGCAAGGTGCCCAGATTTCGGTCTGGGGCGTGGGGACAAAGATGATCACCGCCTACGACCAACCCGCCCTGGGTGGCGTCTACAAATTGGGTGCCTTGCAGTGCGAAGACGGTACCTGGCTGCCCAAGCTGAAGGTCTCGGAGCAAATGGCCAAGGCCAGCATCCCCGGCATCCTGCAAGTCCGCCGCTTCCAAACGGCAGGCCATTTTGCCGGCGATATGCTCTTCAACGAACTGGCCGCCGAAGCACCCGGCCGAACGATCGTGGATTTGACCGATCCGCATCGTCATAAGCACCTGCCCGCCGACTGCTCGACGGAGGATCTACTGGTGCCCGTGCTGCGAGGGGGGCAGCCAGTGGGCCAGCCAGACTCGCTGACGACCATCCGCGAGCGAGCAAAGCAGCAGATTGCGAAGTTGCATCCGACCTCGCGGCGATTGCTGAATCCGCACATCTATCCGGTGGGGCTCAGCGCGCCGCTCGCCGACGAGCGCACATCGTTGCTGCTGACCAGCCGGCAAGGCTGAGATTTGGGGCTGCGTGTGGCAGGCCCGAGATGGAGCACCAGCGTGGTAGGGGTCGGGAGTCGATGGCGAGCGATGTCCTGAGCAGTGGCTGAGTCGGTGCTCGCCAAAGACTCGCCGACCCCGTCTTTTGTGCCAATTACTTCATTGACAATAGATCATCATGTCGGAATAATTTCCGCAATAGTGACAGCTGCCGCGAAGGTCGATTTTCCATTCGATCGCTTCGTTGTCGCCGTGCGCGCAGTAGGGTAACGGCTTGCTGCGCAGCGGTGTGGCGATTGTCGCGAAGGCTGGCAGTAGGTTACGGAAGATTGGTCTCCCTTGGAGTTTGGCGGCTATCGGGTCGTGATAACCAGAGACCCGGAAACACCCCCGCCAGACGGTGGTTTTCAAATGGTTATCAAGAAAACGCGACATAGAAGACAATAACCGATTTCAACACATTCAAAACAAAGCACTTAGATGAGGTTGGCCAATGCGAAAAAACGCGACAAAAAGTTATCAAAGCGATTGAGCGGGGGGGTGTTCAGCGGGTCGCTTCTTGGAGCGGGTTGTGAGCCGCTAAGGGGGTCGGTGAGACTTTGGCGAAGAGCGATTCAGCCATTCGAGCTCGCTTCACTCGCCATCGACTCTCGACACCAGGGCCCGAGACATTTACTTGCACCGCGCGAACCTGAAAGCTTGACTTAGTGTCGTTTGGACACAACACTAGTGTAAATAGAACACTAAGGAGATCGGCGTGACGTACACGTACCAATATGCCCGCGGGGCCCTGACGGTGGATATTGTCGTCTTTGCCTTGGACGACGAAGAGTTGCAGGTGATGCTCATTGAACGCGATGGCGAACCCTATGCGGGAACCTGGGCGTTGCCCGGGGGCTTCGTCAATGTCGATGAAGCGCTCGAAGTTGCCGCCGCCCGCGAACTGCATGAAGAAACGGGGCTCAAGGATATCTATCTGGAGCAGCTGTTCACGTTTGGCGAAGTGCACCGCGATCCGCGCGAGCGGGTAGTGACGGTTGCCTACTACGCCCTGGTGAATCTCGCCGGGCACGATGTGCGGGCAGCTTCCGATGCCCGCAATGCGGCGTGGTTCTCGGTCAACGACTTGCCACGACTAGCCTTCGATCACGGCGAAATCCTGCAAACGGCCCTGGCTCGCCTGCGTGGCAAGGTGCGTTACCAGCCCATTGGTTTCGAGTTGCTCCCCGAGCGATTCACGCTGCGGCAATTGCAGCACCTGTACGAAGTGATTCTGGGGCGCGAGCTCGACAAGCGCAACTTTCGCAAGAAGGTGTTGAGCATGGGGGTCATCAAAGAAACCAGCGAGATCGAGAAAGATGTCGCGCACCGAGCTGCGCGGCTCTATCGCTTCGACAAAAAGGCCTACGACCGCCTGGTGCGGCAAGGAACGCATTTCGAAATCTAAGGAAGCTGTGCGATGAAGGCACTCTTGTTGATCGACATTCAGAACGACTTTCTGCCCGGCGGCGCGTTGGCGGTAGCACACGGCGAGGAAGTGATTCCGGTGGCCAATGCCCATCTGTCGCAGTACGACCTGGTCGTCGCGACTCAGGATTGGCATCCTGCCGATCATCGGTCGTTCGCCAGTCAGCACGCGGGCCAGCGTGTGTTCGACCAGATCACGCTGCCACTTCCCAATCAAAGTAGCCATCAGCAGATCCTTTGGCCCGATCACTGTGTGCAGCACACGCGCGGTGCTGAGTTGGCACCAGGCTTGAGCGTGGCCGAGATCGACCAGGTCATTCAGAAAGGAATTGATCGCGAGTTCGATAGCTACAGCGGCTTCTTTGACAACGCTCGCGCGCACAGCACCGGCTTGGAAGCCTACTTGCGTGAACGAGGCGTCGAGGAAGTTCACGTGCTGGGCCTAGCCACTGACTACTGCGTGCGGGCCACAGCGCTAGATGCATTGCGCCTTGGCTTTCGCGTGGTTGTGATCTCGGCTGGTTGTCGTGGCGTGGAGCAGATCGCGGGTGATTGCGAACGAGCGTTCGAAGAGATGAGACAAGCGGGCGCGGAGATTCGATAGGAGTGCAAACGATGGCGATTGAGTTTTATTCCAGGACCGCATCCTATGCCGAGTTTTCGAATTTCTCGCCGCATGGGATCGAGATGGCAGGGCTCTCGTATCCAACGGTTGAGCATTATTTCCAAGCCATGAAGTTTCCGGGTACCGAGTATGCCGAAAAGATCCGTCTGGCCGCGAAGCCGGCGGTGGCAAAGCAGCTGGGGCGCAGTCGCAAGGTTGTACTGCGATCTGATTGGGAAGCTGTCAAGCTGGACATCATGCGCGCCGCAGTGCGGCAGAAGTTTGCGACGCATCCGGCCCTGCGGCAATTGCTACTCGATACAGCCATCGAAGAGTTAATGGAAATCACACCCGGTGACACCTTTTGGGGCGCGGGTAAGAGCCGCAGCGGACAGAACTGGCTCGGGAGAATATTGATGGAAGTGCGCAATGAACTGCGCAAGCAAGAAGGCAATGAACAATGAGTCGTGGAACACGAGCCCAGCAAGGGCAAGAAACAGTGCTGATCGCCGAGCGCGGTTGGTATGAAACGTCAGGGGGCAAGCGGGTGGATATCTCGGCGGCCATGCAAAGTTGTCTCGCCCGGACGACGTTGCATCGGCCAGCGGAACTGGAACAACTCGTCGCCCAGCTCGGGCCAACAACGGAGCCCGTCGAGACGATCTTCGACGTCCGGAACGAAACGTCGCTGGGTGCAGCGCAGCGGTTGGTGGTCGAGCAGCAGTTGTCGTCGACTCTCTGCTTGAACTTTGCTTCGGCGCGAAACCCCGGTGGCGGATTTCTCGGCGGGAGTCAGGCCCAGGAAGAGAGCCTGGCGCGATCTTCGGGCTTGTATCCTTCGCTGCTGACGCAATCCGACTACTACAATGCGAATCGCAATCAGCGGTCGGCGATCTACACCGATCACATGATCGTCAGTCCCGACGTGCCTGTCTTTCGCGACGATGATGGCCAGCTATTGGTCGAGCCCTACTCGCTGAGCATGATCACCGCTCCGGCCGTCAATGCGGGTGCCATGCGCAATAATGAACCGCACGCGACGGAGCAGATCTTGCCGAAGATGGTCGAGCGGACAAACAAAGTTCTCGCCTTGGCCGCCCATCTCGGTTACCAGAACCTGATTCTCGGTGCTTGGGGCTGCGGAGTGTTTCAGAACGACCCCAAGTCGATCGCCAACATCTTTCACGCGGCCCTGTGCCACGATGCTCGTTTCCGCCAGCGTTTTCAGCACGTGACGTTCGCCGTACTGGATGGCACGCGCGATCAGGCGATTGTGGAGCCGTTCTCACGAGTGTTTCGTCGGTAGGAGTTACGCAGTCGCTGCTCGCGCTTCGGTCCGCTTGACGAGTGTTAGTTCGTTGCCGGCCTGGTTGTAGTGAACCTCATCCATGAAAGCTTGCATCAACACGAGGCCGCGACTGGTGGCTTTGCCCAGCGCGTCGACATTGCGGGCCGCGGTGATCGCCGATTGCCACGCGAAGCCGGAGCCCTCATCGCGAATGACGATTTCCGCTCGATCGGTCAGCATGTTCACCCGCACGTCCACTACGCGATCCTGAAAGGGCTTTTGTTGAGCACGCGACGACACCTTTTGCATCAGCTTGGGATCGCTGGCCGCGATGTGAGAGTCGCGCAGTTCCGCCGCGCAGAACTCCAGGTTGCCGCGCACGACCGCGTTAAGCAGACCCTCTTTGATCGCCGCGCCAATGCGATAGCGGCCCGTGGGATCGGTCAGATCCATGCCGCTCGACATCTGCAGCACCAGATCGACCAGCGGATCGATGAGGGTCAGGTCGTTTGGCAACCGGAAGCGAAACTCGCAGCCCCGCAGGCACGAAATGAGCCGCTCGTACGATTTGTCGCTGCGGCCAAGCTCGAGCGTTTCGTTAACCAATTCGAGGAGTCGCTGCGGCAGCAAGGTTTTGGGGACGTAGCCGGCCGCGCCGTACTGCAATGCTTCGGCGGACAGCGATTCGCGGCCATGACCGGTCACCAGAATCACTGGCACGCCCGGATGTTCCAGGCGCACCGCCGCGACGAGTTCGAGACCGCTGCGGTCGGGCATGTGCAGGTCGGCGACGATCAAATCGGGCCGCACGTGTTGGATGTAGCGCAGGGCAGCCGAGACATCCTCGGCGAACTCGATTTCGAACTGACCGCCTTGAGCCAGCAGCCCGCCGATCAACTTGCGATCGACCGCCGAGTCGTCCACTACCAGAAGCTTGGGCATAGGAGCACGCCTTATATGCAGGTCGCAAACCCGCCGCTATTCGCAGGCGGAGAATCTCAAGACCTCTTCTGTTCCACCAATCATTTCCCTTTTCAGCATGGGACGCAAGATAATTCGCCTGCGAATCATTCAACCTTGGATTGCCGAACGGCACATCGGTGGTCATCTCGGCGGAGCGAGATGACTACGGTTGAGAGTGGTTGCAAGAGCTTACGACGAAAATGCCTTGCGCTTTTGCGTCAGCTCGATGGCGAAGAGCAGACCGCGTGCTTTGTTGAGCGTCTCTTGATACTCACTGGCTGGGTCACTGTCGGCGACGATGCCCGCGCCGGCCTGCACGTAGGCCTGGTTGTTCTGTCGGTAGTCATCTCGCTCCGTCGAGATGAAAACTGCCTTACCGCGAAGGGTAGCTCATCTCGGCGGAGCGAGATGACTACGGTTGAGAGTGGTTGCAAGAGCTTACGACGAAAATGCCTTGCGCTTTTGCGTCAGCTCGATGGCGAAGAGCAGACCGCGCGCTTTGTTGAGCGTCTCTTGATACTCGCTGGCAGGGTCACTGTCGGCCACGATCCCCGCGCCGGCCTGCACGTAGGCCTGGTTGCCTTGGACCACGAGCGTGCGGAGGGCGATGCAGGTGTCCATGTTGCCGGCATAGTCGATGTAACCAACGGCACCCGCGTAGGGGCCGCGGCGATGAGGCTCCAACTCGTCGATGATTTCCATCGCCCGAACCTTGGGAGCGCCCGACACAGTACCCGCTGGCAAGCAAGCCTTGAGCGCATCGAAGGCATCGAGTTCCGGCCGCAGTTCGCCGGTGACATTCGAAGTAATGTGCATCACGTGGCTGTAGCGCTCGATGCACATCACGTCCGACAGTTTCACGCTGCCGAAGCGAGCGACGCGGCCCACATCGTTGCGGCCGAGGTCGACCAGCATCACATGCTCGGCCCGTTCCTTAGGATCGGCCATCAATTCTTCGGCCAGCTTGCGATCGGCTTCGTCGGTCTCGCCGCGGGGACGCGTGCCGGCGAGAGGCCGCACGGTCACCAGGCCATCGAAGGCGCGGCACATGATCTCGGGCGAGCTGCCGACGAGGGTCGTCTCCGGCGTGCGGAGGAAAAACATGAATGGGCTCGGATTAACGACCCGCAGTGTGCGGTAGACCTCGAACGGATCGCAGTTCAAATCGAGCTGCAGTCGCTGGCTAAGCACGACCTGAAAAATGTCGCCGGCGCGGATGTATTCGACACACTTGCGCACGGACTCTTCGAACTTCTGCTTCGTCGTGTTCGAGTGAAACTGCAAACTCAATTGCTTGAGTGGCTGAATATCGACCGGCGGCAGCGCGGCGGCCTGCGAGAGCTTGTTGACCCATTCGTCGACGCGGGCCTGGGCGTCGGCATAGGCTGCGGCAAAGTCGCCGGGGAATTGATCGAGCCGGGCCATCGCGATGACGTAGAGCGTTTTGTTGACGTTGTCGAAGACTACCATGCGATCGACCAGGCCAAAGCACAGGTCGGGAAGCTCGCGATCGTCCTGCGGCGGATTCTTCAAGCTGGTTTCGACATAACGAACGACGTCGTAGGCACAGTAGCCGATCGCGCCGCCGGTGAAGGGGGGCAACTCGGGCAAATGAGCAGCGGGGAATTGTGCCAACTGGCGGCGCAGCTCGACGAGCGGATCCTCGAGTGTGAGCGTTTCTTCGCGATCAGCGGTTTTGATCGTCACCTGCTGACCACGCGCGGTCAGCGACAGAAAGGGATCCATGGCCAGGAAGGTATAGCGGCCCACTTTCTCGCCGCCGATGACGCTTTCAAACAGCGAGGCATAGCCGCCGTGATCGAGCAGCTGAAAGGCACTCACGGGCGTAAGCGAATCGCTCAGCAGACGGCGATAAACGGGGACGAGCTTCTTGCCAGCAGCCAGTTTTTCGGCAGCGGCCAGATCGGGCAGGTGAGGCGAGTTATGCATGGTTTTTATCTTAGCATGAGATCATTTCCGCGGGATTGGGGCGTGAGGGTGAAGACGCGATTGAGGTGGGAAGAGTTCGCGGGAGTAGGGAATTGGAAGTCGCGGCAAGAACTGAGCAAGCCCCGCGTGATGGGCGGGGCTTGGAGGTTTGTCGAGGTGGCCGAACAAGGAAGACTACAGCGGGAATTCGTCTTCGGCGGCGTTCTTGCCGTAGATGGGCATGTGGCGATAGTAGACTTCGAGGATCATGCAGCCCATCGAGGTGCAGTAGAGGCGACCGCCACGTTCGCTGCCGTGATCGCCCTTCATCAGCCAGCTACCCTTCAGGTGATTGGCCTTTTCTTGCGAGGCGATCAGCGAGTCACGCATCTTGACGTTCCACTTGTCCCACAGTTCGCCTTCGTAGTGACGCATGCACTGCGTGGCGTAGTAGTTGAAGTACATATTGCCCGGCGAAGGACCGGTGTTGCTCAGGTACTGAATTCCCTTTTCGATGCCCGGGTGGTCTTTCTTCCAGCCCAAGTACATGCGGCAGAGAATGCCGATGGCTGTGGTGGCCTGACCGCGACCTGGATCGGTGTAGCCGTAATAAGCGTAATCGCTCATCACGGAGTCGAGGAACTTGTTGGCACCGACGATCGTTCCTGGCGGAACTTGCAGGTAAGCCATGTGACCGCTCTTGAGAGCCATCAGCTGCCAACCGACAACCGAGGTATCGCCCGGTGTGCGGGGAGCATAACGCCAACCGCCACCAACGGGGTCTTGGGCATAGACGATGTGATTGAGGGACAATTGAGCGGGCATCATCAGGCCCTTGTCGTGGGTCATGGCATAGGCTTCGCAAAGCACGATCGCCGACATACCGTGCGAGTACATGCTGCCGCCACCTTGAGCCAAGTCGCCGCATTGCAGACCCATCTGCTGCTTGACCTTCATCTGCTGAGTGAGGAAGTACAGACCGGCTTCGACGTTTTTCTTGTACTTGCCCGTTTTGTGCGTTTGACCGGCACCGAGGAACGGCAGCAACGCTTGAGCGGTGGCACCAGTTCGGCAGTCGGTCAGGTTGCCCGCACCATTGCAGCGAGCAGCACAGGGGCCAACGCGATGATCGTAGTTCCAGCCACCGTCCGGCAGCTGATGATTGGCAAGCCATTCCAAAGCCGCAGCAACCGCTGCTTCACTGGCGTCGTTACCACCGGCCTTCGCGACCATGGCACCGCGGGCGGCCTCACCACGACCGGCGACACCGGTACCCGTGAAGGAGCCAATCGTCGCCATCAGGTCATTTTTAGGAGCGGTCTGCTCGCCGAAGTCGCTGAGTTCGACAGCGATCGGAGCAGCATCAACATCCATCGCAGGCGAGGGAGTTTCGACGGCTTCGGTCATTTCGGTAGCAACCTGAGCGACGACGTTCGTTTGCTCGGTCGTAACCGTATTTTCCAGGTCGAGTTCTACCTTCTCTTCTTCGAACTCTTCGACCTTCTCTTCTTGGGTGGGAGTCGACTTCACCGCTATGGACTTGCTGTTGTCCGGAGGTGGTGCCACCACCATCAGGGCCATAATGATCAATAAGATGAAGTGGACCACGAAGCTCACGATGGAGCTGGTCATGGTGTTGAAAAAGCCGGTGCCCATCCCGCTGGCGGCGACTTCTTCGGCGGCTTCTTCTTCGGGTGGGGGGGCAGCTGCCTGCTGAGCAACGGGGGTCGCTTGAGCTACCGGGGCCGAGGCAATCGCGCGAGCGCGGGGAGGATTGCCAGGAGCAGGAGAGTTGGGCGACGACGTGCTCATACTACTAAACTCCGTCCACCAAGCCGAATCGAGTGGTGAAATCGTGCAGGGTAATGCATCAAACAGGGGGCTTTTGGCAGGCTGGCCAGCGTCAGAACGGTGACGTTCCGAACAGACCCCGGCCCGCAACCCATCCACGGTCAGCTATTAAGCTATCCGCTTTTCTGGCGAACGCAAGGAAGAAAAAGCGACAGGTTTGTCGCTTTCACTGCCACACACAGCCGGTACGAGACCCCATTCGGGTTCCCGCCGCCAGATTATTCCCGCCCGTCCTAAGGAAAATTCCGGTCGCACGGAGCAAATGCCAGCGTTTTCATGAAGATTTGCGACCAGTTGCTCGCAACTTTTTTCGGGTCCGGATAAGCTGGAAGGGATCGGCCTTGAATTTCGCACCCCCGCTTGGATGCCCGCGAAACAGCCTTTGCTCCCAGACAGTCAATCCTGGAATCGGCCTCACCCCACGATTTAAAGCACAAGTCCAGCCATGCCTTCACCATTTCGTTCCGAGCGGACACCGAAAGCTGCCAGCACCCACCGTAAGTCGGCCCGCCGGTTAGTTTTTGAAGACCTCGAGCTGCGCCAAGTCATGGCGATCGCGGGCCTGGGGGTCGCTGGCGACTCGTGGAGCGACGACGAGTATGCGGGACAGAATTTCGATCAGAATGGCACAACCAACGTCGCGCTGAACTGGGTCGATTTGCTGCGAGTTCAGCGGGGAGTGGATCTTGGTCCGCTAGGACCTTTCTTGCCCACCGCTGAGAATCCATTCGAAGCTCGCGATCAGGGGACGGCCTTCAACTGGGCAGTGAGCGGCACATCGACGCTCGACCTGCTGCTGCAGGCTCAAGATATCGGCATCATCGATCAGTTCTCGGCGAACGATGTAAGCCACGCGGTATTGATCGCCGGCAATGTCGACCTGCAACCCAACTCGCGCACAACCGTCAGCAGCGACGACTTCAAAGATGCCTACGCCAAGATTTATCTGGGCACCTTTGACGCCACCGAAATCGAACAGTTCGTGGTGATTCCGATCACGTCCAATATTGAAGCAGCTGTGTCCACACTCACCTCGGAGGCGACCAAGTCTCTCGTCGCGACAATTCCCGATCCGGGCGTGTCGCCGCATGCCGTCAGTGAGTTCCCCGATCCAGGCAAGCGAGCGCTGGTGACTGCGGTCATTAATACGATCAACACTCGCATCCGGGCCATCGCGGCCAAGTATCACGCGCCCGTGATCGATTTGGCGAAACTGTCCGAGACGATTTTCGGCACGGCTCAATCCCCGGTCGCTACGCGAACCATAGGCGGCCGCCTCTTCGACAACGCAGCCGGCAATTCGAAGACAAACCTGTACTTCAATCCCGTGGGCTCGACGAACGCAGCGAACGTGCCTCACACCGTCTATCAAGCGCACATCGCCAACCTGGTGATTGAGGGCCTGAACACAGCCTACGGCGAGAACCTGTCGAAGTTCACCGAGCAGCAAATTGTGCAGCTGGCTGGCCAGACTTACGGCGGCACCGATACGTTCGCCGTGAACTATCGCAGCATGGTGACACTCCCGCCGGTCACGATTTTTGTCGATTTCGGCCAGTCGGCTACTCCCACCGATGACTTCACCGAGCGGATGAAAGAAGTCGCCGTAGCGACGGGCAACATCCCACAATTGTCGATTAATGCCGGTGGTGAACTTGCCGTGCTGAAGGCAAACATTGTCTCGCGCGTGCAGGCAGCATTTCCCGGCATGACCATCAACGTGACCGGCTCGCGCCCCTCCGACACTCGCTACGAAACGATCAAAGTTGGTCGTATTCCTAGTAGCGTTCCCGGCGCGCTCACCAGCCCGCTCGGTCAGGGTTCGTTCGATTGGCTCAATGCCAACGAAACGAGTATCGGCTTTGTTTTTCCGAATCTGATCAGCACCAATCTCTCGACGATGACGCGGGCCAATCAGCTGCGTTACTTGGAAAACATTCTGACGTTCTATGTCGCGCAGGAAGCAGGGCGCGGCTTAGGCTTGAGTACGAGTGACGCGTTCTCGTATTCGCAAATCACCAGCGCCAACTATGCCAACACGGCTGGCACCCAGCTACAAGACTTCATGTTTGGCCAGACGGCACTCGGTTTCAGCAACACCGTGTTCGATGGCACGCCGACCTTCAAGTTCTCGCCCCTCTCGCTTGCCAAGTTGCAAATGGGACGTTGGCTGAATTCGGCTCCCATCGCCACCGTTGCTGAAACGGCCAGCGCACACGCCACTACTGCGACCGCTCAAGCGGTGACTCTTACGACGACCTCTGGTAACGCCAGCTTCAAGGTTGGCGCCGTGAAGGGTGCCACGATCGCGACGGGTGGCCAAAAGGATCTCTATAAAGTCACGCTGGCCGCGAACGACTTGCTCACCGCTCAAACGATTGCCACCGGCTTGTATGGCGATGACATTCCTCCTGCCATCGATACCATCATCAAGATCTTTGCCGCCGATGGCACGACCTTGCTGTACGAAAGCGACAACACGCTGCTGGGCAACAATTCGATTGGCCAAACTGGCACTACCAAGTTCGACGATGACTCGCTGGCGATGAACTTTGTCGCGGCGACTGCCGGAGACTACTTTGTCGAAGTGACCGCCAAGTCAGGAGCCACTGGCAGTTACGATCTGGTGTTGGGAGCGACCGTGGCGAATGCCTTCCCGTGGCGAAACCCCGAAAATCACCTGAATGTGAATAACAGCGCCGGTGCCAATCCGATTACGGCCTTCGACGCGCTGATCATCATCAACGAGTTGAACTCGCCCACGATCACACTCACGGGCGGTGTGCTGCCGCCTCCTGGTGGTCCACAGGGCCCGCCCCCTTACTTTGACGTCTTCTCCGATAACAAGGTCACGGCCTTCGACGCCTTGCTGGTCATCAACTTCCTGAATCAGAACCCGATTGGTTCCGGCGGCGAAGCGATCGAGTCCAGCGAGAGCGATGACAGTGCTCCGGTTGTTCCGTTTGCCGCGCCAAGTTCGTCGAGCAACAACTCGGCCGGTGAGGACACCAGCGGCGACTTGAGCATGGCCGTCCTGCCAAACGAAAACGCCGCTGAACTGTTGCTGCTCAACCGCAATGTCGTGAGCACAACGGCGACGGATGACATCGAATGCTCGCACGGCGAAGTCTCGGACGTCGCCCTGGAAGAACTCCTCGCGGAAGTCGAATAATTAGCTGAGTCTAGTTTCGCTTCCGTTTGGATTTCTTCGGTGAAGTAGGACTGCCGCGTCGCTTGCAAATCAGCACGGTGCGGTCGTCTTCCAACTCGCCCGATCCCGCTCGCTCCAGCAAGCGACGGAGCCAACCAGCCAGCGATTCTGCTGGCTCGTTGTAGTGCCGCAGCAACGTGGCGGCCATCACGGCTTCGCCAATTCGCAAGCCAGCCTGATCGGTGGCAGCTCGCACGCCTTCGCTAAGCAGCACCAGGCACTCGCCCGGATCGAGGATCAGCTTGGCCAGCTTGAGTGGTGGTTCGACACCCGTTCCTAGCGGCGCACCGTCAGCGGCAAAGATCTCGCGCGAGTCCTGCCGAATGATGAGTGCGGCCACTTTGCCCGCTAGAGCCAGATCGGCTTCGCCCGTTTCGGGGTTGATGATCGCGTAGCCAAACGAGGCAAACTGATCACCGGCAGAACCTTGCCAGAGCGTATCGTTGAGCCGCGTGATCAGTTCCCTCGCTGTGTGGCGATAGCCAGTGTGCGCTCGCATCGCAGCTTGCACGGCAGCGGCATTCAAACCAGCTTGCAACTGCGCACCTTGAGCATCGCCCACGGCCAGCGCCAGGCGACCATCGGGCAGCACGGTCCAATCGTGAAAATCACCACCCACGCTCTTGGCCTGCTGCGTCCAGCCCGAGACTTCGAATTCGGTGAGCAGCGGCACCACGCTCGGCAAGCGATCTTGCTGCCAACGAGCGGCCACTTCGAGTTGCCGATCGCTCTGTTTGGCGGCAGCACCGACGGTGAGGAGCACTTCACGTTCGAGATCGGCAGCCAAACGTCCGGCGATGATCTCGGCCAGGTTCGTTTGCGAGGAACTAAACTCCCGCTGGGTGCGGCTGAATATCCACAGAGTGCCGAGTGGCGTTGAAGAAGTTGATACTGGCACGCAGATCGCCGCACCATACTCATCTTCCGGGCAACGCCAGTGAGGCAGCAGCGAAGTGTCTTCCAGCACCACGGCATGGCCAACGAGGGCTTCCAGGTCAGCTACTGCGCCGCGCAACGGGCGCGCGGGTTCGAGCAACTTGGCTTGTGGCAAGCCCCACATGGCTCGCAGCTTGAGAGACGAGGTCGTTTCGTCGAGCAGATAGAGAGCGGCCGCTTCGCATTGAATGGCTTCGGCACCACCTTGCAGCACACTCTGCAATCGTTCGGCCACGTGTTGCTGTTCATCGGGACGAACAGACACGGGCACACCCGCGGCCAACTCGGCCTCTCGCATCCACAGGGCATGCTTGAGCTTATTCGCCTCGCCTAACAGATTGGCGATCGCCAGCGCCAGCGGACGAGCCGCTTCGAGTTCGATGGCTGCTTTGCTTGCCTGCTGGCCATCAAAAATGGGGGCAACGGGCACGAGCGACAGCCGGCCAGTCGTCTCGGGCGTAGCACCGGTGACCGGCGCGCTCCAGCGCTGACCATTGTCGGTGTGGATGCCAGCCTGATATTGAAGTTGCCAACCGGTGGCGCGAGCAAACGCTTCGTTCAGCAGCTGCAGCGAAAGCTCGCCCGGAGGCAGCGGAGCTGCGGTCGGTTGATCTTCGAGATGGAGACGAAGGGCGGGGTGCGGTTGATGAGCCACGGCTGGGTGCTTGGGAAAAGCGGGCAGCGAAGGGGCCGTCCATGCTATCCACAAGTCACGATCTCGCCGCCTCGGCAATCCTGCCGCAGGCCCTTCAGCTTCCATGATCGCTACACCTTCCATCGGCGCCGGCGAGACCAAACGTGTAACGAAGTTTGCTCGTCTGAATAATTGCACCAGTCCGAAAGTTGACCACAGGCAAATCGTGACCTAGTCGTCGATCGATCGCTCCTTGTCACGCATTCCGGCTTCAGGTTCTCCTCTCGACGCACACCGTAATCGTCCAAAAACCCCCTAGGTTTTTGGACAGGTGCTTGCTTCTGAATTTTGCCGCAAGTTGTCAATGGACTTTCCTTTGCGACTCTCAGGGAAGCTTTGCAACTCATCCTGTTTGTCCAACAACCGGGCTGGTTTCTGGAAAACTTCTCAGACAGCCCTAGCGATCAACGCCTGCGGGCACGACGCCGTCCGACCGCACATCCCCTCAGCAGCGCAGAGAACTTCCCACTATTAGCTCATGGCGGCGAACCATTGTCAACCACACAGTTAACAATTTTTCAACAACACCACACCACATCACACCGAGTACGATGGGCCTAGCTGGAGGAGAAGGGCCGTACGTTGAACGACGAGCCTACGCTGAGTGGCTGGCGGTCCGCGCATCAGAGCACGGCGACAGGCACCTCAGCGATGAACCATGCTGTGGCGACTAGGCCAGTTGATTGCGCATGTTGGCGCGAGTGGTTGTACCACGCACGACAGGTACGTCAGCGGGCTTGGCTTCCGCGGAGCGTCGCAGCCATTTCAGGCCCACGACTGCCGCGATCAGTTCTGGATAGACAAACGCCATGTTGCCGATGATCATCGCCAGCCCAAAGGTGGGCATGCCCAGGAACAGGGCGATCCCCAGATGCACGCCGACTGCCAGAGTAAGGCAGATGGGGCGAGTCAGTTTCGGCCACACCAGGAAGCAATAGAAGACTTCCCAGAACAGCGTGATGTGTGTGAGCAGGGCAATGAACCAGGGATAGCGCACGAGCCAGGTGAGATCGTGCGATTGGTATTCGAGGTTAGCAATTGCGTACCAGCAGGCGCTGCCGTCCCACCACAATTCGCCACGCGCTTTGCCGATGCCGCCATATAAGTAGATGACGCACATGTGCAACTGCAGCAAGCGAATGGCAATGTTCGTCATGGTCGAGGGAACAACCGGCGTTGCGGTGCCCCGACGTTCGGCCAACCAGCGATCGACGGAGTAAACCGCTCCGCTGGGACCAATCATCAGATAGGTCGCAAACATCGCGTTCACCTGGTCGAGCCCGAACAGGCTGCCGGTCAAGCGATGGCAATACGAGAGCGTGATGATGAAGGCCAGCACAGACACAACTCGGGTGTAAAAGCCGATCATTAGCATGAACATCACGACCACTGCTGCCAGGTTCAGCACACCCAGCAGAAATGGCGAGTCGACGTAGTAGAGGTAGCTCCACGCATAGTTCCGTCCATC
Source organism: Anatilimnocola aquadivae (assembly GCF_049819085.1). Classification (GTDB taxonomy): domain Bacteria; phylum Planctomycetota; class Planctomycetia; order Pirellulales; family Pirellulaceae; genus Anatilimnocola. Next base: position 7,424,759 of record NZ_CP187419.1, read on the forward strand.
GACGGTCGTGTTCATGAGCGCAGCGGTCGGACCATTGATCCAACTTTCGCGTCCCAAAAACATCTGCTGGTTGATCGCCCACACCAGGTGCGTGTAGAGCAACATCGCGCCGGCACAGATCCGCACCAGCGCCAGCGTATGCGGTTGATCGGGCTTGAACCAGAACCGGTTCCAGGCTGACCACACCGCGGTGAACCATTCAGCGATTGCATTGACGAGCGGGCTCATGGGTTCACTCCGCTCGGCGTAGTTGCAGGCGCTTCACGCAAATCGACATAGGTCGCGGGATCGTTCGGACGCAGCCCGAGGTCGCTCGCTTCGAAGGGACTGAGGAGTCGATGCTCGACGCGAGTCAGGGTGACTTTCGATCCACCGTGCACGTGGAGCAGGTGTTCTTCGAGCGACTTTTTCATTTCGTCATATTGACGGCGACGGAACTGCCATAGCCGCAGGTTGATTTGATGCGCGTTGACGCGTTCGGCATGCAGCCGGCGATCGCGCTCGGTTTGTTCGCTGTTGAGCGGCGGCGGCGAAGGCTCGGGCGGAGCGGTGGGAGACTCGTATTGGTTGTAGAGCGCTTCGGCAATCATGAAGTGCCGGTGATACTTCAGCCGAGGCTGTTGCTCTTGGAGATTCGGAAAGCGACCTTCGATCGGCTCGCGGTCATCGGCAAACTCGACCTTGTATTTCACCAAGTGACTGGGCCCCGGGTTCGGAGCAAAGAAGAAGTAGCCGTGGTCGAGATACATCGCACCGATGTAGGGGCGAAACCAAGCAGTCAGGCCGTCGGCAAAGGGAGACGAAGAGCCGTTCCCTACGCGACAAGCAAATTGAAATGGTGGCAGAAACACTGCCAGCAAATGCAAAAGCAAAGCCACGCTGAGGCCGATTCGCCAGCCCAGGGGGAGGTTAAAAGTGGTGGTGTCCGGCGCTAGCTTCCGTTCCGGCGACGACTCCTGCGTAGTTCCAATGCGCGTCGTCATGCTTTCGAACATCGACCCGCCAGCAGACCGAGCCGCAAGTTTTCCGCCCAGGCAAGCAAGACCGGCAGAACCGGTTTTAATGGCCCGCTGTCTTTCGTGCCTTACGCGCTGAGATCGACCTCACTCACGGCGAGTTCCACGCGAGCGACGAACGATTCGCCTGGCCCAAGCACTTGCAGCCCGGAGTCGATGCCGTTGGCAGCAAGTTCAGCCGCGTTGGGCACACAGGTATAGGGCTCGATGCAAATGGCCTCGCGATGCGGCGGCGTGAAGACCACGCACTCGCGAAACACCGAAGAGAAGCTGATGTGCAGCGCCAGTTTGGCGGCCGGATCGTAAATGTGGCTACGACACCAGCCATCATCGAAATCGAGACCGGTGAACACATCGTCGAGCTGCAAGCCGCCGAACGGCGCACCCGCGCGATACTCGGCCACGTTCTCGAGCGGCAAGCGCTGGCCCGTGGGTAACATCTGGTCGAGTTCCCACTTTTCTCTTCCCGGCAACAGCACGAGGCAATTCTTGGGTGGGCCATCGAGAAACGGCAAGTGAAAATACGGATGCGTGCCGAAGCCGCAAGGGAGCGGCACATCGCTAGGGTTCTCAATCAGGTAAGCCATTCGCAGGATGCCGCCGGAAAGATCGTAGTTGGCGGTGATGCGAAAATCGGCGGGCCACTGCGTGAGAATGTTCGGATCGTCCACGCTCGCTTGAAACTGTCCGACGATGCTCCGCCGGTCGCGTTCGATCACGCGCCACGGCCGCGTATGCACGAAGCCATGAATCGCATTGCCAAAGGCATCGCTGGCCGGAATATGATAGGTCTTGCCTTCCCACACGTACTCGGTGCCGCGAATGCGACCCGGGAACGGAAACAAGAGTGGAATGCCGCTGCGCGACGGCCGATCGGTCCCAGTGAGAAACGTCGGCGTGCGCCAAATGAGGTCCACGTGTCGCCCGCGATGCGGCACGGTGAAGCGATGGCAATTGAACCCCAAGCTGACGAGCACCTCAGCCGTCGCCCCGCTGCCAGGATCATTCAGAACGATGTTTTCCATGATGTGTCTCTAGGATGGATTGGCAGGGCCGGCGAACGGCACGGCGAAGTCTTGTCGGTGGTGAACGATCTTGGATTGACTGGCAGCCACTGGTTGCGGTCTCGATAACGTCCGGGCAGCGGTCATCAGCAAGATCACGCCCGTCATGGCAATCATCGAGCAGACGAGCGATTTGCGGCTGCATTCGCCCAGCGTGACATCGGCCAGTTCTCGCAACAACCACATCACTAGCGCCAGTGAAGCGACCAGGCACAACGTCGGCCAAAGCGATGAACCGGTAAGTTCTGCCTGCTGCGGCGTGGTCGAGAGTAACCAAAGTCCCACAACGAGTTGCAGGCCAGTGGCACCAAAGGTGGCCCAGCCTCCCCACAAGGCAATGCGTTTGGCGTTGCGAATTTCGTCGTCGATCTTCATTCGCCGCAGGGCGAGCCCCAGCAGCAGCAGGCCGGCCATTGCGACCGAGGCCAGGGCAAAGTGAACGGACATTGCGGGAACGTCTTGCTGCGTCGAAAGCGTGAAAAAAGTGCGGGGAGTCATTACTACGTCGGGATTTATGTTGTGTTCAACAAATGCACCCTGTTCGAGTTTGCCGGCAACGATCAGCAGCGGAGGGAAGTGATACAGCAAGTTGGTGCTGGCAAATAGTAGCAACGAACTGCGAGTTACAAATCCCGCGCGAGTTGGGATCAGCACTCGCTGCCGCCAAATCCAATAGCCAACGAGTAATGCGAACGAGAGTCCAAGTTGAATGAGGCCGTTATTCAACTTGTGAGTCAGTTGCACTTGCCAGACATGCGCATATTCGGGTGTCCACCGCAGCCAACCCACGGTAAGCCCCAGCACCGCGCCGACAAGCAGGGCGATCACGGTTGCCGAGGCCAGATAGTTGGCTGCTTGCCCGGCGACGCCATCGCCACGGCGGTCTTTCCATTCCAGCCACAATCCCACGAGCGGCGCACCGGCAGCAATATTCATGCAAGCCAGATGCGCGGCCAGCAGCACGATTTCCAAAGCAACCATTCGGGCAACCAAATTCCAGCGGCTTCTATTGAGGTTGGAAAGTCGCCATTATAGGAGATTCGTTCCTGTGTGCGCGCTGCAGGAAGCTGTTTCTGAAATGACCGGCGACGACGAGGTTTTCTATGACCAGCGTTCGACTTGTACTGACGTTCTTTGTTGCCGTTTGCCTCGCGCGCGCAGCCATCGCGCAAGAGCAAGCCACTAAAGTCATTTGGGATTTCGAGCAGCAAGGACTGGGCAGCCAATGGTCGGCGATTGGCAAACTGTCCGCCGCTCGCGAACCGCATGAGGTGGCCGAACAGCCTCGCGCGGCGAAGAAGGACGATCTGCTTCCCGGTGGGCAGGTCGTCAAACTCGATGCTCAGGCCGGCTCTTACTTCGCCACGAAGAAGGAACTGCCCCGCGTGGCCTGGGAACGGGCCGAGCGAGTTTCGTTCTGGGTCTTTCGGTCCGCCGGCGAGGCCAAGCGGGATGCCGATTGCACGTTCGATCTGCAGTTCTTCGATGGGGCCAATCGCGCGCTTTTTGCTCGCAAGTTGGTCGTGAAAGGGAGTGGCTGGCAACAGGTCGAAGTTCCCTGCGAGTGGATCGCGCCCGTGAATGGCCGGGTTGGCAATTGGCCGGCAGTGAATCGGCTGGGCTTCGGCTTTCGCGAAGAGAGCCACCTCAGCGTCGATGGCTTACAGGTCGATCTGAATGTCAAACCGCGGCCCGCATTGCCGCTCGCCGCAGTCGTGCCAATCGCATTTCCTAAGGCAACCGAGAAGGAAATCAAGACGGCAGAACGCGAGGGGTTTCTGGTGGCTACCAATGCTGCCGAGTGCAAGCCGGATGTGGTGGCCGATTTGCTCGTGCCGGTCGTGGAGAAAATGAACAAGGATTTGCCGCTACTCCCGGCAACATCGCCCGCGCGACTGCTGATCTTCGCCACGCGCGAAGAATACGAACAGTTTCCACCTCGCCTGGCTCAGCAGTTTGGCAAAGAAGCAGCCATACCGAAGAGCAATGGCTTTACGATTCTGGGCTGGGCCACAGCTGGTTGGGATCCGCAGCAAGGTGAGAAGCGACCCGTCTTTGTGCACGAGTTTGTCCACTCGCTGATTGAATCGCGGCTGCAACTGGCTAACGAACAAGAATGGCTGCAAGAAGGACTGGCCACTTACTATCAGCTGCAGATCTATCCACAGAAGAATGTCCCCGAGATCGTTCAAGCCGGTCTGGCCCGCGGCGACTTCGACATGCGAAAGCTCACCTCCGGCCAGCCAATTGCCACGACCGACTACTGGCAAGCTGCCACCCTGTGCAGCCTATTGCTGCGAGATCCGGGCTATCAACCTCAACTCAAAGAGCTAATCACCGCCCTTCAACAGGCGGACAGCACCAAGCTGGAGCCACATCTGGCAACCGTCTTCAAAACGGACTTTAACAAGTTGACCGCCGACTGGAAAAAACACTGCCGTGAAGCATTTCCGGTCAAGTGACAGAACATTAAGCAGGGGGGCGATAAGCCATTCCGCCAACAACTCTGGCGGAGCGAATTCGTGCTCGATTAAAATCGCAGTATATGAGAATCAACTTACGTGATTTGTTCTGGGGAACGACAACGGCGGCGATCTTGTTCGCTTGGTTCGCAGACCACCAAGGCAACCACCGTTGGTATCGCCAGTCGCTCAAAGTTGCCGGCGAAAGGATTGAAATGGCTCACCAACAGAATAGCGATCGAGAGTCGCATTGTGATGCGCTATTGAAAGCAGCTTTTCTTCGTGAATCCATTCAACGACGCAATTCTAAAAGCCCGGACTCAGAGTGAAGCGCAACCGTTCCGTGTCTGCGCTCTTCGTACAAACAATACGGCTGTCAGTGCGGTGCTGGGCAAGCCATTAACGACTATAGATCCCTGCGCCGCTACTTAGCTCATAGCCATCTGCCAGCAATGCAATCGCCGCCGATGGCTCAACGCAGGCTGATCGTTGCCACCCAAAAGTTCTGATTGTGGCAAGCTGTAACGCCAGTAGCGGGCGTAGCGACAGAGCAGACTCTGCCGAAGCCGAAGGAAGAATAGGGCCCGGGCGCTTTGCCGCGCCAACAGCCATGTTCCTTCCAAGCGAGAAACTGCAAGCATCATGTCGCTGGCAACTCCGCAATCGTCGTCGAGCTTTCCGAACCCCCAGCAGCCCTTTGTGCCCGGTTCAGTCGTCTCGACACACACCGCTACCGCCACGACCGAACCGGTCGATCCTGCGCTGCTGAGTGATACGCGCAACGAGATCCGCCAACTCGTCAACGAAGTGGCTCAACTGGCCGCGTCCGATGTTTCGGCGAAGGAGTTCTACGAAGGCTTTCTCTCGCGAGTTCTCGCCGCGATGGCTGCCGTCGGCGGAGCCGTATGGCTGAAGAAGGGCGAGACGCTGCAACTCGCCTATCACGCCAACTTGCCGGCAACGGGAATGTCGGCCACGACCGACCCGCCGGGACATCGCGGCCTGCTGCTGCGCGTGGCCGAATCGAAGCAAGCGCTCGTGGTGCCGCCCCATGCCGCGGGCGCTGCCAACGCGCAATCGCCCGACAATCCGACGCAGCATTTGTTGGTCCTGGCGCCGCTACTGCTGGAAGGTGAAACGCAGGCCATCGTCGAAGTTTTTCAACGAGCAGGGGGCGGACCCACAACGCAGCGTGGCTATTTGCGATTTCTCGTGCAGATGGCCGAACTGGCCAGCGACTTTTTGAAGACGCAGCATTTGAAGCAAATGCGCGACCGCCAGGCGGTGTGGCAACAGCTTGAACAGTTCGTCTTAGCCGTGCATCGCTCGCTGGAGTTACTACCGACGGCTTATGCCATTGTGAACGAAGGTCGCCGAATTGCCGGCTGCGATCGCGTTTCGCTCTTGCTGTGGAAAAACGGCCGCTGCGAAGTGTTGGCGATTAGTGGACTTGATTCGCTCGACCGCCGTGCCGTGCAAGTGAAGCGCCTGGCCGAACTGACACGCTGCGTTCTCAAGGCGCGCGAGCCTTTGTGGCATACGCATGAAAGCCGAGATACTCCGCCGCAAATCGAAGCGGCGCTGCAAGCCTATCTCGATCAATCGCATGCGCGGTTGCTCGGCGTGATTCCGCTGACACTTCAGCCCGCGAAAACCGACCAGCCCGTGCGAGCCAGCGAGTTACCGCTGCTCGGTGCAATTGTCGTCGAACAGCTTTCTGACGATCGTGCGGCGGGTGATTTGGCTTCGCGCGTTAACCTGGTTGCCCAGCACAGCGCGTCAGCACTGGCGGCAGTCTTGTCGCATCAAAGCATTCTCTTTCTGCCGCTGTGGAAGATGCTCGGCAATCTCGGCGGCGTCGCTTCTTTGCGAGCGATGCCCAAAACAGCTGCCGTGCTCCTGCTGCTGGCCGGGGTCATCGCGGCGCTGTTCTTTGTCCCTGCCGATTTTGAAGTGGCCGCCCGCGGCAAGTTGCAGCCTGCCGATCGCCGCGAAGTCTTCGCGCAGCTCGCGGGAGTCGTCGATAAGCTCGAAGTGCGCCACGGCGATTTTGTGCAACCTGGTCAAACGCTCGTCGAACTGTCGAGCCACGACTTGGAAGAGCAACTGACCACGATTCTCGGCGAACAAAGCACCATCGTCGAACAAATCGCCGCGACCGAACGGGCCCTGCTCGATAATCGCAATGGTCAGGGAACTCGCCTGACAGCAGCCGACGAAAATCGTCTCGCTGCGGAACTGCTCGAGCTCAAACAGCGTGCCAGTAATCTCGAACGAGAACTGGCGCTGTTTCGTCAGAAGCAGCAACAGTTGCGCATCGTTGCCCCGGCAGCGGGACAAGTGGTGACGTGGAAGGTGGAACAACAGCTGTTGCATCGCCCGGTCGAACGTGGCCAGGCATTGCTCTCGCTGGCTGATCCAAAGGGTCCGTGGGAGCTCGAACTGTACGTTCCCGAGCGTCGCTTGAAGCATCTAGCTGCCGCGCAAGCGATGAAATCCCAGCAGGCCGCTCGTCAGCCTTTGGAAGTGACCTTCACGCTGGCCAGCCATCCGGGGCAGACGTTTGTCGGCCAGGTGGTCGAGATCGAACATACGGCCCAAGTGCGCGGCGACGAAGGAAACACCATCCTCGTCCGCGTGCAGGTCGACAAGTCGCAATTGCCGGAGCTGCACGACCAGGTGACGGTGACCGGCAAGTTGTATTGCGGCGAGCGTTCGCTGGGTTTTGTCTGGTTCTGCGACTTGCTCGAGACCGTGCAATCGCAAGTGTTGTTTTGGTTGTAGGAGTCGCCAGTGCAAATCACGAACTCGATTTTCCGCTACGGTCTGATCGCCGCCGGCATGACCGGCGTTACGGCGCTGGGCCTGTATGCTGCGCCGCCGTCGCGTCCGCTATTGGCCTTGCCCGGGCAAGCACAGGTCGCAGAGCCACAACTCGTGGGCAACACGCCAGCGCCGGTGCGGGCGCAGTACGGCAGCACCTCGGCGCATCCGGTGAACGGCCAGGTGCAGATGAATCACTGCCTGGTCTCGCTCATCGAAGACGTGCAAGTACCGGCGAAAGAAGCCGGCGCGTTGATGAACGTGGCGGTGACCGAAGGTGAATACGTGCGCACGGGTCAACTGCTCGCGCAGATCGACGACCGTCAGTCACAGCTGCAAAAGTTGGCGGCGATTCAAGATCGCGATGCTGCGCTGGCCAAAGCCAATGACGATATCGAAACTCGCTACTCAGAAGCCGCCTTCGAAGTGGCTGCTGCGGAACTAGATCGCGCGCTGGGTATCGAAAAACGAAACTCCGGCGCGGTGACGGTCGGCGATATTCAAAAACTGAAACTCGCCAAGCGACGCGACGAGTTACAGATCGACCGCAGCAAGCTGGAAATGAAGATCGCCCGGATGGGTGCCGAAGCACGGCAGGCAGCCGTCGATGCGGCCGACGAAGGGATCGCTCGCCGCAAGATCATTTCTCCCATCGACGGCCTGGTCGTCAACTTGTTTCACGAGAAGGGTGAATGGGTCAACATCGGCGAGCCGGTGCTGCAAATCGTGCGTGTTGACCGGCTGCGCGTCGAAGGTTTTCTCTCGGCCAGCGAAGTCGGTCCCGAAGCGATTTCTGGCAAGCCCGTAAACGTCGAAGTGACGCTCGCCCAAGGACGCACTGCTCAATTGCCCGGTGTGGTCACCTTTATTAGTCCGCTCGTGCAGGCGGGCAACAAATACCGAGTCCGTGCCGAAGTGCAAAACCGCACCGAACAAGGGCACCCCGTCCTCCGCCCCGGTATGACCGCCACGATGTTCATCAGCACGCAGTAAGCAGCATCAGCGACATTCTCATGCAAACCTCTCTCCAAGACCTCTACGCCTCCAGCACCAGCCGCACGCTGGGACTGCGCATGCGCGCCGACTTGGAGATCGTGCAGCAGTCTTGGCAGGGTCGCTCTTGCTGGGTGCTCAAAGATCCGCTGGCACTAAAATACTTCCGCTTCGAAGAAGAAGAATACACGCTGCTCACTTGGCTCGATGGCAAGACCAGCCTCGACGAGATGCGCCAGCGGTTCGAAGCCCAATTTGCACCGCAAAAATTGAGCGTCGCGGCTCTGCAACATTTGCTGACGATGCTCCATCGCAGCAACTTGATTGTCTCGCTGGCCGAGGGCCAAGGAGAATCGCTGCGCGAGCGACACGAGACGCGCGAACGAAAACGCTTCTGGGCAACCCTCAGCAATCCGCTGGCGATGCGGTTTCGCGGCATCGATCCCGATGCAATTCTCACCGTTCTCAACACTTGCTTTGGTTGGCTCTTCGCGCCCTTTGCACTTTTGCTCGGCGTTTGCTTCGCGCTATCCGCCGGCCTGCTACTCGCCGCCCAGTGGCAAGAGTTCTCCAGCCGCCTGCCGCAATTCCGCGAGTTCTTCGCCGTCAGCAATTGGCTGCTGCTCGCGGTCGTCATGTCGCTGGTGAAGGTGCTGCACGAATTCGGTCACGGCGTGGCTTGTCGCCGCTACGGCGGGCAATCGCACGAACTGGGCTTAATGCTGCTGGTCTTCACACCTTGCCTCTATTGCAACGTCACCGATTCGTGGGTGATTCGCAGCAAATGGAAGCGGGCGATGATCGGCGCGGCGGGGATGTACGTCGAGTTATTGCTCGCCTCGATCTGCACCTGGATCTGGTGGTTCTCGCAACCTGGGCTGGTGCATCACCTGTGCCTGAACACCATGTTCGTCTGTTCCGTTAGCACGCTGATGTTCAACGCCAATCCGCTGATGCGATACGACGGCTACTACATTCTGTGCGACCTGCTTGAGATCCCGAACCTGCGACCCAAGGCGACGGCACTCGTTAAAAGCAAAGCCGGCGCGTGGTTGCTGGGAATGAAAGAAAGCGTCGACCCGTTTCTGCCCGCCAAGGGGCAGATCTGGTTCGTCCTCTTCGCGATTGCCTCGACTTGCTACGGCTGGTTCGTCACCTTTTCGGTGCTCTGGTTTTTGACGCAGGTTTTCAAGCCTTACGGGTTGGCTGTTGTCGGGCAAGCGATGGTGCTGATGTCGCTGGCGGCGATGATCCTGATACCTGCGTGGCGCGTGATTCAACTGTTTCGAGTTCCCGGCCGGAGAAATACGATGAAGACGTCGCGGGTGTTGATGAGCGGAGTCGCAGGCGCGGCAATTTTGGCCGCGATCTTCTGCGTGCCGCTGCCACACAACATCACCTGCGCGGTGCTGCTGCAGCCTCAAGGGGCCGAAGCCATCTACGTCGAAGTACCCGGCGAAGTCGTCCACGTCTGGACCTCGCAAGGCTCCGTGCAGCAAGGTCAACCTTTGGTGCAACTGCGCAATGTCGATGCCGAGATCGCCGCGCAAAAACTGCGAGCCCAGCGCGATGGCCTGCTCGCCAAGATCGACGGCCTGCGACAACGGGCTCACGTCGACCCCAATGCTTTGCTCGATCTGGCGCAAACCGACGAAGCGCTCACCGCTTTGCAAACGCAATTGCAACAACGCGAAGTGGAACTACAAAAACTGACGATCGTCGCCCCCTTTGCCGGGCAGTTGTTGCCGCCCCCCGAGAAGCAGCCCAGCCAAGACAAGGTCACCTTGGCCAGTTGGGAAGGGCGACCGCTCACGGCGCGCAATCACGGCGCGTTTCTCGACAAGGGAACGCTGCTCGGCAAATTGGCTCCATCGGGTTCGTTCGAAGCGGTTCTCGCCATCGATCAAAACGCGATGGAGTTTGTGCGGCCAGGGCAAAAAGTGGAACTGATTCTCGACCAATGGCCTGGGCGAAAAGTACACGGCAAGATCGAGCATATTTCCGAACAGCCTTGGCAGGCCCTGCCGCCGAGTCTCTCGGCCAAAGCGGGCGGGCGCATTCCCACGCGAAGCGGTCACAGCGGCGCAGAGCATCCGCTCTCGGAAACCTTTCAAGCGAGCGTGCCGCTGCAGGAAACCGATGACCGCTGGATCTCGGAAGGAACGGGCCAGGCCCGCATTCACGCCGGCACTCTGACGCTGGCTCAACACGCCTGGCGAACGATCTGCCGGACGTTTCGCTTTCAGCTGTAATGAAACGACACACCGCAACCCCGCGACTGGCGAGGGAGCAGTGGTCGATGGGGCGGCTACGGACGCCTTACAGGCCCACGCAGAACGGTGTCTTGGGCAGCGAGAGGTTCTTGGTTGAGCCAGCCTGATCCGACAAGAGCGGATTAGCCAGGAGCGGACCAGGCTGTTGCCAACCAGCGTGGCCTTGCTCGGCCAGCCAATCGTCGAGCGCTGCACAGGCGTCTTCGGGCGAATGTGCGTGCTCGATCAGCAGTGTTTGCACGGCCGACATGGTCAGCCGGCAATCGGGCATGGTGCTGGCAAAGTATTCCACGAGCGCCGGATCGGCGCTGGGGAAGAATCGCAGAAACATGCGACCAATCTGATCTCGATTGGCATAACCAATTTCCAACTGGCGGTCGATGCGACCCGGACGAATCAGGGCCGCGTCGAGTCGTTCGCGGTGATTGGTTGTTGCGAACAGCAGCCGACCTTCGCCAGCCGCCACGCCATCGAGCGCGTTCAGCAGGCCGCTGAAGGTGACCTTGTTGTGCTTGTCTTCGGTCGCTTCGCGCTGCACAAAGACACAGTCGATGTCTTCGATCAGCAGCAGAGCGTTCACGGGCAATTCGCACAGAATCTCCGCCAACTCACTATCGTCGAGCGACGATCCGGCCAGATTGAGGATGGCGATATCCATCTTCAGTGCCGATGCAATGGCCACGACGGTCGAACTCTTGCCCGTTCCCGGCGGACCGTACAGCAAGTAACCACGACGATACGGAATGCCTCGCTCCAGGTACCAGTTACGATTCTCGAGAAACCGCCGGCTGTCGGCGATCAGGTTCTCCATTACACCCGTTGGCAGCACGACCGAATCGGCCGAGCGTGGGCAGCGTTGCAGCTGCTCGCCCCACGACATGCACTGGTTGCGATACACGGTCAGCCGCGAGTCACCTTGCGGCATCGCCACTTCCCGAGCTTCTTGCAGCAGCGCGAGCACGATGTTTCGATCGCGTGTGAAGATGGTCAGGCTAAACGATTCCCGCGTGTTCACAGGCTGTTGAGTCGCCTGGTTCGCTTCGGGGCGGATGCGATGCAAGATCACCAGCCGACCTCGAAAGAACAGCATGTGCGTGCCGGGAGCCGGCGTGAACATGATGCGCGGCCGATGATCGCCGAGTGGATCTTCTTGCCGATCTTTGTATTCGACGGCCCGAGTCCGCACCGTAAGCCAGCGCGCGCGATGCGTCGCATAGCGATGTTGTGCCAGCCACTGGTCGAGCCAATCGAAGGCCTGTTCGCGATCGAGAATATCGACCTCGTACACAAACCGCGATTTGATCCACGACCAGCAGGTGCTCGGGATGTCTCGAAAGTACGCAATGAGACCGCCGGCGATCATCAGGATCAAACCGCCGGAGAAAAGTTGGTTCTCGGCAAATTGCTTTTCGATAAAGTTCCAAATGGTATCCATAACGCGAACAGACACGGCGGGTTCGCGCAGGTTCACCCGTGCTAGCGGCAATTGAGTCACCCGCACCGTAGTCATCTCGCTCCGTCGAGATGAAAGCAGCGCAAATCGCCCCCATCGTAGTCATCTCGCTCCGCCGAGATGAAAGCAGCGAGAATCGGACCAGCAGGTCGAGAAGAATCATCTTGCGGAGCAAGATGACTACGCTGGTGGGCAGCAGATTTCTTTCATTATCTCGCCGGAACCTCCCACTCTCTCTTGACGCGATTTGGTGGCATCAGCAGAATCCCGCCGCTTATCCACACGCGGCAGCAGATTCTGCCAATAGGCCACACTCCATGCTCTTCAGCGGTCGTAGCACGAAATGCGCGATCACCCTCGCGGTGCTGGGCCTGTGCGCGCTGGCTTCGCCTGTTGCCAGCGGACAAACCTTCCGCTCGCCCACCCCGGCTCGCAAAGTTGGGGGCGCTGCACCTACCAATCCACTGCGCTCGGAGGTGATCCAAGCGCAAGCGACCGAAGCTCTTCCTTCTCCACTGCGCGATGGGTCGCCGAGTGATCCTTTGGGGCCATCGGGCGAGCCACAACTCGTTCCGGTGCCGCCGCCGGGCGAACGCTCACTCATTCAACAGAACACCGCTCCAGGCTGGCCCGCCGATGCTCCCGCTTACGAGCACTATGGACCACCTCCCGGGCATCATGGTCACGGGCAGCCTCGGGCTCCCTGGTTCGAGCACGGCGACCCCAACGACGTAGCCCGCCACACAGGCTGGGGCGAGCCGCTGACCGGCACCAGCTGGCGAAATCGCCCCTGGTACTGGGGCGTGTTCATCGGCGGCATTCTCAACGACGAGCTCGATTCCGGGCGAGTCGAACAAGACAACGCGCCGCTACTGGGCATTCGCCTCGGCAACGACTTCGACCACTTCTGGGGCTGGGAAGGTCGCTACGCCTTCTCGCGCAACGAGACCTTCAACGGAATCACAGGCGCGCCGATCGATGAGCCCAGCCGCAATTACTACATGGATGTTTCGGTGCTGCATTATCCCTGGGGAGATTCCCGCTGGCGGCCCTACATCTCAGCGGGACTTGGTTTTGCCAACTTCCGTTACGAGAACGAGCGGGGTCAGTTCATCGACGACACCGCCCTGACGATGCCCATCGGCGTGGGCCTGAAGCACTTCTATTCCCCCTGGTTCTCGGTTCGCTTCGACATCGTCGATAACTTCTCGATTGGCACGACGCACGTCGATGCGATGCACAGCTTTTCGCTGATGGCAGGGGTCGAGTTCCGCTTTGGCGGCGACCGCCCCAACTACTTTCCCTGGCACGGAAACACCACTTTCTGGTGAGTTGGCGTTTCTTTCGCACTTTTCCGCGTCTCACGCGACGTAACTCCCTGTCTGGCACCGCGCCGCCGCTTGACGGTCCGACTAGGGGCTGAATAGCATGGGAAGTTTGTTTCTGGCCCGAAAGGGTCGCTTCAGTGGTGGATGCAGGCCGCATGCAAGTTACAAAAGTTGCCCTCGTGGGCATGGGCACCGTGGGGGCTGGCGTCGCCCGGTTGCTGATCGATCATGGCGACCGAACCGGCCGTCATGCCGGCCGCACCCTGTGGGTCGAAGAAGTCGTCGTGGCCGATCCTACCAAGGCCCGCGACTTCGCGCTCCCCAAAACGGTTACCCTCTCGGACGATCTGACCCGCATCACCAAGAATCCCGAGATCAAGCTCGTCGCGCACCTGGTCGGCGGCCTCGAACCAGCCCGCACGATCATGCTCAAGCTGCTGGAAAGCGGCAAAGACGTGGTTACCGCCAACAAGGCGCTGCTGGCCGAACATGGCCCCGAGATCTTCGACCGAGCCCGCGAACTGGGCCGCGCGATCGCCTTCGATGCTGCCGTCGCGGGCGGCATTCCGATCATCACCAACATCAGCCAATGCTTTTCGGCGAATCAAATCCTCTCGCTGCGCGGCATCTTGAACGGCACGAGCAACTTCATCGTCTCGCAAATGGACGAGCAAGGCGAAACCTACGCCGAAGCGTTGAAAGAAGCTCAAGCTCGCGGCTATGCTGAAGCTGACCCGACGATGGACGTGAGCGGAGCCGACGCTGCCCAGAAGCTCGCGATTCTCGCGCATCTGGCCTTCGGCGCGCAAGTTCACTGGAACGATATCCCCCGCGTCGGCATCGATACGCTCGACGCTGCTGACTTGTACTATGCTCGCGAACTGGGCTATCGCATCAAGCTAATCGCGGTCGCCAAACTGCGCGAGAACGGCCTGGAACTGCATGTGACGCCGAACTTGGTGAAGATCGGCACTCCGCTCGCGGAAGTCCGCTCGGCCTACAACGCGATCAGTGTCGTGGGCGATGCCGTCGGTCCGATCTTCTTCCATGGTCTCGGCGCCGGCCAAATGCCAACCGCCTCGGCCGTCGTTGCCGACATGATCGATATGGCCGTCGGCCGCACCCCGATCACCTTCCGCACCGTCGAACTCTGGTCAAAAGGTGAAGCCCGGGTGCAGCAGTGCGATCACGCCTCACTCACCAGCCGGTTCTACATTCGCCTGACCGTGGAAGACCGCCCAGGCGTCCTCGCCGAAGTGACCGGCGTCCTCGGTCGCAACCAAATCTCCATCGCCAGCGTCATCCAGCACGAACCCAGCGAAGAAGACGGCGGCCAATCCATCGTTCCCCTCGTCATCATGACTGCCCAAGCCACCGAAGGTGCCACCCAACGCGCCATGACTGAAATCGGCAAGCTCTCCTCCGTTCGACCCAACGCGGTACGCATGCGGGTACTCGATTAAAAGTTCTGAGTTCTGAGTTTTGAGTTCTGAGACAAGAAAAGGTTTGGTGGTCTGCAACAGAAAGAGTCGAGGGATCAATGGCAACCTTCCATCGTTTTGAGGAGTTGGAAGTTTGGAAAAATGCCAGAGAGCTAACCCGAAACATTTATGATTGCACGAGAGGCACCGAGTTCGCGAAGGACTTCGCGCTTAAGGATCAGATCTGACGGGCGGCGGTTTCGGTAATGAGCAACATTGCGGAAGGATCGGAACGCGGAGGTAACGTCGAATTCATACAGTTTCTCGCAATTGCGAAAGGTTCCATCGCCGAAGTGCGGTCCCAACTCTACATCGCGGTTGATCAAACCTACATTTCACAAACCACCTTCGAAGCACTTTCGAGTTCAGCAGACGAAATCAGTCGCATGATTCTCGGTCTCATCAAATACCTTAAGCAAAGTGGCCTGCGAGGCGGCAAGTACAAGTAAACCTGTCCTTCCTGTCTCAAAACTCAAAACTCAGAACTCAGAACTTTCCCCATGAAGTACGCCATTATCATCCCCGACGGTTGTGCCGACGAACCTCAAGATTCATTGGGCGGGAAGACGCCGCTGCAGGCTGCGAAGACGCCAGCGATGGATCAAATTGCGAAAGCGGGCGTGGTGGGTCGCGCGAATAATGTGCCCGAGCATCTGCCAGCGGGGTCGGATGTCGCCAATCTGAGCCTGTTTGGTTATGACCCGAATGTGTACTTCACCGGTCGTGCCCCGCTGGAAGCAGCTGCGCAGGGAATTGAGTTGGGGGCGGAAGATTGGGCCATTCGTTGCAATTTGGTCACCGTGCAGAACGAGACGATGAAATCGTTCACGGCGGGACATATCTCGTCGGAAGAAGCGAAGGAATTGCTCATCTCGGCGCAGAAGGAACTGGGTGCTGACAATTTGGAGTTCGTGCCGGGTGTCAGCTATCGCAACCTGCTGTTGTTTCGTGGCGGGAAGGTCAAGGCTCCGTTCAGCAAGGAAACGCGGGCCACTCCGCCGCACGATCTTACGGACAAGTCCGTCGCGAATGACTTGCCCAGCGGTCCTGGCAGCGAATTGCTCAATACGCTGATGGGCTTCAGCCGGCCGCTATTTGCGAATCATCCGGTCAATCAACGGCGCATCGTCGCGGGTAAATTGCCGGCGACGAACCTTTGGCTCTGGGGCCTGGGCAAGACGCCCAGCCTGACGCCGTTTTACGAACTGCATCAGAAACGTGGCAAGATGATCACGGCCGTCGATCTACTCCGCGGTCTCGCGGCGCTCATTGGCTGGGACCGTATCGAAGTTCCCGGTGCCACCGGCTATCTCGATACCGACTACGCCGCCAAGGGGCAGTACGCCATCGATGCCCTCGATAGCACCGACGTCATCTGTGTGCATGTCGAAGCCACCGACGAAGCTTCGCACGAAGGTCGCGTCGATGCCAAGATCGCAGCCCTCGAAGCGATCGACGAAAAGATCGTCGCCCCGCTCCATGCGGCTCTGAAGAAGCACGGCGACTATCGGATTCTGGTTTCGCCCGATCATCCAACGCCCTGTCGCACCAAAACGCACAGCCACGGCTTTGTGCCCCTGGCGATTTGCGGCAGCGACGTCGCACCCGACGCAGCCACCACCTACGACGAAGTTTCCGCCGGTGCCTCTTCGCTTTCCTTCGAGGAAGGCTGGCGAATGATGTCGTGGTTCTTGGGGGCTAGGGACTAGGAACTGGGGGCTAGGGAAAATACGGGCAAGTGATCATCTTCCGACTCCTGACCTCCGACTCCTGACCTCCGACTCCTGACCTCCGACTCCTGACCTCCGACTCCTGACCTCCGACTCCTGACCTCCGACTCCTGACCTCCGACTCCTGACCTCCGACTCCTGACCTCCGACTCCTGACCTCCGACTCCTGACCTCCGACTCCTGACCTCCGACTCCTGACCTCCGACTCCCGACCTCCCAATCACACACTCTCTCTAACCTTCACAGAACGTCCCATGCCACTCATTGTGCAAAAGTTCGGCGGCAGTAGCGTCGCCACTCCCGAAAAGATCCTCGCTGCAGCTCGCAAGGCCATTCGCGCGAAACAAGAAGGCAACCAGGTAGTGATGGTTGTCTCGGCGATGGGCGATACGACCGACGACCTGATTGACCTGGCCAATCAAATCACCGACAAGCCGCCAGCCCGCGAAATGGACATGCTCCTCTCGACCGGCGAACAGCAAAGCTGTGCGCTCATGGCGATGGCGATTAACTCGCTCGGTCACAAGTCGGTGAGCCTCACGGGTGCCCAGATCGGCGTGAAGACCGATGCCACGTTCCGCAAGGCCCGCATCAAGAGCATCGAGACGGCGCGACTGAAGAAAATGCTCGACGAAGGAAACATCGTCATTGCCGCTGGCTTTCAGGGGATCGATGACGATTTCAATATCACCACGCTCGGTCGCGGTGGTAGTGATACCACGGCGGTCGCACTCGCCGCGGTGCTGCGGGCCGATGCTTGCGAAATCTACACCGACGTCGACGGCGTCTATACGACCGACCCGCGCGTTATTCCCGAAGCTCGCCGCGTCAGCCGCATCAGCTATGACGAAATGCTGGAACTAGCCAGCCTCGGCGCGGGTGTGATGCACAGCCGCAGCATTGAGTTCGGCAAGAAGTTCGATACGCCGATTCACGTCCGCAGCAGCTTTACCGATGTTCCCGGCACGATGATCGTCACCGAACCCGAGCGGCCCGATATGCCCGTGAGTGGTGCCGCGATCACCAAGGACGAAGCTCGCATCACCGTGCAAGGCATTCCGGATAAGCCGGGCACGAGCTTGGAGATCTTCTCGCGTATCGCGGCCCGCAATATCTCGGTCGACATGATCGTGCAGAACGTGGGGGAGAGCGGTAAAGCCGATATCTCGTTCACTGTCCCCAAGAACGAACTCGAAGCCTCGCTGGAAGCCGTTCGCGAAGCGGCCAAGCTCGTGGGTGCCGGTGCGGTCACTTCCGACGACAACGTCGCCAAGGTTTCGGTTGTGGGTCTCGGCATGGCTCGGCAAACGGGTGTCGCCGAAAAGATGTTCCGCGCGCTGGCGACCGCCGGCATCAACATCGGCATGATCACGACCAGCGAGATCAAAATCTCGGTCCTCGTGCCCCGCGATCAATCGCAGCAAGCCCTGCGCGTGGTCCATTCGTCGTTCGAACTCGATAAGGCGCCTGCGACGCCGATCAAGCCTTGGACGCCTCGGCACCTGGGCACCGATGCCGCTGCAGTGGTCGCTCGCCTGCAAGGTTTGAACATGGAAGACCTGACGATCGACGATGTTTCGCTCGACTCGACTCAGGCTCGCGTGACCATCCTGGGCGTGCCGGATACCCCGGGCATTGCCGCCAAGGTGTTCGAGGAAGTTGCTGCGGCGGGAATCTTTGTCGACATGATCGTGCAGAGCTTCCCCACCACCGAGGCACTGGCAACGCTCAGCTTTACGGTTCCGCAGGAGCAATTGGCTCATAGCGTGGAGGTGGCGAAGAAAATCGCCGCCGATC
Source organism: Anatilimnocola aquadivae (assembly GCF_049819085.1). Lineage (GTDB taxonomy): Bacteria > Planctomycetota > Planctomycetia > Pirellulales > Pirellulaceae > Anatilimnocola. Next base: position 7,443,179 of record NZ_CP187419.1, read on the forward strand.
TTGCTTGCCGCGGCGTCACGAATAGCCCTAAGATTGCGAAGCTTTCGGTCTCGGGCGTCGGCTTGCGTACACACACCGGTGTGGCGATTCGCATGTTCCGTGCTTTGGCCGAAGCGGGCATCAACCTCGACCTGATCAATACCAGCGAAGTCCGCGTGAACGTGGTCGTCGATGGCGCGCAGGGCGAGAAGGGGCTGAAGCAATTGCAAACTGCCTTTGCCGACGTCCTGCGATAGTTTCGACAGACTTTGCGATCATTCGTGGGAAGTAACATCATGCGGCTGCACCTCTCCTGCAGCCAGCGACAAGGGCGCGCCCGCGCCTTTACGCTGGTTGAATTGCTCGTGGTCATTGCCATTATCGGCGTGCTCGTAGCCCTGCTCCTTCCCGCGGTGCAAGCTGCCCGCGAAGCCGCGCGGCGCAGTCAATGCTTGAATAATCTCAAGCAAACAGCGCTCGCAATGCACAACCACGCCGATAGTAAGGGTGGTTTGCCTCCGGCCAATCCGGGCATCTCGCCGTACTGGGGCATGGGTACCTGGCAAGCTCCCACACTCGATTACATCGAGGCAAATAGTGTCGGCGCGCAGTATGTCGATTACGGCAAAGCAGGCGGGCGCAACTACTATCACATCGACAATATCAACGGCGCGACGGGCAAAGTGCTGAAGTTTTGGTTGTGCCCCAGCGACATGCGCAACAAGTCGGGCTGGCCCAATGGCAGCGGCGGCAACAACACGACCTATCACAATTACGGCGTGAACTACGGCAATACCTCGGTCGATGAGTCGGCCAAGTGGGTGACCGACACTTATAACGGCTTCACGTTTCAACAGGCGCCGTTCATGACCGGCCCACCGCAACGCCTGGCGCTCATCACCGACGGCCTCAGCAACACTTTGATGGCCTCGGAGTTCATCGTCGGCCAGCGCAAAGACTTGCGTGGTTGCACCTGGTGGGCCACGGGAGCGGGCTTTGTGGTTTCGCTGAAGCCGAACGATACCAGCCCAGATCTTTCCTGGAGTGACGCCAGCTGGTGTGACGCCAAGGCCCCGAATCCACCTTGCGCATTTCGCACGGCGGGCTACGTTTTCGGTGCCCGCAGCCGGCATCCGGCCGGCTTGAATGCGGCGCTCTGCGATGGCAGCGTGCGGTTCGTTTCGAACAACATCAACGCCACCAGTTGGCAAAGCCTGGGAACGTCGGCCGGCGGCGAAGTGGTCGGCGACTACTAAAGCCAAACACCATGCACAGCATTTTGAAAACGGCCGGCACCTGTATCGCAATCGCGATTCTGCTCACCTGCAGCGGTTGCGGCGGGAGCAGCAACGGCAAGTACGCCCTTTCCGGCACTGTGACCTTGCAGGGGCAGGCCATCGACGGGGGCACCATTCAGTTCTTCGCCGAGGGTGAGACCACGCCGACGGTTGGCGCGCTCGTTTCCGGCGGCAGTTATTCGGTCCCTGCCGAACAGGGCCTGCTGCCGGGCAAGTACCTGGTAAAGATCACCGCGCCTGAAGCTCAAGGAACCATGACCCCCGAAGAGTACGCCGCGGGCAAAGTGCTGCCCCCCGCCAAGGAACGCATTCCGGCCAGGTACAACACGCAGTCAGAACAAACGGTCGAAGTCAAAACCGACGGCCGTAATCGCTTCGATTTCAAAATCGAATAGCCCGGCGAACGAACTTGGTTCGCCTCTGCCGCCCACGCCGCCGATTTTCCGATCTGTGTCGTTTGACAAAGAATCACGCGTCGAACAGATTTCAGAGTGACGGGAAAGAAGTCCCGGCTGAAGGGACGCGCTCGTTCAAGCAGGCATTGGGTACCTGTCGTTTGGCGACAGCAAAACGACGGCGAGGTTCGATGCCAACCAGACCCGCCGGCTGACGAACCGCGGACCTTGGTAGTAATTCCGATCAATCGAAATGGCTGCGCTGGTGCGAGTTGCCACGGTGTTCTGCTGCGCAGAACGACTGGCACCCTGTCTTCGGCGGTGGCCGCGATGTTCGGCAATTTGTTTTGACATTGCAAACTCGTCATCAGCCTGTGATGGCGATGTCGGTCGTTAGTGCCGTTAATAACGCGTGCAGATAGACAATAATTAAGGCGCACTAAGCTCCGCAGTTGTCTGTCGCGGTGATAGCCGCGACTGGCAATCTAGGCAGACTAGAGAGGACCAGCTTGGTTATCAAACGGTTATCAAGAAATCGCCCGATAGCCGCTGATAACCGGTGGCAAGCTGCAGCGAGGCAAGAGGTTAGTCAGGGTGGCTCGTTCGCGAAAAACTCACAAAAAAGTTATCAAACCGGAAGATTGAGGCAGTTGTAAAACAGCAAACATGAAGGGCGAAGAAGGCACCGTTAATGGATTCGCGAATGAGAGATCGGCTGGCTGACTTACGTCGATGGAGAGTCGACTCGCAGCTTCGCGCGCACTTCCATCAAGATCTGTCCGAGCATGTTTTTGCCGCCGCCGTCGCCACCGTCACCCCAGTAGCTGTCGTTGGTGGTGTGCTCGATGAGAGGTACCTCGCCGGTGCCGAGCAACAGTTCGCGGAGGTCGACATACTGAGTGAACTTCGCCAGGACCGCTGCGCGCATCACATCGTCTTTCACCACGTCCCAATCCGGCCGCAGCGGACGTTTGCGGTCGCGGCCCAGGCGGGCGACGATCATGGGCGACTTCGCCTGCCGAAGCTCTTCTTCGTCGGGCTCGCCCACAAACTTCATCGCCTGGAAATAATGCTCCGACGTCGGCCAAGCTTTCCCATTCAACTGAATTGGATACGCCGCGAAGTTGGAGAATTCGCCATACTTATCGCCCGTTGCATAAAACTTGATAGGCTCGGCCATCATGTCACCCGTCTGCCTGAAAGGAATCACACCCAGTAAATTAGCAGTTCCCGGCTCCGCCACTTCCCCGCATTTATGCATTTCCCCAGTTCCTAGTTCCCAGCCCCTAGCCCCCTTCCTCACCCCCATGCACGACCATAACCGACGCGCCTGGGACGAGATGGTTCGCGACAAGCAGCGGTTCACGCGGCCGGCGCGGGATGAAGATTTCGCCAATCCGCTGCAAACGGTCGACGCGCTGGGTTGGCTCGGGGGCGATATTCGCGGGCAGCGAGTGTTGTGCCTGGCAGCAGGGGGTGGCAAGCATGGTCCGTTGTATGCGGCGGCCGGTGCGCTAGTGACGGTTGTCGATATCAGCCCCGCTCAGTTGGAACTCGATCGCGAAGTGGCCGCCGAACGCAAGCTGGAACTGAAGACCGTCGAAGCGTCGATGGACAATTTGCTGTGTTTTCCGACCGGCGAATTCGATATCGTCATTCAACCCGTCAGTACCTGTTACGTGCCGCAGATTGGACCCGTCTATACCGAAGTGGCCCGCATCACACGCCCCGGTGGGCTGTATGTCAGCCAGCATAAAACGCCCCAAAGCTTGCAGGCCGATACTCAAGCGACCAGTAAGGGCTACGAACTGAGCGAGCCGTACTATCGCACCGGGCCGTTGCCGCCGGTGGTGGGTAGCCGGCACCGCGAAGAAGGAACGCTCGAGTATCTGCATCGCTGGGATGAGATCCTTGGGCTGATGTGCCGCAGCGGGTTTGTGATTGAAGACCTCGTCGAGCCGCTGCACGCCAAGCCCGAGAGTGTGCCCGGCAGCTGGGAGCATCGCAGCCGGTTCGTAGCACCCTACGTGCGAATCAAAGCGCGTCGCAAGGGAGATGTCGTGGCGAGTGCCAACACGTCGCGGCTGTGGTTGCCGACGTAGTAGGGAGACGGAGAAGCGATCATGCCTGAAGCAAAATCACTGTTGCAGCCTGGCGAACCACTGCCGTGGTTCAATGCGGTCAGCACTGCGAAGACGGTGTATCGCCTCGATCACTTCGCGGGGCGGTACATCGTACTGAGTCTGATTGGCTCGAGTGCGGTGGAATCGAGTCGGCAGTTACTGGCGGGGATCATGGCGCGGCAAGCGTTGTTCGACTACACGAACTTGCACTTCGTGGGCTTGAGTGTCGATCCGAATGACGAGGCGCAAAACAGGCTCGTCGATGTGCCTCCTGGCTTGCGATTCATCTATGACCTCGATCGCACGGGAAGCAAATTGCTGGGTGCGGCGGCGCTCGATGATTCACCGGCAGCGCAGAAGATCTATCGCCGCATGACCATCGTGCTTGATGAGCGGCTGCGAACCATTGCGACGCTCCCCCTCGACGATCAGAACGTGGAGCAGCATCTGCAGCAGTTGTGGACCATTGTCGATGATCTGCCGCCACTGGCAGCCGAGGCCGTTGCCCAGCCTCAAGCACCGGTGCTGGTGGTGCCGCGGGTCTTCTCGCCCGAGTTGTGCCGCGAACTGATTGCCTACTACGACACTCACGGCGGAGTCGAGTCGGGCTTTATGCGCGAAGTCGATGGAAAGACGGTCGAGGTGCACAATCCCGATCATAAAAAGCGGCGGGATCAGGAGATCGCCGACGAAGACTTGCGCAAGCGCGCGATGTTTTCCCTGCATGCACGGCTAATGCCCGAGATCCAACGAGCGTTTCAGTTTCAGGCCACGCGGATCGAGCGGCATATTGTGGCGTGTTACGACGGCAGCGACGGTGGCCACTTTCGCGCCCATCGAGACAATACGACGAAGGGAACCGCTCACCGCCGGTTTGCCGTGTCGCTCAATCTGAACACCGGCGAGTATGACGGCGGGCGATTGAAGTTTCCGGAGTTTGGTCGGCAGTTGTACGAAGCACCAGCAGGAGGCGCGGTGGTGTTTTCGTGCTCGATGTTGCACGAGGCAACGCAGGTGACTCGTGGCAAGCGGTACGCCTACTTACCGTTCCTATACGATGAGGCTGCGGCGAAGATCCGCGAAGCCAACGTGCGATTTTTGGCGAAGGGGCAGGAGTAGGCAGGCACACACGATTGACATATTGTCAAAACTTACTGCATATTCACTTGAAAACAGAACACGACTGTGACCTAATGGCGGGACGTTCTCTCACAGTTTGGTCGTTGAAGGCGTGGCCGCAATTCGCGGTTGGGTTATGTCGTGTACGAGAAGTCGACACTGCGGTTGCGACGAACGGGCCCGTCCAACAATCAGCCCGGTTGTTAGACAATAAGAGTGAGTGGCGAATGTCGACCGCAAGTTGCAAGTAGTTCGTCTGCAGCATTTTTCGGCGAATTTCTAGAACAAGCGAATGTCCAAAAACTCCGCCGGTTCTTGGACGTTTCGGTGACTAGTTCAGCAGTTCGCTCAGTTCATCGCCGGCGAGCCAATTGGGTGGCAGGGAGTCGAAGTCGAGTTCTTCGGTAATTGAAGAGCTCGGATTGCTGCCCGTGACCGCGTCGCTGGTCGTGCGCACCAGGTCGAGCGCCCGATTGAGTAGCAGCAACTCGGCACTGGCGTCGTCGCTGGTGGCAAAGACTTCGTCGACCGAGTTGGGTGTGAGCAGCGAGGCGCCAGTCGTCATTACGGTTGCTCCCGAACCAAGATTAGAAGAGGCAGTTGCCCAGAATAGATGAGTCGCGGTGTTGGTGGAACCTGCGTTGCTGAAACTCGTCGAGACAGGATCATTGGCCGGCGAGAAGTTTGGCAGCGGCAGAGCATCGAGTTCGAAGGGGCTGCTGGCAGCGGCGGCACCTTCGGGCAGAGCACCTAGCCATTCGATACGAACGGCATCGGCAACGACTCGATCGTTGGCCGCGTTAGTGAGCACCACCTTCACCGTGTCGCCGGTGATTTCGAAGGTTCCCAGATTGCTCCAGGCGGTGCCTCCCCAAGTCAGCCCGGCCGAAGCTCGCTCTTGATTGGCCAGCACGGTCGTCAGTGGCGTATCACCATCAAAGACAGTGAAGGGTGCGTTCGTTGCATAGGTGGTGCTCGCGGTCCAACTGGCATGCACGCGATACACGCCGGGTGGCAAGCTGCTAAAGGTCCAAGTGGCCGTCGTCGTGCCGGTCCCCTTCACAGCCGTATGAATGTCGCCCTCACGGCCGAAGTAGGTTGTTCGCGCCCACGTGCCTGTCGTCGTGAAGCCTGCAGCGCCGTTGTCGATCGCGCGAATGATGGTGCCGCTGCCGCTGAGATTGATCACGAAGGAACCCTCGTCGGCATCGTTCGACGTGAGTGTGATCGATTCGGCGACGGCACCTACGGTCGAGGGTGTGAAGCGAATCGTAAAGCTGGTGGACTGATTCGTCGCCAGCGTGGTGAGGCCAAGATTCGTGACGATCGTATAGCCCGCGGGCATGGTCGCGGGATTGAGGCTTTGCAAGACGAGAGGCCCCGGGCCCGTGTTCTTGATGGTGATGGTCTTGTTGATGAAGGTGCCGACTGCCACGGTGCCAAAGTCGACCGCGCCGCCGGTTTGCACGGCTACAGTACCAACCGCGACGTTGATCTCGGAAGGAGGTGCTGGCGTGCCGGTGCCCGTCAGGTTGAGCACGAAGGAACCTTCGTCGGCATCGTTCGAGACGAGCGTTAGCGAGCCGCTGGCATCGCCAACAGCCGTGGGTGTGTACCGCAGGGTGATCGAAGCGGAAGCACCGATGGCCAGCGACGTGGTGGTGAAGTTGGTGACAATCGTAAAGCCCGGTGGCATTTGCAGCGCGGTTGGTTTCACGAGCGCGAGGGGCGCGGTGCCGGTGTTCTTGACCGTGATCACTTTGTTGACGAACTTGGTGACTTGCACGCTGCCGAAGTCGACTTCGCCGCCGGTCTGCACCGCGAGTGTGCCGACGTTGATATTGATCTCGGGCTGAGGTCCGGGAGTCGCCGTGCCGCTCAAATTCAGCACGTAGGAGCCTTCGTCCGAATCGTTCGAGACCAGCGTGAGGGTTCCCGCGTTGTTGCCCACTGCGGTGGGCGTATAGCGGAGCGTGATGGTGGTCGAAGCACCGGCGGCGAGTGTGGTCGTCGCCAGGTTGGTGACGATGGTAAAGCCCGCAGGCATTTGGCCGGCGGTCGGTCTGACGAGTGTGAGTGTGGCGTTGCCGGTGTTCTTGATCGTCAATGTCTTGTTGATGAACTTGCTGACTTGCACCGAGCCAAAGTTGACGTTACCGCCGCTGGCCACAGCGACCGTGCCATGCAGCACGTTGATTTCCGGCGCAGGTGCCGGAGTAGCGGTGGCGGTCAAATTGATGGTGAAGGTACTTTCGTCGGCATCGTTCGAACCGATGGTCAGCGTCTGATTCACGGCACCTGTAACGGTGGGAGTTAAGCGAACGGTGAAGGTCGTCGATTGATTGCTCGCGAGCGTCAGGTTCGCGATGTCGCTGACCAGCGTGAAGCCGGTTGGCAGGTTGCCCACCAGCGATTGCAGGTTGAGCGCACCTGGGCCCGTGTTCTTGATGGTGATTGTCTTGTTCAGGAACTTGCCGACCTGCACACTACCAAAGCTGATCGTGCCGCCTGTTTGCACATTGACCGTGCCATTGAGCACGTTGATTTCGGGCTGGGGGGCAGGTGTGGCGGTGCCCGTCAGTTGGAGAGTGAATGCGCTTTCGTCGGCATCGTTCGAGCCGATGGTCAGGGTTTGGTTCACGGCACCAGCGACGGTGGGAGTCAAGCGAATGGTGAAGGTCGTCGATTGATTCGTCGCGAGTGTCAGGTTCGCGATATCACTGATGAGCGTGAAACCAGTCGGCAGGTTGCCCACCAACGATTGCAGATTGAGCACGCCCGGCCCGGTGTTGCGGATGGTGATGGTCTTGTTGAGGAAGCTGCCGACCTGCACATTGCCAAAGCTGATGGTGCCGCCAGTCTGCACATTGACCGTGCCATTGAGCACGTTGATCTCAGGCTCTGGTGTCTCTTCGCCGCCGCTTCCTCCGCCGCCCGAACCGCCGATGGGAGCGGTTCCTGTGAGGGTGTACTGTCCTACGTTGCCATAGCCGCCGGTGCTGCGCACGACGACGAAGTAGGTGCCCGAAGCCAAGGACGAAGAGAGCGTCGCACTAAGCGAGTTCGTCGGATTGGCAGTCACCAGCACCGTGCCGGTCGCGTCGCGCAGTTCGAGCACGCTATCGAGGTTCGCACCCACCTGTGCAACATTCACCGACAAGTTCAGAGCGCCACCGGACGTGGTGAAGGTGAACCAATCTTCGTCTCCGTTCGAACCGATGCGGCCCGCGAAACTGACATTGCCGCCGGTGGCCGTGAGTGCCGCAGCCAGTGCCTGTGTGCTGCCGTAGTCGTCGGCGCGGTAGCCGAAGCCGTTCGAGGCATTGGCGAGAATCGACATATCGTCCTGAAAGGTCGACGAACTGGTGCTGGTGCCGTTATGCCAAGTGGTGCGCTGCGAATAGTAGCCCACGCCCATGATCGGAGCCCACGCGGCATTGCCTTCGTAGTACGAAGAGACGAGCGTGGTACCGTTGTACAGGCTCTGATGATTCAGGCCGAACAAGTGCCCGGCCTCGTGCGAAGCGGCTTCGGCGACATAGCGCGCGTTGCCGTTTCCCAGGGCATCTTCAAACACATAGCCAACATTGGGCGCTCCGTTGTAGAAGCCGCCGATGTAGGCCACGCCACCTGCCGAACTGCCGAACCAATCGGAATAGTTGCCGCCGATGGCAATTCGCGCGACTACGCGATCGGCCGAACCACCGGGATCGATCGTCGTCACATCGATGTTGAAGGAAGCGTAGTCTTCGGCCACGCGGGCCCAGATCTCTTGAATCGAGTTCAGCTCTGCATTGCTGAAAGTTGTGCGATCGCCGTCTTGATCGTAGACCGGAGTGATGACATTCGAATAGCTGCCCCAATTGGCTTGGGTGTGACCGTTAAAATCGAGAAACAGTTTGGCGGTCGCTCCCGAGTTACTGCTGAGCTGCGGAATCGAACTGAGCGGGTTCGACAGCGAGAGCGTTCCTTCGCCAGTCGTGGTTGTGGTGGTCGCGGAAAAGATCTGATTGAGTCCCTGGCCGGTGCAGATCGAGCAGGTGCAAGCGCCGCCAAAGCTGCTGTCCCAGTCGTTGGGCGAGGCAGTCATCAAGTAACGAGGCTCGAGCGTTTCGAGATGGGGGCGTCGTCGCTCACGAGTTTCGCCGCGTCGTTCTTCGGGCGGTCGATCTTCAGCTCGACGAGTATGCTGCGACAGTTTCGGCACCAGCGTGGTGATCCGGCGACAGGGAAAGGAACCGTCGTGATTAGCGCGCAGCATGAGACAACCTTGCAGCAAGACTTTGCTGAACCGGCGCGAACCCAAGGTTCGCCACGAACGTGTTCGCCGATTGAGGACAGACGAGTTTGAAAAGAGAAGTGGACGCTCGGTTCCTTCGCGGAACCTCGTGCCACCTGAAAGATAGGTCACGATCGTCACGTGTCAAATTGCCGGAAAGCAAGCTGAAAAAGTGAAGTCACTCGCGAGTGAGACAGAATTTTTTTGCTCCCAGCCCGCACGATCGTTAATCTAGGGGCCTGCCCCTTTCTTCCCTCCCTCCACTCTCCCCTCTGGTAGGTGCGCGATGAATCGACGCTCACTGTGTGGCTCGTTGGTCTGGCTCGCCGGCTTGGCTCTTTCTCTCGCTGGTCCAGTTGCCGCAGCAGCAGAACCCAAAACGGCCTTCACGTTTAGCGATGCGGGCGACGCTGCGGGCCTGTTTCCCGCGGTTGCCGAAATCGCCGGGCACGGCTGTGGCTGGGGAGATGTGAACGGCGATGGCTTCCCGGACTTGTACGTCGGGACCTTTGGCGGCGCGCCCTACAAGAGCAAGAGCAATCAGTTCTTTCTCAATCAAGGTGGCAAGTTTGTAAAGGATGAGCAGGCCGCTCTGCAGATCACCGGCCGCGCGAATGGAGCGATCTTCGTTGACTTCGACAACGACGGCGACCTCGACCTGTATGCCACGAACCACTCCATCAACAGCAAGAAGCCCGAGTCCGCTCACTTCATGCAGCCCAACACGCTGTTTCGCAATGACGACAAAGGGAAGTTCACCGACGTCTCAAAAGAGTCCGGTGCTTGTCCCGAAGGGATGGCTTGCCGCAGTGCGTGTGCGCTCGACTACGACGGCGATGGCCTGCTCGACTTGCTCGTGGGCGAATGCTTCTTTCAAGGTGGCAAGAGCCGAACCAGACTCTATCGCAACCAAGGGATCTTGAAGTTCAAAGATGTGACAAAGGAAGTAGGCTTGCCGGACGAGATCACGGGCTTTGGTGTGGCCGCCGGCGATGTGAACGGCGATACGCGGCCCGACATCTTTGTCAGCGGACGTCATCACGGCAATCGCCTGTTTCTCAGCACGAACAATCACAAGTTCGAAGAGTTGCCCAAGGCCAATGGCGACTTTGCTTGGGACAATTTCAAGGATGGCGACGACACGACCTGCGGTGTCACCATGGGCGATGTGAATCGCGATGGCCTGGTTGATATCGTGGTCGGCTCGCACTTCAGCAAGCCCTGGTACGTCGGCGGCGTCGGAATTCGGTTGTACCTCAACCGCGGCATTACTAACGGCCAACCCAAGTTCGAAGATGTCAGCCAAGAGGCCGGCCTGGTCGGTCTGCCGTTGAAGAGTCCGCACGTCGAGATTCAGGACTTCGACAACGATGGCTTGCCAGACATCTACACGACCATCGTCAAGTTTGTGGGCAACCGCCCTTATCCGGTCATCTTCAAGAACGGAGGGGCGAAGAACGGCGTGCCGCAGTTCAGCACCGACGCCCTGGCGGTGAATGACTTCCCGACGGACGACGACAAGAAGATCTCCGGCTCGGGGCCGTTCTTTAAGAAGATGGAAGAAGAGAAGAAGATCGTCTACTCCGCGCCGGGTCCCACCTGCGATTACGACCGCGATGGCAAGCTCGATATGTTCCTGCCCAACTGGTGGGTCGGCCTGCGCTCGCTGCTGCTGAAGAACGAAACCCCCGGAGGCAACTGGCTGGACGTAACCGTGCAGGGTATGGGAAGGACGAACCTGCACGGGATCGGCAGTGTCGTCCGCATCTACGAAGCGGGCAAGCTGGGACAGAAAGATGCGCTGCTCGGCCAACGAGAAATTGCGGTAGGGTTTGGCTATGCGTCGGGACAAGAAGCGGCCGCCCATTTCGGTCTCGGCAAGGCAGAGGCTTGCGATATCGAAGTGACTCTGCCCAACGATGGGGGCAAGCTGACGCAAAAGAACGTCGCCGCGAACAAGCAAGTTACGATCCAGTAGCTACAAAAAGCTATCGATAGAAATCAACCCACTGCAGGTCGATCTGCGGTGGATTGTCGGCGAAGAGCTTGGCGGGCAACTCAATCTCGAAGTAGCCATTCTCCAGCGGAACCTTGGGCTCCGTCTTGCCGGTCGAGACGAGGCGAGCTTTCAGATAGAGCGGATCGGCGGGCTCTAGCACGGCCTGGCGATTGCCGGAAGACAGTTCGCAGTGAGACTTCGGCTCCCCGCTGCTGGGGACCGAGCAGTTCAGCGAGAAGTTGTCCTTCTTCACCGAGAACGACTCAAGGCCTTTCAATCGCAAGCGAACGACGATGCTCTTGGGCCATGCGTCGCTAGTACGTTTGATCGTGTTGCGATCAATGCCCCGCTCACAGCGAACATCGATGACCGTACGTTCGCCTTCGGCTGCAATGACGATGCTGGTTCCCAGCTGCGTTTCGCTGGCTGAGATTGTGGGCGAATCAGTCGTCGCGGACTTGGGCTCGCTCGCAATGCCTCCCTGACCAAGGTCCCGCTTGGCTGCGGCCCCCTTCAAGCTTTTGACGGTCACGATCCAGCGCTCTCGCACTTCGACACCCGCGCGGCGATCCAGTGTGCCGCTAACGGCCACTTGCTGGCCGCTGAGTTTCTCCGCGGCCGCGTGCAGCGCTTTGTCTTTGCCGAAATCAAGTTCCCAGGTGATTCCCTTCGCCGTGATGGTGCTGCCCGTGGTCTCGCCGCCAATCGCCGAGAGGCCCGTCGCCAGCGCTCCTACCACATTCACTTCGATGGAGTCATCGGCCGCGTGAACTGCTGTGAGCAGCAACAGACCACCACAGACTGCCAACAAACCTGGTCGCAGCATGACTCGACACTCCATTTTCTTTAAGAGAGGCTTCCTAGCTAAATCGTCAGTACCCGATCGCGTGCCGTCACGTCCCACGTATCGACGAGCTTACCATCAGCGACGACGTAGACCGACTTGTGCAGTGCCGAAGTGGGACAGACGTGCCGAGGAATGGCGAGCAGTTCGTCGCCGGGTGCAAACTCCGCTGCGCGCGAAGTCTCCAGCACGAGATGCTCTTCGTTCTGCAACACCGCCACGGCGTCGGGCAGGTCAGGAAATGCCAGACGCTTGCCAGCGGGTGGATCAGAAGCAACGGCCTTGTAGCCGAGGTCGGTGGTCACGCGATTCGGCGTCGGTCTACTGATGACGCGTGTAAACAGCAGTGCGGCGGGTGTGAACTTCAGGTCGGGAAACATCTCACCGTAACCGGCATCGTGAAAGACGATGGTCCCGGGACTCAGTTCCAGCGCCGGGTCGTTAAGCGAAGCAAAGATGGGGAATGAGCCGGTGCCACCAGCCAGGATACGCGGTACGGAGTAACCAGCTGCGACGAGTTCATCTCGCAACTTGGCGGCGGGATTCCAAACAGCCATCACCGCTTCTCGGCGGGCTGCGGCATCGGTCTGATGATTCTGCCCATCGTACAAGTGGAAGCCACCGGGCAGCAGTCCCTTGGTTCCGGCGATCGTTTTGTAGAGCTCGAACGCTTGTGGACCGGCGGGCAAGCCCGTGCGATGTTGTCCGCTGTCGATATCGACAAGGACTTCAATCTGCACGTTCGCCGCCGCGGCCGCTTGCCCCAACAGCGCCACAGGCTGCGGATGATCGGCAGTGACAGCCAGTTTCACGTTCGGGAACTGCTGCTTGAATCGCACCACGCGGGCGATGTTCGGTCCAACGGGATTGTAAGCGAGCACGATGTCCGGCACGCCAGCGGTCGCGAGCATTTCCGCTTCGGCCAGGGTCGCGCACTTGTGCTTGGCAATGCCCGCAGCTAGTTCTAACTTGGTGACGGCCGGCATCTTGTGCGTTTTGCAATGCGGCCGCAAACGTGCCGGGTTACCGGCAATCCGCAGCATCTCGCGCAGGTTGCTTTCCACCAATTCACGAAAGACGATCATCGACGGCGAGATGATTTGGCTGGTATTGGCAATGGCGTAGATCGGGTTCATGGCGACAGAGGGAGCGAATGGGTGACGGGGCGAGCAGCAGAATAGGAGATGATACTGCCCATTCTGCTATGGGAGCAATTCGGTAGACTCATGTGCAGGTGGATCTCGCTAATCCACTACTCCGCATTACAGCGCGCAAATCACCTGAATCGAGCTGTCGTTGAAGATCAATCCAGATGATTAAATTGCCGCTGTTTACGCTTGGCTCTATGATTCTACCGAGCCAGCCAATCGCACTTTTCTGCGAGCGAACAATGCCAGAGATTTCGAGGTTTCGCGGAATATCCATTCGCATGTATTATCGAGATCATGCTCCACCTCATTTTCATGCCGCGATCGGCGACCATGAGATTCTTGTGGAGATCGACTCAGGAGACATCGCCGGACGGTTCCCGAAGGGTTCGCTCGTATCGGTACTCGAATGGTATGAATTGCATGTTGCCGAGTTGCAAGCAAACTGGGAGCTCGCGCGCCAAGAACTTCCGCTCAACTCAATCGCGCCACTGGAATAGACAATGTTCATTCACATCACCAATGCTATGTATCTGAGTGGCCATCGATTGCACTTGTGGTTCAATGACGGAACCGAGGGCGAAGTCGATTTGGCGCAACAACTCGATGGGCCAATCTTCGCTCCGCTCAGACAAGCTGACTACTTCCGGCAATTTCAACTTGCCGGACACACAGTGACTTGGCCCAACGGCGCAGATTTCGCGCCGGAGTACCTGCACGAATTGGTGCAGGCATCAACAACTGCAAGATGAGCATGGTTAGATTAACCTTGCTCTATCAAACCGTTCGATTGCTTACGCCATCAACTCGCGAATGGGCTCTGCCCCTTCGACGCCCACGAGTTTCTGGTCGAGGCCGCCGTAGAAGTAGGTGAGGCGATCGGGATCGAGCCCCATCAGTTCGAGGATGGTGGCATGTAGGTGTTTGACGTGGAAAGGCTTCTCGACGGCTGCAGCGCCGATTTCATCGGTCGTACCGACGCTCACGCCGCCTTTCACGCCGCCGCCAGCCATCCACATGGTAAAGCCGTAGGCGTTGTGATCGCGGCCCGTACCCTTTTCGTATTCAGCCGTGGGCTGACGACCGAACTCGCCACCCCACACGATGAGTGTGCTATCGAGCAGGCCGCGCTGCCGCAGATCTTCGATGAGTGCCGCGATGGGCTTATCGGTTTCACCAGCATGCAGGTTGTGGTTGTGAACCAGGTCGCCGTGGGCATCCCAGTTGTCGTCGTTGTGGGCGCCGCCGGAATAGAGTTGCACGAAGCGCACTCCTCGCTCGACCAGCCGCCGCGCCATCAAGCACTGACGACCGAAGGTCGACGTCTTTTTGTCGTTCAGGCCGTACATCTCTTGCGTCTTCTCGGTTTCGTCCGAGAGATCGGTGGCTTCCGGCGCCGAAGATTGCATCTTGAACGCCAACTCGTAGCTGGCGATGCGCGCGGCGAGTGCCTGGTGATTGTCGTTCGCTGCCATGTGCTCGTCGTTGTAATTGCGCAGCGTATCGAGCAGGCGCCGCTGTTCGGCTTCCGTCATTCCCTTCTGGCGAGCCAGATCGAGAATGGGCGTGCCTTGCGAGCGGAACATCGTTCCTTCGTACTGGGCCGGCATGTAGCCGCTGCTCCAGTTCTTGGCCCCGCTGATCGGGCCGCCTCGCGGGTCGAGCATCACGACGAAGCCCGGTAGGTTTTCGTTCACACTACCCAAGCCATAGTTGAGCCACGAGCCGATGCACGGTGCTCCGCTGAGGATCTTGCCCGTGTTCATCTGAATCATCGCCGAGCCGTGAATGGGCGAATCGGCGGTCATCGAATGCAGGAACGCGATGTCGTCGACGTTCTTGGCTAGGTTAGGAAACAGGTCGCTGACCCACTTGCCACATTCGCCGTACTGATTGAACTTCCAGCGCGGCTCGACGATGCGGCCTTGGTTCTTGTGCCCGCCGCGACCAAACGTCTTCACGTTGATCGTCTTGTTGTCCATGCCGATCATCGCCGGCTTGTAATCGAATGTGTCCATGTGGCTGGGGCCGCCGTACATGTACAAAAAGATCACGCTCTTCGCCTTCGCCGGCTTGTGCGGCTTCTTCGGCGCGAGCGGATTGGCAAACGCAGGCTTACTCTCAGCGCCCGACACCGTCCGCGCAAAGTCGTTCCCCATCATGCCGGCCAGCGCCAGGCCCGTGAAGCCCGCGCCCGTTTGCCAGATGAATTCCCGTCGCGTCCGTCCGCAAAAGTTTTTGGTCATGGTGATTTTCCTATTAGCAACCCGACGCGTAAGCGAGGGGAAATGGAATGGCGACGTCGATGGAAGGAATCAATCCAAAAACACAAACTCATTCAAATTCAAGGTCAGCAGGCAGAAGCGTTCGAGCGCGAGTTCGGCGGAGAGCTTGTCTTGCTCTTGAGAGTCACGCAGGAACTGCAATCCACGGCTGATCTCTTTTTCATGTGGTTCACGCTGCAGAGCACGGCGCAAGGCCTGCCGAACTTGTTGCTGAGGCTCGGGGGAGTCTTTTTGCAACTGCGCAGCGAACTCGCGAGCTTGCGAGTGCATGAACTGGCCATTGATCATGCCGAGCGCTTGCGTGGGCTGTGTCGTGGTAAAGCGAACCGGGCAAGGCGAATCGGGATCGGGAGCATCGAAGACGGTCAGAATCGGCAAACCAAGCGACCGCTTGATGTGTACATACACGCTGCGGCCGGCGGCCTCTTCGGGCGATGACTTTTCCCAACCCTTGCCAGGCTGCGATTGTCCCGCGAGCACTTCGGCGGGAATGAACGGATAAATACTCGGCCCTTCGCTCTTCTTCAGGTTCAAGTTGCCACTCACGGCCAGCACCGAATCGCGAATCTCTTCGGCTGTTAAGCGACGCAGGTCGAAGTGCGAATAGAGATCGTTTTCGGGATCCTTCAGCTTCGCTTCGGGAGTTGTTTCGCTCCCCATGCGGAACGTGTTCGAGGTGAGCAGCAATTTGTGGAACGCCTTGAACTTCATCCCGCTGTCCACGAATTCGCTGGCTAGATAGTCAAGCAATTCGGGATGCGTCGGCGGCGTGCCCATGTAGCCGAAGTTGCTCGACGAGCGCACGAGCCCGCGGCCAAAATGGTATTGCCACACGCGATTCACCATGACGCGCGAGGTGAGTTGGTTCTTCGGGCTGGCGATCCAATCGGCGAGCACGCGGCGACGGCCCGAACTGCGACCGTTATCGGCGGGCTTAATCTCGGGTGTCGGTGGCATGTCTTCAGAAAACAGAACCGAGGGAAATCCGGGCTCAACCTTATCGCCATGGTTTTGTGGGTTGCCGCGCAACAGCACGAAGGTCTCTTTCGGCTTCGCACCACTTTCGGAAACGACGAGTGCCATCTCGCCCGACTTGGGCGGGTTGCGGCGAAGTTGCTCTCGTTCGCGGAATTTTGAGCGGTACGTTTCGAAGACATCCTTGGCGATAGTTTCCGGTGAATACTTGCGGAACAGTTCCACCTTGCGATTGTCATGCTTGAAGTCGTCGATCTCGCCACCCTTCAAGTGTGGCTTGAGCAGTTCATCCATCTCGGCGATGGTTTTATCGAGCTCGCGAATCTTGCCTTTGTATTCTTCGAGCGTGTCTTGATGCTGCTTCTCGGCGTCAGGGGCCGCAATGCTGCGGAGCGAACCGCCGCCGTTATCAAAGTGCTTCACGCCATGAAAGAAAGCCATCATGCGGTAATAATCCCGCTGAGGAATCGGATCGATTTTGTGATCGTGGCAGCGACAGCAATTCACCGTCAGGCCGAGAAATGTATTGCTGGTTGTGGCCACGATGTCATCGAGGCCGTCGTAATAAGCCAGCTGACGATCGGCCGGTTCGTCGTCCCACAAACCCAGCCGATAGTAGCCCGTGGCGATCAGCGAGTCGGTGGTCACTTGGTCGAGTTCATCACCGGCCAACTGCTCGCGGATGAATTGGTCGTAGGGCTTGTCGGAATTGAACGAGCGGATGACGTAATCGCGGTAACGCCACACAAACGGCTTCGGATTGTCCCGCTCAAAGCTGTTGGTCTCGGCGTAACGGACCAGGTCGAGCCAATGGCGCCCCCAATGCTCGCCATAGTGACGCGATTCGAGCAAGCGATCGACAACCTTTTCGTAAGCATCGGTCGAGTCGTCTCTCAAAAAGGCTTCGACTTCGGCCGGCGTCGGCGGCAAACCGGTCACGCTGTAGTAAGCGCGGCGCAGCAACGTGGCTTTGTCGGCAGGCGCGGCGGGCTGGAAGCCTTTGGCTTCGAGCGACGAGAGAATGAACGCATCGATCGGGTTGCGAACCCAAGCCTTCTCTTTCACTGCGGGGATTGCTGGACGAGTGATGGGGCGAAACGCCCAAAAGTTGCGAGCTTCGTCATCGACAACCGGCGCGCCATGTCGCTTCAATGTCGCGCCGACGAGTTTGTCGGAATAAGGCAGCCCCATCTTCACCCAGCGGGTGAGGATCTCGATCTGCGATTGTGGCAGCTTGCCTTTAGGCGGCATCTCGAGCCCGCCGTAGTTGATAGCGTCAATGAGACTGCTCTGTTCTGGCTTGCCCGGTGTGGCACCGGCGTCGCCACTTTCGCCACCCTTCAAAATGGCTTCACGGCTGGTGAGTTTGAACTCGCCTTGCACCTTCGGCTCGCCCCCGTGGCACGAGAGACAGTTAGCCCGCAAGATCGGAAAGACTTCCTTTTCGAAGAAGGTGACATCAGCAGCGGGAAATTCTGTCTTGGCTGTGGGCTCTGCTTTGACCTCGGGCTCCGCGGCCGCGACGAACGAAGCGGTGAAGATTGCATTCAGAGCGCAGACGCCGGCAAACAGGCCGCTGGTAAGCAAGCGAGACATCAGCATGAGAGATTCACCTGGCGGGAATGGGTCGGAAGGAGAGGATTGCCCATTTACTTTCGTTCAGTCTGAAAATAATATAACGAGAGCTCACGCTACAGGCAACCGATTTCCCGCCGGAAGCTGACCGCGGGTCGTTTCTCTCCCTTTGTCGGTTCATTCATGGTACCGCCTCGCTCTGCTGACCACACGTCGCTTTTTTTGAATGGCGGCAAGCCGAAAGGCGCTCGAAATAGCGGCGCTCAGTCGTCGCTGTTGCGGCAACTCAACACGCGCGAAGTGCTGACGGCCTTGCAGCGTCACGGGCCCCTGTCGCGCGCCGAGATTGCCCGCCACACCGGCATCAGCGGACCGACGATCACGCGAACCGTGCTTGATCTGCTCGCGGGCAAATTATTGGAAGAAGGGGACCTGCCGCCAAGTGTCGACCCTGATACCAATCTGGCGAAGCTCAACAGCCAACGACCTGCGCTTGGTCGCCCCGGCAAAGTGTTGCGACTCGCGAGTGCTGCGGTTTCGGTGCAAGGGCTGGTGATTGGCGTCCAGCAGTGCGAACTGACGACTGCCGGCCTCGATGGTTCCTGGCAAGTCGAGCCCAAGACGTTTGCTACCCCCAAGCGCTACAACGACCTCGTCCGCAAAATTGTCGAGCAACTGGTGCGCTCGCGCGATCTGAGCAAGACGAGTGTTCTCGGCGTGGGCATCAGCATTCCCGGTTTGCTCCGCCGGCAAGACATGCGGACGCTGGTTTCGCCCAACTTGCATCAAACCGATGGCCAGCAGTTGGGTGTCGATGTTTCGGAACGGTTACAGTCGCTCGGTCTGAGCCACGAAGTGGTGCTGCTGCAAGAGACCCAGGCGCTTTGCCTGGGCGAACGGATGTACGGCGCGGCTCGCGAGATCCACGACTTTGCCATGGTCGATCTGACCGATGGTCTCGGTCTGGGCGTGGTGCAAGGTGGACAGTTCGTCGAGGGGAGCAACGGGCTCGCTGGTGAACTGGGCCATATTACCGTCGACATTCACGGCCGCCTGTGTGGCTGCGGCAATCATGGCTGCCTGGAAACCGTGGCCACCGATGCGGCCCTGGCTGCCGCCATTTCCGCCAAACAGCGGCGACAACTGTCGCTGGCCGAATGGCTGCCGCTGATTCAAGCGGGCGATGTGGATATCGAAGAAGAGCTCAGCGAATGGCTCGATTACTTGTCCGTCGGTCTGGCGGCGGTGATCAATCTCTTCAATCCCAGCAGGCTGTTCGTGCATGGCCATGCCCTGGATGCCGCGCCGGATCTGTTCGAGCGCGTTCATCGACAAACGGCCAAACGGGCTCTGGCTCCCTCACTGGCCGATTGCCAGATCATTCGCGCGCAAGGCAGCAAGCGGCACGGTGCTGTCGCCGCCATCATTCAGCAGTTAACGGGTGGCAGGTAGCTCGTAGCGGGTTACCTTAGAACTTCTCTTCACTCGTCTGCAGTTCCCTGCTATTGTCCGCCCGTCGTTCCCGACCAGCGGGATGCTTGTGCGCGCACGAATCAAGCGCCACAGCGTTCACTGCTTTTCCGAAACTTACTGATTTGCGCGGACACCTGTCATGAAGACGGTTCGGCACGATGCGCTGCTCCTGAGGGTGCGGCCACCGAAGGCTCAGCTACCGAATACTTGGCTACCGCTCTGCCTGGGCGTGCTCATTGCCGTAGTGAATTGTACGATCGCCTCTGCTCAAGATCCGCAGCCTCAAGAGATTCGGCTGGATGGTCCTTTCCGCTTGCCGACGCCGCCTTACGCCGTCGACTCCAGTGTGCCAACTTACGCCAATCCTTATGGCAATCCGTACGCCAACCAGTCTGCTCCCGTGCAACAACAGCAGCAGACTGCGCCCGTTCCTGCCCAGCCAGTGAATGGCCCGGTCTTTGCGCCGTACATGCCAGTTCCCTATCAGACCTCGCCCTATCAGACGCCACTTTATCAAACTGGGCCTTATACCGATCCCAATCAGGCCGCGCCGTATCAGCCTTATCAACTGGCTCCGTTTCAGGCGGCCCCGCCACCGGCGTATGCAGCGCCGCAGTTCAATGCTCCACAGAATGGACCAGCGCCCTATCAGCTGCCGACTCCGCCGGCTGACTATCAGCAACCATCTCAACAACCTTACCAACAGCCGCAAGTTCCCACTTATCAGCCGCCCACTGCGCAGCAGTTGCCGCCGGCTCCTCCGGTTTCGCCCTCGCCCGCTGCCGCACCGGCCGAAGTGAAGCCGCCGGTCGAAGTCGTGCCCACTCCACCTCCAGCGGAGAAGTCGACCGCGCCGCTCCTCGTCGAAGAGTCAGGCTGGGGTTCGTGGGCTCCCAAGGTTCTCGACCCCTGGGAAGGCAGCGTGGAGTTGGGCATGAACGGCACCGATGGTAACAGTCAGACGTTTAACATTCGCTTCGGCGTCACGGCCAAGCATAAGACCGAGACCTTTGTGCAGTCGGTCCAGCTGACGTCTATTCAGAAATCGGCAAACGGCAACACCACGGCCAACACGGCGCTGCTCGATGGCCGCCTCGAATGGCCCATGCCCAACTCGCGGCTCAACTACTTCATTCACGGTCTCGCCGAATACGACGAATTCAAAGCGTTCGACGCGCGGCTCTCGGGCGATACGGGTTTCGGCTACGAGTTCATACAAAACGACATGACCACGCTCGTCGGCCGGTCGGGTATCGCGTTCTCGAACGAAATCGGCGGCCCCGATACGACGGTGCATCCCGAATTACTGTTCGGTGGCGAGTTCAAGCACAAGTTCAACCCGACCCACTCGATCAGCATGAAGGTCGACTACTATCCCGACGTTACCGAGTTCGGCGACTTCCGTCTCAACAGCCAGGCCTCGTGGGAACTGGCCCTGTCGCAAGCGTGGGGCATGAGCCTGAAGTTCAGCATCATCGACCGCTACGACAGCACGCCTCAAGGGGCCAAGCCGAACGACCTCGACTACAGCACGCTGCTGCTGTGGCAGTTCTAAACCGCGCCCTCGGGCAACCGAGCTGCATACTCGCGTACGTGGTCGCACTGGCTGCAGCGATAGACCTGCACCTTCCCCACAGTCTCGTCCATGCGCACGGCTTGCAACTGCAGTGCAAACCAGCGGCTGCACTGCGGACATATCCGCAGGAAGCCAGGACGCGGCGGCTCAGGCAGAATGGGAACTTTCATGTTCACCACGATACTGCTCGGGCCAGATTACAATCAACCTTTCTCCACCCGCCTCAACGCTTTCCTTGAACCGCCATGCCTACTCCTGCTCCGCTTCTCTCGCTCGAAGATTTGCTCGCCGTGCCGAATGAGCAGATCGATACGATTCGCACGCATGCCCAAGGACCGCAGGGCGAGTTGCCGCTCAGCGATACGATGCTACGGGAGTGGTCGAGCGGGGACCTATTCGGCCTGACACAAAATGCTGGCATGGGTTGGTCGCCGCAAGAATTGCTCGGGCCGCAGTACCTGATCTTGAGCACGCAGGGCGGCGTCCGCGCGCCCGATGGCACCCCCATCGCGCTTGGCTATCACACGGGGCACTGGGAAGTCGGCCTGCTCGTTCAAGCAGCGGCCCGCGAAATCAAAGCCCTCGGCGGTGTTCCCTTCGCCGGGCACGTTTCCGATCCTTGCGATGGCCGGACGCAGGGAACGGTCGGCATGTTCGACAGCTTGCCCTATCGCAACGATGCAGCCATCGTCTTACGGCGACTCATTCGTTCGCTGCCGCAGCGGCAGGGCATCGTCGGCGTCGCGACCTGCGACAAAGGCTTGCCGGCGATGATGCTTGCCCTCGCCGGCACCTCGCAGTTCCCCAGCGTGATCGTTCCCGGCGGTGTCACCTTGCCGCCCAGCGAAGGCGAAGACGCCGGCAAAGTGCAGACGATCGGCGCGCGGTACGTGCAAGGCGAGATGTCGCTCCACGATGCGGCCGTCGCCGGTTGTGCCGCCTGTGCGACGCCCGGAGGTGGCTGCCAATTCCTGGGGACCGCAGCCACTTCGCAAGTCGTGGCCGAGGCCCTTGGCATGGCATTGCCCCATTCGGCACTCGCTCCCAGCGGCCAACCGATCTGGCTCGACTTGGCAACTCGCAGTGCCAAAGCCGTGCATCAACTGGCCAGCCGCAAACTTGCCCTGAAAGACATCCTCACCGAGAAGAGCCTGCACAACGCGATGGTCGTGCATGCAGCCTGTGGCGGCTCGACGAACTTGCTGCTGCACGTACCGGCGGTCGCGCATGCTGCTGGATTGCGTCGTCCGACTGCAGCCGACTGGAGCGAGATCAATCGCCGCGTTCCTCGCTTTGTTTCGGTTTTGCCGAATGGCCCCGTCGCGCATCCCACGGTGCGGATGTTCCTCGCCGGCGGTGTGCCAGAGATCATGCTGCACCTGCGAGTCCTCGGCCTGCTGGAACTCGACGCGCTCACGGTCACCGGTCACACCTGGGGTGATGTGCTCGATTGGTGGGAGAAGTCGTCGCGCCGGCAAATGGTTCGCCAGGTGCTCCAAGAGCGCGACGGCATTTTGCCCGACGATGTCATCATCCCACCCGCCGAAGCCAAACGTCGCGGGCTCACCAGCACCGTCTGTTTTCCGCACGGCAACATCTGCCCGGAAGGTTCCGTCATCAAGGCCACCTCGATCGATCCGGTCGTGGTCGATGCCGACGGCGTCTATCGCAAAACGGGACCGGCCCGCGTCTTCACCAGCGAGCGCGAAGCCATCAAAGCGGTAAAGGGGCAAACACCGAACCCGATCAAGCCGGGCGATATTCTCGTGCTGATTGGTCGCGGGCCGATGGGCTCGGGCATGGAAGAGACCTACCAAATCACGTCGGCTCTCAAGTTCCTGAAGTGGGGACGCGAGGTGGCCGTCGTCACCGACGCGCGCTTCTCGGGCGTCAGCACCGGGGCCTGCATCGGCCACGTCGGTCCCGAAGCACTCGCCGGCGGACCCATCGGCAAGGTTCGCGACGGCGACATCATCCAGATCATTGTCGACCGCAACAACCTCGAAGGGACCGTCAACTGGATTGGCGATGGGGTAACCAGTTACTCGGCTGAAGAAGGTGCCCTGATCCTCGCCGCCCGCGAACCTCGCGCTGATCTCGCCCCCGACAAAGACCTGCCTGCGGATACGCGCCTCTGGGCCGCGCTGCAACGCGCCGGCGGCGGCACTTGGGGAGGCTGTGTCTATGACGTCGACAAGATCATCGCCACGCTCGCCGCGGGTGAAGCAGCACTAGCCAGCCAGAAGTCTTAGCGCCGGATTTCGTAACTTACGTCGCTGCCGGGCTCGCCAAGTTAGACCAACTTGTTCAACTTCGCGGCCCTGGCTGGACGCAAAATCGCTGCCAACACCGAGAGTTGCGCTGTCTGCTGCCCCACCAGGCACTCAATTGCTGAACACCCCCCTTTTGCGGTTCGGCGACGTAAGTCCAATGGCGTTATTCACGCTCACGCCGACCAGCCCCGCCTTTTTGGGTGACATCGGCCCAACACTCTTGTAACATTTCCGCTGCCCGTGCGCTTAGGTGGTTGCCCCCGTGTCTCCCGGCAACCTGCGCCGGGCGTGAGTGAGCAAACGAGAATCGACTCTGCCAGCCGATTCTCGCGTCGCGGTCTCTAGCGAAATTCAAGGATTACCGATGAGCGATTCGCACGATCGAAGCTGGCACCGAACCTTCATTTTCACCACGTCGCCCGTCAGCCCTCAGGCCGATGCGTGCCGCTGTAACCAAACGAACGGCCAGCAGCAAACCGAACTGAACCAGGTCGATGTGAATCAAGGTCCGTCTTCCAAGGTGATGAAGACGCCGCGCAAAATCACGGAACAAGATCGGAAGCAATTTGCCGAACTGTTCGGCGTCACGTACATCCAAGGACAACAGCCCTCGGACTACGAAATCTTGAAGTTCGAGGAGTCGCGCAAGCAGCAGTCGGTGAACAATGCAGCTCCGGCACCGAAGGCTGCTCAACCGCACGTTACTCCCGGTCAACGTCACCACGCCTACTTCAGCGACGGCGATCAACTGACTCCCACCGTCATCGAAGAGAAGCAGGGACAATCGTTCAGCAAGTACGCGACCGACTGGGAAAAGGCCAAGAGCAAGCTCGTCAGCTCCAACAATGAATACATCCCGATCGTGGACAAGGATCTAGTCGTGATCGGCCACTACGGACACGCCAATGCGGAAGAACTGCAGATTCCGGAAGGCTTGGTCCGGGGCGAAGGTCGGATCGGCAACATGGACCAGGCCCTGGCTCGCACCGATGTGTATGTCGTGCTGCCTCATCGCACCAAATCCGACTCCGGCAGTTCGTATATCAGCGGCTATACCAAAAAAGGCTACAGCCAGTTTCTCAGCGATTGGGAGAAGTTTGCCGTCCAGGCCGATATCGAAGGGATTGTGATCACCGCGCAGGGTTTGCCCAGCATCAATGGTCAGGCTGTGCCCGTCGACTACTCACCCGTCGATTTGATCGACGGCGCCTGGGCAATTCTGCGCATTGCCTTCAAGGTCGGCACGAAGATGGCCATGAAGACCATCATCAAGCGCGGCGCGAAGTCGGCCACGAAGACAGCTGCCAAAAAGACGGTGAAGAAGACCGCGGACGACATCATCGATCTCGTCTTCTCGCGCGGGTACGACGCGCGGATGGGGATTCCGGAAGAGCACTTACCCTTGCTCGTCGCCGCGGCGAAAGAAACCGATTCGATCGCGATCTTTCGCGCCAACAAAAGCGCGGCCAAAAACCTCATTCGCGATGGCTCCCCCGGCAAGCCCAAGATTTTCCAATTCAAAACCGATGCCAAGACGGGAGTGCTCACCGCTCAAACCGCCGACGACATCGCCCTCGTCAAACAGCACGGCTACTTTCTGGTGGAAGAAGGTGGCATCGCCCGCAGGTATCAAGGTGGCAAGGTCGTCGAGGAATTTACGCCGACACCGACTGCCCACTGGACCGTTGAGAAGAATCAGGTCATCGACTTTCAATCCAAAAAGCCGATCGTCGGCGACTATGACCTGCTGGGGGTCGCTCCCATGAAATCGAAAGGTTCCAACGTGGCGGGAGTGCCCGACGATGTGAAATCTGGCGATTGGACCGGCCCGCACGTCGAAGCCTATAAGAACGCAGCGAACCAACAATTGGGGCATCCACCGCGCGTGCTGCACGGGGCACAAGATCAATATGGCGGTGATGCCGAACACATCGGGCTGACCAAAGACACGGCGTACGCCATTTTCCCCGATGGCAGGATCCATATCATGGACAATCGTGAAGCGCAACAGAGATTCTACGACTACCTCGGTCGCAAACCCCAGGGCCAGAGCTATCCTCGCCCCAGTGGCAATGTCGATGTTCACGACGAAGTCGGTGCCATGCGACGAAAAAAGCAGCAGCAGGGCCGTTGAGTTATTTACCGATCACGCGTCGCAATTGATCGGAGATCTGCTTTTCGACCAGCTTCCGGTGCTCCGTTGCATTGCTGGTGACATGTTTGATTTCGACCAAGACGGATCGTTCCGCGCCTCGAAAGAGATAGACGTGCCCTGCGCGGACAGGAATGAATGAACGAGTGCCCGTTGTCTCGTCCGCTCCTGTTGTTACAGCTACGCTCTTTTTGATCATGGCCTTATCGGGAATCCGTTCGGCTTTGCTCAGATCTCGCTTCAGGGCGTCAGGCAAGCTCGTCTCGCCCAGGTCAGCCACTGACCATGATTCGCTTCCCGGCGAAAACAACAAAGTACGACCCTCGCCACGCAGCAGTATTGATTCTGGCAGTTCTTCCGGCAGCTTCATGGTTAGCGAATCGGACGAAGCAAGCTCACCGGGAACCATCGCTCTGGTTGCATAGTTGCCTGCTTGCAGAATCGGCGGATCCTCCGGACGCAAAGAGTTCATGATCGCGAATTGCGTCATTACAAACTCCGGTGGCGACAGATCGATCAAACCTGTGCTGGCCGTTTCGCCAGCCTTCAGTTCCAAGCGTTGAAAGTACTGATCGCGGCCGGGCGAGTAAGCGCTCACAAGATACTCGCCAGCAGGCAGCCGCAGATGGCTGTCTTCCGGCAACGAGGTGAGCTGCCGCAAATAGCTGGGAGTCGTCAACATTTCAGCTTCTGCCAGCTGCCAGCCAAACCAACCGGTTGGCCTGATTGGCAAGACCGATACCTCCGCCAATTCTTTGCCTGCGAACTCGGTACGCAGCTGATCGCTGAACTTCAGTTGCAATGTTGCTGTGTCGTTCGCTGCGGGCAACAAAAACCGGATGTCTCCGAGAACCAACGGCGTACTGTGCGACGTGAGCCTGATATCGTGCGGTAAATAGTTCGGCACCCGCAAGCTCAACGTCGGCGTTTGGGCGATATCGACATTGGTCACCAGGTAGCCGTCGGAGGCGATTCCTGCTTCGATATTCGAGTTGTAGTAAAGCTGATCCAACGCGTTCGCGTGGGGTGCCACGAGGCGGCCAATGACAAGACGTTCGGTCTGCTTGTTTCGTCCAGCCTCTGCGTAATAAACCTCACCGAGCAGCGACTCGGCTCGATGCGAACTGCTCTTCTGCAACTGAACGATCAGCGCTGCCACTTGCGAGCCGAGGTTTGCCGGTTCAGGCAGTGAGCGAATCTGAGAACAACTCAGCGCGTCGTGTGTCAGCGTGGAGTCCGGAATAGGTGTCTGGGTGGCAGTTGCACGATGTTCCAGGCCGAGGGAAAATACCACTGACTTTCCGACGAGCGAACTGGCAGCGACAAACTTACCAGGACTGGCCTCCAGCCGATCCCAATAGCGGAGAGGAATCAGTTGCTCGCGTCTGGAGGGCAGTAACTCTACCAACAGCGAGCCCAGCTTCGCGTCGTACGATTTCACCTTGCCGCCATATTTCCCGCTGCGAAGTCGCTGGTAGTGCGCCAAAAAGCTCGCTTCGCGAATTCGCTGCTCTTCCGCTTGCCGCATCCGTTCTGCCTCTTGCGATCTCCATTCAGTTTGTTGTCGCATCCATTCGGCATGTTCGCGTACCTGTGCGGCGGCCGCCTCTTTATTCTGCTCCACACGCACGGCATCCACAGCCGTGGGCGGTACAGGCCGGGATTTGTTCTTGATTGTCTCCCATTCAACATCCGAGGTGCGGGTCGGCGGGAGCGAGCTCTTCGGCTGTGGTTGAGCATTCGACGGACCCGGCGCGGAAGGCTGCGCGGGCACAGATCGAGGCTGAGGTGCTCGAGCAGGTGGCAGCGGTTGCGGAATTGCGGGAGCGGCTGCGCCCGGTTGGCGGCGAAAGCGTTGGGCGAGCACTTCAGTGTTGCCAACGAGCACGATTACTGCGCATCCAAACCAGAGACAGAGGTTCGAAACCCGTGTGGGATCGAGAACCCAGCACCTAATACACATGGTTCGTCCCTCGGCAGGTGAGACATTACGATGCAGCCAACGCTGCTTGCAATGTAACGATTACCGAGAGTGGAAGCCAAACAACTTTGCGCGGCGCATTCGCCACGCACGGTGACTTACGGCGTCAGCACGACTTTAATGCAACCATCCTTCTTATCGCGGAAGGTATTGTAGGCCTGCGGAGCATCGGCGAGTTTCACGCGGTGAGTGATGACAAATGAGGGATCGATGACGTTCTTCTCGATCATCTCCAGCAGCGGCTTCATGTATCGCTGCATGTGCGTCTGGCCAGTCTTCATCGTCAGGCCTTTGTTCATGAAGGCTCCGAACGGAAGTTTATCGGCGAGACCACCATAAGCGCCGGGAACCGAGATCGTGCCTGCCTTGCGACAACACTTGATGGCTTCGCTGACGGAGTGCATCTGGTCGGACGGCATCACCGCAGAACTCACTTGGTCAGCGATTGCGCCCAGCATGCTCCCCGCGTGAGCTTCGCAGCCCACGGCATCGATGCAGCGATCGGGACCGCGACCGCGAGTCATCTCTTGGAGCTGCGTATAGGTATCGACCTTGCTGAAGTCGATCGTTTCGGCGCGGCCTTGTAGCTCAGCCATTTTCAAGCGTTCGGGGACTCGGTCGATCGCAATCACGCGACCTGCCTTCATCATCCAGGCACTTTGAATGGCAAACTGACCGACGGGACCACAACCCCAAACCGCGACGGTGTCGCCCGGCTCAATTTCGGCGTTCTCGGCTGCCATGTATCCGGTGGGGAAGATATCGGAGAGAAACAACACCTTTTCATCCGACAGGTCCGATTCAATTTTCAGCGGTCCCACGTCGGCGAACGGCACTCGCAAGTATTCTGCTTGTCCGCCGGCAAAGCCGCCGAGCATGTGCGAAAAGCCAAACAGCCCGGCCGGCGAATGCCCCATGACCTTGGCAGCCATCGCGGCATTGGGATTGGACGTATCGCAGCAAGAATAAAGCTGCTTCTGGCAGAAATAACAACTACCACACGAAATGGTGAACGGAACGACGACGCGATCACCCTTCTTCAGGTTCTTCACGGCACTGCCGACTTCTTCGACGATGCCCATTGGTTCGTGGCCAAGCACATCGCCCGATTTCATCGTCGGCATAAAGCCGTTGAGCAGATGCAAGTCCGAGCCGCAGATGCCACTGGCCGTGATTCGGACAATGGCATCGCGCGGTTCTTGAATCTGCGGATCGTCGACATTATCGACTTGTACTTTTCCCGTTCCGTGCCAACAGAGAGCTTTCATCCCGCACCAATCCTTTGCGTACAAGTCGGTATCAAACGATCTACCAGCGATCTGCTAGGCGCTGACTTCTAAGCTTCGACTTCCTCTTGCGCTTCGTAGTTGATCGCCTGGGCGATCTTCGAAAGCTTTTCGTCAGCAGCCTTCTCTTCACCCAAGGTGAGCTTGAGCAGAG
Organism: Anatilimnocola aquadivae; assembly: GCF_049819085.1. GTDB lineage: Bacteria > Planctomycetota > Planctomycetia > Pirellulales > Pirellulaceae > Anatilimnocola. Next base: position 7,472,093 of record NZ_CP187419.1, read on the forward strand.
CGAGGGCTTCCTTCATGCCGAGAATCTTGGCGAAGGTGGCCATCGTGCCGTAAGCGGCGATTTCGTAGTGCTCGCACTTTTGGGCGGCGGCGATCAGTGCAGCGTCGGTGACGGCCTCGGGCATGTCCTCTTCCATCACTTCCTTGCCTTCTTCGATCAGCCCCGCCATGCCAGCGCACTTTTTGCCGCGAGCAGGCTTCTCCAGCAGCTTGAAAATCTCTTCCAGCCGGCCGATCTGCTCTTCGGTCTCGGCCAGGTGCGACTCGAAAGCGTCCTTCAACTTTTCGTCGCTGGACGCTTTGGCCAGTTTAGGCAGCGCCTTCGAAAGTTGCTTCTCGGCGTCGTACGTGTCCTTCAAGAGATCCAAAAACAGTTCTTCCAGATTGCTCGCGCTCATGACTTCTATCCTTTGTTGAAACCTGTGTTGAAAATTGGGTGGCGGTTTGCTTGCTGCAGTGCAATCACCGTTCCGTCGCCCGTAGATTCGGCACATTGCCGCAGGATGGCACCAGTTCTCGCCCCTCAGCGGCCAGCGCGGGAGTGAGCCTGACTCGCGCACGTTCTTTGGTTGAACGGAAGACTGCCCGCATGGTCTACGTTCGTTCAAAAAAAGCCTGTTCCCATCAGCCAACATGCGCCGCTCCATGTGAAATCGCTCAGCAAACGAGCCGGCTGGTCAACCAGTGTTCTCGCAAACATCGTCACCCAAAGAACTTGAAGTGCGCGGACCGTGCTGAGCAGATTGTGGATCCTGTTGTCCAATGGGGCCAGCAGGTCGATGAGTTGCTATGGTGAACTGCAGATCGTTGGCGACGCCACCGCGAGCATGCCTGAAAACCAGGTCCCGGCCGACTATACTGCTGGCATGAAACAGCGCAGGAAGCACCAAACGACAGCCGGCAAGGAGGATCCGCTCGCCGGCAGCGCGAACGACGACAACTCCGAACCCAAGCCGTCCGGCATTCTGGCTGGCGACGGTGCCCAATTGGGTCAGGCCCCGCCGGGCGAATCGCGCAACTTCATCATCCTGGTCATCTATCAGGCCCTGATGCGCACCGGCTGGATCTTCAAGACCGAAAGCGTGATCATGCCGGCAGTCTTGGATTCCCTGGGGGGTGCCAAGTGGATGCTGGGCTGTCTGCCCCTGCTCAATCGGTTTGGCCAGAGCATTCCGCCACTGCTGATTGCCCGCCGTATTAAGGTGTTGCCGCTCAAGAGCCGCGCGTTCATCGGCACAACCACCTCGATGGCCCTGATGTTCGCCGGCATCACGGCGATCTGGCTCGTGCGACTCGATCGCTTTCCCATGATCGCTTCGTGGATTTACTTGATCCTGTATGCGATGTTTTTCACGGCCATCGGCATCAATCAACTGACGTACAACACGCTGCAAGGCAAACTCATTCGGCCCACGCGGCGTGGTCGCCTGCTGATGATTGCCGACGTTGTCGGCGTGACTTCGGCGGTGGCCTGCGCCATTCTGCTGCTGCCCCGCTGGCTGCACGAAGGGACCGCCGACTTTGAATGGATCTTTGGCTTCTCGACGTGTCTGTTCGCGGCGGCCTCGCTGATGGCCTGGCAAATTCAAGAACTGCCCGACAACCATCAAGAGCCGCGCAAGCCGCTGCGAAGACTGTTCGACGGAGCCTTACGCACCTTACGAGAAGATGCCAACTTCCGTCGTCTGGCGATTGTCTCGGCGCTCTTCACCACGGCGCTGTTGCTGTTTCCGCACTACCAATCCGAAGCCCGCACCAAGCTGAACCTGGGCTTTCCGATGCTCGTCTGGTGGGTCGTGGCGCAGAATGCCGGCACGGGCATCTTCAGCATTTTGACCGGGCCGATTGCCGACCGCTTTGGCAATCGCCGCGCTCTGATCATCTGCACGTTTCTGATCTGTGCCGCACCCCTTGTCGCCGCGCTCCTGCTCACACAAGAAGACCTTGGCAAGAATTCGTTCTCGCTCGTGTTTGTCTTGATCGGCCTGACCCCCGTCGCCCAAAAGACGTTCAACAACTACACGCTCGAGATTTCCCCCGCTAGTGAACACCCGCGCTACCTAAGTACGCAGAACCTGTGCATGGCAGCGCCGCTGTTCCTGTCGCCGCTCGCAGGCTATCTCGTTGGCGTCATCGGCTTCCTGCCCGTTTCGCTCGGCATTACGGCCATGCTCTTCACCGGCTTCCTGCTCAGCTTTGGTCTCGTCGAACCTCGTGAACGGCTTCCCGGTTCGCCCGTCTTTGACACTGGCGGTGATAGCTCGATTGATGACACAGCCATTTGAATCCCTGACCTCTGATCCCTAGCCCCTACTCCCGCCATGGAACCTTTCGAACATCTTCGCCACAAACCACCGACGGCTCTTGAGCGGCCGCGGGAACTGATCATTGTCTGCGCTCCGCTGCGTAGTAATGTGAACCTATCGAACATGCTGCGGACCGCCGGTTGCTGCGGCATTTCGCGGGTTGTGGCCTGCGGTAATCCGAGCATTCACAAGTCGATTGCCCGCGATGGTGCCGAGCAAGTGCAGCTGGAAGTACATCGCACGCTCGAACCGGTCCTCAAGCAACTGAAGGCCGAAGGCTATCCGCTCATCGGCCTCGAGCAAACGACGGGCGCGCATAACTTGCACACCTATTCGTTCCCGCGCAAGGCCGCACTGGTGCTCGGCAACGAACGAACGGGCCTGACCGAAGACCAGTTGCGTTGGATGGACGCCTGTGTCGAGATTCCCGTCTATGGCCTGCCGTTCAGCTACAACGTGGCCACTTCCGCGGCACTTGCGATGTACGAATACTGCCGCCAATACCCGCAGGGGTAATTCACCGGCCAACGGATGCGTTACGCAAGGTAATAGGCCAGCACGGCGCCGAGCAGACCAACGTAGCCAAACCAGATCCAAAGCCCAAATCGAAAGCGAATAAAGGGGGCGACGGTGAACGGCAAGAGAAGGGTTAGCAGAAACGGTATGGGGATCCACAAAGTTTGACGAAAGTTAACGCTTGTGCGAGGCTCGTTGTACGACGTATAGGCTTGAAAACTGCCCACATACTGTCTGTGTGGATCCATCATTGCCCAATCCATTTCAAAGCCTACCCAACCTCGCGGAGTCCGCATGAAGTAGTACGAGAGATTGCCGTCATACAACTGCAGCATCACTTCGTCAGTTCCCGAACGATAGCTATACGAGATACCGGCGAATAGGCTAACGAGCCAGGCGACCGCCAGCAGTCCACTCACTGCTACGGGAAGATACTTGGCGATTGCAAAGAATCGGTGCATCGTCCTATTGTGGCAGTCCACTCCCATGCCGGGCAACTCAAACCGTTACTCTACCTTCGTAAAGCCCGTGCTGAAGACGAAGTACGCTGCTGCCGCCATGCAGCCAGCGGCAGCGAGATAGTTCCACTTCAGCGGCTCGCCGAGCAGCCAGAGCGAGACCGGCACGAATACGCTGAGAGTGATGATCTCTTGCAGGATCTTCAGCTGGCCAAAGTTCATGCCCGCGGCATGGCCGTAGCGATTGCCCGGCACTTGCAGCATGTATTCGAAGAAGGCGATTCCCCAGCTGATGAACACAATCGCCAGCAGCGTCTTGTTCCGCAGAAAATCCCACTTCAGGTGCAAGTACCACGCGCAGAGCATGAAAAAGTTTGAAGCAACCAGCAGCGCGATTGACCAGGTGAGCGACCAGGTCTGACTCTTTCCGGCATCCATGCAAATCTTCTCTCTTAAAGTAGCCCGACGCGTCAGCGAGGGTGAGCGCTGTCGCTCTTTCGATGCGCACTCGGTCTGAACCGTCCGCGCATTCGAACGATTCAGCAGAGATGCGAGGCGCTAACAACCACCGCGCTCCCCTCGCTGACGCTTCGGGCTACTAGGGAATGTTACCTGACAAACAAAAACTGTTTGCTGTTGATAATCGCCCAGAGCAGATCTTGGTAGACCTCTTCCGCGTTATCGTGCTCGGCGAGAAACTGCTCGGCCTGCGTTTGCTCGGCAGCGGAGGGGAGCCGACTAAGCGTGGCGAGATAAATTTCCTCGACGATCTCAGCCGTGGGCTTCTTCGCTTTGAGCAACTTGGCGAGGCGGCCGTTCTTGTCGGCGATTTTGCTCATCAGCGTATCGCCGTTCAGCGTGTGCAGGGCCTGGGCCAGGCTGGGATCGAGCGGGCGTTCGCATTCGCACACACTCACTCGCTTAGGCTTGCCAAAGGTCGCCAGGAAGTAGTCGGCGTATTCGGCATCGGGCAGTTCGATGGCCCGCGTTCCCAGCGGCAGGTTCTTGTACTTGGTCTGCACCAGCGTGACGCGATCGAGCGCGTCGACGAGCGGTTCGGCCGTCAGCCGCTTCACGGCAAAATGGCTATAGAAGACGCTATCGGCCGCGTTACTTTTGGTGGGTTGCGAGTCGAGTTGATAGAGTCGCGAGTTCATGATCTCGCGCATCAGGTGCTTCAAGTTGAAATTGCTGTCGACGAATGTCTTGGAGAGCGCCGCCATCATGGCTGGATTGCTGGGCGGGTTGGTCGAACGCAGATCATCGACGGGCTCGACGAGCCCGCGACCGAGCAAGTACGCCACGTAACGGTTCACCACGTTCTGGGCAAAGTAGTTGTTGTCCTTGCTGGTGAGCCAGGCGGCGAGTGGCACGCGGCGATCGAGCGGGTGCTCCATCTCGGCCGCTTCGAGCGCTTTGGGCTTGAGCAGCGCGTTGGTACGTGGATGACGGACATCGCCCGTATCGCGCACGACGACGATCTGCTCGCCGCCAAAGAGCCCGAACTCTTCGCTGGTCTTGGTTCCCACGCGCGAGAAGAACGCAGCCATTCCGTAGTAATCTTCCTGGCTGTACTTCTCGAACGGGTGATGGTGGCACTTGGCACATTCCATTCGCACGCCGAGGAACAACTGAGCCGTCGATTCGGCCAGGGCCGACGAATCGCGATGGATGCGAAAGTAGTTGGCGGGACCAACGCTATAGAGCGAACCGCGGGCGGTGATCAGTTCGCGGACGAAACCATCGAAGGGCTTGTTCGTGCGGAACGATTCGCGAATCCAGTTGTGCATCGACCACATTCCCTGCTCGCCGAGACTGGCACTCGTGTTGCGCAGCAGATCGGACCATTTCAGCGACCAATAGGCCGCGTAAGCATCGTTGTAGATGTCTTGCGCGGGATCGCCGGTCAGGCCCAACAGGCGATCGACAAGCTTTTTTCGCTTATCGGGATCTTGCGAATCGAGAAACGTGCGCACTTCTTCGGGCGTGGGCAGCGTACCGATGGAATCGAGAAACGCGCGGCGGATGAACGTGGCGTCATCACAGAGCGGCGAAGGTTCGATGCCCAGTTCGCGAAACTTGGCGACCGCCAGCGCATCAATTTGGTTGTTGTCTTTCCAATCTGCCAACTCGATCGTCTCGGCATAAGGAATGACGAACAGCGTCGTATCGGCCTGCCCTTCGTAGCGGACCATCACGCCGCCTTGGCCCTTGCCAATCGTAGTGACGAGCCCCTCGCGTGTGACGGCAGCAACGCCATCGTCGAGAGAATCGAACTTGGACCAGTGCGTCACATCGTGCCGCTCGCCATCCGCATATTCGGCTTCGACGCGCAACTGTTGCGACATGCCCACCTGCCCCAAGCGTTCTTTGGGGAAGACGTGCAACTTGATGACGGCGTTTTCGGTCTTCGCGGGCTTGATGGCGCCCCCTTGGATCCAAGCGACAAGCATTTGATAGTCAACGGAGTTCTTCTCCAGCCGCTTGCCACCGCCGTGCGGCGTTTGCATGGTTGGCTTGAGCAAGATGAGGCTCTGTTCGGGATCGACCAGGCTCACGCGGCGACCGATGGAATCGCGGACCATTGCCTCGCGGTCCTTATCGGGCTCGAAGCCAAACACCGAGAGCTTGAAGCCACCCTGGCCATGTTGCGCGGCGTGGCAGGCGGCCATCGCACAGCCATTCTTGGCGAGGATCGGACGAACCTGTTCGAGATATTTTACCTCGGGCCGTTCCACAATCCCGCTGACGGTCACGGGCACTTCCACCGTCCGGGCACTTTGCGAAATCTTGATCGTCGCCGTGCCATCTTTCACCGCTTGCAGCTGACCGCTGGCGGAAACCGTAACGACGCTGGCATCGGACGATTCGAACTTCGCTAGCGAGGTGACGTCGTTGCTCTGGCGCGAGATTTTCCCTTCGCTGCTGGCATCGGCTTCGACCACGACCAGTTGCGCGAGGGCAAAGTTGGCGTCGAGCTTCACTTCGGCGGGGATCGCAATCAGCGGAGCATCGTCCGCCAGCGTCACCGTGGTAGCCATGGCGACGCAGAGAAAAGTCGCGATTCTCAGGCGAGATCCGAACATGAGAGAGACCCTCGGTCGGCCGTGGGAAAGTTGGTGAGCTGAGTTCAGGCGGGAAGATCCGATTATGGTCGATCGGCGGCGGCAATGCCAGAGAAAGCAGTTGCTCTTGCTGCCACCAAGCGATTTCGCTATCAGTCCATCGAAAATGGGTGCCATGGCCACTTTGCGAACCAGCCCGAAGCTCTCTTTACCAGCGATCTGCCGGCCGGGACGCTGCTTGGCTGTGGCGGCGCTAGTGATGTTCGCGCTGATAAGCCTCGCGGGCTGCAAAGGGGCGACCTCGGTAGCCAATGGAACCCAACCGCCCGAGCTGCCGACGATCGCCACGGCTTCGAACGATCGAAATTGGGTCGTCGAACACAAGGTCCTCGCCGAAGCGAAGATGACCGGCGATCAGATTACGATTCACAACGTGCGCGATGCCGAGTTCTTTAACTACCGCGATTGCCTCGTCGATTACTACGACAAAACCTTCAAGCTGGGCGATGTGCAGAACGTCGACTACCTGGTAGTGCCGTTCAACGAGCAACGAGCCCTGGCGCATACGATGCTCAGCTTTGGGTTGGCCGATGGCGACCGCGTGGGCGTCTCGGTCGAAGTGCGACTTGAGCAAGGCGAGGAATATCACCCGGCAACGGGTCTGCTCGGGCAGTTCGAAATCATCTATGTCGTCGCCAGTGAGCGGGACCTGGTGCGAGTGCGGATCGAGCACCGCGATTGCGATGTGTATGCCTATCGCGGCAACTCCACTCCCGAACAAACGCAGGCGCTGCTGGTTGATATGTTGCGGCGAGTGAATCAGCTGCGGACGAAACCAGAAATGTACGACACCATCAGCAACAACTGCACGACGAACATCGTGCAGCACATCAACAAGCTGGCCCCCGGCAAGATTCCGCAGGACTATCGCGTGCTGCTGCCGGGATTTTCCGATCAGCTGGCTTATGAGTTAAAGCTGATCGATACCAGCTTGCCCTTCGAAGAGACCAAGCGGCGTGCGCGGGTGAACGATCTGGCGCTCAAGTATCGCGACGACCCGAACTTCTCAGCCCGCATTCGCGGCGAACGAGTCGCCCGCTAACTTCCTGCTGGCTCACACGCGATTCGCGCGCAGTTCGGCAAGTGCATAGTGCGTATCGCGCCAGCGAATACCACCTCGCCAGAAGGTGAGAATCATTGCTCGCCATTGAATGTAGGCAAACAGAGCCACCGCCAGCGGAAAGCCGAAGATCGTCGTCAGGCGCATGTTCATCGAGCGGGCAAAGCGTCCGACCATGACCATCTGGATCAGCACCGCGGCGAGAAAGAACCAGCGCGAGGGACCGGGCACTAGCCAAATCGCCAGGTAGGGTAAGACGTTGAAGGTGAGCGAAAAGAGCGAGGAGAACACCGTGAGGCCAATGCGGTAATCGACGCCGGAGAAGGCGTTTTTTTCGAGCCCGACGATGATCTCGTTCAGCGACGAGTACCACTCGACGGCGATCATGCCCATGCCATGCACCAGGTCTTGCCGGAAGCCGTTCTTCTTGACGATCTTGCCGAGTTTCATGTCGTCGTCGGGGCGCATGCGAATCGGTTCGTGCCGGCCGATCTTTTCATACACACTGGCCCGAATGAGATTGAACGCACCGATTCCCACATGCGCGGGGCTGTTTGGGTTGCGAATCAGCCAGGGTTTGACAAAGAGCGTGAAGTAGATCGAAAACGTCACGACGAACGACTGCAGCAGCCAGGCGTGCATGTTGACGTCCGGCGTGGCGGCCAGATGGTCGACGTTGTGCGAGACAGCATAGTGAATCGCGCGGCGGAGAGCCGTTCGTTCGAACACAATGTCAGCATCGGTGAAGAGGAGCCACTCGCCGTCGGAGTGATCGGCCCCCAGTTGCAGCGCGTGGTTTTTGCCGAGCCAACCTGCGGGCAATTCCGTCACGTGGACCACATTTAACTGCGGAAACTCTGCGGCCAAACGCGAGAGGATCGGGCCCGTTTGATCGCGCGAGCGATCGTTGACGAGGGTGATCTGCAGGTTCGGATAGTCGATGGCCACGAGCGAGCGGACGGCCTCTTCGATGTTGCGCTCCTCGTCCTTCGCACCGGCAATGAGCGAAATTCGTGGTAGCGGCGCTTCAGCATCGCCAGGCAAGGGGACGTCGGCGAGCTTCTGCACGCAGCGATCGCTGTAAGCGAGTAGCAGCAGCATGAAGAGCGAAACGACGGCGGTGAAAATCGAAAGTGCGAACAGAGCCCACTGCAGGCCGAGAATCGCTTGCTGCCAGAAGTCCATTAAGCGAGTCCCAGAATCCGGCGGGCATTGCCGCGATAGATCTTCTGCTGCACATCGGCTGGCAACTGCAATTTTTGCTCGAACAGATCGAACTGCGGCACTGCTTGACCCGGTGCAAGGAAGTCGGTGCCGAACATGATGCGATCTTGCCGCCGAATGAGAAACTCTTTGCCAAATTCCAAGTCGCGGCTGATTGCACCCGCTCCGCTGCCCGCCGACAAGTCGGCGAACAGGTTGGGATATTTTTCCATCAGGGCGTCCATCGCACCACCGGGTGCAACTTTCCCCTTGGGATAGCCGCCGAGATCGACCTGCGAAGTATCGCCGCTGATGGAAGCCCACCAGCCTGGACCGTGGCCGATGAACTGACACAGGGGATGAGTTTCAACCGCCTTGGCTAAACCAGGGAGGCCGGGTTTATCGAGATTGCGTTGATTGTCGAGATGAAACAGCAGCGGCCACTTCAATTCGTGACAGGCCGCGTACAGGGCCATGTTGCGCGGATCATCGATGGCAACGCCCGGCTTGTGTTCGCCAAAACCCTTGGCGCCGGCGTCGCGATACTTTTCGAGCATCGTCAGCAGACCCTTCGCGCCACCGTTATAGCTGGTGCGCGGATCGACGCAGCAGAAGGGAATCAAGCGATCTCGAAACGTACTTGTTTGCTGCAAAACGTAGTCGCTGGTAAGCAGATAGCTCGACGATTCTGGCGAGACCAGCGGCAGCACCACGGCCTGCGCGATCTTGTGGGCATCCATCCACCGCAGCAGTTCTTCCGCCGTCAAAGGCTGCGTGGTGTTCCACGTTTGCCCGAGGTGCGTGTGCATATCGACGTAATCGCCCGGCGGGAACTTCTTCTCCTGGGCGCTTAGCTGGATTTGACTTGCCGCCGCGATGGCTGCCGAAGTTGCGAAGAATTGCCGTCGATGCATGAGCAAGTCGCTCCTCACGTATTTTCACAAGCTGGAAGCCGATACCGCTTTATTCCACAGGCTCGAAGCCTATGCCACAGGGATGCAGGGGGCAAGCATTGCCACGCGATTGCTGACATAATTGCCCGATGCCTGCTCTCGAACCAACCCCAACATCACGCGCGAACATCGCTGCCCTGCTTTTCGCGATGACGTATCCGACGCTGCTGACGTGGATCTATTTTACGTTGCTCAAAGATTCGCCGGGCACCTATCAACAGGCAGCGTTTGGCGTCGGCAAAGTGATTCAGTTCGGCTTTCCCGCGTTCTGGGTCTTCTGCGTGCTGCGACGACCGCTCACGATCCCGCGACCTATTTCGCGCGGCCTGTCCGTCGCACTGATTGTGGGTGTACTGCAACTAGTCGCGGGCTTGGCTGTGTATCAATTCTGGTTGAAGCCGAGCGGATTGTTCGCCGCACCGATGCAAGAGATGCTCGCCAAGTTACGCGGTTTTGGTCTCGACTCGCGCGTGGGCTTCGTGATTCTCGCCGTCGGCTATTCGGTCATCCACTCTTGGCTGGAAGAGTACTACTGGCGCTGGTTCGTTTTCAATGAACTGCGGCCATCGATTGAACGAGCGGCCGATTCAACCAGCAGCGAATTCACCCCGGCGACAATCCGCGCGATCATCATTTCCAGCCTGGCCTTTGCCGCGCATCATGTGCTGGTGCTGGCCGGCTATTTTCGTTGGGATTCACCATGGACATATATCCTCTCTGCCTGCGTCGCAGCGGGCGGAGCAATCTTTGCGTGGCTTTATGTGCGCAGTCGCTCACTCTATGCCCCGTGGCTCGCGCATGCTTGTGCAGATGCGGTGATCTTTTTGATTGGCTTTGATCTGCTCGGCGGACAGCTGAAGTAGCCGTCACTCATTTCGCGTTCGGTGCGGCGGCAACTTGTACCGGTCGTGGCATGGCTGCAGCCCAAGCAATGATCCGCTCGGCGATGTTTCCCTCAGCCGGCACCTGGCCGACCAGTGTGAAAGTTTGTTCCTGCAGATGCACGCTGAAACAATCGACCAGTTCGGCCGCCTGCCGCAGCAACGTCGCGGTTTCCTCGCTTGTTGCGGGCTGAGAAAGCAGCACGACGGCTTCTGAGGTGCGCTCGCGCGTCATCCAAACGAGGCGGCCCTTGTCGGCCTTGAGCAGGCGCCCGTGAAAATAGCCGCGTCGCAACTGCGCCGCTGAATTGAACTGCACAACCCGCTCGCCGCCAAAGAACAAACTGAAACTGCCATCGCGACGAAAACCCGCAACCACGGGTTCTATTTCACGCGGCAGCAAGTACTCCGCGCGTTCCACAAGCGCGGTTGCTTCCCGCAGCAGATCTTCGCGATCGGATTCATTCCGGGCCATGCTAAAACGCTCTATCCAAACTTGCTGAAGCAAATAGCATGATTGTAGCGTTTTATGAAGCCTTCTTCCGTCTCGCTCCGGTGGCAGCAGCCGTCTTAGCTGATTTCACCCGCGCGACCTTGGGCCGGGCGGTGGCATGTAACTGTTCGCGTACTTGGTGGGCATCCTGTGTTGAAAATGGGTGCCAAGCTCGCCGTCTGCAGTGCAATCACCGTTCCGCCGCTCGCAGATTCGGCGCATTGCCGCAGGATGGCACCGGTTCTCGCTCATCAGCCGCCAGCGCGCGAGTGAGCTTAATCGCTGCGTGTAGTTTGGTTGAACGAAAGACTGCCCGCATGGTCTACGTTCGTTCAAGAAATGGCTCAATCGCACGCAGGAAATTGAGTAAGTGCGACTCTCCGGCTGGACCGAGAATTGCATTCACTGCTGAGTCATCAGCGCGAATCTATTCAGCGCGCTGTCGCTAGTGATTCCGTTCTTGGAGATCGCCGCATGTCCACTGTTAAGCTCCCTTCCGAATCACTTTGGCAATCGGCACCGCGACCAAAGTTCAAAAAGGTAACCAAATCGGCTGAATACGACGCCGTTGTGGTGGGTGGCGGCATCACCGGGCTGACTGCTGCTTACTTACTGAAGCAGGCGGGTAAGAAGGTCGCCGTGGTCGAACGGGACCAGATCGGCTTTGTCGACACGGGACTAACCACCGCGCACCTCACGTATGTCACCGATCAGCGGTTGCCAGCGCTCGTCAAACAATGCGGCAAGAATGCAGCTCGGCTGGTGTGGCAAGCCGGAGCTCAGGCGATTGACACCATCGAGCAGATTGCGACCGAATTGGAAATCGACTGCGACTTTCATCGCTGCGATGGCTACCTGCACGAATCGATTTGTGGCAAGCAAGACGAAACGAAATCACTCGAGCAAGATGCCGCCTTGGCGAAGGACTTGGGGTTTGATGCCGAGTTTGTTCCGAGTGTTCCGTACTTCAATCGCCCTGGTGTAAAGTTCGCTCGGCAAGCGAAGTTTCATCCGCTGAAGTACATCTCTGCTCTGGCAACAGCCATCGAGGGACAAGGGAGTCACGTTTTTGAAGGCTCTGAAGTGACAGAATTCCAAACCGATCCGCAGGCTGTGATGGTCGATCGCCATCAGCTGCACGCCGAGTACCTCGTGATCGCTACGCACGTTCCCCTGGCTGGCAAAACGGGCCTCCTTAGTTCCACTCTCTTTCAAGCGAAGCTGTTCCCGTACTCGTCGTATGTGATTGGGGCGAAGATCCCTCGTGGTCAGCTGCCGGTGGCGTCGTTTTGGGACACTAGCGATCCGTACTACTACCTGCGCGTGGAAGCGGGCAAAGCCAAGGACTACGCCATCTTCGGTGGCCAAGATCACAAGACAGGCCAAGTCGACAGCGAGCAAGCGTTTCAGGATTTGCGCAAAGTCCTGACCGTCATCATTCCGGAGGCCCAACCCGATCGACAGTGGTCGGGGCAAGTGATCGAAACGAATGACGGGCTGCCCTACATCGGCGAAACGGCCGAGCGGCAGTTTGTAGCGACTGGCTTTAGCGGCAACGGCATGACGTTCGGCACGCTCGCGGGCTTGATGGCTCGCGAAGCGATGCAGGGGAAGAAGAATCCGTGGCAGGAGCTCTTCAGTGTGAATCGGCAATCGTTAAAGGGACTGTGGGATTCACTCAGCGAGAATATGGACTACCCCTACTACTTTGCAAAAGATCGCTTGGCGCCCGCCGAGGGTTCGAGCGCCAGCGACGTGCTTGCCGGCGAAGGCAAGATTCTCGCTATCAATGGGCAGCGAGTGGCTTGCTCGCGCGATGAGTCCGGCAAGCTCTCTACCGTCTCGGCCGTGTGCACGCACATGGGCTGCTTAGTGCATTGGAACAAAGCGGAAACCACCTGGGATTGCCCTTGTCACGGCTCGCGCTTCAAACCATCGGGCGAAGTGCTGGTCGGGCCAGCAGAGTCTCCACTGGCGGCCATTACCATTCCCGTCGAACCAAAAAAGACGGCCAAAAAGAAGGTTGCAGCCAAGACCGCGAAGAAAGCAACAGCGGCCACCAATGGCAAGCCAAAGGCAGCGCCTCAAAAACAAACGACGGCGAAGAGAACGACCGCGAAGAAAGCACCAGCCAAGAAGAAGTAGAGCACCAGAGAAGAGGAGCTAAACATGCCGGAACACGATGAACTTGGGGCAGCCATTCGCAATGCCGCCTATGCCCGCTGGGAACAGTTGGGACGTCCACATGGCCACGATTTGGAACACTGGCTCGCAGCGGAACGAGAGCAGCGGGCCGCCGCCTGCGAAACCGCTGATTTCAACGACTTGGTCCAAGAGACCTCCGAAGAATCATTTCCCGCCAGTGATCCGCCTGCCTGGACCGGCGCCAGCGGCTCGCCCAGTGAACACGAAGAGCCGATCGATTCGCATCGGCAGACGTCGTAAGTGGAATGGTAGGTCACATCGGCCCGATGTGACCTTGAATTGGCAATTGTCCAGTCGACTCGCTCCTCAAGCTCACATCCGGCGGATGCGAGCTACCGAGCTGTTGATACTTTCTTAGCGCGCCGGGTGCCGATCTTTGCACCCTTTTGATGCGCTCCTGGCGATACTTCCAGCAGACGACACGGGGCCGTGGCTTCAGCCGCGGCACGAGGTCGCAAGGCAGGAGAGTTTGCCGTGGATTTTCTAGTGCTGGCCCTGGGCTTGAGTTTCTTCGCCGTGAGCGGCGGACTCGTCGGCCTGTTTCACGTTCTGCAGCAAGGAGCCTGAAATGGATTGGACTTATAGCTTGTCCGCCGTGGTCGCACTCGGCCTGGCGATCTATCTAACCGTGGCCCTGCTGAAGCCGGAGTTATTCTCGTGACCCTCAATGGCTCGATTCAATTGATCCTGTTCGTAGCGACGATCCTGCTGATCGCCAAGCCCATCGGGTTGTACATGGCCTGGGTCTATGACGGCAAGACTCGCCTGCAGCGCTGGCTGTCGCCGCTCGAAGCCCGCTTGTATCGCTGGTGCGGCATCGATGCCGATCACGAGATGACCTGGCAGCAATATGCTGGCGCGGTGTTGTCGCTGAGTGTGGTCGGCTTTGTGTTGCTGTACTTGATGCAGCGGGTGCAGAACCTGCTACCGCTGAATCCGCAACAGCTGCCGGCCATCACCGCCGATTCGTCCTTCAATACGGCTGTCAGTTTTGTGACGAACACGAACTGGCAAGGTTACGGCGGCGAAGCCACCATGAGCTATCTGACGCAGATGCTCGGTTTAACCGTGCAGAACTTCGTTTCTGCCGCGACCGGCATGGCCGTGATGGCAGCGCTCGCTCGCAGCTTTACGAAGGTGCAGTCGAGCACGATTGGCAACTTTTGGGTCGACCTGTTTCGTGGGACGACGTACATCCTGGTGCCGATGTCGCTGGTCCTGGCGTTGCTGCTCGTTTCGCAGGGCGTGGTGCAAACCTTTGCGCCCGCTCAAACGGCGACGCTGCTCGAACCCACGACCAATGCCGAAGGCCAGGCAGTAACGGAAGTTGCCATTCCCCTGGGACCGGCTGCGTCGCAAATTGCGATCAAGCAGCTGGGTACCAACGGGGGTGGCTTCTTCAATGTGAACTCGGCTCATCCGTTCGAAAACCCTACGCCGCTGAGCAACTATCTGCAGTTGGTGTCGATCCTCGCCATCGCCGCGGGCTGGTGTTACACGTTCGGTGTGATCGTCGGCGAAACTCGCCAAGGCTGGGCGTTGCTCGCCGCCATGACCATTGTCTTTGTCGTGCTGCTGGGTGTCTGCGTTTTCAGCGAGCAAGCAGGTACTCCTGTATTGACTGCTGCTGGTGCCGATCTAATCGCCACCAACGAATACCCCGGCGGCAACATGGAAGGGAAAGAAGCCCGCTTCGGCATCGTCAATTCTGCCTTGTGGGCGACGGCAACCACCGCCGCGTCGAACGGCAGTGTGAACTCGATGCACGATTCGTTCACGCCACTGGGTGGTCTCGTCCCGATGTGGCTGATGCAACTGGGCGAGGTGATCTTCGGCGGCGTCGGTTCGGGATTGTACGGCATGCTCGTCTTCGTGATTGTCGCCGTCTTCATCTCCGGGCTGATGGTCGGCCGTACTCCCGAGTATTTGGGCAAGCGGATCGAAGCTTTCGAAATGAAGATGGCTTCCCTGGCGATCTTGCTGCCGTGTGCCACGGTCCTGCTGGGCACGGCCATCGCGCTGATGTGCGAGCAGGGCCGCGCCACCATTTTCAATCCTGCGACGCATGGCTACAGCGAAGTGCTGTACGCGTTTTCATCGGCGGGCAACAACAACGGCAGCGCGTTTGCGGGCCTGGGAGCGAACACGCCGTTCTATAACCTGGCGCTGGGCATCGCGATGCTCATCGGCCGCTTCTGGGTCATGTTGCCCGTGCTGGCCATCGCCGGGTCGATCGCGTCGAAGAAACGAATCGCGGCGACCGCAGGCACTTTGCCCACGCACACTCCTCTGTTCGTTGGGCTCCTGATTGGCGTCGTAATGGTCGTGGGCGCACTCAGCTTTATTCCGGCACTGGCGCTGGGACCGATTGTCGAGCACTTGCTGCTCTTCTCTTCCTAAGGACCGGCTTCCTGACGCTCAGCTTCCAAAACAACACTCCAACAACGCTACTTCCATGACTACCAAAGTTCGTTCCCTCTTCGGCAACTCACAGATCGTGCGCGAAGCACTCCTGGCTTCGCTGGCCAAGCTCGATCCGCGCGTGCAGATCAAAAACCCCGTGATGTTTGTGGTCTTCATCGGCAGCATCCTCACGACGGTCCTGTTTTTGAAATCCTGGCAAACGCCCGGCGAATCGCCGCTGTTTGTCGGTGCCATTTCGCTCTGGCTGTGGTTCACCGTCCTGTTTGCGAACTTCGCCGAAGCCATCGCCGAAGGTCACGGCAAGGCTCAGGCCGATACGCTCCGCAGCTCTCGTCAGCAGGTTCCTGCCAACAAGATCTACGATCGCGCGAAGATGCTCACTGCCTCCACACCGGCCAGCAACTTGCGCCCCGGCGATGAAGTGCTGGTCCGCGCGGGTGAAGTCATTCCCGCCGATGGCGAGGTCATTGAAGGTGTCGCCTCGGTCGACGAAAGTGCCATCACCGGCGAAAGCGCACCTGTCGTGCGCGAAAGTGGTGGTGACCGCAGCTCGGTCACCGGCGGCACGCGCGTCGTTTCCGATTCGCTGATCATTCGCGTCACCACCATGCCGGGCGAGAGCTTTCTCGATCGTATGATTGCGATGGTGGAAGGTGCCAAACGTCAAAAGACACCGAACGAAATCGCCCTCGCGATTCTGCTCGCTGGCTTTACGATCATCTTTCTACTGGTCACCGCCACGCTGCTGCCGTTTTCGCTCTACAGCGTCGAAGTGACCGGGCAAGGTTCGCCGATCACGATTGCGGTCTTGGTGGCGCTACTGGTCTGTTTGATTCCTACGACGATCGGCGCGCTCCTCTCGGCGATCGGCATTGCCGGCATGAATCGCCTGAGCCAGGCCAACGTGATTGCCATGTCGGGCCGCGCGGTGGAGGCAGCCGGCGACATCGATGTGCTGCTGCTCGATAAGACCGGCACTATCACGCTCGGCAATCGCCAGGCTACTGCTTTTTTGCCAGCTGACGGCGTGACGCCCGCGGAACTGGCCGATGCCGCGCAGCTTTCGTCGCTGGCCGACGAAACTCCGGAAGGGCGCAGCATAGTGGTACTCGCGAAGCGCGACTTTGGTCTGCGCGGTCGCGATCTCGATCAGTTGCACGCCACCTTCATCCCGTTCTCGGCCAGCACGCGCATGAGCGGCGTCAACTTGCCCGGTCACGAAGTGCGCAAAGGTTCCGCTGACGCAATCGAAAAATATGTGCAACAAGCGGGGGGCAGTTTTCCCAAGGGTCTGCGCATGCAGGTCGATCAGATCGCCCATAGCGGTGGTACGCCTCTCGTAGTGGCCGATGGCTCCCGTGCGCTGGGAGTGATTCAGCTCAAAGACATCGTCAAGGGTGGCATTCGCGAACGCTTCAGCGAACTGCGTCAGATGGGGATCAAGACAGTCATGATTACCGGCGACAATCCGCTCACGGCAGCCAGCATCGCCGCCGAGGCGGGCGTCGATGACTTCCTCGCCGAAGCCACGCCCGAAGCGAAGCTGAAACTCATTCGCGACTATCAGCAAGGCGGCCGCCTGGTCGCCATGACGGGTGACGGCACGAACGACGCCCCCGCACTCGCCCAAGCTGACGTCGCAGTCGCGATGAACTCCGGCACGCAAGCCGCGAAAGAGGCCGGCAATATGGTCGACCTCGATTCCAACCCCACCAAGCTGATTGAGATCGTGAACATCGGCAAGCAACTGCTGATGACGCGCGGCGCGCTCACCACCTTCAGCATTGCCAACGACGTGGCCAAGTATTTTGCGATCATCCCGGCAGCCTTCGCCTCGACCTATCCGGCGCTCAAGGCCCTCGACGTGATGAATTTGCATTCACCGGCCAGCGCCATTCTGTCGGCGGTGATCTTTAACGCGCTCATCATCGTGGCGCTCATCCCGCTGGCACTCAAAGGGGTGAAGTATCGACCCGTGGGTGCCGCGCTCATCCTGCGCGACAACCTGCTGATCTACGGCCTCGGCGGCCTGATCGTCCCGTTCATTTTCATCAAGCTCATCGACCTGCTCCTTGTAGCGATCGGTCTGGCTTAATTACCAACACAATACAATCGTCAGTGAGATACACACATGAACTTCCTTAAACAAACCTGGTCGGCCCTGGCGATGCTGCTGCTGCTGACAGTCCTCACCGGCGTCCTTTATCCGCTCGTCGTCACTGCTGTGGCGGCGGTTGTCTTTCCACATCAAGCGGGGGGCAGTCTGATTGTGGTCGACCGCAAGATCCAAGGCTCCGCGCTGCTTGGGCAGTCGTTCTCCGAGCCAAAGTATTTTTGGGGGCGACTCTCGGCGACGGGTCCATTCCCGTACAACGCGGCCCTATCGAGCGGATCGAACTACGGTCCGCGTCATCCGGCCCTGCAAGCGGCTGCCGAAGCGCGAGCGGCGGAACTGCGAAAATATGATCCTCAGCTGAAGCAGATTCCCGTCGATCTGCTCACGTCATCGGGCAGTGGCCTCGACCCCCACATCAGTCCCGCCGCCGCGGCGGTGCAAGTTGCGCGCGTGGCCAAAGAACGCAACATCTCGCCGGAAGCCGTTCAACAGCTCGTGGCGAAGCATACGGAACAGCGACAATTGGGCCTGCTCGGCGAACCGCGCGTGAATGTCCTGCTGCTCAATCGCGACCTGGATGCCGTCGCTGCGAAGTGATCACTGCTCGACCAGTAGGTCACATCCGCCGGATGTGACTTTGATTCGCTGGCCTGCGCAAAACGCCAATTCCGGTCACCTCGGGGCGATGTGACTTGCGTAAAGATAGACGCCATGTATGAAAAAATAGCTCAAAAGATGATTGACAACAGATCACCGCCGTGCGCTAATTGCAAGAGGTTCTCTTACGAGTGACGTGGCCACGCTCCGCCGTGGCTGCTGGTTTTGCGCGCGCGAATCCAGTGACGCGAGAACAACCTTGGGGTCGCAACCAGACAGAATTGGAGCCCGTTGATGGCTGAGTCATTTCTGAACTTCAACAGTGTTCTGCTGACGCGCAGCGACAATCACCAGTGCCAGCGAGCTCGAAATCTGGCGCGAGTGAAACGGATAAGGAATGGTTTTCAGACGATCGTCAGAATGAAGGGCGGCGTAAGTCGCAACTGCTTGGAACGGAATAGGTTGCACACTGATCGTGACGAACAAAATGGTCGAAAAAAGTTATCAAATGGTTTTCAGACGATCGTCAGAATGAAGGGCTGGCTGAATCGCAACTGGCGAAACTGCAAGAGGTTGCGACGATCAGCCCTATCAAAAAAGATCGCGAAAAGGTTATCAAATGGTTTTCAGACGATCGTCAGAATGAAGGCTGCCAATCTGGTAACTGCAATAATGACAAGACCTTGCAGTGAGGGCCAGAATGAAAAGAACGGGCAAAATGGTTATCAAAAGTGGTTATCAACCAGCGAATAGGGAGCCGGCCATAATCGACGCGGGGGCTACTCTACTTGCCAGTTAGAATGACATTCGATGAACGAGTCGCGGCCCAATCCCGATGTTCTGCTCAGTCAGGTTCAGGCCGAAATGGCCCGCGCCCACCGCGGGCAGCTGCGCATCTTCTTCGGCTATGCGGCGGGAGTCGGCAAGACCTACGCCATGCTGCAAGAGGCTCGCAGCCGCCGCGGGGCGGGACTCGATGTGGTCGTGGGATATGTCGAGCCTCATGGCCGGCAAGAGACAGAATCGCTGTTAGCCGGCTTCGAAGTGATCCCGCCGCGCACGGTTATGTATCGTGATTTGCAGTTACGAGAATTCGATCTCGATGCCGCCCTGGCTCGCAAGCCCGCTTTGATTCTGGTCGATGAACTGGCTCACACCAATGCCGAAGGATCGCGGCACGCCAAACGCTGGCAAGATGTCGAAGAGTTGCTGGCGGCGGGCATTGATGTTTATTCGACACTCAACGTCCAGCACATCGAGAGCTTGAATGATGTCGTGGCGCAAATCACCGGTGTGGCCGTGCGCGAGACATTGCCCGACGATGTCTTCGACCGGGCCGATGAGATTGAACTGATCGATATCACGCCCGAGCAACTGGTCGAACGACTGCAAGCTGGCAAGATCTATCTCCCCGCGCAAGCTCAGCGGGCCATCCAGAGTTTCTTTCAGCGCTCGAATCTCGTCGCACTGCGCGAGATTTCGCTGCGACGCTCGGCCGATCGCGTGGGCGAAGATGTCCGCTCCGAGCGCGATACGCGCGGCGAACGAACTACCTGGCCGACGAACGATAAATTGCTCGTGTGCGTCAGTCCCAGTCCGCAATCGGCCAAGTTGATTCGCACGGCCAAGCGCATGGCCAGCGCCTTGCATGCCGAGTGGATCGCCGCTCACGTCGACAACATCCCGCTCCTTTCCTCCGCCGCCCGTGAGCAACTCACCAGCAATTTGCGACTGGCAGAACAACTGGGGGCCGAAACCGTCACGCTGGGCGGCGCGAATGCGGCCGAGGAGATTGTGACCTACGCGCGCGACCAGAACGTCACCAAGATCATTGCCGGCAAGACCGAAACGCCGCGTTGGCAGTCGTTGCTGTTCGGTTCGTTCCTCGATAGCTTGCTGCGGCAAAGTGGCGAGATTGATGTGTATGTGATTCGCGGGCAAGTCACGCGCGGCAATGGTGAAGCAGCGACGACGCGACCTGCGAACACGCCGAAGCCCTTCGATTGGCGACCTTATGGCTGGACGACACTGATCGTAGCGGTCTGCTCGCTGGTGGCAGCAGTCATGTTCTGGTTCGAACTGGCCGAATCGAATCTGGCGATGACGCTTCTACTGGGCGTGGTGGCCGCTGCGGCCTGGTATGGCCGCGGGCCGGGCATCTACGCCTCGGTGATTGCCGTGCTGATCTTCGATTTCTGCTTCGTTCCCCCGCAACTCACGCTCGCGGTTTCCGATGTTCAGTACCTGATTACGTTCGCCGTGATGCTGGCCATTGCGATTGCCATCAGTACGCTCACCGCCCGCATTCGCGGGCAAGTTCTGGCGGCGAGGCAGCAGCAGCGTCGTGCCGAAACGCTGTATCGCTTGAGCAGGCAACTCGCCGCAGTTTCCGGCAGCGAGTTCTTGCTGAATCTGGCCGCCAAGCAAATCGCTGAGCTCTTTCGGGGCGAAGTGGCCACTTACTTGCCAGCCGACGATGAGCAGCTACAAGTGCGAGTGGGCAAGAATACAGCGATTGCGCGCCAGCCGAACAGTCTGGGAGTAGCGCAGTGGGTAATGACGAACGAGCAGACAGCTGGCCTAGGGACTGAAACGCTGCCTCACTCCGCGGCGATGTTCATTCCGCTGGTGGGTTCGCAGTCGACGATGGGCGTGCTGGCGGTCCGGCCGGAAGATCCTGAATTGCTCCGCGTTCCTGAACAGAAGCAGATGCTGGAAGCCTGTGCGGGGCAACTGGCTCTGGCCCTGGAACGCGATCGCCTGGCTCTCGAAGCCAGCCAGGTGATGCTCGAAGCCGAGACTGAACGGCTCCGCAGTTCACTATTGAGCAGTGTGTCGCACGATTTGCGCACCCCACTGTCTTCAATCGCCGGCGCGAGTAGCAGCCTGCTGCAATCGACGACCGCGGCCGATGCTCCAGTCCGCCAAGAATTACTGCAATCGATATTCGACGAAGCGAATCGTCTCAATCGCCTGGTCGACAACTTGCTGGAGATGACCAAGATCGAATCCGCGGGGCTGCAGGTTCACAAGCAATGGGAAGTGGTCGAAGAGATCGTTGGTGCGGCGCTCCATCGCCTCGATGACGCGCTGGCGAGTCGTACAGTCACCGTGAAGATTCCGCCGCAACTACCGCTGGTCGAAATGGATGGTCTGCTCATCGAACAGGTGTTAATCAACCTGCTCGATAACGCGCTGAAGTACACGCCGGCCGACTCACCGCTGGAGATTGTCGTGACGAGCGATGCTCGCGCATGCACGATCTCTGTCTGTGATCGTGGCGCGGGCATTCGAGCCGATGATGAACGGCGGATCTTCGAGAAGTTCTATCGGGGCGAAGCAGCGGAGTCGCGCTCACGGGGCGTCGGCTCCGGTTTGGGATTGGCCATCTGCAAGGCGATTGTCGAAACGCATGGCGGCCAGATCCGGGCCGAGAACCGCGCAGGGGGCGGAGCCTGCTTCGTCTTCTCGCTTCCGGCCACGCACACTCCGCCTTCGACCACCGACGCACAGCCTACAGAATCGGCGGGGGCCCTATGACCGCCGACGCTCCACTCATTTTGATCATCGAAGACGAAGCACCCATCCGGCGGTTCCTGCGGGCCTCTCTGGCCGAGCAAGGCTATCGCTTCAACGAAGCCGAGACGGCGAAAGAAGGGCTGCAATTGGCCGCGGCCCAGCCTCCGGACTTGATCGTGCTCGACCTGGGATTGCCCGACATGAATGGCCTGGAGGTAATGCGGCAGATTCGCGATTGGTCGCAAGTGCCCATCATCATCGTCTCGGCTCGCGGCCAGGAACACGACAAAGTGCTGGCGCTCGATGCCGGTGCCGACGATTACCTGACCAAGCCGTTTGGTGTCGGCGAGCTCCTCGCGCGCATTCGGGTGGCCTTGCGACACTCGACCCAGACCAGCAAACCGGCTAACTCGATTTTCACCGCTGGCACCCTGAAGGCCGATCTTGTCGCGCGGCGGATCTGGGTGAGCGACGAGGAAGTGCATCTCACGCCGACCGAGTATCGGCTGCTGACCACGCTCATTCGTCATGCCGGCAAGGTCCTCACGCAGCGGTTCTTGCTGAAAGAAGTGTGGGGGCCCGATCAGGTTCACGAAGGTCATTACCTGCGCGTCGCGATGGCCAAGCTGCGTGCCAAGCTCGAAGCGAATCCTGCTCGTCCGCAACTCATCCTCACCGAAGTGGGCGTGGGCTATCGGCTGAATGTCGATTGAAGAACGATGAGCTTACTCAAACAGTTCGGCATCTTCCGGAAGCGTCCCGGGTGGCGGATCGGGAATTCTCGCTGCCTGAATTCGTCCCACGGCGTGGCCGCCGACGACTGCCGCGCCGTACAGAATCAGGCTGCCCGTGCGAGTGGTCGGAATCACGTCTCCTGCGGCGCCGCCCAGGTAAGTGCCGTAAGCCGGGTAGAGCAAGCGGTAAGCTTCGCGTTGCTCTTCCGCCGTGCCGTACTCTTCCAAGTAACTGAGCGCGTCGTTGGTGGCGACCGCTTCGTGCCAGAGTGGCGCTACCGGCAGCAAGTACACCGCTGCATAGGTTCCCGGCCAACGACGGCGAGCAAAGTCCTTGGCGTGTCCTCCTTCGTGCAGTGCGATCGGGGGCGCATCGCTATAGATGCTGATGGTGTTGGTGAACGGGTTGTAGTGATCGCCACCGAAGACGCGCCCCGGGAAGATGGTGTAGCCCAGGCACGCGAGCGTTCCGAGCGAATAGCGCCAGCCCCAGCCCACGCGCTTGTTGGCTACCAGTCGTCGCCATTCGCCGCCGGGGTCATACTGGTTCAGACGAACCTTCACGGCCAGCAATTCGTTGTTCGCCAGATACTCCGCGATTGCGGCTTCGGTCTCGGGCGAAATGTGATGGTTGTTAACGCGGCGATCCCACAAGATCACTTTATCGGGAATGCCCACGACCCAGCCAATGCCATCCAGAACCGGATACGGCTGGCCCCGTTCAATCTGCGGTTCGTTGCTGGCGAGCAGTTCTGCAGGCTCTTGGTAGTCGGAACTGAAGCCACGACGATACGGCGAAGTGACGCAGCCAGACAGCAGCAGGCAGACGCAGATCGGCGCCAGGCGCAAGCAGGGATTCAGCCACAGAGACATTGGCTTTCAGTACTGAAATCCAGCGTGGGCGACAAGAGCAATCGGTTAGTTGCGGGCCAACGCATCGCTTTGCTTGACGAAGGCGTCCCCTTGCCAGTCGGTGTCTTTGTTCACCGTACTCTTCGGCGGAGTGCCTTTCGCAGAGGCTTTGGCTGCAGCCCTCGCTTCCGCCTGGCGCTGGACCAGATCGTGATGCGTGGTGAAGTACTGCAGGCTGTGACCTTTGAAATCGCTGATGGTTTCGAACTGGTGCTGCGCCATGAAGGCCAGCAGATCGTCCTTCATCTTCTTCACGCAGTCGTAGCCAACCTTCATCACGCCGGTGCAGACCTGTACGGTATCTGCGCCAAGCAGAATGAACTGCGCGGCATCCGCGCCGGTCTCGATGCCGCCGATGCCACTCAGCGTGCGACCAGGAAAGTGATTGCGAATGGCTTCGGCACATTCCTTGACCATCCGCAGAGCAATGGGCTTCACGGCCAGGCAGCTGTAGCCGCCGGGCGTGCTGTAGCCTTCGACCGTCGGCTCGGGACGAAGCGTGTTGAGATCGACGCTCGTCACCGAGAGAATCGTGTTGATCGCACTCACGCCTTGGCAGCCGCCACGAAAGGCAGCGAGAGCCGTTTCGTCGATGTGCGTGATGTTCGGGGTCAGCTTGGCCCAGACGGGAATCTTGGCGACAGACATTACCCAGCGGCAGACTTCTTCCATCAGTGCGCAGTCTTGTCCCATCGCCGAGCCCATTTTGCGTTCGGGCAAGCCATGCGGGCAGGAGAAGTTCAATTCAAAGCCGGCCACGCCCGTCTCTTGTGTGCGCTCTACGATCTCGCACCAGCGGTCTTTGTTGTACTCCTCCATGATCGACGCGATCACGACCCCCTCGGGATACTTGTCCTTCAATCGCTTGAATTCATCGAGCCAGACGTCGAAGGGGCGATCGGAGATGAGCTCGATATTCTGCCAGCCGATGATCTGGCCGCTCTCGCTGCGCAGTCGGGCATAGCGAGGCTGGACGTTGATCACCTTGTCGGCATCGAGCGAGATGGTCTTGGCAATCACCGCTCCCCAGCCTTCGTCGAAGGCTTTGCCGATGACGTTGCCGTTCGTCCCGGGCGGACCGCTGCCGATGATGAAGGGGTTGGGAAGTTTGAGGCCGTCTACGGTAGTGGCGAGTGTAGGCATGGTGGATTCACGCGGTCGATCGCGTTACCTCTTTTCAGGAGCTGTTTGCTTCTGTGGCAAACTTGGATGTCCGATCATCAGAACCAAATACAGCACGAAGCCAATCGCAAAAGTGACAAACCACGAGTAGGTGTAAATTGTTTTGAAGAACTGCGGCGCGGCGATCTTGCCGCCGGTCGCGGCATCGAGAAAGCCGGGCACACTGGGAGCGATGCCAATCACAAGGGCTGCAATCGCCCGCCAGTTGATGCCGCCGGTGTACGAGTACTTGCCAGCAGGGTCGAACAGTTCGCGCAGGTCGAGTTGTTGCCGGCGCAGGACCCAGTAGTCGCAGATCATGATTCCCGCAATCGCGCCCATCAATCCAGAATAACCCACCAGCCAGATAAACACATAGTCGCCCGCCGATTCCATGATCTTCCAGGGCATCATCACAATCCCAATGACGGCCGTGATCAGCCCGCCCGTCATGTAGCTGATGAGCTTGGGATTGAGATTCGAAAAGTCATTGCTGGGCGAAACGACATTGGCGGCCAGATTGGTCGTGAGCTGCGCGACGAAGATTACGACCGTCGCGAACAGCACCACGGCGACGTTATCGAAACGCGCGAGCAACTTGATGGGATCGGCGATGGGTTCGCCATAGATCTTGAGCGTGGCGCTGGTCACGGCGACGCCGATGAAGGCAAACAAAGTCATCGTCGTTGGCAGGCCGAACAGTTGGCCGAGCATTTGCGACCGCTGCGATTTGGCATAGCGGGTGAAGTCTGGAATGTTGGTCGACAGGGTCGCCCAGTAACCGACCGCACCGGTAAGAAACGCGGGAAAGATGGTCCAGAAGTTCTTCTTGGTCTTTTGCAGATCGACCGACCCTGCGAGCACCGAATCGAGTCCCCCCGCTTTGTTCACGCACCACCCCAGCAACAGCAGGCCGGCGATCAGCAGCAGCGGCGACCCCCAACTTTCGAGATGCTTGATTCCTTCGAGCCCAACGACGATGAAATAAACCTGCACACCCCAGAACAGGAAGAACGCGATCCACGTGTGCAGCTCGACTCCCAGCATCGAGAAGGCCAGCGACTTCCAGCCCGGCATAATCATCCCAAACAGTACATCAATGGCGCCAGCGCCCAGCCAGGTTTGAATTCCGAACCAGCCACAGGCTACGACTGCGCGAAGCATGGCCGGCACATTCGCCCCGACGGTTCCAAACGAGGCTCGCAACAGCACGGGGAACGAAACACCATACTTGGTTCCCGCATGGGCATTCAGGCACATCGGAATCAGCACGATCGTATTGCCGAGCAAGATGGTGAGCATCGCTTGCCACCAGGTCATCCCCTCTTCGATCATGCCGCCGGCGAGCGTGTAAGTGCTAATCACCACGCTCATGCCGATCCACAGCGCGGCGATGTGCCAGGTCGACCACGTTCGCTGGGCGAGAGTTGTGGGGGCGAGATCAGGGTTCCAGAGCGGAGACGCCGACATGTCGTCGTGCAGTTCGACGAAGTCTGCATTGGGAGCGGCAGCGAACTGCGGCGAGACGGTTTCCGGCGAGGCATAGGGATTCAAAGTCATCGTCGCGTTTGCTCACATCGCAGCGCATTGGCCGCGTTTCAAAAATTTGCCATCGCCAGCCTTACCGACGTATTGCCCGTTCTCGATGATTACCTTGCCGCGTGAGAGAACCGTCTCGGGCTGCCCCTTGATCTTCCAACCTTCAAACAGGCTGTAGTCGCAGTTCATGTGATGTGTCTGGGCGCTGATGGTCCGCTCGATGTCGGGATTGAACAGCACGATATCGGCATCGGAGCCAACAGCGATGGTTCCCTTCTTCGGGAACATGCCGAACATTTTGGCGCTGGCGGTCGAGGTGATCTCGACCCACTTGTTCAGACTGAAGCCGCGCTTGACGACCGCGCCGTCATACACGAGCGACAAGCGATCTTCCACGCCGGGCCCGCCGTTGGGAATCTTCGTGAAGTCCCCGCGACCGAGTTCCTTCTGTCCCTTGAAGTTGAACGGGCAGTGATCGGTCGATACTTCTTGCAGGTACCCGAGCTTCAGGCCCTTCCAGAGGGGCTCGATGTTCTCTTTGCCGACGAGCGGCGGTGTAAAGACGTACTTGGCACCTTCAAAGTTCGGCTTGTCGTAGTACGTCTCGTCGAGAAACAGATACTGCGTACACGTTTCGCCGTAAGCCGGATGCCCTTCGTCCCGCGACCGTTGCAGTTCTTTCATGGCCGCTTCGCAGCTGACGTGCACAATGAAGACCGGCGCCTTGGCAACTTCAGCGACTCGCACCGCGCGGGCGACGCCATCGGCCTGCATGGTCGGCGGTCGCGACTGCGCGTGATACTTCGGTTCGACCTTTCCTTGGGCAAGCAAGTTGTTGATGAGCTGCGTGATGGCATCGCCGTTCTCGGCATGCACCAACGTGAGGCCGCCGGCTTCACCAGCCGACTGCATGACGCGGAACATGGTCTGGTCGTCGATCATGAAGACGCCCGGATAGGCCATGAACAGCTTGAAGGTCGTAATACCGGCATCGATGATCTGTTTGAACTCAGGCTGGTGCCGCGGCTCGTACTCGGTAATCGCCAGGTGATAGCTGTAGTCGATCGCGCACTTTCCTTCGCTCTTCGCATCCCAGTCGTCGATGGTCTGCTGAAAGGTCTTGCCCTTGTATTGGATGGCGAAGTCGATGATCGAGGTCGTGCCGCCAAAGGCCGCGGCCAGCGTCCCGCTGCGGAAGTCATCCGAAGAGACCGTGCCGCCAAAGGGCAATTGCATGTGCACGTGCGGATCGATGCCGCCGGGAATTACCAGCTTGCCTTGAGCATCAATGGTCTTATCGGCCGGCATAGGCAGGTTCTTGCCGATGCAACTGACGGTTTCGCCGTCGATGTATACATCGGCGAAGTAGTCGTCTGTCGCCGTGATGATGCGACCGTTCTTGATGAGATTTTTCATGGTTGCACTTCTCGCCCTGTGCCAAACAACTAGTGCAAAAGCCGGTGAACCCCCGGCACAGGGCCGGGGGCGGTACTATTTCGCTGCTACCGTCAGCCCCGCATCGATCGCCTCAACCAGTTCATCGACTTGAGGCTTACCCGCGTTGAGCATCAGGCCGGTGCGAATGACGTTGCCATAGACGCCCCCCTTGCCGAGCAGCACGCCGCGGCGCTTGGCTTCTTCAAACACAGCGATGACGGCCTGCGGCGCGGGCTCTTTGGTTTTGCGATCCTTGACGAGTTCGATGGCTTGCATCATGCCCAGCCCGCGAGCATCGCCAATTAGCGGATGTTTTTCTTTGAGTGCTTGGAAGCGTTCGCCGAGATAGCCACCGACGACGCGGCAGTTCTCCAGCAGGTGCTGGTCTTCAATCACTTGCAATGTGGCGCGGGCCGCTTCCATCGAGACAGGATTGCCGCCGAAGGTGGCGAACGTGATACCCGGGAACTTATCGGCGACGGCGGGCGTGGCAATGGTCATGGCAACCGGAGTTCCGTTGCCCATCCCTTTCGCACTGCACATGATGTCAGGCTTGACGTCCCAGTGCTCAATGCCCCACCAGTGCTTGCCGGTGCGGCCCCAGGCGGTTTGCACTTCGTCGCAGATGAAGAGGCCGCCGTACTTTTTGGCGATGGCCACGGCCCGTTCAAAATAGCCAGGCGGAGGAACGATAAAGCCGCCGGAGCCGATGATCGTCTCGGCCATGAAGGCAGCGATCTCGCCACCGGTTTCGGTTTGAATCAGTTCCTCGATATCGTTGGCACATTCCAGGCTGCAGTTGCTGTTATCCTTCGCGCCGAACGGGCAGCGATAACAGTAAGGAGCATGTGCGTGCTTGATGCCGGCGACCGGCAGCGGAATCTTCTTCCAGCCACTTTGTCCGCAACCCGCGAGGGTCTGCAAACTTCGCCCCGAGTAACTGTGCCGCAGAGTAATGATATCCAGTTTGCCGGTGGCAACACGGGCGGCGTTCATCGCCGTCTCGTTGGCTTCGGTACCACTGCTGGTGAAGAAGCTCTTTTTGAGCTCCCCCGGCGCGATCGATGCCAGCTTCTCGGCGAGGTTCGATTGCGGGGCATTGGCATAAAGCGTCGACGTGTGGGTGAGTTGCTTCACCTGGGCGACGATCGCTTCGACCACTTTGGGATTCGCATGCCCTACGCTGACTGTGAGCACACCGCCGAAGGCGTCGAGATACTTTTTGCCCGTATCGTCCCAGACGTAGTTCCCCTCACCACGCACCAGAGCGATAGGCTCTTGGTAGTACATCGCCACGGCGGGAAACAGAAACTCGCGGTGCTTGCGGACGGCGTCGCTCATGGTTGCTCGCGATTCTCGCGTTCCCACGGAGGCGGCCGATCAGTTTGTGTGTGCTTCGAATGGCACGATCGTCAGCGGCGTTCGACCAACGCCCGTGTGAGAGGTGACGACTGGAATCGTGCGAGCGCCTCCCTGTTTGCACGACACCAACGAGCTTAACATAGCTGCAGCAACCACTTTGTAAAGGGCAATGCCATGACCGCCTCCGCTGCTGTGTCCTCTCCGCCTGCCCCGCCGATCATTCCCATTCTCAGTGGCGGCCGCTGGATCGATTCGCCCACCAAGCGCACGTCGGATGTCTTCAATCCGTCGACCGGACAAGTCATCGCCCGCGTGCCACTCTGTTCGGCCAGCGAAGCCGATAGTGTCGTGCGGATCGCTGCCGAAGCTGGTCGCGATTGGGCAGCAACACCCGTCGTCGAACGCGCTCGGGTGATGTTTCGCTTTCGTGAACTGCTGCTGCAACGCTTCGACGAACTGGCCCGCACCGTGACTCGCGAGCACGGCAAAACGCTGGTCGAAGCGAAAGCGAGTGTGCAGCGAGGCATCGAAGTCGTTGAGTTCGCCTGTGGCATTCCCAGCTTGCTGATGGGGCAATCGTTGCCCGATGTGGCTCGTAGCGTCGACTGCGAAACGGTCCGTCACCCGGTCGGTGTCTGCGTCGGCATCACGCCGTTCAACTTTCCCGCGATGGTGCCGATGTGGATGTTTCCCGTCGCGATTACCTGCGGCAATACGTTCGTACTGAAGCCCAGCGAGAAGGTTCCCCTTTCCGCGAACCTGATGGGGCAACTGCTGATCGAAGCAGGGTTGCCGCCGGGTGTCTTCAACATCGTGCATGGCGACAAAGAGGCCGTCGACGCACTCCTCACACATGAACTGGTGCGCGCGGTGTCATTCGTCGGTTCGACCGCCATCGCCAAGTACGTGTATGAAACGGGGACGAGGCACGGCAAGCGAGTGCAGTCGGCTGGTGGGGCGAAGAACCATCTGATCATCATGCCCGATGCCGATCTCGAACAGGCAGTCGCCGCACTGCAAGCTTCGGCCTTTGGCTGTGCCGGCGAACGATGCATGGCGGGCTCAATTGCGGTGCCCGTCGGCGATGTTGCCAACAAGCTGGTCGAGCGACTTTGCGATAAAGCCGGTTCGATGACCGTTGGTCCCACCGACGGCGATGCAGTCGTCGACATGGGCCCGCTCATCACTGCTGCCCATCGCGACCGGGTCGCTGGCTACTTGGATATCGCGCAGAAAGAAGGAGCCATTGTTGCTCTCGATGGCCGCAGCAATCTGCCCGCCGGCAATGGCTTCTTTGTGCGACCCACGGTCATCGACAAGGTCGAGCCCGAGATGCAGCTGGCCCGTGACGAAATCTTTGGACCAGTACTTTCTGTCGTCCGGGCCACCTCGCTGGAGCAAGCCCTGGCCGTCGGTCGCAAGTGCCCTTATGGAAACGGCGCATCGATCTTCACCAACAGTGGTTATGCGGCCCGGCAATTCAAACAGCATTTCAACGCGGGAATGATCGGTATCAACGTCGGCGTGCCGGCACCGATGGCCTGGTTCCCGTTCACAGGCTGGAATCAATCGTTCTTCGGCGACTTGCACGTCCAAGGCCTCGAAGGGATCCAGTTCTACACGCAGCAAAAGACCATCACGACCCGCTGGTTCGCCACCGCTGCCGAGTCGACCGTCGATCCCATCTGGCGCTCGAAGTAGCTTTTCCGTTATTCCTTCCCGTAGCCTGAAGCCCCGCTTCGGGCAACATATTGACTCGCAAACTAGTTCGTGCGACGAGTTCCACATGCCACTCAACCCTGCTCGAACCATCGCTGAACTCAAAGAGCTGCGCACTCTCACCGGCGACGACAACGGTGCCCAGCGAGTCGCCTTCACCGAGACCTGGGTGAAAGCACGAACTTGGTTTCGCGAAAAGCTGGCCACGCTGCCCGTCGAAGTCCATCAAGATGCCGCCGGAAATCTGTGGGCCACGCTCAAGGGCAAGTCGGAGAAAGAATTGCTCATTGGCGGGCATATCGATTCCGTTCCCAATGGTGGCTGGCTCGATGGCTGCCTGAATGTCGTCGCTGGGCTCGAAGTGTTGCGTCGCATCGCTGCCGAAGGTGTTCCGCCGGTGACCGTGCGGCTGGTCGATTGGGCCGACGAAGAAGGAGCCCGCTTTGGCCGCAGCTTGTTTGGTTCGAGTGCTGCTTCCGGCGCACTGGTGCCCGATGATCTCCGCAATCTCACCGACCGCGCAGGAATCAAGCTGGTCGATGCCGTGAAAGCGCATGGGATTGATCTCGATCGCGCGACCGAGGCCAAGCAGGAACTGAAGAACGCGGCCGCCTACTTGGAACTTCATATCGAACAAGGCCCGGTGCTCGAAAGCCTGAACCTGCCAATGGGCGTGGTGCTGGGAACCTTCGGCGTGGAGCGCCACACGATTACCTTCACCGGCCAGGCTGCTCACTCGGGCTCCACGCCCATGACGCATCGCCGCGATGCTCTCGGCGGTGTCTCCAAGTTGCATCTGGCCATTCGCGAAATCGCCGTCGAGCATGGCGGCGTGTGTACGGTCGGCAAAGTGACGACGGAACCAAGCATTGTGACGGCGGTTGTTGGCGAAGCCACGATGACGCTTGATCAACGGCATCTCAGTGCCTCGTCACTCGCGGCGATGCATCACGCGGCTCGCGAAGCCAGCCAGCGAATCGCCAGCGAAGAGAAAATCGAAGTTGCTTGGAAAAAGCTCTGGCAGATTCAGCCTTTTCCGTTTCACCCGCAGCTGATCGAACTGTGCGACGCCGCGATCCAAGAAACGTGCGGCGCGTCACATCGGCTGCCGAGCGGCCCGCTGCACGATGCGGCTGAAGTTTGCCGCGCTGGGGTGCCGACGATCATGCTGTTTGTGCAGAGCCTACGGGGCATCTCGCACAACAAGATTGAAGACACAAAGGAAGAGCATCTGGAACTTTCGGTGCAGGCGCTCGATCGGTTGGCAACCAAAACGATGGCTTGGATCAGTCAGTAACCCGTGGGATGAAGCCGTGCTTCGTCCTGAGCTGCTGAAAGCAAAGAATACGGACGAAGCACGGCTTCATCCCACGAGGAAAAGAACGAGGAAAGGATTATCCACACATGAACCAACTCGAACTCGATCGTAAGTTTCTCGCCGCCGCAGTGGCTGCCGTCGATGAGGCCGTGCGACTCGAACCGCGAGCAATTCCCATTGGCGCGGTGCTCGTCATCGATGGCGAAGTGCGAGCCTCGGGAACGAATCAGCGGGTTCAACAAGGTAACCCTATCTTGCACGGCGAGACCAGTTGCCTGCAAAACACAGGGACGAAGATTACCGAGCGGGAGTTTGCCCGCTCGACGCTCTACACAACACTGTCGCCGTGCTACATGTGTGCGGGGGCCAGCTTGCGGTTCAAGATTCCGCGAATCGTCGTCGCCGAGAACCGGAGCTTTCAAGAATCGGAACTGCTCCTGCGGGCGCTGGGCGTCGAAGTGACCGTGCTCGACGACGCAGGCTGTTACGAGCGAATGAAGAAGTTCATCGCAGACTATCCCGACGTCTGGTTTGGTGACATTACTTATATTCCACCCAAGCCCCAGCCCGACTACAGCCAACTCGACCCCGCTCAGGCAGCCGCTTATTGGCAACGCCTGGGCTTTGTCCTGCCGCAGGAACTAGCGTGAGAGGTATCTCGCAATGAAGATCGGCCTGCGATTCAGCTTGCGCGACCTCGTTTGGCTGATTCTGCTGTGTAGCGTCGCCTTCGCTTGGATTGTCGATCGGCGGCAGATTTCACTGCGGCTCGTGTTGGAGAAAGATGAACTCATTCGAGATTTTGTCAGGCAACAGCAGCACACCGAAGGTGTCCATGTGATGTTCGGGCATCGGGATTTTCCTCATCCGACGGATCCCAACATTCCCAAAGATGGCGACCTGACCGATGCCTTGCGTCGAGCAGAATCGGGCGAACTGTCTCTCGAACAATTGAACGAACGGTTTGGTGATCCGGTTTACGATACGAACCTAAAGCAATCG
Source organism: Anatilimnocola aquadivae (assembly GCF_049819085.1). Taxonomy (GTDB): domain Bacteria; phylum Planctomycetota; class Planctomycetia; order Pirellulales; family Pirellulaceae; genus Anatilimnocola. The sequence goes on from NZ_CP187419.1 coordinate 7,505,132, forward strand.
GCTCCGCCGGTGGCGAACATCCCTTTTGCCGTAGCGGGCGAGTACGACCAGCTTCCAGTACTGCCTGGTTCAGCAAGGCTCGTTTACTGGACAGTCATTCCCAAAACGGTGAACAACCCCGTCGTACTGGGGCTGACCTTCGACTCGCAAGGCAAAGCCAAGCTCTTTCGCTGCTTGATTGATTATCGTTGAGCAGTTCACCGGGGCGGTGGGAATCGAAATCACTTACAGGATTCGCAGCATCACCGCATGGTGGAAGGCTGGCGATCGAGCAGGTGAAGTAGCCGGCCACGGACGGCTGCCAGGGAGGGGAACTGCCGCTGCTGGACGTAGAGCCAGTCGAGCCAGTTCCAGCCGCCGATAAGCACGCCGCTGTGGTCGAGCGTGTCGATGATTCCGCAATCGTCAGCGCTCAGCGGAACAATCTCGGCATAAGCAGCGAGCGCGGCATGGCGCTGGGCCAGGTCATCACCAGCGAGGCTGCCCAGGAGCCGGGCGATATCGACGAGCTTGGTATCGATTCGCAGCGCACCAAAGTCGATGAAGCCGGTCACTTCGTCGCCGGTGAACAGGACATGGTCGCTCCACAGGTCGCGAATCGCCGGCTGAAGAACCGGCTGGCGTTGGTTCGTCAAAAAAAGCTGCCGCAGGATCTCACTGGGTAACTGTGGATGCCGCGCGATCCATTGCTGGGCGAGGTCATCGATTTCGGGAATGCTCCGGCTTCTCACGGCGGCAATGATTGCCGGAACCCGGCCACTCAGTTCTCGCCAGCGGGAGATCCGCTCGTCGAGTGCCGGCGTCGTCCTGGCTAATCTGGCTTGAAACAAATGGCCCGTCGTAAACAGCGCTCCGGTACGATGAAACAGGGCCAACGAGCGAAGCGCAGCGCACAAGCGAGCCGGTGATGGATTGGTCAGATAGTCGGCTGAGCCCGGCAGCCAGGTCATTAACTCCCAGGTGCTGCCAGCCAGTTCGACCGTGGTCTGCCCCTGCGGCGTGCGGTGCGGCTCTGGAATGAACTTCAGATTCATTTCCCGCGCATGCCGCAGCACCTGGTGAATGAACGGCAACCGAGTTGGCGGCGGATGACTGACCGGCCAGCGCTTCAAACAGAGCGGTTCGCAGTCAGCTGCTATCGCCTTCCAAACGGAAGACCCGCTAAAGCCTTGCTGGCTGAGCTGGTGCAACTGGAATTTTGCGCTGTCGCCCCTAAAGATGTTAAGGGCGGCATGTGCCTCGGAATCGTTCATCGTCGTGCTCATCCCCGCTGGAAAGACGGAGATTATGCCGATCGGGAAGATTAGGCAACCAAAACAGGGTCTCGAGGCACGAAAGATCGGCAAATTGCACCAACTGCACTGCAGCGGCGACCTAGGCTACAACCATTTTGTACGAATCAACGTATAGAAATAGCAAAGTGGACGGGCTGGGGTATATTTAACGGTCGCCGAGGGGTCGGGTATTCAGGTCGGTTCTCCCAAAATCTTGATTCGCAATCGCTGCGGGCGGCTCATCGCCAGCTCGAAGGGTTGCGGCATAAGCGAGTGACTCACATGTTTCGACGGATTCTGGCTGGCACATTGTGCACAGCGGCGGCAGCCTTCACGTTCTTTCTGGCGGCCGAAATCGGCACTGCTCAAGACAAGCCGGCCGAAAAGCCAGCCACACCCGCCGCGCCGCCCTATGCGGCCGCGCTCAAAGATGCGAAGGCTGTCAGCGGTCTGCTGCAGATGCATCAAAAGGGGAACAACCTGTTCGTCGAGTTGATGCCCGGCGATTACAGTTCGGAATACATCGTGCTGATCTCGATCTCGCGCGGCATCAGCCAGGGACCGCTGCTGGGCGGCATGAGCTGGGGTTTTGGCGACGACTGGGTGTGGCAGTTCCGCAAGGTCGACGACAACGTTCACATCATTCGCAAGAACGTCCGCTTCAAGGCAACCAGCAACTCGCCGGAAGCCCGCGCCGTTCGCAATGCCTATACCGATAGCGTGCTGTTCAGCATTCCCACGACCATGAAGGGCCCCAAGGGTGGCGACCTGGTCGACCTGACCCAGGTCTTCATGAGCGACTTGCCGCAGATCAGCCAGGTGCTGAGTGGCTTCGTATTCTCCCCCAGCAAGAGCTCGTGGGCCGCTGTGAAGGGTTTCGAAAACAATATGGAACTCGAAGTGGCCGCGACCTATGCCTCGGGTGGCCAGGCCGAAATCGACACCGTTCCCGATAGCCGCGGTGTGACGATCAATGTTCACTACTCGCTGAGCAAGATTCCGCAATCGTCGTCGTACACGCCTCGGCTGGCCGACGACCGCGTGGGTTACTTCCTCACTGCCGTCAAAGACTTCTCCAGCAAGAGCAATCGCGATCAGTTCGTGCGGTTCATCAACCGCTGGGACCTGCAAAAGTCAGATCCTACAGCCAAGCTCTCGCCGCCGGTCAAGCCGATCAAGTTCTGGATCGAGAAGACCGTTCCGTACAAGTACGAAAAGGCCATCTACGATGGCATCTACGAATGGAACAAAGCCTTCGAATCGGCTGGATTTGTGAACGCGATCGTCGTGGAGCGTCAGCCCGATAACGCCACCTGGGACCCGGAAGACATCAACTACAACACGTTCCGCTGGATCACGTCGAACGCCGGCTTTGCGATGGGTCCTTCGCGGACCAATCCTTACACCGGTCAGATCCTGGACGCCGACATCATCTTCGATGCCGACTTTCTGAACTCGTGGAAAGACGAATACGAAACCTTCACCCGCGACACCGTCGCGGCCATGACGGGTGGCGAGCTCGATCTGCGTCCGACCGCTGAAAAGCCGAACCCAATTTTCTCGGCTCGTACGGGCTTGATGCCCGATTGTGCCCTGAGCCGCGGCATGAGCATGCAGCTGGCCGGCGGTGAAGCCGCGATTCTCGCAGCCGATCCCAAGCTGGCTCCCGAGAACTTGGAAAAGTTCTTTATGCAGGCCCTGAAGGAAGTCACGATGCACGAAGTGGGTCACACCCTCGGATTACGTCACAACTTCAAGGCCAGCAAATGGCTGAGCCTGAAGGACCTGAACGACCCGACCAAATCGGGCGGCTCGATGGTGGCCTCGGTCATGGATTACAACCCAGCCAACATCGTGGGCAAGGGTGAAAAGCAAGGCGACTACTACCCCACGACTGTCGGACCTTACGACATCTGGGCCATTGAATACGGCTACAAACCTTTCTCGGGTGGAACCCAAGGCGAACTGGCAGAGCTGAAGAAAATCGCTGCTCGCAGCGGTGAACCGACGCTGGCCTACTCGACCGACGAAGACACTCGCGGCATCGATCCCGATCCAGACAGCAATCGCTTCGACCTGGGTGCGAACCCAGTCGACTTTGCCAAGCATCGTCTGCAGAACGTCGAAGATCTGATTCCCGGCCTCATCGACCGGACGACCAAGGAAGGTGACGACTACACCCAAGCTCGCCGCACGTTCAACGTGGTAGTGGCTCAAGCGGGCCAGGCAATGTTCTTTGCCTCGCGGCAAGTGGGTGGTTTGAAGACCAGCCGTAGCCACAAGGGTGACAAAGACGCCAAGCCGCCGGTTCAAGCCGTCGACGCCAAGCTGCAACGCGAAGTGCTCGACATGCTCGACAAGAACCTGTTCAGCGACAAGCCGTTCTCGTTCCCGCCAGAAATCTACAACCAACTCGGTTGGTCGAACTGGAGTCACTGGGGCGTCACACCTTCGGTCCGCAAGGATTTCGGCGTGCACGACTTTGTGCTGATGTGGCAAGAGCGCGTCCTGTCGCAGTTGCTCTCGTCGATCTCGCTGGAGCGGATGCACGACGCCGAACTGAAGGCCTCGCCCGATACCGACATTGTTACGACGGCCGAATTGCTCGACCGTTTGACCAAGGGCATCTTCAGCGATGTCGATGGCCTGAAGGAAGGCGAGTACAGCAACCGCAAACCGGCCATTGCCAGCTTGCGTCGTAACTTGCAGCGGTCATACCTGAAGAGCCTCTCGCAAATGGCGATGGGCAACACGGGTGCCCCGCAAGATTGCCAAACGGTTGCGTACCTGCAACTGGGCGAACTGCAAGGGAAGATCAAGAAGGTGCTGGAAAACGGCGAAATGACCGGCAAGCTCGATGTTTACAGCCGGGCTCACCTACAGGAAACTTCGGCCCGCATCCAGAAAGTTCTCGATGCCCGTCTGAGCTTGAACGCACCGTAGTTCGTGGCGGCAGACCTCCGGGTCTGCCGGTCTTCCCAAAAGATTAACACCCGGCAGACCCCGCGGTCTGCCGCCAACAGGGACTCACCGCCCATTCTCGCGGTGAGTCCGGACCGTTATTCTGGCAGCATGCTTTGGCCCCCACATCTTCGTCGCAGCTGGTCTCTGGTTCTCGCCTGTTGCTGCGCGTGGCTCTCCCTCTCAGCGATCGCTTTCGCTGATGACCGCCTGACGATCCAAACGGTGATTGCCGGCTTTGACGATGTCTACAAAGCGGGTTTTTGGACTCCATTTCTGCTCGAACTCAAAGCGGGCCCGCAAGGAGCGCAAGGTCGGCTCGATCTCCTTTCGGAAGACGGCGACGGTGTACCCGTCATTTATCCCGCCGATGAGTCGGGCGTGATCGACCTGCCCGCTAATGCCACGAAAACTGTTCGCCTGTACGCCAAGGCTGGGCCACAGCGGAGTGAGTGGCATCTGCAGCTGCGTACGCCCGACGAAGATCGCGTCCTCTGGTCGGAGCGACTGAATGTCTCGCCGCCCCAAAAGGCCACGCGCGAACTGCTCGTGGTCATCGGCCCCGATGCGAATGTCGCCACCGCTGCCAGTCTGATGAAGCGACCCGAAGAGGTCTCGATGATTGTCGCGACGGTGAAGGATGCCAAGCATCTGCCCGATCGTGTCTCGGGCTACGAAGGCGTCGAACGAATTCTGATCACCGCGAGTGCGAAGGGAATCGTCAGCGAGCTCTCGGCCGAGCAATTTGCCGTACTGAAAAAATGGGTGCTGCTCGGCGGCAAGCTCACGCTCTCCATGGGCAGCCAAGCCAAAGAGTTTCTCGATCCGGCACATCCGCTCGCGCAGTTCGTGCCCGGCAAGTTCGAGGCGCTCGATGTCCTGCGGGAAACCAGCGGGCTGGCGAACTACACCGGAGCTGAGTTTCCGCAGCGATCCCTGACCGATAGTCGCCGGCCGGCCGTCGTGAAGCTGGCCGACCGCAGTGGCCGCGTGCAACTCGAACAAGGTGGCCAGGCCGGCAATCCGCCGCTGATCATTCGCCAGCCTTATGGCCTGGGACAAGTCACCTTCGTGGCCTTGGAACTCGATCATCCCACGCTCGTGGAATGGAAAGGTCACAGCCGATTTCTCGCTCGCATCTTGCAACTGGGTGGACCAGCGGCCGATAGCCTCGCCGCCCATCGCGGGCACTCGATCACGCACCTCGGCTACGAAGATCTCACCGGGCAATTGCGCGCCGCGCTCGATCAGTTCGCCGGTGTGACCGTGGTCAGCTTTACCGTGGTCGCCGTCGTCGCGATCACGCTGCTGCTGCTCATCGGCCCGGCCGATTATTTTCTGATTACCTATCTGCAACTTCCCCGCACGATCACCTGGGTGACGTTTCCCCTGGTCTGTTTGGCCTTCTGCCTGGGAACCTGGTATCTCGGCCAGTTGGCCCACGGCACCAAGACTCGCGTCAATCAGCTGGAACTTGTCGATATCGACATACAGGAAGGTGTCGTCCGCGGCACCCTCTGGTCGCATCTCTACTCGCCAGAACCACGTAGCGCACAACTATCACTGCGCGTGGTGGGCCGGGGAGAGACTTGGCAAGAGGTTGAAAGTGTTGCTGATTGGCAGGGCTTGCCCGGCAGCGGCCTCGGCGGCTTAGCTTCGCCGCAAGTGGCCCTGGATGCTTCTACGCCCTACTTGATCTCGCCGCCGGGCCGCGTGTCGGTCATCTCGGGCTTGCCGATTCGCGCCGCCAGTTCGAAAGCCCTTTCGGCTCGCTGGTGGGGAACGACCAGCCTGGCTGAAGAGGCTCCCTCGCTGCGCTACAACACCTACGGCCATCTCGACGGCGAGTTGTCCAATCCGCTGCCGTTTGAACTGACCGATTGCTTGCTGGCCAGTGGCGAATGGCTCTACCGGATTCAAGAACCATTAAAGCCGGGCCAAAAGATGCAGCTAAGCTCACTGACGGCGCTCAATTTGGAATCGCGGCTAACGCGACGGCAGGTGATCGATACGAAAGACATCTCGACGCCGTGGAGCCCGACCGATACCGACCTGACGCGGATCATGCACATGCTGATGCTGCACGATGCGGTTCGCGGGCCAAAGTACACGGGCATGAGCCATCGCTATCAGGCGCACCTCGACCTGAGCGACCATGTGCGCAACGGCCGCGCGGTGCTGATGGGCCGAGTAGAATCGCCTACCGCCTCGCTGCCCGTCGAAGGGGTCTCTCCCGAGCAACTGCAGGCCACCACTGGCACCTGGTATCGCCTGGTCTTCCCCGTCAAAACCCGCGACGCTACCACTGAGACTGTTTCCGTTTCCTCGCCGTGACCACGTTCGCCTTGCTGAAGCGCCATGATTAAGACTGTCGGCCTCACCAAAAAATATGACGAGTCGTATGCGATTCAGGATATCAACCTGGATCTGCAAGCCGGCGACCTGTTCGGCTTCATCGGTCCCAACGGCGCAGGCAAAACGACGACGATGAAAATCCTCGCCACGCTGCTGCAGCCTTCGTCCGGCGAAGCCTACGTGTGCGATCACTCGATCTATCGCGAGCCCCGCGAGATCCGCCGCCTCGTCGGCTACATGCCCGACTTCTTCGGCGTTTACGACGATATGAAGGTGATCGAGTATCTCGAGTTCTTCGCGGCCGCGTATCGCATCAGCGGAGATAAACGCCGGCAAGTCTGCAACGAAAAGCTGGAACTGGTCGATCTCGATTTCAAACGCGACGCCTTCGCCAGTACTCTTTCGCGTGGTCAAACACAACGCCTCGGTCTCGCCCGCGTGTTGTTGCACGAGCCGCAAGTGCTGCTGCTCGATGAACCGCTGAGTGGTCTCGATCCGCGAGCACGGATCGAGATGCGAGCCGTGCTGCGTCGCCTAGGCGAGCAAGGCAAAACGATCATGGTCAGCAGTCACATTCTGCCCGAGCTGGCCGATATGTGTAACAAGGTTGGCATCATCGACCGCGGCGTGATGGGTTTTAATGGCACCGTCGCCGAGGTGATCAAAAAGGTCCGCCCGCGAGTCGTGCTGCACATTGAAGTGGCCGGCGATCAACAGGCCGCAGCGAATAAGCTGCGCGAGAATCGTCTGGTCGAGAGCGCCGAAGTCTCCCCCCAACGGCTCACCGTTACCCTGCGAGAAGGGATCGAAGAGTACGCCGAACTCTCCACGCTCTTGATCTCCGGCGGCTTTCCCCTCAAGCTATTCCGCGAGGAAGAGGTCAATCTCGAATCGGCCTTCATGCTCCTCACCAAGGGCCTGGGTGTGCGCACCTAGCCTCGCCGCAAATACATCCTCTCCTCGTTCTGCATTCTGCCTTCTCAATTCTGCATTCCAACAAGGGGTTTCGCGATGGAAGTCTGGCCGCTCGGAGTTTTCACTAGTGTCGACGCCGGACTCGGTGTGAAGTTGGAGGTCGCCCGCGACCTGGGTGTGCCCACGATTCAAATTCACGCGCCGCACGAAGCAACCCGCACCCAGGCGGCCGCCGATGCCTTCTTAAAGAAGATCGCCGACTACAACATTCGCCTCACCTGCGTCTTTTGCGGCTTCGAAGGGGAAAGCTACGCCGACATTCCCACCGTCGCCAAGACCGTCGGCCTGGTTCCGCCCGAAACGCGTGCGGCCCGCACCAAGGAAACGAAAGAGATCGCCGACTTCGCCAAGCTGCTGGGCTGCAGCACCGTCGGCATGCACATCGGCTTTGTGCCCCACGACAAGAACGACCCGCTGTACAAAGAAATCGTTGCCACGGCCCGCGAGCTTTGCGACTACTGCGATCGCAACGGCCAGCAGATCAATCTCGAAACCGGGCAAGAATCGGCCGCAGGTCTGTTGCAGTTCATTGGCGACGTGCAGCGCGACAATCTCTACATCAACTTCGATCCGGCGAACATGATTCTGTACGGCAACGGCGAACCGATCGAGGCGCTGGGCCAGGTTGGCAAGTTCGTCCGCAGCGTGCATTGCAAAGACGGCAAGTGGGCGAAGAACCCCGGCCAGGAATGGGGCCAGGAAGTGGCCCTCGGCCAGGGCGATGTCGGTATGGAGAACTACCTCCGCAAGTTGCTCGAAATTGGCTATCGCGGCCCGCTGACGATTGAGCGTGAGATTCCCCAAGACCCCGAGCGCCAAAAGGCCGAAATCGGCGGCGCGCTCGACCTGCTCAGCGGGCTGAAGAAGAAGATTCTCGGCTAACGCCGTCATACATAGATAGTGCTGCGACCCGCTGCGGCAATCGCTTTCTTCCCCTTCGCCGTGATTTTGGTCTTCAGGGCGAAGACCGTTGCCTCCGGGGGAAACAGGAGCAGCGTGGGAACATCGTCGTCGGTCAGTGGCAGCTGGTTGCAGCGAATGAAGGTCAGCTTCTTGAGGCCAGTTAGCTTGCGCAGCCCCTGGCCTGTGACCTTTGTTCCGTCGAGGCTGATGCTATCCAGTTGCTGCCACCCCGCGATCGCCGCGCAGGCCTCATCGTCAACGGCCGTTTCGTCGAGCGACAGATGCTGCAAAGTGGACAGGGATTTCAGCAACTTAACTCCAGCCGTCGTGAGGCGTGTGCCGCCGAGGTTCAGATGGGTGAGAGCTGGAAATTTGGCGAGCTCGCGCAGGCTGATATCGGTGATTTGAGTGCCGGTCAGATGAAGCAGCGTCAAGGCCTTGCAGTTCAGCAGTTGCCTAACGCCGATGTCCGTAACCGCAGTCTGTCCCAGGTGAAGCTCGGCGAGCTTCGCCATGCGGGCAATCTGCCACAGTACGGCATCGCCGATTCGAGTCTGCTTCAGATTCAAGCTTGTTATTTTGGTTAGCCGTTCGAAGACACCTGCGCAAGCATCGGTCAGCGGCATTTCACTCAGTTCGAGCGATTCCAGGCCTGACATAGCGGCCAGCGGTTGCAGCCCCGCATCGGTGATGCGGTACCGGCAGAGAGTGACGTCCTCGAGCATTGGCAGTTGCTCAAAGTGCACCATGTCCGCGTCGTTGAGCGGCGAGCGATCTGATTTTGCGCCGCGGCCGACGCAAACATTGTGGGCGGATTTGCCGGGCTGAGTCACGACAAAGACGCGCTTCTTCTTGAGCGCGGCAACTGCGGCACGGGGGCTCGATGGAGCCCCTGGCTTGGCCTTCGCCGCCACCTGTGGCTTGGCTTTCGCAGCAAGCTGTGGCTTGGCTTTTGCTTTGGTCGGCTGGGCGGGTTTTGCCAGGCGACTGAGCAGACCGCTGATGCCTCGCTTCCAGGCGGGCAACTCGCCTGCTTCTTCCCAAAGCTCCTGCAGTTCGGAGTCTTTCAGAATACGCTCGGTCGCCTGCACACAGAGCTTCACGGTTTTCGCGTTCGGCGAGTAGCCGGAAGTGCCCAACCACTCCTTTACCTCGGCTGGTAAGTCGGCGTGGCGATGCCCGCGCGCCGCAGCCACGACTTCAGCCGCCGCCAGCGCAGCGGACGCCTCATCAGCTTCCAGTCCTCCGCGCTTTGCTTTGACTGCGAGCAACAGAAGCTTGTCGATTGCACTCGACTGGCCGGATTCGACCAATTCGTCGATCCAATCGCTGGCCTGGTCGTTCTCAAAAACCCCTTCGCCCCATGCACCCATCGAAACAGCTCCCGTGGTTATTAGGTGGGGCTATTAAGCCGGTTCTCACCGGCCGCGTCAAGTTCTTGGCTGAATCCGCCTGCAGCGAGGTGGCTTGTCGGATTTGCTGGGGGCCATTCGCGCGACATTGCCAGGGGAAATGTGATCATTAAATATTATGATATAATTCAACACTTGGTTGACAATAAATCACCACGCGGCGATAATATCTAGGGGTTCTCCTGCGGTGTGCTTGTTGTTGCGCGGGCAGCGAATGTGCCGCTGGGTGACGTCGTTCTTGCTGGCGTTTCTGGCTAGGCAGGGCTGTATGCGAAGTAGCAACCTGTCCAAAGAACCCGTCGGTTGTTGGACAAAAGGGGGCATCAAACTAGCTCGCCAACACCCGACGCTGGCGTAAAACGGATGAATACAACGACAATAGTGGTTGTGGATATTTAGGGTAAGTGGTGATCATGTGGTGGATAGTCATGACTCAACTAGGGATGAAATGTTGCTCTAGCGAGGCACAGAACTACGAAGATTGTGAGCTGCTCAAGTGCCAAAATGGCAGGCTTAACTGGTTATCAAACGGTTATCAAGAACACGGGCAATAACCGGTTATCAGTCGACAGAAGTGGTAGTGGCGACTTGGTTTAGAGGGGCATTTCAGATGCAAAAAGCGCGCAAAAAAGTTATCAAACTCGGGGTGTTCAGGGGCTGTTCAAGGGTACGGCAGACAACGCAATACAAGGGAAGATTGATGACCCCAAAGTTGACGTCGGACTAACTCACCAGCACGCCGCGATGGCGAACGAGCGAGCGAAGGTGAGGCTTGTCGAGCATCTGGAAGGATGACTTGAGTGGCTCCCAGCCTTCACCTCGTTGCTCGATGAGGCGCTGCTCGAGGGGGCCGAGTCGGTTGGCGGCGAGTGCCAGATAGGGAACTTGCTGCGGACTGACATCCATCAGGCGGCACAGGGTGGCATCGACGGCGGCGGGGTTGGTTCCGACGACTACGAGCCCCATGTGCTTCTTGGTGCCCATGATGGGCCCGTCCCCTTCCATGCAGTCGATGCCATCGACGATGGCAATGGTCTGGGGGAGGGAGGCATTGATGTCGAAGACCGTTTCGGGGATGCCGTTGTGATGGAGGACGTTTTTGGGCCAGCCATACTTGATGCCGGGGATGACGCCGTAGAGGTTCTTCATGGCCGCGGTGACGCCGACCCAGTGATGGGTCTTCATCTTCGGCAGCGAGACGACCAGGTCGGCTTCGGCCACGCTGCGCGGGAAAAAGAAGCCCGGTAGTTTGCTCGCGCGGCCGCGGTTCGGCGTCCAGACAACCTCTTCATAGTTCAAATCGCGAAAGCTGAGTTGCAACGAATCGAGTGCATCGGCGACGCCCGATTCGACGAGAGCCATCTCGGTATCGCGCACATGGCCGGGCCCTTCACCAACCGTGACAAGGCCACCCCAACTGCGAAAGACTTCGGCGGCCGCCAGGATCATGGCGGGATGCGTTGTCATGTGCGGAGCATCGCGCGAAGGCTCGACCAGGTTGGGCTTGAGGAGGATCCGTTTACCTTGAATCTCGGCGGGCACCAGTCCGCAGTCGACCAGGCCGTCGCGAATGGTCTGCACGAGCGGCCCGTCGTACTTCTGGTTCTTGGCGATGAACACGCTGGCCCGGCCGAGTGTCAGTTCGCGAATTGTCCGCGCGAGCACGATGCCAGCTGCGGCCAGACCACCGCCGACGAGCAACGTCCGGCGATTGACGTTCGGCAGTTGAAGGCGCGGAGTGTTCGAGAAGGGTTCGGGCTTGGTCATGAGTTTGGAGGAGATGGGGGGGAAGACAGACCAGAAGATCTGTCGCCACGGAGGAGCGGTGATTGGGGACCAAGGGCGGCCAGCGCGAGGAGGGCGAACTTGTGGGGAGACTGATCGTGCTGTTTCACGCGCTCGTAGGCACTGGCGAGCAGCGCTTCGGCTTGAGGAACTTCGCGGCCGTGGGCATACAGGCCATGCAAGGCCCAGCTAAGCGAGGTCGCGGTGCTGCGCGTGTTGAGCGACCACTGCAGCCAGGTGAGCGAGCGTTCCAAGCGACCACTCGGGTCACTCTCGCCCGCGAGGGCCAGCATGGCGATGCCCGTAGGCTGCACGTGCGGCCGCAGTGTTTGGCCGAGCACGATGGTGTTGCCGTAGTTGCAGCCACCATCGGGCAACTGGCGATCGATAAGCAAGCGGACCGCTTCCGCGGCTCGCGCGTTGGTCCGCTGGCCAGCCGCGCGATAGGCGAGCAACGCAAAGGCGGTGGGCTCCAGCCAGCTATGGGTTCCTTCAACCCACGGCCAACCATCCAGTTGCGTATTGTGCCCCATCTCGGGACTACGTTCGAGCTTTTCGCCGTGCATGGCCGAGAGCCACTTCATTGCGAGGTCGATCCGCTCGCGATGCTTGACTGCATCGAACTGTTGCCAGGCGATGATGGCCAGACTCGTCGGCCAGGCTGGTGTCGCTTCAGCTTGGCGCACGCCGACCGAGCCATCGGTCTGCTGCGCCCGCGCGAGATAGTCGAGCACCGGCTGGGCTGCATCCCATTGACCATGACCGAGCAAGGCCAAAGCGGCAATCACGCTCGGTTCCGTCGCCGCGACCTGCCCGGGCAAATAGCCACAGGCTGGCGCTTTCGCCAGTTCTTCGAGCACGGATTGCAGCCACTCAGCCATCGCTGGATTTTCCAGCGTCAGCAGCAAATCCCCAAGAGCAGTTCTGGGGAATTCGTCCACCGTAGTCATCTTGCTCCACAAGATGGCGTTTATCGTAGGCATCTTGCTCCGCAAGATGAAAATGCCATCTCGGCGGAGCGAGATGACTACCGAGAAGAGGCGACCTCGCCGGAGCGAGGTGATCACTCAGATGACAGGCTTCGGTCGTCCTTGGCCGCGATAGATCTTCATCCCGTGTTGCCGGGCGTAGATCTCGCGGCGAGTGCGCCCTTGGGGAGCATTGGCCCAAGTTCCCGTCAGTTCTTCGAAGTCGAAGACTTGCGGGGCAAAGCGGGCAATGTCCTTCCAGTAGTTCTTGTTGTCGGTCTGGATGACGAACAGGCCGCCGGGGACGAGGGCCTTTTGGACCAGGGTAAGAAACTCCAGGGTGATGAGGCGGTCGTCGATGTGCCCCCGCTTCTCGTAAGGCTGCGGGTGATACAGGTGGATCTCGGCGACGCTAGCAGCGGGCACGTACTCTTCGAGCAGTTCATACGCTCCGATGACCGCAAGCCGGGCATTGTGCAGGCCACGATGATTGCAGCGGCGAGTAGCGTAGCGAATCACCAGCGGCAGGATGTCGACGCCCAAGTGATCCATCTTCGGTCGTTCCAGGCTGCTCGAGCAATCAGGAAGCGGCCGTTGCCACACCCCAGGTCGAGCACGACCGGCGCGGTGCGGCCAAACATGGTGGCCCAATCGATGGGGGGCGGTGGCATCTTCTTAATGGCGGTCTTGGCCCAAGCTTCCTGGGGCAAGATGCGGCCCGGAATGGGCACGCCGAAATCGTCGTCGTTGCTGGACTCTGTTGGATTCGTCACGGTGGGTGGCTGCTGGCAATGATGGGGTTGAAAAGCTGGCAGCGCGCATCGCCGCTAAAGCTCGCTAAACCTTGTACTTCGAGCGAACATCGAACTTGTCGATTTTCGGCTCCTCGTGTTAGACTCCGCGAGTCTCATCGTACCAAACATGACCGAACAAGGAGGTTCGTCGTGCACTGGCGCTGGTCGATTCAAACGAAGCTGCTGCTGTGCGTGGCCTTGCTCCTGGCAATGGTCGTGGTGCTGGCCGTCAGTGGCTTTCAGGGTGCGTATTCTTACCGTACCCTCGTGCGCACGATGAGCCTGCGCGCTAGCGAACTGCCCGTGGCGGGCGAACTGGCCCAAAGCTTGGGCGATATGCGAGTTACTCTCAGCCGGGCCCGATCGATCAACTATATCTTGGTGCAACGCGACGGGACCGAAGTCGACGCGGTAATGTTGCAGCACGAGTTTCGCACGGAGTTCCTCGCCGTCGAAGACACGCTCCATCGTTATGCCAAGCAATTGAGCAACGATTTTGATACCGATCCGCGCCTGGGCGATCGCAGCAAAGAACGCGAGATTCTCGCGACTCTGGAGAAAAAGCTGGAAGACCTGGCCAAATCGAAAGACGATCCGGACTGGGTCGTCGATCCGGTTCGCATCTCGTCTGTCGCTACCAGCGTGGATGAAATGTACGAGCTGGCCGGCATCTTGCCCGCGCAGTTGCATCATCGCATGCGACAGTTCGGGGGCGACGTCAAAGACGAGTATCGGACCTGGATCATTACCTCGTGGATCATGTTCTTTCTGGCCATCGGCATGATGGTTGTCCTGCTGGCCATGTTCTACGTCTGGGTGGTCGCGCCGCTGCATGTGCTGCTGGCCGGATCGCGGCGCATCGCCAAGGCCGACGACTTCGATCACCGCATCTTCTTGCGCACGCATGACGAGTTCTCAGAACTGGCCGGCGCGCTGAATGATATGACGAGCCGCTTTCAAGAAATTCGCCGTGACTTGGATGACCAGGTGCGGCAACGAACGCAGGAAGTGGTGCGCAGCGAACAGATGGCCAGCGTGGGCTTTCTCGCCGCCGGAGTCGCGCACGAGATCAACAATCCGCTCGCGGCCATTGCAATGGCCGCTGAATCGCTCGAGTCGCGCGTCGAGGACATCATCGTCGCCAATGGTGACAAGCCGACCGAAGAACAGAGCGGCGAGATTATCGTTCTCAGCAAGTACCTGCGGCGCATTCAGGACGAAGCGTTCCGCTGCAAAGGAATCACCGATCAGTTGCTCGATTTCTCACGTCGCGGCCCAGCCGAGAAGGACGATACCGATCTGGTCGAGTTGGCCGAAGGTGTAATCGACATGGTGCGGCACCTGGGCAATTACAAGCAAAAGAATGTCGAGCTGCTTCAGAGCGGGCCAGTGCGCTCCCGCGTGAATGGTCAAGAAATCAAGCAGGTCCTGCTGAACCTGATCACCAATGGCCTCGACAGCCTCGATAACGGCGGCACGGTGAAAGTGGAACTGCGCCGCAGTGGGCAATGGGCCGAAGTGCTCGTCAGCGACAATGGCTGCGGCATGAGTCCCGAAGTATTGAAACACCTGTTCGAGCCGTTCTTTACTCGCCGGCGCGATGGTCAGGGGACCGGTCTCGGTCTCTCGATTACCTATCGCATCGTCAGCGAGCATGGCGGCACGATTGAAGTCTTTAGTGATGGTCCGGGAAAGGGCTCGCGAATGCGCGTGCTGTTCCCCTTGTCGGTAGATGCAAAGGCAACGCATGAAAGAGTCAATCAAAATGGAATCGGCCAAAGGCGATACGCGGTCGCCTAGCCGTTTGAAGATCCTGTTTGCCGACGACGAACTGTCGCTGCAGGAACTGATGAGCATCGAGTTACCCCGCATGGGACACGAAGTGACCGTCTGC
The DNA here is from genome assembly GCF_049819085.1 of Anatilimnocola aquadivae. Classification (GTDB taxonomy): domain Bacteria; phylum Planctomycetota; class Planctomycetia; order Pirellulales; family Pirellulaceae; genus Anatilimnocola. Next base: position 7,520,453 of record NZ_CP187419.1, read on the forward strand.
CCGGACGGTTTCACGGCTGTCGCTGCGCTCGAACTCAACTCGTACGACTGCATCATTGTCGATCTCGATATGCCCGGCATGAGCGGCATTCAAGTCATCGGCAAGTGCAAAGAGCTATCGCCCGATACCGACGCTGTCGTGCTGACCGGCAAGGCTTCGTTCGAGACGGCCCGCGATGCTTTGCGCCATGGTGCGTTCGACTATCTGACCAAGCCCTGCAAGCTCATCGACTTGAAGGGCCTGCTGCAGCGCGTTTCGACGAAGCGCGAACTGGTCAACAAGTACAAGGCGATGAAGCACCAGCTGGAGCGGGTGCAGGGGAAGACCGAACTGGTCGGCGATAGTCCGTCGATGGCTCGCGTCAAAAAACTGATCGAGAAAGTGGCTCCCACGAGCAGCACCGTGCTGATTCTCGGCGAAACAGGCACCGGCAAGGAACTCGTCGCCCGGGCTGTGCATCAACATAGCCTGCGCCGCGATAACCCTTTCGTTGCCGTCAACTGCGGAGCACTGCCCGAGGCGCTCATCGAGAGCGAACTCTTCGGCCATCGCAAGGGCGCGTTCACCGGTGCCGACGAACATCGCACCGGCCTGTTTGAAGTGGCCCATGGTGGCTCGATCTTCCTGGACGAAATCGGCGAGTTGCCGAAGTCGATGCAAGCGAAATTGCTACGCGTGCTGGAGAGCGGCGAGATTCGCCGCGTCGGCGACAACACGGCCTTTGTGGTCGACGTCCGCGTGATCTGCGCGACGCATCGTCAGTTGCCAGACATGGTCGAGAGTGGCGACTTCCGCGAAGACTTGATGTACCGCATCAACACCTTCGAGATTCACATTCCGTCGCTCCGCGAGCGAATCGACGACGTGCCGGAAATTGCCGGCCATTTGTTCCGCCGCTTTCGACCCGGCCTCAAAGCCAACGATGAGCTCTTTACGCCGGAAGCCATCGACGTGCTGCAAAAGCATTCATGGCCCGGCAACGTGCGCGAGCTGGCCAACGTCATCGAGCATGCCACGATTCTCTGCGATCACCCGCCCATTTCGCCCGAGCATCTGCCGCAGCGATTTGCCGGTTCTCGTCGAGGCGGGCCACCACCCAAGCTGAAGCTTGTTTCGCCGATCTCGCTCCGTGAGCTCGAAAACCACGCGATTCTCGAAGCGCTCGATCGGCATCAAGGGAACAAGCCAGCAGCTGCCGACGAACTGGGCATCAGCTTGAAGACGCTCTACAACAAGCTGAGTGCCACGCAACTCGACAAAGCCGGTTGAAGGACCGAGTAGGTGTGTGGGCCAGCAACCAAGTGCGCTAGTAAGCGGCTTCTAACTCACGCGCCGAGCTATTCCCTTTGGCGAGTTCGCCGGCAACTTGCTTGATGATCTTCGCTGCCTGACGACACTGGGCTTCGGTGACGTCCAGGTGCGTGACGAGGCGAACTTGCGTGTGGCTGATTGCCAGCGACAGCACGCCCAGCTGCTTCAGTTCGGCCGAGAACTGCGCGGACGAACCCAACTTGGGATCGACGGCAAAGATGATGATGTTGGTGTCGACGTCCTTCGGCGAGAGCGAAATTCCTTCGGTCTGGCGAATGGCTTCGGCGATCAACTGTGCATTGGCGTGATCTTCGACGAGGCGGGCGCGGTGGTGTTCTAAACCATAAAGCGCGCCGGCGGCGATAATGCCGCACTGACGCATGGCCCCGCCAAACAGCTTGCGATGGCGACGAGCTTCCTGAATCATCTCCTTGGGACCGGCAAGCGCGGAACCAACGGGCGCGCCGAGACCTTTGCTGAAGCAGACGCTCACGGTGTCGAAGTGGCGGCTCCATTGCTCGGCCGAGATGCCGGTCGCAGCCACCGCGTTGAAGAGCCGCGCGCCGTCGAGGTGCGTCTTGAGGCCACTCTCATGCGCCCAGGTGCAAATCTCTTCGACATGGTCGTAAGGCTGAACCTTACCGGCTCCACGATTGTGTGTGTTCTCGAGACAGACGAGCCGGGTGCGAACGAGGTGGTCGTTGAAGGGGCGAATCAGGCCCTTGAGTTGGTCGACCGATAGCACGCCGGCAGGGCCTTCGACCGTGCGGGCCACGACGCCGCTTAGCTGGGCGAATGCGCCTTGCTCGTAGTTGTAAATGTGGCAGCCGGCTTCGCAAATGAACTCGTCCCCCGGTTTGCAATGAATCCGGACGCCTACCTGGTTCGTCATAGTCCCAGAGGGCATGAAGATGGCTGCCTCCTTGCCCAAGATCTCGGCGGTGCGGCGTTCCAGGCGGTCGCAGGTGGGATCGATGTCGATCACGTCGTCTCCCACGTCGCAAGCAGCGATCGCCGCCCGCATCGAGGCCGTGGGCTTGGTGACGGTGTCGCTCCGCAGGTCAATCACGTTCATAACGGTTCCGCTAGGGTCGAGGTGGGCCAAACTTGAAGCCGTGGGATACAAAGGCAGTGGGATCCACATAATGTAACGCAGCGATGTAACACCGGGCCACTTGCCGCGTTAATCTTTCGGCGGCGGGGAATCAACGGAATTGCGAAGTAGCTGGATTCGCCAGAGTTCAGTCGTCCGCGGGGCCTGAATTCTGGCGACTTCAGCTACAAACCTCATCCGGCAAACTTCCGGTGAAACACCGACTGCCACAGGGACACAGCGATGCAAGCAGACGCGCGGCGAGCATGGGTGTTGGCGACTCTGGAGCGGCACGAGGGCGAATTGGTGCGCTATGCCCAGCGTTTTGTCGGCGATTTACACGCCGCTCGAGACGTGGTGCAGCATGCCTTTTTGCGATTGTGCGATCAGGATCCGGCAGAGTTGCGGGGACGTGAAGCAGCCTGGCTGTATCGCGTTTGTCGCAACCGGGCACTCGATTGGCTCCGGCAGGCAGGGCGACTGCAAGCCATGGACGAAAGCGACGAGCTTTCGCTGCAACGCACCACCGCCGATGCTGCCGACCCGGCGGAACTCGCCGAGCGGGGAGAATTGAGCGACGTGCTCCGGTCGCTCGTCGACCGCTTGCCAATCTTGTATCGCGAACCTCTGCAGCTGTGGTCGCAAGGCTGGACCTATCGCGAAATTGCCGAAGTCGTGGAGCGAACCGAAGGCAATGTGCGCGTGCTAGTTCACCGTGCGGTCAAAACGCTGAAAGAACATCCGCAGGTCGCTGCCTGGACAACGGAGCCAGCGGCCTCCAAGTAGCCCGACGCCTATCCATTCCCTCCTCCCTCTCCTCGGTACTCCGGGGAGAGGGTTGGGGTGAGGGGGCTGATCCTCGAATACGTCTGGCTAGCCCGATTGACCAACTTCCCAATTAATACATTCCCTCTTGAAGGGGCTAACTCATGAAATCGAATTCCCATTCCGACGACCTTTCCAACGGCTCCGATCCGTTCTCGCAGACCCTGCGAGACTCCCTCGTGAGTCAACCATTGCCCACGGCCAGTTCCGACTTGCGAGCGGCGCTGCTTGCTCGGCTCGATCAGCCTGCGGTCACGCCAGTCTCGCTGTCGCCGGCCGTTGCGGCCCGTCGGCGCACCTTCTTTCAGCGAGCGGCAATTGCCCTCGTCGGTACCGCTGCTGCCATCATGGCGGCAGTCATCTGGCAACGACCGGCGGGTTCGGTGTTGAGCTGGAGCGACTTGTCGGAACCACAGCCGTCAGCTGTTTCTTCGCGAGGTAATCTCCCAGCGGATCCTGCGGCGGCATCAACCCTTCAGGGACATTCGCTCCTTCCCGATCTGTATGGCGATGTGTCCGGCGCTGGCGAATCGGCACGATCCGAGACTCGCACCGTTACACGTACGGATTTGGCTTCGCTAGAAGAGGAAGTGGATAGTAAGTTCTATAGCACTCGACTTCCGGAAAGCTACGGTGAGCGCAATGAGTCAGCACCCTATGGCAACATGCCCGCCAAGGGGCCCGCAGGACCGGTTGTCACCACCGCACCCGGTATTGAAGCGGCCGAATACTCATTGGCCGAGAAGAAGGAGGCTCTGGTTCCAGAGAGCAAGGATCGCCCGACCACATGGGATCGTCGCGTAAAGGAGCGCGAACTAACACCGAGCGCCGATGATCAACTGCAACGTACCGGGGACAATTCCGGTGGCGCTGCGACTGCAGTTCCTGCGTTAGGGACCGCCGCATCCAAGCGGTTGTCAGTCATCGCTGGCACTAGTGTCAGCGGCGATCGGCCATCACCGGCAACAGATTCTGCACCCTACAGTGGGCCCTCAGGGGGCATCGCTGGCAGCGGAAAAGAAGCTCCATCTGAAGCGCAGCTGCAGCAGTTGGCCAAGCGTGAGGAAGAAGTTCGCCGGGATACAAAGTCGCTCACCGACCTCGCCATCAAAGACGCCGAGAAGAACTCCGGTGATTGGTACGAACAACGCGGTAAAGGTATCGATCGCCTTTCGACGCTGGATGCAAAGGCTGTCGAGTTGACCGTTCGTACTGGTGAAGCCAAGAACGAACCAGCGGACGAAGATCGTCACTTCCGCTACATCGCCCCTGGCGTTCAAACGGGCGAACAATACGCCAAGATCATCGAGAATCACTTCAAGGCGCCAACGACACAAGAAGAGGCCCTGTCGACCTTCGCCATTGATGTCGACACCGCGTCCTACGCCAACGTCCGCCGCTTTTTGAACAACGGCCAGCTGCCGCCGCCCGATGCGGTGCGAATCGAAGAGCTGGTGAACTACTTCAAGTACAAGTATCCGCAGCCCAAGGGGGATACTCCGTTCTCCGTCAATCTCGAAATGGCTGACTGCCCCTGGCAGCCTGGCCACAAGTTGTTGCGAGTCGGCTTGCAAGGCAAAGAGATTCACAAGGCCGAACGTCCGCCGAGCAACATCGTGTTCCTCGTCGATACCTCGGGCTCGATGACCGATGCCAGCAAGCTCGCTCTGCTCAAACAGTCGTTCACGCTGATGGTCGGCGAACTGAACGAGAACGATAAGGTGACCATCGTGACTTATGCCGGCAATGCCGGTCTGCGATTGCCACCCACGCGTGGCGATCAGAAGGAGACGATCATCGCGGCCATCGAAGGGATGCAGTCGGGCGGTTCGACGCACGGCAGTGCCGGCATCGAACTGGCCTACGAACATGCGGCCGCCCAGTTCATCAAAGATGGAACCAACAAGGTGATTCTCGCCACCGATGGCGACTTGAACGTCGGCGTCACCGACGATGCCGAACTCATCAAGCTGATCACCAAGAAGGCTGAGACCGGCGTCTATCTCACCGTGCTCGGTGTCGGCACCGGCAACCTGAAAGATGCCAAGATGGAGCAACTGGCCGACAGCGGCAACGGCATCTACGCCTATCTCGATAGCGTTCGCGAAGCCCGCAAGGTGCTCGTCGAACAGATGTCCGGCAGCCTGGTGACGATCGCCAAGGATGTGAAGATTCAGGTCGAGTTTAACCCCAAACATATCCAAGGTTATCGCCTGCTCGGCTACGAGAATCGTGTGATGGCCAATCAAGACTTTCGCAACGATGCCAAGGACGCCGGTGAGATCGGTGCTGGGCACAGCGTGACGGCAATCTACGAAGTGGCCCTGGTGGGTGCCGAGGGTGTGAAGAAAGTGAGTGGCGAAACGCTGCGATATCAACGGCCGATCGAGAAGCCCGCGCTCGAACCGACGAAAGAAGGAATGAGCGATGAACTGTTGATGGTCCGGCTCCGCTACAAGCAGCCCGAGGCAACCAAAGAGACGGAAGCGACCGAACTGAAATTCCCGTTGAAGGACAAGGGTGGCAACTTCAACTCGGCATCGGGCGAGTTTCAATTCGCTTCGGCGGTAGCGGCCTTCGGTCTCGTGCTGCGAGGTTCAGAGTATCGCGGTAGTGCGAACCTCTCGGCCGTTGCCGAAATCGCTGGTGCTGCCACCAGTGAAGACCCCAATGGTCACCGCGCCGAGTTCCTCGACATGGTTCGCAAAGCGAAAACCTTGCGAGGCAACTAAACGCTTAGTTTGCTGACAAACTCAATCGCGACGAGGCCCACCGTTCACTCACGGTGGGCCTCTTGGCAATTCTTGAGCCGACAAGCAGGATGCCTATCTCGCGGTTACAATCTCCGCATGAAAACCTCAGGCATTCAGGCGGCGTTGGAACTGCTGCACGGCGCGGGCGTGAAGCACATTTTCGGCAATCCGGGAACGACCGAATTGCCGCTCAACGAAGCGCTCGTCACCGATCGCCGCTTTCAGTACATCCTCGGGCTGCAGGAAGTGCCGGTGATGGCCATGGCCGATGGCTATGCAATGGCCAGTGGCGGGCTCGGCGTGGTGAATCTGCACATCAGCTGTGGGCTCGGCCACGCGATGGGCATCTTGTACAACGCCTATCGCGAAGGGACGCCGCTGCTCGTCACCGCGGGCCAGCAACACCGCAAGCTGCGGTTCGAAGATCCGATCCTCGCCGGCGACATGGTCGCAGTGGCTCGCCCGTGGACCAAGTGGTCGGCTGAAGTCACGCGTGTGCAAGATGTGCCCAACGCCATTCGCCGCGCGGTGCAAGCGGCGCTCACACCACCGACCGGGCCCGTATTTCTTTCGCTCCCGGTCGATGTGCAAATGGAACTGGTCGAAGGGCTCGATCTCACGCCGCCGCGCTTGCCCAACTCGCGCGTGCGCCCGCCCATCGAAGCGCTACAACGCGCGGTCGAGGTGCTCCTTACCGCAAAGAACCCGGCCATTCTCGCTGGCAGTCGTGTCACCGAGCGTGATGCAGTGAACGAACTGGTTGCGGTGGCCGAACGGCTCAGAGCGCCGGTCATCTCTGAACCCGGCACCACGCACGGTCGGCTGGCGTTCCCCTGCGATCATCCGCTGTATGGCCAAGGCCTCCCGCTGTGGTCGCCGGAGATTCGTGAGCGACTGAAAGACTACGACGCGCTGCTCGTTGTCGGCATGGACCTGCTGCGCCTCTACATGCACTACGAGCCCGATCGTCCGCTGCCAGAGAACATCCGCCTGGTGCATCTGGACGAAGATGCCTGGCAACTCAACAAAAACTATCCGCTCGAGGTCGGCATTCTCGGCGACACCAAGGCGGGCCTGGCTGACCTGGGTACGATGCTCAAGTTGTGCGAACCCCAACTCTCGCCCGAGCAGCGTGAACTCATTCGCGTGCGGGCGCTCAAGCACACGGCCGAACATCAGGCCGCCCGCAATCGCCTGGAACGAGACATCGTGGGCGATCTGGACCTACGACCTCTCACGCCGCGAGCACTCATGGGTTCGCTCGCCAGGATCTTGCCCGACGATGTTGCCGTGATTGAAGAAGCGGTGACTACCACCAACACCACGTTCGAACGGCTCGGTGCTCTAAAGAACACGACAGGCTACTTCGGCCATCGTGGTTGGGCGCTTGGTTGGGGCCTCGGAGTTTCGATTGGCGTGAAACTCGCCTGGCCACAGCGGCCCGTTCTCGCCTTGTTGGGTGAAGGCGCCGCCGGCTACGGCATTCAGGGGCTCTGGTCGGCCGCGCGGTACAAGTTGCCGGTCGTATTTGTCATTTGCAACAACGCGCAGTATCAGATCCTGAAGATCGGCGCGAAAGGTTTGCAATTGCCGCACGCGCTGCAGGACACTTACGAAGGACTCGACTTGGTCGGCCCCGAAGTCGACTTTGTAAAGGTCGCCGAAGGCTTTGGCGTGCAGGCACTGCGCATCAACGAGCCCGACGAACTGTGCGATGCCATTCGCGCTGGCTGGCAAGGAAACCGCCCACTTCTGATCGACGTCCCGATTTCCCGAGTCACCCAGCCTCGGCTGCAGTATGGTTAGCGGGATCGGCGGCCTATCCCGCAATTCCAAGGAAGAGAGCTGCCACTCATGTTACGCAACTTTGCCGGTGTCTTTTTGGGGCTGATTGTCGCCATGTGCGTGGTCGCGCTGGTCGAGATCATCGGGATGGTGATCTATCCGCCCCATCCCGATTTGATGTCGGCCGATGTCGAGAAAAGAGCCGCGGCGATGGCTGCCTTGCCCGCCGGTTCGTTCGGCTTTGTGCTGGCGGCTTGGACGATCGGCTCGTTTGTTGGCTCGTTCCTCGCGGCGTATATTTGCAATGGCCGCAGGCAGATGATGGCCGGCGTTATTGCCTCGTTCCTGTGGGTCGCGGCCCTCGTGAACCTGATTACCATTCCCGGCCCGCTTTGGTTTGGCATCAACGGTCTCGTGCTGATTCCGCTGGCGTTTTGGCTCGGCTGTGTGCTGGCGATTCTGCTTCGTCCCAGTCCCCGCCCAGGCCCGCAACCTTACGACATGCGAGAAAAAGGGATGGCCTGCAAGTGAGCTCACTTCTTCCTTCCCACTCGCCCGCGTAGTACAGTGCGGCTGAGGCAATCGTGGCGAGCAGGAGCAGAGGTCGTGGGCTGGTTCGACTATTTCTTTCGTCCGCCGAGCAAAGACAAATTCGCTCGCCTCATGCTGGCCGAGATTGCCAAGAGCAAGCTCGAGGGCCCGCTGCAGTACGACGCCGATCAGTTCTTGCTCCTGCGCAAAGATGGCGGCTTCATCAACCTGGCCAATGTCTATCAAGAGTATTGCCAGGTACCGCGAGCCGAGCGGGCGGGCATCATGCAGCGCTTCATTCGCGGTTCGCTCGCCAGCAAGACCTTCGAACTGCCCGAAGATTTCGAAGATGTGCATCCCGATCTGCTACCAGTGATTCGCAGCCGTTTTCAGATTGAAGCCGTCCGCCTGCAAGCCAAGCTGAAGGGAAGCGACAAGGTCAACATCCCGCAGCAACTAATCGGCGATCATCTGGCCCTCTCGCTCGTCTACGACTTACCGCACGCCATGCGCAGCATCGGCCAGCAGGAACTCGACGACTGGAACGTCACGTTTTACGAGGCGGTCGAAGCGGCCAAGCACAACCTGGAGCAGATGAACAACTTCTCGGTCGCGTCGCTCGACGATCGTGTCTTCGCCACGGCCACCGGCGACAACTACGACGCCTCTCGCTTGCTGCTCGTCGATGTCATTCGCACCTTTCCCGTGCGCGGCATGCCGGTGGCGATGGTGCCTAACCGCGATACCCTCCTTGTCGCCGGTCAAGACGATCACGAAGGGCTGATGCTGCTGGCCACGCTCGCGGAAGAGGCCTATCAAAAGCCGCGGCCCATCTCGGGCGTCATGCTCTCGCTGGTGGACGACGAATGGCAATCGTGGCTACCCGAAACCACCTCGCCCGCCTACAACCGGTTGCACGAACTCAAGCTGCGCAGCATTGGCGGCGAATACAACGACCAGAAGGAACTCCTCGAACAGTTGCATAGCACGCGCGGCGAAGACGTGTTCGTCTCTTCGTTCAGCGGTGTACAAGACAGCAAAACCGGCAACACGGCCAGCTATTGCATCTGGCCGCGCGATACCCCGACCCTGCTTCCCGAAACCGAGCAGGTCTTCTTCATGGGGGGCGATCCCAAGCAGCCCGAACTGCTCGCCCAAGCCCCCTGGGATCGCGTGCAGCAAGTCGTCGGCCACCTGCTCGAACCGCAGGACTGCTACCCGCCCCGCTACCTCGTCAGCAACTTCCCCAGCGATAGCGAACTCCGCAAGCTGGGCCGGACGAGCTAAGTGATCTACCTGCAAAGGCTTAGCGGCCGGTTATGCCGCCTGTGCCAACATTGCCGCAGCAGGGCGAATTTCGTGGTTCACGAACTCTGCAAACCCCCGCGAACCCCTTGCGACGGTCGGGTGTCGTGTCCTATAACCTAGTAAGCATCTGCGGGCATGGCGGAATTGGCAGACGCGCAAGATTCAGGTTCTTGTGTCCGTAAGGACGTGGAGGTTCAACTCCTCTTGCCCGCACTCCTTAAAAGCCGCTGAAGTTAATCGACTTCAGCGGCTTTTTTCGTTTCTCAAGAGCGGGCATGTACCGCACACCAACCGATCTACTCACCGTATGGGCGGTATGGCACGTCGTCTGATGGCCTTGCGTGTGGCCCGATGATATCTTCAGCCGTAATCAAAGCAGAGACCTTCTCCATCCAGCCTTTGATTCTCTTTTGAGCCTCGCCACCTTTATCGTATTCATTTCGATTGATTTGGATTGCCGTGCAGTGCGCGTGAGGCTCGCCGTACTTGTCATCGAGAGAGTCTGGGCTACAGCCGAACTCAAAGCTATCAATTGCAACCGAACCAGCAATTGATATCAGATGGCTCGCCATGAGCTTGATTGCGTAGTATGGCACGTCGGGTCGTTCGGGACGATGGCAGGCCCAATGCTCCGTTCGAAAGCGACTACGGATCAAGGAGATCCCATCCGCATCATGCTCGGACGGCTTAAAGTGACTGCTGTGAACTGGAGGTGTTGCAGTCTTGTCGACGTAATATGGCTTTGCCCTCGCGGATACCTGCCGATACAGAATCTCGTCTTGCACAACGGTAGGTGTCGACATTGAGTCAGAGAAAAGTTGAAGAATTAGCCGAAACTATTCCGCTTTTACAGGACCATCATTTAATACTAGACGAGTACGTTACTTCGCCATTGCAAAAAGCTGTTAACTCTACCCGGCCATCGTTAAAAAACACGAATTGCGAGATTAACGAGTCATCATTTTCGCCAATAACTCGACGCTCAACAATTATCCCACCATCCGGCTCCGGGCCAATAAATGTTGGCGGGGCAAAAGGGTATTGCTTTTTTAATTCTACAAGCGCGCTCAGCGCTGCTTTGATTGCATCATCCGACGGCGTTACGAACTCATGATCTTCCGTCTGACTCCAAAGCGCGGCGAGCAGTGCGTCGATGCACTTTTCCCATGCCGGATGCACATTGGGTGTTTCTGTAGCAATGGACTCTGATGCTGGCGATTCGCGATTAGAATCCCAGCTAATTCCTTTCACAGAGCTAGTGAGCGTTGTCATGACGTTTCCATGCTTTCTTTGCGTCGCTCGAAACAATCGTATCGAAGGTCGTAACTATCATCGAGTGGCCAATTCCCAGCCCTCGCTCGATTCGCTCAAGTGAATCGCTCGTCTGCTCTGTAAAGCGAAATGTCCCTCGACTTGTGATGTGCAAATACAGGTTTTCGTTCGGACCGTCTTTGTGTGGTTTAGGTTCAACCATAACTCGAGCACACTCGTCGTCTGCCTGCCAAACCCATTGGCCAACCAAGCCGTGTAGCCGTGCGCCAGGTATATCAGTCACTCCGTTGCGCCAAAGACCTGGAACCACTTTCGGCCAATCGTTTGGTGATTTCCAAAGCTCGCCCGCAGGGATCCGATTTACGTAAGTAAGCTCCCAAATCAGAGGCCTAGCGGCTTCAAGTTCATGCTCTTTAAACAGCTGGTGCAACACGCTCCAGGCGTGCTTGAATCGAACCCAAGTTGCATCGTATCTGGGGTACTCGCCTTCACGCATTCGCCAATTCACGACGAGGCGATCCTGTTGCACTTGGCACATCCATCGTTCGTCCGTCGAATTCATCTGCAATCGGCATTCCGGCGAGTCGATCAATGCCAATCGAAGAGTCTGCGGGAGCCACGGCCCTTTATTGCCGAAATCATCCGGAATCGGAATGATCGGTTGTGTCGCCTTAGCTTGCGTGTAATCACCTCGCATTAGCGACCACAGAACACCAAAATGACCAAGATGAAAGCCTTTTGGTGGCGCAAACTGCACCGACATAGCCACTTCAACGAGTGGCGGCTGACCGTATGTGATGTCTGGCGGGGCAGATAAGGGCAAGGCGAATCTCGTTTTTACGGGTCGATTTGGGACCGATCGATAGCCGCAAAGTGTTCTCGTCAATCGTCAGATCGTAACTGTAAACTTACTTGAATTCTACGCTACGCCGGCACTTTTTCCCAGCTTAGAACAAGACCAGTCGAAACTATTTCGGACTGCTTCAGCCGCTACAGATTCTTCAAATCGCTCGTTTAATCGGCCAATTCGGCAGCGATGCCGATTATGCGGTTGAAGCTTACTTGAAGAGCCGCCTAGGGAGTTGTCTAAGCTCGCCTAACACTCCCCCGCCGCATACCGCGCCACAATCACCGTAATGTTGTCGCGCCCCCCGGCGGTGTTGGCGGCGGTGATCAGTTGTTGGCAGGCGGTTTGGGGATCGGCGGCGCCTTGCAGAATGAGGGCGACCTCGTCGCCGGAGAGCATTTCGGTCAGGCCGTCGGAGCAGAGCAGGACGGAGTCGCCAGCCACCAGGTGCAAGCGATGGACGTCGATCCGCACTTTGGGCGATTCGCCGCCGACGGTGCTGGTGATCACATGTCGCCAGCGGTGATGGACGGCTTCTTCCGGCGAGATGACGCCTTTCCGCACCATATCTTCGACCAGCGTATGGTCCTGCGTCACGCTGTACAACACACGGTCGCGAAACAGGTAGCAGCGGCTGTCGCCGACGTGCGCAACAAACAGTTCATCGTTCAAACTGTAAGCCAGCGTGAGGGTCGTCCCCATGCCCAGCAATTCGGGGTGAGCTACCGCTTCGTGGCGAACCCGTTCGTGCGCGTGGCCGAGTGCCTGGCGAAAATCGGCGAGCAACTTGTCGTCCGTATCTCCTTCGTCGCGGGCGAACCACTTCAGCGCTTCGAGGATGTAGGTTTCGACCGAGTCGATGGCCAGCGCGCTCGCTTGTTCGCCCGCGGCATGACCGCCCATGCCATCGGCGACGATAAACAGGTGGCTGCAATCGCTGCTCTGGCGATGCTTCGGCTGCGGCAAGCTGGTCTGCAGCACGCGCAGCGACTTCGCCAGTTGAGCGACGAGAAACTGGTCTTCGTTGTTGGCGCGCACCTGGCCTTTGTCGGTGGCACCAAAGCAGGTCACCGACAAAGGCGGATTATCGCGCGGCGGCGCAAGGGTATCGAGGTCAACCGTGCTGACCACTTTCACTTCGGAATGCATCTCGGGATTCTGATTCATGGCGAGCTCCTGGGTTGGCCTGCTGCGAAATGCAAACCGCGGACCGATCATGGCTGCTGGTGTCTGCCGCGCCAACCGGGGACTGTCGCCACGAGAAGAAGACGGCGGCGATCGCCCCGGCGGTGATGGCGATGTCGGCGACGTTGAAGATGCCCGTGCGAACCGGTCCGATGCCAATATTCAGAAAGTCGGTCACCAGCCCGCCGTTACAAGCCCGGTCGATCATGTTGCCCAGTCCACCTGCGATGATCAGGACCAGCGAGGCAAAGAACGCGTGCGACATCGGCCGGCTGCGCCACAGGTAAATGCTCAGGGCGAGCGTCAGGAGCGAGTTGAACCCGAGAAACACCGCCTGGCGAATCGGGTCGGGCAGGTCGGCGCCCAAACTGAGAAAGCCGCCCGGATTGAGCGAGTACTCGAGCCGTACAATGTCAGACCAGTAAGAGTGCCGCACTTCGAGCGGCAAGGTGCGGGTCGCGACGAACTTTGTGGTTTGATCGCAGCCAATGCAGGCGGCGAGAATCATGCTAGCGAGGATCAGACGAATCTGCTGAGTGCGGCGCTGGTTCAAGCGAGAGTCCTTCTGTCGGTCGGCAGGCTGCTTCTTGAGCCCGCCACTTCGTGAGCGAATGTCCCAACCTATCACGCCCCAGCTGATATGCGGAATGGCAATTAGGGGCAACCCTACGTGCGGTCGTACCGCAGATACTTGCCCGGGGCCGGATCGTTGCCAAATTCGATCGGCTTGCCATTGAGGACGATCAATTGGCCGTTGACGACCACGTGCTCAATCCCGCTACAGACCTGGTGAGGCTGTTCGTAGGTGGCATGATCGGCGACGGTGTTGGCGTCGAAGATCGCAATGTCAGCCCAAGCGCCCGGGCGGATCACGCCGCGATCCTTTAGGCCAAATCGTTGGCAGGGGATGCTGCTCATTTTCTGCACGGCCGTTTCGAGCGAAAATAGCTTGTGATCCCGCACGCACGAGCCGAGCAAGCGGCCGGCTGAACCATAGACACGCGGATGCACGACGCTATCGGGGAACCAGATGCCGTCGCTCCCCATCATGTACAAGTCGTGCGCAAGAAGCGGCCGCACTAACTCATCTTCGCCGGCATTGATGACCAGCAGCGCGGCTAGGTTCTCTTCGACCAGCAAGTGATACAGGGCTTCTTCCGGTGGGCGATTCATCTCGACGATGTAATCGGAGAGAAGCTTGCCGTGATGGGTCGAGTTGTCCCAACTGCTGGTCCAGGCAATATGGAACTTGTGGAGCGGCACGCCCAGGTTGGCCAGCCCTTTGCGAAAGCGGGCCAGCAGTTCCGGTTTGCTCATCTTGGCCAGAACTTGCAGCGGACCTTCCGTCCAAGCTTCATAAGGCAGCAGATAGTTGAGCATCGTGCTGCCCCGCTGATAGGGATACACGTCGAACGACAGATCAACCTCGCGGCGCGCTCGTTCGAGAAACGCGAGCACCTGCTCGACCTCTTCCGGTGTGGTTCCCTTGAGGTGCGAAATATGCACCTTCACACCGGCCCGCTTACCAATTTCGATCGCTTCTTCCAAAGCGACAAAGAGCCCGGCCTTGTACCGAATGTGCGTGACGTACAGGCCGTCGAAGGGGACGATGGCGCGGCAGGCATCGACGAGTTCTTCAGTCGTCGAGGCGCACTGAGTCATGTAGTCGAGCCCGGTCGAGAGGCCGCAGCCTCCTTGCTCCATCGCGATTTCGATTTCGCGGCGTATCTGTCGTTTTTGGTAGTCGTCGAGCCAGCGATGGCCAAAGCCCGCATGGATCGTGCGGCAGTTGCTGTAGGGGACATGCGCGGCGACGTTTTGCGCGGTCCGCCCTTCAAACAACTGCATGTACTCGCCCAGCGACTGCCAATCGCGATAGTCTTGCAGCCGCAGTCCGTTGAGGGGTCGCAGATAGAAGAGCCATTCGCGCCAGGTGTGCTTATCGACCGGCGCGTACGAGATGCCGTCGGCCATCAGCACTTCGGTGGTAAAGCCTTGGCTGGTCTTCGGCCAGAAGTTGGCATGCGAGAGGAGCCAGCCGTCACTATGGTTGTGAACATCGATGAAGCCCGGAGCGACGATAAGACCCGCGGCGTTAATCGTGCTCGGCGCGGTGGCCTCGCCCAGCTGTCCGACGGCGACGATTTGTCCATTGCGAATGCCGACATCAGCTCGGCTGCGTACCGCGCCCGTGCCATCGATAACCTCACCGCCATGAATGATCAGATCGAACAACGTACACCTGCCAGCTTGCAACGGAGGAAGCTTGATTTTTGAGAGGTGGAAGTATCTTAACTAGGCTGGACGGTAGAATTGAGCGGACAGACATCACTTTCTTCTGGCGTAGGCTTTGTGCAGGGCAAAGGCTCATGAGCGAACATCAAGTCACCATCTATACCCGCGTGGGCTGCCACCTTTGTGACGACGCCAAGGAGCTGGTCGAGCGCTACGGCCTGCAACCAACACTGATCGATATCGACGGCGATCCACAACTGCGCGAGCGCTACACCACCTGCGTTCCCGTGGTGGTCATCGACGGCAAGGTCCGCTTTCGCGGTCGCGTGAACGAAGTGCTGCTCCGCCGCGTACTCGCTGGATCGCAAACCCCAGCGGAGTAGCGTGCGTCTTTCTCCCCACACACCTAAACGTCCAACAACCCCAGGGGTTGTTGGACACGTGCCGATTTCTAAATCTTGTCGGAAGTTGTGCCAGTCGTGTCACTTGCGACTCTGCGGCAACTTTTGCCACTCGCTCCATTTGTCCATCAACCGGGAGAGTTCTTGGACACGTGACTCGATCGCAACGGCACTCCCTACCTCGCAAAAACACGACGTCAGCCAACCGCTGCGCGGGCACACACCTCAAACGACCAAGCTGCAAGAGAACTACCCGACATCTTCTCACATTTTGCATTCATTGTCAAGTATTTATTTCGTTATTACAAAACACATTCCGGCGGCTCTGTGTAAGGCCCCCCGGGGCAGCTCGGGCGACGGTGCCCTGTTGTTCGACTCCTGCCCACTTTTGACTGTACGATTCACTGGCTGCGGCGCTATAATGAGTTGTCAGTCCTGCTGGGGCTTCCCACCTGAGGTTGAGTCCGCAAGCAAACCTTGCGAACGGCCAACCACCGCCCCTTTGTGTTGTTCAAAGCAGCTGGCCTGTTGGTGCGCAAGTCTTTGCCAGCTAATCGCTTGAGGTAATTCATGTCGTTGGTTTTTCGTTCTTCCATCTCAACCGCCTGTCTCGCGCTGCTGGTCTTCGCCGGCTGTGCTCCGCAGGACCAGCTCGCTCACTACTCGGTCCCCAAGCCGGAGTCGATCGAGACCCCGCTGATCCGCCCGGCCAATTCTGGCGGGATGCCGCCGGCCATGGGTGGTGGCGGAATGACTCGTCAGCCTCCCGCTGCTGCGGCCAGCGACCTGAAGTTCGCCAAGCCTGAAGGTTGGACCGAAACGGCCGGCAATGCGTTCAGCCTCAAAGCGTTTGAAGTGACCGATGGCAGCGACAAGATCGACATCACGGTCAGCTCGGCCGGTGGTGATCTCACGGCCAACATGAATCGCTGGCGCGGGCAGGTTGGTTTGCCCGAAGCTTCGGCTGAAGAACTCGAGCAGGCTTACAAGCCACTCGAAGTGAATGGTCAAGCCGGGAAGTTCATCGAAATGCACGCGCCCGAGGGTGCTGCTCAAAAGGATTCGATTCTGGGCGCGGTCGTCGTTGAAGGCGACCGCACCTGGTTCATCAAACTACGTGGCAGCACCAAGCTGGCCGAACGGGAACGGGCCAACTTCGAAGCATTTGCCAAATCGCTCGAGTGGTAGTGCCAGGTTGATCTAGTTCGTTAAGCAAGCCTCTCTCTCGCCGACCGACGCGGAGTTTTTTCTGTATGTCCGCTGTATCTCCCGATTCCTTCGCCGCTGCCCCTGCCAAACCCAAGCCGCTGCGCGAGGTAACGACTTTCGACCTGATCGATCGCGTCCTCGCGGTCCTTGGTTCGCAGAAGATCGCCGTGGCCATGTTTGCCTACGGTATCTTCGTGATCCTCGTCGGCACACTGGCCCAAGTCGACAAAGACATCTGGCAAGTGGTGCCCGAGATCTTTCGCGCCTGGATCATGTGGGTCGATATCAACGTCTTCTTTCCGCCGTCATTCTTCCCCGAGTGGGAGAAGCTCGACGTGCCGCTGGTTCCGATGCCGGGCGGCATGTTCGTCGGCGTGACGATGATCCTCAACATGCTGTTCGCCCACACTCGCTGGCTCATTTCTATCAAAGCGAAGCCAGCCCTTTTGTTCTCGGGGCTTGGCCTGGTCGCGTTTGGTTGGCTGGTAACGACGCTGGTGATTCTCAACGGCCATAGCAGCGGCGGCTTTCAAGCGAAGCCTCCATTCACCTGGGAACAGTTCTGGGTTGGTCTGCAACTGTTCACGATTGCTGTCTGGGTGACTTCGGTTTTCTCGTACATCTGGTTCGTGGTACAGCCTACGTTCAAGCTGCCAAAGGTATCGTTCCTCCGTGTAGTCATGCTAGTTTTGCTGGCGTTGCTGCTCGCCGCGCTAACCGCCTTCACTTGGTTCATTCTCTTTGCCTTCGAAAAAGCTCCCGGGGCCGAAGGCCTCCGCATTATGTGGCAATTAACGCAAGCAACGCTCGTGGCCCTGGTGCTGCTCGGCGGCAGCGTCTTGATCTTCGATAAGCGTGGCGGAGTGGTGCTGCTACATCAGGGCATGCTGCTGCTGATGCTCAACGAATTGGTCGTCGCCCGCTATGCCGTCGAATACAACATGGCCATCGCCGAAGGGCAAACCACGAACTACCTGCGCGACATCCGCGCTGCCGAAATCGCGATCATCGATCGCTCGGGCACCGAGAAGGACGAACACTTCGTCGTGCCGTTTCAGCAGATCATCGACAACGCGCGCAAGAACAAAGCGGCTGCCGAAGACGGCAAGCCTTTCACCCCCATTGCCGATCCCGCTGGCCTGCTGCCGGTGAAGGTCACCGTGCTGCAGTACGAGCGGAACGCAGACCTGCGCAAGCTCAAGAAAGATGAGAAGTCGCCTGCCACTGCCGGTATCGGTCTGCAGCAGACGATCATCCCCCGCGCTTCGGCCAAGGGTACCGATACCGACGCCGCCGTCGACTTGGGCGATGCCTACGTGAAGTTCGAAGATAAGAAGACCGGCAAGGATCTCGGTACCTTCCTGCTCGCGCAGGTCATCACCGAGCAAGACGACCCCAAATTGCTCGAAAGTTTTGAGGCCGACGGCAAGACGCTCCTCGCGGGAGTTCGCTTCAAGCGGCAGTACGTTCCGTTCACCGTGCGATTGAAGGATGTGCGTAAGGACGACTATGTCGCCTCGAACGTGCCGCGCAACTACTCGTCCGATATTCACCTGAAGGATCCGACGAGCGGCGTCGATTCGAACGTGCATATCAAGATGAACGATCCGCTCCGCTACAACGGACTCACCCTTTATCAAAGCGGCTATCAGCAATTGCCCGGTGGCATCGAGCACACCACGCTCGCCGTCGTGCAAAACGCAGGCTGGATGATTCCCTACGTCGCCCTGATGATCATTGCCATCGGCATGATCTCACACTTTCTGATCTCTCTCACCCGGTTCCTCCGGCGTCGTGAATCGGAAGAACTCAACTCGGGCGAAATCATCACTGCCGAGTTGGCGCCGGAGCCCGTCGGCAAGGTGACCAAAAAGGATCGCAAGGGACAGCGAGAGTTGCAGCCTCAACTGGGCCGCAAAGAAACCAGTTGGACACCCACGCTGCTGGCCTCGGGTGGCGCGGCGGTTGTGTTTTTCGTGACACTCGCCATGGCGATGTATCAACCGACAAAGAGCGGCACCCGCATCGACTTGGAAGCCTTCGGTCGTTTACCGGTCGCGTTCAACGGTCGCATCATGCCCATCGACACCTATGCTCGCAACGTGTTGCTGCAACTGCGTCAGCGCGAAACGGCCCTGACCAAAGACAACGTCAAAATTCCTGCCACACAGTGGATGCTCGACCTCATCACCAGCAGCGAGGGTGCCGCGCAGCATCGCGTCATCAAGATCGACAACCCCGATGTGCTCAAGGTGTTC
Organism: Anatilimnocola aquadivae; assembly: GCF_049819085.1. GTDB lineage: Bacteria > Planctomycetota > Planctomycetia > Pirellulales > Pirellulaceae > Anatilimnocola. Next base: position 7,539,466 of record NZ_CP187419.1, read on the forward strand.
GAACTGCACGATCGGGCCGGACACGTCTTCTCGACGGAAGAGTTGCTCCCCAAGATCAACGAGTTCGAGAAGCAAGTGCGAGCTGCTCGCGAATTGAAGAAGGACGAGAAGGAACTCAGTGCGCTGCAGCGCCGCCTGCTGCTCCTCGATGGCCAGTTGAATCAATACATGGTGCTGATTCGCGCCTTCAGCCCGCCCCGTTTGCCGCCGTTGCCCGAGCCGGGTGACAATCCGCAGCTGATGCAGCAAAAGATCGCGGCCTTCAAAATGGCCATGATGGAAAGCAGCGAAGCGCTCGAGCAGGCCAAACCGCCGCTTGCCATTCCGATGCCCGACCCGAACAAGGCCGAGAGCGCCAAGTGGCAATCGTTCCACAATGCCTGGCTCGTCTGGTTCCTGCAAACGAGCTTGCAACAGCAAAAGGGGGATCCCACCACCGATGCCTTCATCGGCATCATGAACGCCTATCGCGATCATGCTGATGCGCGCAGTGCCTTGGAACTGGCCCGACAAGAAAGAAAACCAGACGCAACCATTACGGATCTGGAGAAGAAAGAAGCAGCGACTGTCGCCCCTTTCAACACGGCGGTTCGTCGTTACGAAGCGCTCGTCGAACGGGCTCAGCCTCCGGAGTTTCAGGCGAAGAAGATCGGTCTTGAAGTCTGGATGAATCAAGTCTCGCCGTTCTACGTCGGCATTCCGCTGTACGTCATCGCCTTTCTGCTCGCGGCCCTGGGCTGGCTCATTCCGTCGAAGGCCGTGAACTGGGGCGCGTTCACCCTGGTGCTGCTCACGTTCGCTCTGCACACAGCAGCACTTGGAATGCGAATCTACATTTCGGGTCGACCGCCGGTGACGAACCTTTATTCTTCAGCCGTGTTCATTGGCTGGTTCTGCGTACTGGTGGGACTGATTGTCGAGCTGATCTTCCGGATCGGTCTCGGCAATCTCGTCGCGACCATTGCTGGCTTCTCGACGCTCATCATCACGTACTTCCTGGGCATGAGCGGCGACACAATCGGCGTGATGCAAGCCGTGCTCGATACGCAGTTCTGGCTGGCCACGCACGTGGTCTGCATCACGATCGGCTACAGCGCCACGTTCTTTGCCGGCTTCCTGGGAGTGCTGTTTGTCGTGCTAGGCATGCTTACGCCCGGGTTAAAGGCCGAGTATCGCAAGATCTGCGCGCGCATGATTTATGGCATTGTCTGCTTTGCGATGTTCTTCAGCTTTTTTGGCACCGTGCTCGGTGGCTTGTGGGCCGATGATTCATGGGGCCGCTTCTGGGGTTGGGACCCCAAGGAAAACGGCGCGCTCATCATCGTCCTCTGGAATGCCCTCATCCTGCATGCCAAGTGGGACAAGCTGGTCGGCGATCGCGGCCTCGCCTTGCTCGCCATCGGTGGCAATATCGTCACCGTTTGGTCCTGGTTCGGCGTGAATGAGCTCGGTGTTGGATTGCACTCTTATGGCTTCACGGATGGCACCCTGTATTACTTAAGTCGTTTCGTATTTTCCCAACTCTTCTTGATTGGCCTGGGTCTGATCCCGATGAAGAACTGGTGGAGCGTCTCGCACGAGAAGTTCAAGAGCGAACTGCTGGCCTAATTCTCTCTTCCTACTCCCTCGCCTCAATGCTTCGAGGTGAGGGCCCGGCGCTGTGCCCTAATTGCCCACTCCAGCCCTGTTCGCTATGCTGCGCTCAGTGGTTATAGGATACGTTCGCACGTCAGAAATCAGCACTGCTGAAGGTCTTGCGGGGTTAGGCAACCGAATCTGACGCGTCGCATTTTCGCGCGGAGCAAGCTTGTTCCGCCGGGCAAAAACATCGCAGGAGTACACGCACATGGCTTACACACTTCCGGCTCTTCCGTACGCTTACAACGCGCTCGAGCCCCACATTGATGCCCGCACGATGGAAATCCATCACACCAAGCATCACCAGGCGTACATCAACAACGTCAACACGGCCATCGCTGGCACCGAATGGGAAAAGCTCCCCGTCGAACAGCTGATCGCCGACATGAACAAGATTCCCGAAAACATTCGCGCGACCGTTCGCAACAACGGTGGCGGTCATGCCAACCACAGCTTGTTCTGGACCGTGATGGGCCCGGGTGCTGGCGGTGAACCGACTGGCGACCTGGCTGCAGCCATCGATGCCGCCTGCGGCAGCTTTGCCCAGTTCAAGGAAGCTTTCGCCAAGGCCGGTGCCACTCGCTTCGGCAGCGGTTGGGCTTGGCTGAATGTCGTCGGCGGCAAGCTGGTCGTCGAAAGCACCGCCAATCAAGACAGCCCGCTGATGGAAGGCAAGACCCCCATCCTCGGTCTCGACGTGTGGGAACACGCCTACTACCTCAACTATCAGAATCGCCGTCCGGATTACATCACGGCCTTCTGGAGCGTGGTGAATTGGAACGAAGTCGCTCGCCGCTTTGCCGCCGCTGGCAAGTAGGTTCTTGTAGGCCGGCAACAAGCGGTACTCCGCGCTTTTCCGGCGACGGTAGTGAAAGCACTGCGAGAAATAATCATCGCCTAGTAGTGCAAAAGCCAATGAACCACCGCCGCAGGGGCGGTGGCGTTGCAAAAATGAATGCCGGAACTGCGCGGAGTACCGCTTGTTACCGGCCTAGTTCTTTCTGCAGCCAATCATAGACCTGCTTGCGCACATCATCGGGAAAGTCGTGGGCACAGTCGGGATAGATGGCTTGCAGCTTGTCTTTTGCGCCAAGCAGTTCATACACGCCGCTCGCTGACTTCATCACCTTGCGCACGCCGGCGTTGTCGAAGTTGGCATCATGCAGCGGAGCAGCGACAAAGATCGCCCGCGGCGCAATTGCCGACAGCACTTCGTGGAAGTCAAAGGGCATCTGAGCGGGATCGTTTTTGAAGACATCGCGAATGCGCGGCATGTAGCGATCACTGGTCCAACCCGCGAGTTTGCCGCCGTAGTAATCGTGAAAGCCGGTGAAGCCGCAACTCGTGACGACAGCTTTCAAACGCGGCTCAAACACCGCCGTGAAGAGCGCATTGTGGCCGCCCAGCGAGTGACCAATCGTGCCCAGCTTCTCGCCATCGACATAGGACAAAGTCTCCAGCAAGTCGACCGCGCGGATGTTCGTCCAGATCGCCTTCATCGTGCCGCTGTCGTAAAGTTGCCTGTCACCGTCGGCCGTCTTCTGCTGAAAGTTGTAGTCGGCGTAATCACCGAAACTGGGATAATCCGGCACCAGGCAGACAAAGCCCAGCTGGGCCAGTTGGTGGCCGTAATGACGCGTGGGCAGACCGACGAGACCAACCGTTTGCAGCTTGCCGTCTTTGTTGGTGGGATGCAGGCAGAGCATCGCCGGGAGCGGCTTGCCCTGGCCATCGACCAGGCTGCCGTGAATCGAATTGGCATCCAGCTTCACACTCTTCGGCACTAGTAGATAAGCAGGCGTGCGATCACCGGGCTCACTGGCATACGTGAGCTTCACGCGCGTGTAATCGGGCGTCTCTTCGACGCTGACGATCTTCACATCGAGCGGAATGCGACGATCGGGAGTGGGAAGCGAGCCCATGGCGAACTGCATGCTCATCAAAATCTCAGCGCGACGCAACGCCCATTCCTGCGGTGTCTTGACGGACTGTTGTGATTTACCATCGAAGTAATCTTCGAGCGGTTGTTGATGATTCAGTTTCGGTAAACGTCCCTTACTAAAGGCAAAATCGAGATCGGGATTAAGAACTCGCTCGTAGCTCTCTAGCAGGTAGAAACCGCTCCGATCGCCCATCACCAGATCGAGATCACCATCCGCATCGACATCCACCGCCTTGGGATCGAGGCCGAAGCCTGCATTATCTCCGCCGTGGATCACCGTTCGCTGCCAGCTACGTATCTTCGGCAAAAAGCGATACGAAAACACTCCCCGCGCATCGTACTCGCCCGGATCTTTCCCTTCGTGCCCCAGGTACCGCTTACCGGCGATGAGTTCCACCTGCTTATCGCCGTCTAAGTCGGCAAGCAGCAAGCTGTGAAACTGCGAGTGCTCGGTATCGATCACATGCTTTTGCCAAGTGCGCTTACCATCCTGCTGCTGTTGTTCGTGCCAATACAAACCAAAGCGATGGCCGCGAGCCCAGATGAGATCGGCATCGCCGTCGGCATCAACGTCGTGGACGAGGAGCGGAATGCTCGCATCGCGGGTGAGAGTAAATTCGGGATGCCAGAGCCAGCGATCTTTGATGCGGTCAGCGGGCGCTTCGAGCCAGCCGTCGGGGCCGACGAGATCGAGCCGGCCATCGCCGTTGATATCACCGACGCCGATGCCATGCCCCGAGAGTTCCTTGGGCAGATCGTGCCTGGTGAACTTCCCCGCGTCGAACTCGTACCAACAAGCGAAGCCGATGCCGTTGGGAATGATATCGGGGTCGCCGTCGGCATCGAGATCGGCGAGGCGGCCCGTTTCCATCGGGCCGGGCGTGTCGATCATTCGCTTGGTCCACGGCGTGTCGGGTTTCGTCTTGATGATCTCGCCGGGATGCTCGACCCAGAATAGGCTCTTGCTCCGATAGTTCACGCTGATGATGTCGGTCCAGCCATCGCCGTTCACATCGAGGGGCAAGTTCGAATAGTCATCGAAGCGCCCGCGAATCACTTCCACCTCGCGCAGAAAGTGCTTCTTCCAAACGGGGCCTGTTTTTTTGCCGGCGGGCCGCGCTTCGAACCAGTAGCCGCCGTTAATCAGGTCGATCTTGCCATCGCCGTTTACATCAAAGGCCGCGCACGCCGGGTACTCTGCCTTGGCATCGATGGTGTGCAGCGTCCAACTCCGCTCAGCGGCGACTGCGGAAACACTCGTGAGCAGAACGACCATAATCGCGAGGCGGGTCATGAGGCACCATTCAGAGTTCGAAGTAGATGCGGCCCGCCAAGTATCAGCCAATCGAGCGAGCTTGTCCAACAGACGAGTCGGTTGCTGGTCGGGCAGATCGTTGTAACTTGCGGTTTGCCGCTGGGGCGGATACCGTTAACCGATGCCTGGGATGCGGCTCCGGCGGTATCGCGTCATATCTACCCTTGGCTGAGGGAAGCGACATGGATCCGGAAATTGGCGGCAAAGTCATCGCAGTGGCCAAGTCACTGATCGGCAGTCACTACATCAATGGTGGCTACGGCGCTACGCCCGGCAAGGAAGATGGTTGTCCTTGCCGACCCGGCGGCATTCGCCTGGTGGCCGATCCCAACCGCCTGAATCCGGCCAAGCTGGCTGCCGCCGAACAGAACCTGGCGGTGTTCGCCGCCGAAATGAATGTGAATCGCTATTGCGTGTGCGCTGGTAACTATCACTCATTTTCGGGTGGTCGCACGGCCTCGCCCATCGATCGAGATCTCGTTGGTTATCTCGACTCGCTGAAAGGGAAGCCGCCGGCGACATGGCCGAACTATTACAACCACTTCACGCCGCGGCGGGCGTTTGGTCCCGGACCCGGTGGCGAGTTGGGCGGGACCTTGGTGTGGGGACAGTCCTGCAAAGGGATTCGCCATTTCGACTGCGTCGGCTTTATCAGCTATTGCTACTGGAAAGCGACGGGCAGCGTCATTCAGCTCGATATCAAAGCCTGGCGCAAACCGGGGCAGGTGGGAACGGTCTACTTGATCGCCCCGAAGAAAACCCCCAAGCCCGGCGAGCCAGTCGTCGAAGAGGCACCAGGCGTCATCCTCACTCCGCCAGCGAGCTTGATGGATGGAGACATTTTGGTGAAGGGTGGCGACCATCACATCGGTTACGTGAGTGCGAGCGGCGTCATCTATGAAGCGCAAGATACGCACCTGGGTGTGCAGTCTTCGTCAAATTTTTCGCTGAGCAGTAACTCGAGTTGGAAGTACCTGGTGCGAGTGGGAGCGGCTCAGAAAGTAGAACCGCTGGAATGGCCCTTTGGCTGGTGGAAGGTCTGGGACGGCAACACGTATTACTACTACCTCGCCGAAAATGGCGTCGCGAAGTACACCAAGTCGGCTCCGCTCAATACCCGCACGCCACCCAAGCAATTCGTCAACGCGGGCACGTTTACGATCAAGCCGCCGAATCACCTGATCGTCACTTGGAACAAGGTCGCCGGCGCTACTACCAACTGCGTGGAGACTTTCTACAACGCCGAGCCGGACTGCGACCAGATGAACGCCAAGTCGAACCTGTACGGACCCTTGGGGGCCAGCAGGTTGAGTTGAGAGAGCAGTAAGTCAGCCAAGAGTCGACGTAACTTGTGCGTCGCTCAATGAGGGGGCGTTCACAAATCGGGCCGGTTTGTGAACAGCAGGTGCCGTAACTCTCGGGGGCGGCGCGCGGCAGTGTTCACAAACCTCGGGGTTTGTTAATGGTTTCCAACCGAACACACGGGCAGAAAGGTGGAGTTACGTCGAGGAGGTTACGCGGCAAGAGCCGGCGAGACCATCGATGGACACGCTGCCATCGATTGAGTGGCCGCTGGCCACCGCGGTGGCCGAGAAAAGATCACCGCGAGAGATCGTCGAGCAGGCTGATCTCGCAACGAAGGCAAAGAAAATGGCGGCGGCGATCTCAAACAGATCGCCGCCGCCTTGCAAGAACTTCAGCATGCACTGCTCGATGGCAGCGTTATGGCGTGACGGCACGGACCGTATTCAGCACAGGTTGCCCGGGCACATAGACCTGACGTGTGCCATAAATGGTGCGACCGGCGACTACAGGGCGACCCACCACAACCGGCGCGGCGTAGGCAGGTGCATAAGCGGGAGCGTAGTAGCTGGAATACACTGGCGACGCGTTCACGGGAGCGGCTGGAGCGTAATAGCTGGAGTAAACAGGCGTCGGCGAGTAGTAACCGGCAGGTGCTACTGCCCCGGGCGCGTAATAGGTAGTGCGGTTCGGGTAGAACACCGGAGCCGAGTACGCGGGAGCAACCACTCGCCCCGCCGGTGCGTAGAAAGTCGTAACCGGGCCAGCGATGTACTGAGCACTAGCACTCGAAACGCCAGCGCCAAGCAACAAGGCAACCGAGAACAGCAAGGTCTTCATCTTCAGGCTCCAATATCCAGCAGGGGGTGCCACGTGTTTGTATTATAGGCGGAGGGTACGCTTGGCGAGTGTTGGTCGCGATTCGCACTCTCATTTCCGCGGAATCTAAGTCAGCAATTGCCGTGCCTAGATGGCACTCGCTAGACACTTAGACCCTATGAAAGGCTATGCCAGGGGTTCGCTCTGGTCTTCGGTCTCCTCGACGATCACCTTGCCGTAGCCGATTTCGACCACGCGAATGTTGACGCGCGCGGCAATGACATCGCCGGTGGAGACCACATCGACAAGCTGGCCATCGATGATCGCGCGGCCACTGGGGCGGAGAATCGTCGTTGTTCGGCCAATCGCGCCGACGGCTACCTTCTTCTCCGCAGGGATGGTTGCCTCGACGGAGCCTGCTGACGCGCCTGCCACTTTCGCACTTGGCGAAGGCGCCAGAATCAATTGACTCAGCATGGGAATGGTCCCCAGGTACGAAGTCATCGCATAGGCAATACCGAGAAACACCACGGTGGCGACGAGCAGCGTGGCGACCGAGCCGAAGGTCGTGGTAAGTTCGCCGGTCGTGGCCGGAATGAGAAATCGCTGGGAGGCGAGTACCGCGGAGATGGCAACCAGTGAGAGGCCAAGCACACCTGCCACGCCAAAGCCGGGGAGCACGAACAGTTCAATCGCGAGAAAGACGAGCCCCAGGCCAAACAGGATGACTTCGAGCCAGCCTGAAGTGCCCGAGAGGAAGCGGCTCCAGAAGAACAGCGAGGCACAAGTAATGGCCACCAGCCCGCCGATGCAAGTGCCCGGCGCGCAGCATTCACAGAGGAGTCCGACCAGCCCAACGACGATCAGGATCGCTGTCACCCACCAAAGCGTGAGTACATAAATCGCGCGATCCACGGTATCAACGTCGTAGTTGTTCCACCGGCCGCTGACATCGTAGCGGGCCTTCAATTCATCGAAGTCGGCAACCGTGCCTTCAGCCAGCGTTAACTCTTTGGCGCGGTCGCCAGACACGGTGAGAAAGCTTCCCTTCTTCGACTCGAGCACTAGCTCGCGCTGTTGCCAGTCAGCAGCGTCCGATTTTGAACTCAGCTCTTTTTCGGAAAGAAACTCTTCGGCGTTCGTCCGTTCATTCACGTAGCGATAGACTTCCAGGTCCATATCGACCATGGCTTCGGCGAGCGCTGGTGGCCGCTTGTGGGCAGCGGCCAGCACTCGCATTTCCGTGACGAGCGGACTGCGGATCTTTTCCGGGGCATGGCGAAACATGAAGTCGCTATCGAGAAAGATCACGCCGACATCCCCGATGCGGGCCGTCGGGCGCATGATGATCTCATCGCAACCCAGCGACACAAGCGCTGCGCCGCTGAGTGCTTCGCGCGGAATGTAGGCGACCGTGTGGACGCCCGAGAGATCGTTCAGTTTGTTGGCAATCTCCAAGCTGTCTTTCAAATAGCCGCCCGGGCTATCGATTTCGAGCACGATCAAATCGGCACCCGATTCGATGGCTGCGGTCAACTTGCGATCGATATAGCCTTGCACCCACGAGTCGATGGGGCCGTTGAACTGAATCACCGCTGCCTGCTTAAACTTCGACTTCGAATGAATCGGCTCCGGTTCTTCCTGAGCCAGCAGCCACGAACCGCCAATCGCCAACAGTAGCGAGCCGAGCGCAATGCGTCTCCAAAGAGATGGCAACCTTGACTGTCGAACGAGCATGCGCAGGAGTCCGCCAAAGAAAAACAGGCCTGTGAGAAGCAGTTCGGTTCATTCTATCTGCTTAACGGAGCCGAGCGAGAGCTAGAAATTCCACGGGCAGTTCTGTTTTTCCGGTCGTAGCCCAATCGGCCAATACCTGGCCCAATACGCCGGTGAATTTGAAGCCGTGGCCAGACAGACCGGCAGCGAAGAACACGCGATCGGACTGCGGATGCCGATCGAGCAGAAAGTGCTCGTCAGGCGACATGGTGTAAAAGCAGACGCTGCGATCGGACGGAATGGGCGAAACACCTGGCAGATGATTGCGGACGAAATCGGCGACGCGCACCCAGTCTTGAGCATCGAAGACGCGGGGATCGTGCAGCGGATCGGTGACGAGTTGACCGCCGCTATGTTCGCCGCACTTCAACCCGCGGTCGTTAATTGCCGGCAGACCATAAAACACACCCTGCGGCAATTCATACAAGTAGGCCGGAGCACCTTGCGCTGCTTGAAGCGCGGGCTCGTTCGTGGGGAGCCAATAGATGTGCTTTCGCTTGACGTGGAGCGGGACGCCGGTGTTCGCCAGAAACTGAGCCGCCCAAGGGCCGGCCGTAATCACCAGCTTCTGTGCTGCGAATTCTCCCTGATCGGTCTGTACCACCACGCCTGCCTCTTCCTCCCGCCAGCCGAGCACGGTGACATCACTGCGCAACTCGGCCCCTGCTCGCACCGCGGCTGCACAGTGAGCCTGCACACACTGCTCGACAAAGAGCAGGCCCGCGCGAGGTTCGTAGACCGCGTGCATCTCGTCCGGCACGTAGAAGCCGGGGAATCGCCGCTGAGATTCGCTTGCTGAGAGCAGTTCGACTTCCAGGCCATGCTGCGCGGCGGCCTGCAAGACGCCGCGAACGACTATCCCTTCGCGCGGACCGATCTGCAGCAAGCCAACCTGTGAGAACAGGGTCTGAGCGGCTTCCGCTTCGAGTTCAGCCCACAATTCATAAGCCCGGCGGAGCAGCGGGACGTAGTCGGCATGTTCGAAGTAGGCCTGCCGAATGATGCGCGTCTCGCCGTGCGAGCTGCCCCGGGCATGCCCCGGCGGAAAGCGATCGAGCCCCAGCACCGTCGCCCCGCGACGACTCAATTGCCAGCAAGCAGCACTGCCGACTCCGCCGGTTCCTAGTACGATGACGTCGTAGGTTTTCATAGTTGCCTATCATGCGAATTTCCCTGCCTGGTGTCAGCTAGCCATGAAACCAAATGTGCCCGGTGAGGGTATTTCTTCAGCGGCTTGGGAAATAAGCAAAGCTGATCCACAGTTCGGCCCCTCACCCCAACCCTCTCCCCGGAGTACCGAGGAGAGGGAGTAGAAGGGGAAGGAACAGAGTTAGATGGCCAATGTCGCGGCAGCAGCCAATACGACAGAATGAGCAGCGAACCACGGAACCGAGAAAGGATGGCTGCATGGCCGAAGCGGCAATTGTCGTCGAAAAACTTTCCAAGACGTACGTCGAAGGCGTGGTGTTGCGCAAAAAGCGTGAGGCCTTGCGCGAGATCAGTTTTGAAGTCGGGCAAGGAGAGATCTTCGGCCTGCTTGGCGGCAACGGTGCGGGCAAGACGACCTTCATCAAGATTCTGCTCGGCATCATTCGCCGCTCGCAAGGCAAAGCCGCCTTGCTGGGCTATCCCGCGGGCGATATCCGCGGCCGCCGGCGAGTCGGCTACCTGCCGGAGAACCTGCGCGTGCCGCGGCATCTCACCGCTCTGACAGCGCTCGAGTTCTATGGTCACCTCAGCAACGTCTCCAGCAGTGTGATTCGCCAGCGACGCGGTCCGCTCCTTGAAAAAGTGGGACTGGCCGCACGAGCCAAGGACCCGGTACGGAACTACTCCAAGGGGATGCTGCAACGTCTAGGTCTGGCGCAGGCTATGCTGCACGATCCCGATATTTTCATTCTGGATGAACCAACGGACGGGCTCGATCCCCTCGCGCGATCGCAAGTGCGCGGCTATCTTGCCGATTTGCGGCAGCAGGGAAAGACGGTTTTTCTCAACAGCCATATTTTGCAGGAAGTGGAACTGATCTGCGATCGAGTGGCCATTCTCGATAAGGGCACGCTTCGCCGCGTAGCCAATGTGAAAGAGATCACGTCCGGCAAAGGCAGCGATCTTTCCGGTGCCCAGCAGTTGCTCGAAGTGCACTTGGACCTCACCGGCAACGAGAGTCAGCTGCGCGAAGTGCTGCCTGCCGAAGCAGTTGTCAGTTGGGAAACGATTGCACCCGACTCGTTTCGCGTGGTGTTGCGGTTGCCCGATCAGGCAGCGATCGACCTCGCTATTGACGAATTGCGACGTCGCGGTGCCAGCCTGATTGGCTTGTCACGCCGTAAGGTTAGCCTGGAAGAAGCGTATTTGGAAATCGTCGCCGCCGAGTCCGTCGACAACTAAAGGCATTGCTGAATGAGACCGTACCTGGCCATTGTCAAAGACTCGTTCCGCGAAGCCTTGCACTCGCGCGTGCTGTGGATCGTGTTGATTATCATCACGATCTTTTTGCTCGCCGTTTCGCCCCTCTCGTACCAGCAAACGCTGACGATTGGGATCAACGAAGGCGACATCTCGTGGAGCGACTTCACCGCCCAGCTGCGCAAGGTGGAAGATGGCAGTGCCAGCCGCGGGGTGCAGCGCATCTGGTCGCTGCTGAGTACCAGCGGCCAGCAAGCAGTTCGCGACTATCAACCTCTGCCGAGCCAGCCTCAATTCAAAGACATCAAGGCTCATAACGAAGTCACCGAGCCTTTGATCAAAGAGCTGAACACCATTCTGAAGCGCGAGGACCTGTATCAATCGACGGCTTTCTCGACGGCCAGCTTGCGCACCGAAGGTAAGGAAATGCTGCGGCGACAGAAGGATCTCACCAGTGAAGAACTGCAGCGGCTCAATCGCCTGCTGCTGGAATCGGCGTTTGGCGATGCGATCGATCGTAGCCCCGCCACGTCGCTGCAATTGCAATATGCGACCTACAATGTTTCACCAGCACTCCCCATCAGCAAGCCGTTGCTGGTAACGACCGTGCGCACGCTGTTGCCGTTTCTCGTCGACAAAGGCCTGCTGGCCATTGGCCTGCTCGTCGCGATTGTCGTGACCGCGCCCGCCATTCCCCACACCTTCGAAACAGGCTCGCTCCATTTGTTGTTGAGCAAACCCGTCTCGAGGTCGCTGCTCTATATCAGCAAGTTCTTTGGCTCCTGCGCGTTCGTGTTGCTCTGTGGCACGTATCTGTTCATTGGCCTGTTCCTGGTGCTTGGTGCGCGGTGGGCGGTCTGGGAACCGAGGCTCATGTGGTGCATTCCGATCTACACGTTTGTGTTTGCCGTTTACTATTCGGTAGCCGCTTTCGCTGGTCTCGTGTGGCGCAACGTGATCGTCAGCATTCTGGTGGCCATCCTGTTCTGGACGTTGTGCTTTACCGTCGGCATCAGCAAATTGACGATCGAAGCCTCGATGGACAAGTTTCGCGTCCGCCGCATTGTTCCAGCCGGCAAGGAACTTGTCGTCGTCGACGGCACCAATACGCCGCTGGCCTGGGATGCCGACAAGAAGCATTGGGAAATCGTCTTCCTCTCGAAGGAACTGCGCGACGCTCATCCCTATATCACGCTATTGGCCAAGTTGCCCGATCTGCATGGACCGGTGTACGACCCGCAGGAGAATCGCCTGGTTGCGGCCATGATTTCGATGACCAACGGCCAGCAGACGATCGCCTCGGCCAGCGCCGACGATGGCTTCGTCTATCGCGATGGCCCGGCAGCGCCGCAGCCAACACTGGGGCTCATCAACGAACCCGATGGTCAGCCGTTGCTCTTTACGGGGCAAGGCTTGTTTCGTCCACAAGGTGACCTGAGCAGCAAGAAGGACGAAATCACGGTGATGGGCTACAAGATCCCGTTCACCACTCGCGGCCCGCTGCGCGACGCGGGGCCCTCGCCGGCCCAGACCTGGGAAGATCCCTTTACCGCGACCTTTGGCCCCGATGGCACGCTCTACACCTACTCGCGCGGCAAATTGCAAAGCTACAGCAAACGAAGCGACGGAAAGTACAAGCCGGAGAAGTCTGAAAAATTTGGGGCTCGGCGGCAGCGTCGCGGCTGGATCGCTGCCAGCCAGAGTACGCTGCTCGTAGCCTTTCGCGATGGCACCATCGAACTGCGCGACCCGCAGACGCTAGAACTTCGCAAGACGGTCGAGTTGCAAACCTCCAATTCGCCGCGCGTGGTGACCTCGTCGCCCGATGGCAAGTGGTTGGCCGTGATTCTCGAGAATCGCACCCTGTGGCTGCTGCCCGACGGCAAGGACGAGTTTGAGCGGGCTCGCGTTACTGGCCAGGGCGATCTGTCCGCGGTTCGCTTTACGAAAGAAGGCAAGCTACTTGTCTGCGATCTGGTTGACCGAGTGACCGAGTACGAAGTGGGCACTTGGAAGCAGACGCGGCAACTTCAGCCTCCGATGCACCTGCAAACCATTACGTACCACTATCTGATTAACCCGATCTACACCGTCTGCCCCAAGCCGGGCGAGTTCTACAAAACGATCACACACTTGCTCGTCGAAAAACCGAAAGCCAAAGCGGCCGACGAAGCGGAAGAAGGGGAGCAAGCGGGTGAAGCGCCACCACCGCCGCTCATCGAGAACCCGTGGCAACCGGTCTACAGCAGCCTCGCCTTCATGGTCTTCATGCTGCTACTGGGCTGCGTGTACATGGAACGACAAGAGTTCTAGGCGGCGAGAGTCCATCGAGCATTCGCTGTCTAGCATCTTCGGTGTAAGAGGTCGCTAGTTATGCATCGTCGGCCTCGCGCCAGCGCGCGAATGTTCACAAGGTCAATCAAACACTCATCGCACGTGAACCCGGGTGATATCCCGTTCAATTACAAAGAAGGAAACACAGAACCACAAAGTCATCAGCCCTGTGCGGACATCGATCAATGTCACGAGAGCCGCGACGACAAGTGTGATGATGAATAGCAAGACCCACCCGCGTCGGGACACGAAATGATGACCATTGCCATCAATGGCAAAGAACACCTCCACGATCCCGTAGGCAACTGCAATACTGAGAATCGCAGCCAGTCCCGTAAGTCCGCCTGCCAGCGAAACATGGCGGCCGTATTCTTCGCCGCCCATAAAAATTGCGGTGACAATTGCTGCTAGGATCACCATTCCCATCACGGTTCCAGTGCGGCTTACCCGGGCCATCACTTCAAACCCTTCAGCAGTTCCTCATCGAGCGGATTTGCTGCCGGTTTCTTTTCGCCGGGCTTCGGCTGGTCTTCTCCAGGCATGGGAGCCGGCGGGTTGTCTTCCGTGACTGGTTCGGCAGGCTGCTCGACGAGTTTAAGAATGATCTCGGCGAGTTTGCCTTGTTCTTCGGCCAGTTCTTGTAGCTCGGTCAGTTGCTCGGCGGTGAAATCACCCTTGGCAACGCGGGCTGCTTCGAGTTCCGCCGTGCGACGATTGATCTCGGTCTGCAATTGAGCCAGGAGCCGCAACTCGCCGATGCTACGAACCTGCGGCGGACCGCCGGCCTGTTGTTGCTGGGGGCCTGCCGGTTGCTGCTGATCATCGCCGGGTGCCTCGGCCTGCGAACGGGCGGCGGCGAGCAACTGCTTGAGCCGTTCGACGGCCTGCTGCTGGGAAGCTTGCACGTTGGCGTCGGTCTGCAGCCGAACGAGACCACGGTGGGCGCGTTGCATTTGCTGACGTACGCCATCGAGCGCCAGCTGGAAGGTTTCGCCGGATGAAAACGCTGCGCTACTTTGCTGCACGGCATCGGCCAGCTGCCGTTGTTCTTCTGCCAGGCTGCGAAGCGAAGCTTGCTGGGCACGATTCAAGTTCCCCTTGTTCGTCGCCTTCACACCGTCCAGGCGTTGCGTTTCGCCAAGCAGATTTTGTTGCCGCTTCAGCAGTCCGGCGAGTTCCGTTTCCAGCCGGGCTAATTGCTCACGGACCAGATCTTCCTGAGCCGCTTGAATGTTCTGCTGCAATTCCTCTTTGGCCTTCTGCAGATCTTCGAGTGCCGAGCGAGCCTGCTGTTCGGCCGAGGCTCCATCACCCCCTGCTGCTGATTGACTTGTATTGCCGAGGGCAGAACCGGCCTTCTTCAAACTCTCGCCGGGCTTCTTCGCCTGCAGTCGTTCCAGCTTGCGGGCCAGTTCCGCCACTTCTTCGGCCAAGCGTTTGGCATCCTTGGTGAGCCGCTGCAGTTGCCGCTTCTGCGGATCATTCGCCTGCGCTGCGGCGGCGGCTTCGCGGGCCAGGTTCTCGCTGCGCGAGGCTAGTTGATTCAGCTCACCCGCGGCCGCGCTGAGCGCCGCCAGTTGCCGGCGGGCATCCTGATCTTTGCGACTAGCGAGTCGGTCGAGCACTTCGCTCAAGCCTGCCAGCACTTGATCTTGTGTTTGCACGGCCTGACCGGCGCGAGTCTCTTGCAACTGCCGGGCCGCGGATCGCATCTGACCGCCGACCGCCAGGCGAGCGGCAGCATCGAGTGCATCGGCCAGACTCCCAGCCGCCAGCGGATCGCTGTCACGCAGCTTGGCGAGGAGGTCTTCCATGCGACCTTGCAATTTGTCGTACTGTCGAGCAGCTTCGAGTTGCCGCTGGGCTGTTTGCCGGGCAAGGTTCAAGGGCTCGGCATTTCGCTCTGCAAGTGCAAGCGAGATTCGCACATTCTCGGTCTGCTCGCGCAACTTTTGTTGTTCCTGCTTGAGCAGACCCACCTCGCGGGCGATGCGGCTGAAGGTATCCCACTGGGCCAGTTCGCCGAGCATCGCTTCGAGCGCTGCCACCGACAAATCTTGCTGCTGGAGTACGTTGTCGAGGGGCAAGGGGGATTCATCACCGTCATTTCGTGCACAGTCATCGCGCGTTTCCGATTTCAGCCGTGCGGTCTTTAGCGCCGCGGCCAGTTGCTCTTCGAGCGTGGGCAGCACGTCAGCGGACAATCGCTGAACTTGCTTCTGCAACGACTGCATGCGTGTGGCAATCCCTTCGTCTTGCAAGCGATTGGCCTGAAGCTCGGCAAGCAAGGAA
This sequence comes from Anatilimnocola aquadivae, assembly GCF_049819085.1. GTDB lineage: Bacteria > Planctomycetota > Planctomycetia > Pirellulales > Pirellulaceae > Anatilimnocola. The sequence continues at coordinate 7,555,293 of NZ_CP187419.1, forward strand.
GTGATTTGCTTCGCCAGTCCATCGTCTGGGTTCTTCAGCAAGCGTTGAACTTGCCGCTGTTGCAAATCGGCACTTTGCAGGGCATCGAGATCGCGTGCCTGCCACTTTCCTTCGTCCTGCTGCCGTGCCGCCACATCACTGACCAGAGTGCGGGCCTGCCGCTGTAGACGCAGGACTTCTCCCAGTTGTTCCAGCACCGCTCCTTGTCGCTGCACCAGGCGATGCTGCATATCCTGAGTCGAAATGACGCTGATGCGGCGGGGCGGCGCCACGGTTTGCTGTCCCTGAAAATCATAAGCGACGAGCTTGAGCGAAAAGGAAGTTCCGTCCACGATGTTGCCGGCCTGTGACAGATCCCAAGCGTGACTGACGCGGCGAGAATCCCCTTCGCCAAAACTTCTGGCCGGCGGCTTGTCTTGTTGAAATAGCACCACGACCTGAGGCTGTTGAGCTTCGCTACCAATCGCCGCGAATTGCAACTCGACGCGTTGTACAGCCAAGTCGTCCTTCACCTGGGCACTAATGGGAACGAGCGCCTGGCTGGTGAAAGCCCCATGATCGCCAGGCTCATCCCAGGCGATCGTCGGCGGCGAATCGGGAACGACCTGCAACTCAAGTGGTCCGTCGCGGCCGGTCACGGAACCGGTTTCATCGACGAGTTCGATCCAGACTTGCTGTGATTTTGTCGGCTGCCAGTTGCTGGTTGCCGGGCTATGAAAGCTGAGGCGATCAGCGGCCAGTTGCAACTCCGGCAAAGACTCGCCCGTCGCCGCTTGCAACCTTGCGGCACTGGCGGCGCGGTCCAGCTTGCCTTCGATCATCAGCTGCGAACCGGCGAGCAGCTTGACGAGGCGACCGCCGCGCTCGGGTTTGAGACCGGAGTACTCCGGCGGACGAACTACCGAGATCAAGTCGTTGAGCTTGGGCGGTTGCACTACGAGCAGCTCTCGCCAGGGCAACGACTCGCCATCGCCGCCGGTTACGCGGTAGCGAAAGCCTGCCAGGACTTGCTCGACGCGAAAGACCAGCTTATCGCCGCGCTGCTGCAGCAGGTGCTGCTCGGTGCGTCGCGCGGGCTCGTCGAATTGCAACGTGATCGCGGCATCGGCGGGCGGGTAACCATTTCGGTCGATCACCTGCACCTCGAAACTTTCGCCCAAAGCGACCGCTGAAGGCGCAGCAACCAGTTCGAGTTGATTGCGCGGGGGCCAGGCCGGTCCACCGAAAGGCCAGGCAAGACGGACTGCGGCCCGCGTTGTGTTGAGTGGTTGCCACAGGCTGAGTGCGATTGCGGTGAGGCCAATACCAACGGCCACCGCCAGTGCGCGCCGCGCGGGCCGGCGATCGATGGAAGCTTCGAGAGGCAGATCGGCAGCGATCGATTCGGCTTCGGCCACCACCGCGTACCGCAGTTCGAGCGACCCTTCGCGCGGATCATCCTTCGCTTGCTGCAGAAAAGCGATCGCCGAGGAAAGGCGCTCGCCCAGTCGCGGATGGAGGTGTTCCAGGCGGCGAGCAATCTGCACGTCGCTGGATTTGCTCTGCCACCAAGGCACGAGCCAGCGGCGAACCGTCCAGACCATCACAGTGACTACGGCAGCCGTCAGCAGCAGCCGGAGCGGCCAACTTCGCAGCCGCAAGAAAAAGTCCATCGAACCCGCGATCGTCACCGCCAATAACGAGACCGCCAGCGTCCAGCCCCAAGCTTGCCAGGTTTGCACCCGGACCGCCTCACTGCGGATCGCAGCGACTCGTTGTTGCAGATTCGACATGGTTTAAGGCTTCAATTTCAAGTTTCGTAGTTCGTAGTTTTGATTGGGCGGCCCGCTGCGTCCGTTTTGAAGTTGGGCTCTTTTGAGCGAAGTTTAGGCGGTGATGCAGATGGGGCGTGGCTGCGCTGAGGAGTCGTTTCAGTTTGGTGCTGCCACCGCGGGTTTTCAAGCGTTCCGCCATGGATTGTAACTCCTTTCACGCCCACTCTTGATGGAACGCGGCGCAGAGGACATGGAAGCACTGGCGGGACCAGCTGTCACGGGCATTGCTGCCGTCAGATTTGGCTTGATTGTCGACAAACCAGCAGCACTTAACCGGAAGCCGCGTCAGCGAGGGAGAACGCGAAGCAGAATTTATCTTGCTCGCCAGCTACTCGGCCCGGCGGTGATGACGTCGCCCTCTTCGAGATGGGCAGCGGGCATCACGCGCGAGCCATCGCCGGCATCCCACAGCGACAGACGTCGCGACTCAGCAGGTTTCGCCGGAATGACGCCCGGTTGAACGGGCTGGCCGGTCGCCGGTTGGGCAGCTGGTGGCGGTGCAAGCAAGCCGGGAGTACCGAAAACGGGTGCAGTGGAGGAGCGCGTGGTGGGAATGATCGCGGGTGCCGTGGTACGACTCGTGGCGGACCGTGGAACTGCGGCGATCGAAATGGGATTCTCGGCAGGTGGCAACAGCGCCGAGCCCGTTCGCACCACTCCACTGGGCGGCGAAGCCTGAAACTTCACGCCCGACGAGCTGCGCGTGGCTTGCGTAATGCCGGAGCTAATGGCGCTCGATAATCCTCGCGGCGAGCTATCGGTTTCAACAATCTTGATCGCTTCTTCCGTACTCGGCCGAGTGCGAGCGGAACCGCTGGCGAGCGCATTGCTATCGCTCGACAAATCCACTGACCGCGAAGCTATGGCTGGCGGCGTAAAACTGCCCGGCACCAGCACGCCCGTATGTGGGTCGTAGTGCGAGAGCTTGTTGCCGTTCGGGCTATTGGCCGTTGCGGGAGAACTGCCTGTCGAAGCAGCCGGCGGTGTGTAATAGGGCGTTGAGTTCGCTCGCGACAATGCTGGTTGCGGCACGACAGCGGGACCAAACGGCGCGTACAGGCTCAGCTGCTCGGGCGCGTTTTGGCACCCGACCAGCAGCAAAATGCTCAGTAGCAGCGCTGCCCGGCAAATCATTCACAGGCCCACGAACAGGGGCGAACGCTCGCGTGCCAATAGCACCCGAGCGCAGAATTTCGACAAGTGCCGGGAACAATAGCGAACTAGCAAACTGAGTCAAGATCAGGTGGCAGCATGACGGGGTAATGCACGCAGCAGCAATTCGCTACTTCTTGATTACGAGCGAACCAATCTTCTTACCCGTATTGTTTCCCAGGGTGTGCCAATCGGCGATGTCGGGAAAAGCGTTCAAGAAGATTTTGACGAACGACGACCAATCGCTGGGATGCAGAGTCAGGCAGCCATCGGAACCGCGGTCCGTTTCGCTGTAGCCGTTATGCACATTGATGCCATGCGACGTCGTCTTGTCAGAGTTGTCACTCTTCACTTTTACCGAGTTGCGGGCATTTACAAGCAATCCCGCGCGAACGCCGGAGGTCTTCACGACCAGACTGGACGCCGGTTCTTTCGGTGTGCCGCCACCTTTGTGAAAGCCTAAATGCAATGGATAGGTGTCGTCGAGCAGGCGTCCTTTGATCGTCATGTCGTCGGGAAAAATCGAACCACGAAATGTCCCCGAGGCACCACCGGAAAGCGTGAACGTCGATTCGTACAAGCTGGTTGCTGTCGCCGCTGTGGCCACCTTGAACTTTGTCCCCTTGGGGATTTTGCCACCGTGGGTCACTGTGAGCGTGATAAGTTGCGTGGCCGCACTCGCAGGCTTGGCCGGCAATGAACCAGCCACGGCGACCAGCTTTTTCCACGTCGCGCCATTCACGTCAATCCGTTGGTCGGGCAACGACATACCGACTTGCTGCTTCTGAAAGGCGGTGATTGCTGCTACCGTCTTCGAGTTGCTGCCCGGCTTGCCGATTTTTCCATCAATGCCCTTGGGGTCGAAACCAGGCGAATTCAACTTCTTGGCCGCCTGCGTCAACAGTTCCTGGACTGTGCGAATATCAGCCTGCTGATTTTTGGCACCACTCTCGTAGCTTCCGACCGATCCACTGATCGAGGCAATGATCATGTTGTATTCTCAAGTTGTGTAACAATAGCAGCTGTTTACAGACCCCTCTGACGTAGGTACCATTCTAGTACTGCAGCGTTGAAACGCTCGCAAAAAAACGCGATTTCGAGGGGCATTTCAGCTGCGAAGCACGAGGCGAGCTCCGCCCCGTGTCGGCAATGACAGTGGGCTGGCTTGAGTAACAGCCAGCTTTACTTCGGTGCTGCTGGCGCTGGCGCATCCATGGCCACGCTGGCTTTCTCTAGCTTGGCGACCAGTTGATCGAGGACGGGCTTAAGAATGTCGCCGACCCCTTCGATGGCCACGACCTTCTTGACCGAGTCGATAATGCCGGCGGAACTGCTCTTGAGCACGTTGGCGAGGGCGGGGCGAGCCGCTTCGGGAATCTGGTCGACCAGCGTCAGGATGCTATCGAGCTTGAGATTGGCCGCTTCGAACTTGGGAAGTGCTGCCTGGGCCGATTCGACGTTCGTCACGCCGTCGAGCGTACCCTTCATGCTGTCGATGGCCGTTTGTAGTTCCTTGCCGAGATCGAGATCGCCGATCTTCAAGTTGGCAGCACTCTCGGCGACTGCTTCCACGGCCGCTTTGGCTTCTTCGCCCGTTTTGGCAACTTCCGCCTTGGCTTGCTCGCCAGCGGTTTCGACTTGAGCCTTGGCTTTTTCAGCAGCGGCCTCCATTTCGACCTTGGCTTTTTCCGCGGCCTGCTTGGCCTCTTCCATCTTCGCTTCGCAACCAACAGCCAAGCCAATCACCACACAAGCGGCCGCCATCCACAAGCTCTTCATCGCAGGTCTCCTCAAAATAGTTGCCTCCACGGTCAGCAGGACCGCGCGAGTTCAGGGGCGATTATAAGACACCGTGTGACCTGGCACGAAGCTATTTCTTTGGTCGCGTGATGAAGATTTCAATATCGTCTTGCAGGTCTTCAACACATCCAACCAGTGATGGATCGCGGGCCAGCACTTCGGCCAGCTTAGGCCTCAAAGTCTGCAGATTGAGTTGACTGTGATTACGAGCAACATGACACAGTGCCGTCAGTGCCGATGCGCGGACGTTGAACTCGGGGGCATCCAAATGTCGCAAGCATGCTTCCTCGATCCATTCTCACGAGTCGGAATAAAAGCCTCCACTGAGGAGCGCTACGCCCACCTCTGGGGCCGAGCCGGTGGCCAAGATGTGTTCAATCTCTTCTCGCGAATATTCCGGCAGCGCTTGGTAGCGCAGGTTCTCGCGGGAGCACGGTTCAGGGTTGGACAAGGCAGTTTCTCACTTTGCAGGTTCTCACTTTGCAGGCAAACGCGTAGTGTGAAGAAAGTGGCGGATCAGTCGAATCGTACCAGGCGAATATCGACTTCGCGATCGACGAATTTCCATTCTTCGGTCGCGCGGAGGGCGGCGAGCAGGTCATCGAAGGCCGCGGCGTCGGCAGGCGCGTAATCGAAGAGCGTGAGAAAATCGAATGGCTCGGCTTCGCTCAGGTCGCGGCAATGATGCAACCGCCGGGCAATGGCTGGCAGGTATTTCAGCCCCGTCTTGGTGTGAGCGGACTGAGCTTCGAAGATCTCGCGCCGTTCGTCCTGCGTCAGGCTCCACCACTGCGCGTTCTTGCGAATGGGGATCAATGCCGAGTGCGTGGCCTCTGGTCTTCCCAGCGCCACTTGCCGGCTGAGCAGTTCATTCTTTTCGGGCCTGGTGACGTACCGCTCATTGCTCGTCACTCCGCGTAGCAACCAGCCGGCGATATTGGGCGGTGAAGGAACGAATTGGTTGACGATTGACACACGTTCAACGAGCGGAAGTGGCTCGCCAACGATGGTCGTTAGAGAAGCGACCGACCAGCTTCCCGAATCGCCACCAACAAATGAAAAGAGTCGAGGATTCATGGAAGCCTCTTTACCGTTGGTGCCTTCCCGCGATTCCTCCAACTTTTTCGCCGACGCAGCGGTTTACGGCTCTACGGGGGCTGCCTCTCCGCTCGACCAGAGTTTCCCGGCTGGGCTGCTTTTGCTCAGTGCGTGCGACCCACCTTACTTTTCTTCGTTCTTCAGCGGCTTGTCGGTCAGGGACCAGGCGGGGAGCCAAGTGAGTTCGGTGCGCTTCAGGCCGAAGTCATCGACGAGGCGATTTTCCATGTCGGGAAGGTGTGCAGCGCCGTAAAAGACGCCGATTTTCTTCTTCCCGGCAGCCAGCTGCTCTTTGAGAACTTCGAAGGCTTTGCCGTTGCGCGCGGTGAGGATGGTTGAGCCATCGGGACCGTCGAAAATGATTGTTTGTGAGTCGAGGTCTTCAAACTGGGTCGACATTGCCAGTCGCAGCTTTTGGGCACGATTGTTCGAGAAGAGCGCCGAGAGCATTTCGAAATCGTTGCTCTGTTTGCCGGTTGCTTGCTGAGCCATGCCAGCACCCATCGCGCGGAAAATCATCTGGGCGAAGCTCTCGCCTTTGTCCTTCATCGATTGGGCGAATTCATCGGGGGACATATCGGCGTGCACAAAGTTTGCCTTGGTGTAGTCCACGCATTCGAGCTGGTGCTCGAGCCCGAGCATCGACTTCATGCCGGTTTGCATGGCGGCGATGGGATGGCCCGAAGAACCCTTGGCACCCTTAGGAATTCGCGTGTTCGGTGGAGCGACCAGTTCGTACAGCAGCACGTCATAGTCTTCGAACTTCTTGTTGAGCGCGTCGTAGTAGGCTTTTTCGCCCACGTGGACGGCGCCGATCAAATCGACGATCACGCCCGGGTTTTTGCCATCCGCAGGCTGGTACCGACCAATGCCGGTATCCATCGAGAGGGGCGTCCCTTTCTCATCGCGATGGACGCGAATGAAGTTCTCGGTCGCGTCTTTCCGCTTGGTCTCAGCGGGCTTCTCGGCAGGCTTTTTCTCGCCGGCCGGAGCTTCCGGCGTGGTGACCTTCTCCTGCGCGGCCGCTTGGAGCAGCAACAGGCAGAGCCAGGTGCAGGTGAGACCCGCCAAAGCCAAACAGCGAAGGGCGATGATGCGCATGAGAGCGATTCCCAAAATTCATGGCCGTGAGCGATAGCAGTCAATCTGCCAGCATGATCATTCGCTGGCAAGCGGCAAAAATTGCTTCGCCGAGCGTGTGTCGCGACGCCAAAGTATACGCCTGCTTGGGACTTGCGGCAATTCTTTCTGTCTCTTCACAGGCCGGTTGTCACCGGCGAGCCAATTCGGCAAGAGCAATCGAGTAGCGGCAGAATCGGATTTCTCGGAATCTTTTACCACTCTTACTCAATCGGTGTGTCAAGCATTTCCGATACTACCGTCACGAGCGGAAAAAAGGTTTCCGCGTGGAGCGTCCTGTCCCCCGGACGAGAAGCCAACGGAACGCAACTCCGAAGGTGCACTAACTATGTCGCTTAAACGTACGAAGCTGTGGTTCACGGTCATCCTGGCTGCGATGTCATTCGCAACTAGCGTCCGGGCAGAACATCCCTCGCTGCCGTCCTCCGGGCCAACGGTGCAAATTGAACGGCTAACCCCGTTCATTGAACCCGATACCTTCGGGCCGGATTTTCAATTCTTCGCACCTGCTGATGTCAGCGGGTACGGGGGTGGAGATCCGCCGAACATCGGTTTCTATTTCACCTACGACCGCATTTACATGAATGTGCAGCGGCCGCAGATGCGTCCGATCCTGCGGGTCGGTACCGAAGGTAACTTCGGTGCGAACCTGAACATCGACCTGCAACAGCTGGGCGATCAGGGGATGCTCGGTTTCACGGGAAATCGTGAGACAGGTTACGACGGTGACTTCACCTGGGGTAACCGTTACGACTTCGGTTACATGACCACCGACGATCACGGCTGGAATGCTGTGGCGTGGCACTTGTCGGGGCCTGCCGAAGGCCTGAAGCAACGCCACGAGCGGATTAACCGCATCAATACGGGTGACGATGCAGACAACCCGGACCCGATCCTCGTCGACCGCAATCCACGAGCCTACGACCTGCAAGCGAGCATCAACAATGCGACCTTCTCGTCGATCGAGTTGAACAAGGTGTGGCGTCGCAAAGAGTTCCACAACGGTGGTGTGCTCGAACCGTTCATCGGTGCTCGCTACATGCAGTTCAAAGACATCTATCGCCAGGACGGGTATGGTCGGTATGCTCTCGATCCAGACGATTTCCCGGATCTGAATGCACCGAACCCGCTCGGCCCGGTGGAAGTGTTGGTTGTCGACCGTGCTCACTTCGAGAACAACATGTTCGGTGGCCAGTTCGGTTTCCGGTACTTCTATGAGAAGGCTCACTGGAACCTGTCGACCGAAGTGCGAGCCTATGCGATGCACAACTTCCAATACCTGACTCGCTACCAAGATCAAGTCATTACCAACTACGGTGCAGCTGCCGCCACGACACCGGTGTACGAGCTTCGCAATCGTGCTCGCTCATTCGACCGCAGCGACGAGTTTGTGTGGGGTGGTGAACTTCGCAGCGAAGCCGCTTACACTCTGACCCGCGACATCAGCTTCCGCTTCGGTCTGGCTCTGATCAGCATGGCCGATGGTGTGGGCCGCGGTAACGACATCCGCGACAATACCGAAGACCTGTTCATGGCCGGTTTGACCTTCGGCGTGACGCTCAACCGCTAAGTTCGAAGTCAGCAGAATCACTAGTGCTGCCCAGGGGCGATCCACAGCGGATCGCCCCTTTTTTCGTTCTTGAAGGCAGTTCCGTCGGCAGCAACTTCGAAGTTCAACCGCGCGCAGCAAAAAGGCCAGCTGCGTTAAGGCAACCGGCCTGAATGGTTGATTGAGTTCGAAGAGTGAACTAGCGAGCTGCGACCTGGCCAACCAGGCCAGTGCCATAACGGCTGATCACTTCTTCGACGTACTTCTTGTCGGCATCGCTCAAACGACGCATTGGCACGGTGGTGGTCCGGCCGTTGTCCTTGAGAACACGAACGTGGCCATCGAGGATCGCGATCAAGCGACCTTGAACTTCGAAGGTGCCGGTGTTGTCCGACCAGCCACGCTGAGGAAGTTGACCTTCGGCCGAGATCTTGAAGGGGTCGGCAAACGGGTCATCACCAGCTGGCTTCGCCGGAGCAGGAGCGGCTGCCTTGGCAGGCGCGGGAGCAAACGGATCATCCGCAGCGGGGGCAGCTGGTGCTGGTGCAGCAGGAGCAGCTGGCTTCTCGGGGGCAAACAAATCATCGACCGGGTTGGCCTTGGGCTTCTCGGCGTTGATCGGTTCCGTCTTGCCATCGTCCGGTTTGGCCGGAGCTGGCTTAGCGGGTGCTGGGGCGAACGGATCGTCTGCTGCTGGCGCGGCTGGTGCTGGAGCCGGAGCACCAAACGGATCATCTGCGGCTGGAGCAGCCGGTTTTGGCATTGGAGCCGGAGCAGGTGCTGCACCAAATGGATCGTCAGCGGCTGGAGCAGCTGGTTTTGGCATTGGAGCTGGAGCCGGTGCACCAAACGGATCATCGACAGCCGGCTTTGGTGCCGGTTCAGCTGGCTTCGGCATCGGAGCGGGAGCCGGTGCTGCACCAAAGGGATCATCGACGGGCGGAACAGCTGGTTTTGGAGCTGGTTCAGCCGGCTTTGGCGCGGGAGCACCGAACGGATCATCAACGGGCGGAACAGCCGGCTTGGGCGGCGCTGGGTCCGCTGGTTTCGGCATCGGAGCAGGCGCGGCTGGTGCACCAAACGGATCATCGACGGGTGGAACCGCCGGCTTGGGTGCTGGCATTGGTGCCGGTTCGGCCGGCTTAGGCACTACTGGTTTGGGAGCCGGAGCAAACGGATCTTCTTCGACTGGAACCGCTGGCTTGGGCGGTGCTGGTTCAATTGGCTTTGGTTCAGCCGGCTTTGGCTCAACAGGAGCTGGTTCGACAGGCTTGGGTGGAGCAGGCTCAGCCGGCTTTGGTGGAGCGGGTTCCACTGGCTTGGGCTCAGCAGGAGCAGGTTCCACTGGTTTCGGCGGAGCCGGTTTAACCGGCTTCGGTGCAGGCATAGGCTCGATCGGCTTTGGTTCAGCCGGTGCTGGTTCGACAGGCTTTGGCGGAGCTGGTTCTACCGGCTTGGGAGCAGGCTCGATGGGCTTCGGTTCTGCAGGAACCGGATCCACCACGGGCTTGGGAGGAGCAGGCACGGGTTCGACCGGTTTAACAACCGGTGGTTGAATGATTGGCTTCTTATCGGCTGGAGTTTCTTCCAACTCGGGGCGCTGGACCGTGGTGCCAGGAGGCGTCCCTTCCGCGGGAGCGGCGTTATCGGCGGCTGGCGCCGGAACGGCACACGTGGGCGGCGGGCAAGGGGGACAATACGATTCGCAGCGGCGGCGCGACCAACGGCAAGCGAGCGCCGTGTCGAGACACATCGTCAGAATCACCACCCAAACCATTACTGGTTTGTACAGCTTGCGAAAGAGCTTTCGCATGGAAAGATTCTCCAAAACTCGTCAAGAATGGTTTAATCAGGCAAGTAAAACAGATCCGCTGCAATCCACCGACGTGCGAGTCCGTTGGCAGGCAGTGATCGGGCAATTGACGGAGCAATCGCCGGCAGGCGGTCCTCGACTCGTAGGTATGCTACCCCGCAAAAAAGGCACCCGCAACCATTTTTGAGAACTTGCAGGGACGAACTGGAAATCTGGCGTTGCCGTTGCCGGACCACCGTAAGTAGCTATTGGGGCAGCACTTCGTCGATTCTCTAGTCGTTCACTGGCAGCCAGATGCGGAACTTTGCCCCGTGGCCGCCGGTGATGGTTGGTTCGGGATTTGACTCCGCGATGATCTTCCCGTGATGGGCTTCGATCGTGCTGCGACAGATCGCCAGGCCCATCCCCGTGCCACTTTCCTTGGTGGTGAAATACGGCTCGAAGACCTTCTCGGCCATGTCGGGGCGGAAGCCGGGGCCGGTGTCGCAGACCGATAAACCAACGCCGTTGTCTTCCAGATAAGTGCGCAGCACCATTGAGCGCTCCTCGGCGGGGACATCTTCCATGGCCTCGGCCGCATTGCGCACCAAATTCACAATCACCTGCTCAATCAACAGCCGGTCGGCTTGAATGGCCGGCATGGGTTCGGTCAGTTCATACCGAATGGTGGCTTCGTGACCGCGCGCGGCGACTTCTAACAATGGTTCCAGTGTGCGCACGCATTCGCTCAAGCTGAACGGTGACGGATCGAGTTCACCTTTGCGCACAAACAGGTTGATGCGCCGAATGACGTCGGCGGCGCGGCGCGATTGCCGCGCAATCTCTTCCAGCCAGTTGCGCGCCTTGGCAATTCCCTCGTCGGAGTGCGCGCCGTTTTGTCCGAGCGCGCCCAAAGAGGCGGACGAGAAATTAGCGATCGCATACAAAGGCTGATTCAATTCGTGCGCAAGCTCCGCGGCCATCTGCCCCATCGTGCTCATGCGGTCCGCATGCGCCAGATCGGTTTCGCGCTGACGAAGCTTCTTCGCGGCGTCGACTCGGTCGGTCGCATCGCGAACCGTAATCAACACTTCGTTCGCTTCTGTTTCTTGGTCAGGCAGATTCCCCGGATCGCGCACCGCCTTGGCTTGCAAGTCGAGCGACTTGTACTCTCCACTGGCGTGGCGAAATCGGGCCGTGATCGAAACGGGCTTTCCTTTCCACAGGAACGCTTCGCGCATCGTCGCGAGCCGCGGTCGATCATCGGGATGCACGAGCAGATCGAAGATCTGGCCTCCCTTAATCTCCAGCGGTTCGATTCCCAGCAACAGTTTGCTGGCCGGCGAAGCGTACAGGCAGTTTCCTTGACGATTCAAGCGCATGATCAAGTCGGACGAATTCTCGGCGAGTAGTCGATAGCGCTCTTCGCTTTCGCGCAAGATGGCTTCGGCCCGCTTCTGATCGGTGATATCGCGGACGATGCCGCTGATGCGATAGAGTTGCCCGGCCGCGTTAAAGATCTTCGCACCGTGATCGTGGACCCAGCGGCGCTCGCCATCGGGCCGCTCGATCTGATATTCCACGTCGTACGAATTTCGTTCACCGGACAGCCAGCTTTCAAAGATGCGTACGACCCGGTCGCGATCGTCGGCGGCAATGTACTTCACGCCCACACGCACGCCGGAATAGAGCGTTTCCTGTGAAATACCCCAAATGTGCGTGAACGCGGGATTCACATACAACAGCCTCTCCGGCTTGAGATCGACGAGCCAAAAGCCCTGGTCGGTGGCTTCGGCCAATTGGCGAAATCGCTCATCGTTATCGTGCAGCGCCTGCTGCATCTCTTTGCGGCGCGTGATATCGCGGGCAATCATGATGCACGAGTCGATGCGGTTGCCGTCTTTGATGGGCGCTAGATGCACCGACCACCAGCGTGGGCCGCGCGGAGCCTCGGAGGACAAGGTTTCGTAGTTGCATTCTTGCCCACTGGAAAAGACCAACTCAAAGCTGGCCTCGACCACGCGGCGATAATCCTTGGCGACCCAGTCGACACACTTGGTGCCGATGACCTGCTCGATGGTCGCTGGCGGGGAAACGCGATTGCAATAGATGATCGTCGTATCGCGCTGGGCCTGCAGAATCAGATCCGGCGCGTACTGCATCAGCGTCCGATAGCGAAGTTCCGAAAGCTTGAGTTCTTTCTCGACGCGCCGCTGCTCGGTGACATCAATATCGCAGCCCAGCACGCCGACGATCTTGTCGTCCTGGCGAACGGGCGCGATGAGGCATTGATCGACCTTGGGTTCGCCCAAAAAATCGTGCGCCACCTCGGCGTTCACCACTTCACCTTGCAGGGCGCGCTGAACGAAGCCCATATGCTGCTCGGCGATCTCGGGGGGCATCTGCATGTCGGCCACCTTGGTGCCGATGTTGTTGCCAAACTGTTGCAGCGAGACAGGGTTCTGCAAGATGATGCGCGCGTCGCAATCGGCGGCCCACAGCCGAAACGGCAAGCTCTTCATCACCGAGTCGAGAATCGCATCACTGGCACTTTTGGCTTGCTCGGCCAGTTTGCGGCGCGTGACATCGACCATGTAGCCGCGCAGCCGGACGGGCCGGCCGTTCTCGCGAAAGATGCTGATGTAGTCATGCACCCAAACCACATCACCTTGGGCCGACGGAATGCGGTACTCCGTTTCAAAGTGCTCGCTCGACTTCAAGTGCTCATAAAAGATGTTAAGCAGCGACTCACGCTCGTCCGGATGGACCAGGCGATGCCAGAAGCCAGGGACATACCAATCTTCGATCGGGTAGCCAAAAATCTCCGCGGCCTGGGGACCAACATAGGTGTAGCGATCGGTGCCAAGTTCGGCCTCCCACGGGACGAGTCGCGCTTTCTCTGCCAACTCGCGAAAACGCGTCTCGCTGCGCAGGAGAGAATCGATGCGTTTGCTGTTTTCGATGGCCAGCGCTGCCAGGTTCGCAGCCAATTCGAGCAGTTCGATTTCTTCGCTCGAGGGCGAATGCACCTGCAAGCGATAGATGGCCAATGTTCCCAGCACCTCGCCCTTCTCACCCCGAATGGGTTGCGACCAGACACTGCGAATGCCGGTGTCTCGGCTCACGTCTTCGAATCCCTGCATGCGGGAGTCGAGATGCACATCGGCGATGATGACGCGCTCACCGGTTGCCGCCGCACTGCCGCAGGCACCGACGGTCGGCCCAATCGGCAAGCCATGAATGCGAGCCGCGACATGCGCCGGCAAGCTGGGGGCTGCCAGATGCTCGAGGCAACTCCCATCGGCCGAGACCCCCAAAATCGACACTGCCGCGCCGTGATAGTTGGCTTCCACACCTTGCGCGAGTTCGCCCAGCACATGCGCGAGCGAGACGTTCGCGGCCAGTTGCTGAACGATCCGGCTTTGGAGTGCGAGCAATTGTTCGGCCCGTTTTTGCCGCGTGATTTCGCTCGTCCAGAAGTGCAGGCGTGGGACTGCCGACGATTCCAACTTGCAATGCAGCTTGAACCAGCGCCACTCGTTGGTTTCGCTCCGGGCGCGATACTCGCAGTCGACATACTCTTCGGTGCCACTCAACAGCGGATGCAGGCACTCGACGAGTTTCGCTTCGTCCTTGGAGTGAATCACTTGCCCTTGCAGCCAATTGACCGGGAGCGACCAGTTCGGTTCGCCGCTACGGAGGACGGGGCGCGGGACGAGCGGCGCGTGCCAGTAGCGCGAGTCGGTGGCGGCCAGCAAGACGGCCAGCGGATCTCTGGAAGGAGCATTCATCGTGAGCATCAGCCAAAGACAAGGTGCACGGAGGAGCGCACTCTTATCGTAGCGGCTGAGCAGGACGGTTCGTAATCCCGCGCGCGATGAGAAACGCGCCAGCGCCACAGACGCCTGCGTAATCGACGTCGGCGCAAAAAAATGCCGCCCCACTGCATCGAACCGGAGGGGACGAAGCAGCGGGGCGGGACACAATACACTCGAAACCGGTTACGGCTTTTTTGGAGAGCTATCTACACGCTTGTCAGGGCAGCAGACGAGTGCGGTCGACCCTCGCGAACAATTGGCCAGAGGTGGCAAGTGGCGAAGTCTGGACAAAGGCCTCTAGGCTTTGCCGCAACGCGCCACCGCGTTTGCCCTGGCGTTTCATGCGGGGAACATACGAATAGACCGCAGGCGAGTGAAAAGGTTCACTGGGGATCGCAGCGCAGGTCGGCACAGCGGTTCAGGACACCGGCAGGAAAACCCAGATGATTCCCGAGAAATTACGCACACGCTTGAAAGCGAAGTCAAGGTCAGCGGGATTTCAGGCAATTTGGGGGTGAGGGCAATAAGATGGCGAAAAGTGGCGGATGGATGACACGAACCGCCAGAGTTGACATGCGGGTAACCGCCGCTATGCTATCACCCCAATAGCAGGTGGATCAAACCGTTGGAGGGGTAGTGGAACCGAAGAAGAAGCTAGATATTTCGCCAGATGGGCCTAGTGCCCAATTCCCCGTTAAGTTTCCGCCCTGGCTACACATCTTCGTTTTTCTCCTCGTCCTATCACTCGCAGGCACTTGGTACTGGTTCGGAGCAGAGGCTCTAAAAGGTACGCTTGGCATTTTGGCAGTCGTTATCGCTACATATTCTGCCTATTATGCTCGAAGATCCATACTTTCGGCACGAGACCGTGAACTTGCGGCACGCGAACGGGATCGTTGCTTTGAAACTGTAAAATTCTCCAGGATTTTTAGCGACGATCCTTTAGCCGAGGCGAGAACAGAGCTAGCCACACGGTTTCGTCAGATACTGAATCAGCAGCAGATAAAAGGGGCCACAGATGCGAGCAGGCATGATTCGGCCGTTAAATCGCTATCAAACGAAATGTTGGCGGCGATGGAAAAAAGAGATTCAGATGGCAAGGGGCCAGACGATTTAGTTGATGAGGCCATCGCAGTTCTCGATTACTTCGAGGACCTGGCAGTCGGGATCGAAGACGGCGTGTTTGATGACTCGACGGCACGAAAATTGCTCAGAGGCGCAGTGATTTCCTTTTGGCGTCTTCACCAAGACGTGGCGAGGCGGTACCGCCAAGTTAACAACCAGCCTACCGCCTATGCAAAGACGGAAAAACTGTACGAATCGTGGGTAATTTAGGCCGCCATCTGACAACCAGGCCTAGGCAGGATTCGTATAGAAGAGTATAGTTTAAGGTCACCGATCACGGTGACAGCCCCTTTTCACACGAGGCAAAGGCAATGGATAAAATCGGAATTTAAGTTTTTCTTAGAAAAACACACCAACTTCAAGATAGGGTGCAACAGGCTCAAGTTTTGCTTGGGCCTTTGTTGTTTCTTGAGAGGGTTGCCGTTCTCCTCGAGTGATACTTTTCAACGATGCCTTGATTGATAAAACGCGGTCGGTTTGCATCGCGGGACGTGTGTGCCCCGCCCCCCCGCATGATTCGTGCTCGCGACAGAGGTTGTGGTAAACCACGAACAGCGACACCATCGCGGCGTGGTGTTGGCGATCTTGCTGCGAGTACTCGTCGGGCAAGTCATGCTGCATTCGTGCATGATTGCTGGCAAGGTGTGCCACTCGCTAACGCTAGTACGCCGGCAACAAGTCAGCGGTTAACCGCTGACCTGTTCGCCTAGTTCGCGGAGCAGTTCCAGCGTGAAGATGCCCGAGTCGTGGCCGTCGCTGAAGGCAATGTTGTAGGCGTAATTGCCCAGGGGCTGCATTTTGACGATCCGCAGCGGCTGCAGCTCTTCGTTCGTCAAGATCTTCAGCGAACGCAAGTCCGCCGGCTTCGCAGGCTGGGAATGCTTCTCCCGGCAAGTGGCACAGGGGCAAGCTTCGCGCAGTTGCTTCACCGCGTAGCGACGAACGACGCCATCGCTCCAATCGATCTGCAGCCGATCGGGCGTGGGAAGACTGAGGTTGGTGGGGGAGGGGAGCATGGGTTTAAGGATATCGGGCGGCAGGGGCTGGGAGCCAGGGGTCAGGGGCCAGGGGTCGGAGGCCAGGGGCCAGGGGCTAGGGGCCAGGGGCTAGGGGCCAGGGGCTAGGAGGTCGGGAGGTCGGGAGGTCAGGAGGTCGGGAGGTCAGGAGGTCAGGAGGTCAGGAGGTCAGGAGGTCAGGAGGTCAGGAGGTCGGGAGGTCGGGAGGTCAGGAGGTCGGGAGGTCGGGAGGTCAGGAGGTCGGGAGGTCAGGAGGTCGGGAGGTCGGGAATCGGGAATCGGGAATCGGGAATCGGGAATCGGGAATCGGGAATCGGGAATCGGGAATCGGGAATCGCCGCGAAGCGGTCGCTGCCAAGGGCTCGCTGGATGTGTTATAAAAATGTCTTGACTTAATGTCAATGATGTTCTTAAATAAACTCAGTGGTGACGACGCCCCAGCGAGACGGCCGCGCGCGATGCTTGCTGCGGGTGGCGCGATCAGGCTTCGAGAGCCCGGCGTGGCGACTCTGCGACGGGAAGATCGAACCCCCTGTTCAGGGCCTGTTCAGGCAGGGACGTGAACAGGGCGGAATTTGGTTATCAGACGGTTATCACGAAAACGGAGTTTGGTGGGAAATTATGAACGCAAGAGATTTATGTGAAGAGGTTTATGACGAATGGATGATCGCAAATTTTCGCGCAAAAAGTTATCAAAAGCCGGTTGTCAGCAGCGTCGAATGGGGGCTGTTCAGGACTGTTCGTGCGGGTGGGGCAGTGACTTGCTCCACGCGTAGAAAAACGCCGCGGCGGAGCGTGGCCGCGACACTCGCTGGCGGCAATGCTTGGCAGCTTGGCTGGGAACAAAGAGCCCCCCTGTTCAGGGCCTGTTCAGCCAGCAGCGTGAACAGGGCGGAATTTGGTTATCAGACGGTTATCACGAAAACGGCGATTGGCGGATCAATTTGGACGCAAAGGTTTTGTATAAAACAGTTTGCGTCGACTCGTTGAATGTGATTTTTGGTGTAAAAAGTTATCAGAATCTGGCTATCAGTAGCCTTGAATGGGGACTGTTCAACGCGGGTGAGAGCATTGCTCCACACCACCACAAGGGAAATTCGCGAGCGATCATGTGAGTCAACTTGCCGCCCCAGCTGCGATGCAGCAACTGTTCGTCTCACTCTCGCTGGCCCTGGGCTCCGCGAGCGTGGCGATTGCGTTTGGCTTGCCGCTGGCCGTGCTGCTGGCGCGCGCGCGGATCTTCGGCGGGCGAATTGCCTGGGCGATCATCGCCGCCCTGATATTCGCCCCGCTCTATGTACATCTGGCAGGTTGGGACGCCCTGGGGGCCTGGCTCGGTCTCTTCGGCCGTAATGCGCCCCAGGCGATCCTGAGCGGATTGCCGAGTGCCATCTGGGTGCACGGTGTCGCCGCAGCACCCTGGGCGGCGATCTTGATCTCCGTGGGGCTGACGCAGGTTCCTCGCCAGGAAGAAGAGCAGGCCCTACTCGAGACTTCGCCGTCGATCGTCTTTTGGCGAATCGTGCTCCCTCGCTTGTTGCCATGGATCGCCACCGCTGGTTGCTTCGCGGCGGTGAGCTCGTGGTACGAAATGACCGTGACGAATGTCTACCTGGTGCCGACGGTGACCGAAGGTGTTTACAACCAGGTCGCGGGGAATGCCACCCACGAAGTGATCTATCTGTTTCCTGCCTACGCGGTCTTCGGCGGCTTGATTGCCCTGGCTGCCTATTCGACCCGCGTGCTGCTGGTGGGCGACTTTCGTCAACTCAACCAGGCTCCGCTGTTCTGGTCTTCGCAACGCAACCTGCTCTCCTCTGGATTTGTGTGGCTGCTGCTGGCGATTCTGGCGGGCGTACCTTTACTCGTGCTGATTCGCCAGACGGGGCTTTCGACACGCATTGTGGGGACCGAAGCGATTCGCGAGTGGACCGTCAATTCGTTTGCTGCGACGCTCTGGAAAACGGCCATCGTTACCCGAATGGACTTTTGGTGGACCGCGGTCGCCGGAATGAGTGCCGCTACGGCCTCGGTTGTCATTGCAGTTCCGCTCGCCTGGTGGGCTTCCCAAGGTAGTCGTCTCGCTCCGCGAGACGGTTCCCCTTGGCGATACGGCCTGCTGTTTCTTCTGACCATTCTTCTGCTGGCCATTCCCGGCCCGCTGATCGCCCTGGGCATTATCAAGGTGATGAATCAGCCAACGGTTGGCTGGCTCACTTTCCTGTACGACCGCACCGTCTTCGCACCGGCAGTCGCCCAAACGCTGCGGGCTTTGCCGCTGGTGTTGCTCGTGGTGTGGCATGCGGTTGCCCAGTTTGACCGGCTCCAACTCGAAGCGGCCCAGCTCGATGGCTGCGGCCCCTGGCAGACCCTGTGGCGAATCGTTCTGCCCCAGCGGTGGCCGGCCCTGTTTGCTGCCTGGCTGCTTGGCTTGGGCATTGCGATTGGCGATGTCTCCTGCTCGCTGCTAGTGATTCCCGCCGGCAAAGACCTGATTCAGCGTCGCCTGTTTGGCATGATCCACTCGGGGGTCGATAACCAGGTCGCTGCTGCCTGTTTGTTGCTGATCGGGGTCGTAACGGTCATCGCAGCAGTTAGTTCAAGGTTTAAGGTTTCAAGTTTAAGGTTGAGGAACTGAGGTGGTGTCTAAATGACAAGTCGCATTAGGAAAGCCGGCTACTTGCCTGTCTTTTGGACCTTGAACTTTGAACCTTAAACCTTGAACTCGCTTGCATTTGCCCCTTGTCCAAAGCCCGCTGATTTGCCAGAATGTTGGGCTTCCCGCGATGGCCGCACCCGGTCCCGGGCTGAAGCGTCGAGTTCGCTCGACGGATATCAGTCTTGAGAGACATGGGCGTTTGCTCCGGCGAGGATCGGCTGTTGCATTGCAGCCTCGCCGTCGTCACCACTGAGGTATTTCGTTCACCGTTTGGAGAGTTTGCTCGATGGCTCGTTATCATGGTCCGAAGGCCCGTATCAATCGTCGTTTGGGTGCGCAAATCTATGAATCGGCAGGTGCCATCAAGGCCCACTCGCGCCGCGAAAGCCCACCAGGTATGCACGTGAAGGGTGGCCGCCGCTTGTCGAACTGGGGTAAAGCCTCGGCCGAAAAGCAAAAGATCAAGCATTACTACGGCCTCGGCGAGCGTCAGCTTCGCAAGTACTACCACATGGTGGCTTCGAAGAAGGGCAACACGGGCGAACAACTTCTCACGCTGTGCGAACGCCGGCTCGATAACGTCATCCGCCGCGCTGGTTTCACCAAGACCCGCCCGCAAGCTCGCCAGGGCATTGTGCACGGCCACTTCTTCGTGAATGGCATCAAGGTGACCAGCCCCAGCTATCAGCTGCGCCAAGGCGATGTGATCACGGTTCGCAAGAAGGAACCGATCTACAACCTGTACAAGGGCGTGCTGAGCGAAGGTGGCGCGAACACCCCGGATTTCGTCTCGTTTGATGGCGAAACCCTGCGAGCAACCGTCCTGGCCGTTCCTGGCCCGAACGATTTCAGCTTGCCCGTCGACGTGAACATCGTCGTCGAATTCCTCTCGCGCTAATTTCGCCTGAGTCGAATTTTCGGGAGAGTCGAGTTGCGGCCGGAAAAGTCTCCGGCTGCAGGATAGAATGCAACGAGGACCGCCGACGACAATTCGTCAGCGGACCTCGCCTTGCCTCTCAACGTGCGGCCCCTGCGCACCTCTTACATTCGCGCTGTCATCTTTCGCCAAGTCGACACAATGCATACTTCTGTGGTGGTTTTGGGCGGTGGTCCCGGCGGTTATGCCGCAGCTTTTTACGCGGCTGACGAAGGCCTGGAAGTCACCATCGTCGAGCAAGAAGGCAAACTCGGCGGCACCTGCTTGCTGCGCGGTTGCATCCCTTCGAAGGCGCTGCTGCATGTAGCGCGAGTCTTGTCCGAAGTCGAAGAGCTGAACAAAGACTGGGGCATCACGCTCGGCTCGCCGCAACTCGATATCGACAAGCTTCGCGCCCGCAAAGACAAAGTCATCTCGAACCTCTCCGGTGGCCTGAAGAACCTCGCCAAGCAACGCAAGGTAAAGGTCATCACTGCCAAGGGCGTCTTCGAGAACTCGACCACGCTCAAGCTGGAAGGGGACGACCCGTCGATTCCCGAAGATCGAACTTTGACGTTCGATCAATGCATCGTCGCGACCGGTTCGCTGCCCGCGATGCCCGCCAGTTTTGATATCGGCTCCGACCGCGTCATGGACAGCACCGGCGCCCTGAAGCTGGCCGACGTTCCGGAGTCGCTCCTGGTCATTGGCGGCGGTTACATTGGGCTGGAAATGGGCACCGTCTATGCCCGCCTTGGTTCGAAGGTCAGCGTGGTCGAAGCCCTTGATGGCATTCTGATGGCTGCCGACAAAGACCTCGTCAAGCCGCTGCAAAAGCACTTGATGAAGCTCTTTGAAGATCGCATCTTCCTGAACACCAAGGTCGGCTCGCTCGGCCTGCGCGATAACAAAGTTGAAGTCGCCTTCGAAGGCCCCGGCAAGTTCGGCGTCGAACGGTACGACCGCGTGCTGGTCGCTGTTGGTCGCAAACCCAACACCCGCGGCATTGGCTTGGAAAACACCGGCGTGGTGGTCACTCCGCGCGGCTTCATCGAAGTCGAAAAATCGATGCGCACCGCCGATCCGCACATCCTTGCCATTGGCGATGTCGCCGGTGATCCCATGCTTGCGCACAAGGCCTCGCACGAAGCTCGCGTCGCCGTCGAAGCGGTCCTCGGCAAGCCTGCTTCGTTCGACAAGCTCTGCATCCCAGCTGTCGTCTTCACCGATCCCGAACTCGCCTGGTGCGGTCTCACTCAGCAAGAAGCCGAAAAGGCGGGTCGCACGGTCGACATCGCCGTTTATCCTTGGGCAGCGAGCGGCAAGGCCATCGCGCTCGGTCGCACCGAAGGCCTGACCAAGCTCATCGTCGATCCCGAAACCGAACGCGTGCTGGGTTGCGGTATTGTCGGCCCGGGCGCTGGCGATCTCATTTCCGAAGCAGCGCTGGCCATCGAAATGGGCTGTGAAGTGCGCGATCTCGCCGAGACCGTCCACCCGCACCCCACGCTGAGCGAAACCATCATGAACGCCAGCGAAACCTTCTTCGGCACCGCCACCGAAATTTACAAGCCCAAGCGGCATAAAGAAGTTGAGGCACCCAAGGCCGAAGGTGGAGCTTCGACTTCGGAAACGGCGACACCGTAAAAGCGATCTCCATTCGCCCCCCGCTCTCGCGGCGGGGGCGTTTTTGTTTGCCGCGATGCCTCTCCGCCGCCTAAGATGACGCCATCCGTTCGGCGAACTTTTTTGGAGGCGGCACCATGTCCTTATCTCGTCGTTCTTTCGGCCAGCACACGCTCGGCGCGCTGCTCACTTACTCGCTGCTGGAAACGCTCTGCACGCGGGAGCTGTTTGCGGCCGATATGAAGCTGCTCGCCAGCAAGTGGATGAAGGACCTGCACGACCTGAGCCAGGACGTGAAGGGAGCCAAGCTCAAGCAGACCGAGTGGCAAACGAAAGTCGACGAGCTGTTTGCCCATGTCGATCTGGCCGATGTGATGAAGTTTCTCGATCTCGAAAAACTGACCGAGAACATCAAGTACAAAGACCAGGGCGAAGTCAGCCTGCGAGCGAAGTTTCCGAAGGTGGAAGGGTTGCCCACGAGCCTCGTCTTCGGCCATCAGATCTTCGCGCTCAACAAGGGCCGGAGTGTGGTGCCGCACGGGCACAACAACATGGCCACGGCGTTCCTGATTTTGCAGGGGACCTTTCAAGGTAAGCACTACGACCGCCTGGAAGACGAAGAAGACCACATCATCATCCGCCCCACGATCGACGCCGAGTTTGGCCCCGGCGGACATTCGACCGTCAGCGATCAGAAGGACAACGTCCACTGGTTTCAAGCAACCAGCGACAAGGCCTTCATCTTTAACATCCACGTGATGAACGTCGACCCGAACGCCAAGAACCGCAGCGGCCGGCTGTACATCGACCCCAAGGGTGAAAAGCTCAGCGACAATCGGATTCGAGCGAAGCGACTCTCGACTACCGAAGCCTATAAGCTGTACGGCTAGACTCGATTGACTTAGCGATCGTCACTCATGGCTCACCTGCAACTCGTCACCATCGTTGTCCACGACTACGACGCAGCGATCCAATTCTTCGTCGCAGGGCTTGGTTTTGAACTGGTCGAAGACTCCGCAGCCACCACCAACGATGGCCGACCGAAGCGCTGGGTGGTCGTCAGGCCCAAGCATGCACAGACTGGAATTCTGCTGGCGCAGGCCGACGGGGAGAAAGAGCAAGCGGTGATTGGCAACCAGCTTGCTGGGCGAGTCGGCTTCTTTTTGGAAGTCGAAGACTTTGCGAGCGCCTACCGAAGAATGACCGACTTCGGTGTCGAGTTTACGAAACCGCCCAGAACCGAACCCTACGGCCAGGTCGCGGTCTTTCGAGACATTGCCGGCAACCTTTGGGATCTTCTTTGCCCGCGTTGTTGATCCGGCCGCTTTCAACTACCACTGGAGCGACTACCACTTCAGCGATTCGGTGTTGACGCGGACGCCGTACTTTTTCAGCTCTTCGATTTGCTTCCCCTTGGCGTCGTCGCTGAGGGGGTTGTCGCCGAGGTAAAGCTTCCAGAACGGAGCGAAGCGCTTCTGCCCTTCAAAGTCCTTCTTCGCCATTTCGACGAGGACCGAGAGATCGGTGACTTTGTTGTAGTTGAGAAACAGGTACTTCCACTCGGTGAGATTGGCGAGCGGCGACAGGTCCGAAATGTTGGTATGGCGGAGGTCGAGTCGTTCGAGGTCCTTCAGTTGGGCCAGCGGTTTGAAGTCGGCGATGGGGTTACCATCGAGATAGAGCGAGTAGATCTTTTTGCAGTCGGCCAGCGGTGCGAGGTCCTTGATCTTGTTGTTCGAGGCGTACAGGTTTCGCAGCGCGGCCAGTTTCTTCAGCGGCGACAGGTCTTCCACCTGATTGTCGGCAATCTTCAGATACTGCAGCGGCGTGAGATCGGCCAGCGGTTCCAGGCTGACGATTTTGTTCTTATCCAGGCTCAGCGACTGAACATTCTTCAGTTCCTTAAGGGGCGTGAGATCGACGATGGCGTTGTTCTCGAGTTCGATCTGCGCCAAGCTGCGGCACTTTTCCAAGCCGGCCAGGTTTTCGATCTTCTTGCCGCTCCCCTTCAGCAGTGCGATGTTCTGCACATCGGCTTCGACGAGCGGCATCGTGTTGTTCCGCTTTTCGAAGACCTGCTCGCGAACGGCCGCTTCGAGGTTCTTGTCGGGGAACAGGTCGGCAGCCAGCGACAACGTGGGAAGTGCCAGGCAGCAGATAACGCAGATCGCGGAAACCAATCGCGGCGTAACGAATCGCGGCATGTGAACTACCTTGGAGAGCGGGGTGAACTGAGGCGGGAAGGACCGGACCAAGCCCATCGTGCGACAGGCTGATCCAAACTCACAGCATACTTAGCTGCCGAGGCTCGTTCCAGAGTGCCCGGCGGTTACACTTGGATTACCGGCCGCTGCAAAACAGGCAAGCGGTTCGGTGAACGAAGGGATAGGTCTGCATGGCTAACGACACTTCTCATCACGTGCTGGTCATCGGCGTGGGCTCGATTGGCGAGCGCCACGTCCGCTGCTTTCAAGCGACTAGCCGTTGCGAAGTGTCGCTGGTCGAGATCAATCCCACATTGCGACAAACGGTCGCCGAGCGCTACGGCGTGCGCGGTTACGAATCACTGACCGAAGCTCTCGCAGCGAAGCCAACCGCAGCCGTCGTGGCCGTTCCTGCTCATCTGCATTTGCCGCTTGCCATGCAACTGGCCGAGGCGGGTGTCCACCTGCTGATCGAGAAGCCGCTGAGCACCACGACCAAAGGCGTCCGCGAGTTGAGTGAGTTGGTTACCCGAAAACAACTCGTGTGCGGCGTCGCCTATGTCTATCGCAGTCATCCGGTGCTAACGGCGATGCGCGAGGCCATCCACAGTGGTCGCTTTGGTCAGCCTGTGGAATTGGTTGCCGTTTGCGGACAACATTTCCCGACGTATCGGCCCGCCTATCGCGAAATCTATTACAAGGATCGAGCCACCGGCGGCGGAGCCATTCAGGATGCACTCACGCACATTCTCAACGCGGGGGAGTGGCTCGTCGGGCGGATGACGCGGCTCGTGGCCGATGCCGAGCATCAGCTGCTGCCTGGTGTGACCGTCGAAGATACGGTCCACGTCCTCGCCCGGCACAGCACCGTACAGAACAGTCGCGTGCAGGCCAGTTATGCGCTCAATCAGCACCAGGCTCCTAACGAGACGACGATCACCGTGGTCTGTGAAAAGGGAACGGTGCGGTTCGAAGCTCACGAAAATCGCTGGCGCTGGCAAACCACGCCCGGCGATACCTGGCACGACGAAACATTTCCACCGCTCGAACGAGACACGCTCTTCAGCGAGCAAGCCGGGCTGTTTCTCGATGCCGTCGAAGGCAAACGCTCGGTAACGTGCTCGCTCAGCGATGGCGCGGCGACCTTGCGGGTGAATCTCGCGACGCTCGCGAGTTGCGAGCAGCGCGCGTGGCAGGAAGTGAAGAACGAGGCACTGTTATGAAAGAATCGCTGCAATGAAGCCAGAACCCATGGTGCAGGAACTCTTCAGCCTGCAAGGCAAGACGGCACTCGTTACCGGCGGCAGCGGTCATTTGGGTTCGGCTCTGGCGCGCGGCCTGGCTGAAGCAGGTGCCTCGGTGATTCTTTCGAGTCGCGAAGAAGGTAAAGCTCGGGAAGCGATCAAAGCATTGCCGGTAGGTGACGGTGCCGAGCACTTTCCGCTGGTGCTCGATCACATGCAGCCCGAAACATTGCCCGCTACGTTTGAGTGGGCGATTCAATTGGCGGGTAGAGTTGACGTGCTGCTCAACAACGGCCACGAAGCCCATGGTGCCGACTGGACAAACGTCACGGCCGAGCAGTTCACACGTCAACTGGCGAACGCCACGGGTTATTTCGAACTGGCTCGCCTCGTCCGCAATCGCGCGGTCGAAACCAAGCAAGCCGCGAGCATCATCCTGCTCGGTTCGATGTACGGCGTCGTCGGTTCGTATCCTGATGCTTATGCAGACATCTGCCCGGCGAGTCCCGTCGCCTATCACGCACTCAAAGGCAGCATTGTCCACATGACGCGGCATTTGGCCGTCTATTGGGCTGCCGATCGCGTGCGGGTCAACTGCCTCAGCCCGGGGCCGTTCCCACGCGAGACAGCGCCCGCAGACATGGTCGAACGCTTGACTCAGAAAAGTCCCATGAAACGCATGGGCCAGCCCCACGAATTGAAGGGCGCGGTTGTCTTTCTCGCCAGCGAAGCCAGCAGCTACATCACTGGACAAAACTTGCTCGTCGATGGTGGCTGGACCGCATGGTAGTTACTCCTCTGCATCCACCTTCTCCAACTCCTTCACCAGCGGGCGATAGACGTAGGCATTAAGCACGGCGATCGTACCCCGGTCGCTATTGTTGCGGGCCACGGCGGCGAGTGCGTTGCACGCACCGTTGATCGAGTCGATCGCTTTCTCCAACTCTGCGATCTGCTTCTCTTTGTCTTTTTCCTTCTTGGCGACTCCCGCATTGCGGATTGCTTGCATGCAATTGACGAATTCGAATCCGAATTCGCAGCGTCTCGCCAAGTACAAAGTGTAGGAACGACTACCTTCGCGCGCTCGCGTATTTGCGCGATACATTTCGTTCATCGATGCCAGATACTCTTCTCGAACGTCGTTCCACCAGGCAGGTGGCAGTTCCTGGCGCTCATAGTTCTTCATGGTTTTGGGTGGATCGAAGTGATTGAGAAGATTGGAGGCTAGTTCAATTTTTACTGTTGCTCGCTCCAATCCCGAAAGCGCTTTCATCACGCGTGTGTGAACTTCACTGCCACAGGCAGGTGTTAGGAACCGTTCGCAAGCTTGTTCGGGAGTTAGGCCTTGGCCAAAGGAGTTTCGCGAAATCAAATAGGCGCTAAAGTCAGCATTCCCGGTGCCGGCGGGTGAGGTCACCAAATAGCCGCCCCAGCGATTCTGCTGCAATGCCTTCATCGAGTCGGCGACTATTGTGTGTGCCGATTGTGGCAAGATGCCCTCTTGAAAACTGCCCAATTCAATCTGACGGCTGAATGCGTCAGCCAGTTTCATGGGCCTGGCTGGTTCAGCGCCGGGCAATGGTGGTAGTTCCGTGCCAAACACGACCTCTTTTGTACTTGGCACCGCTCTTAGCCAGCGAGCTACTTCCATCGAGTCATGAACGCCAAATACCTGCGGCGTGATCAGTAAACTGTCGGGCCGTTGCCAAATCTCTCGATCCTGAAAAAACGAGGGTAACGCTTCGTAGACACTACTGTACCCGATCATCAGCATGTCGATCTCGGGATAGGCATGGAGATACTCACGGACGGTCGCTTGGCTGCATTTCTTTGCCATTTCAATATCGGCAAACACTTTGTGGCGATTAAATTCAGCTGGCAGATCGTATGGGTGAATCTGCAACGACACGGCCATGCCACATTGATGTCCCGCGTCAATCACTCCATGCAACAGCTTCTGGCTAGCGGCGATTCGCTCCTTTTCATTCGTGGCTGATGCCAAATCAGGATTCTCAAAATGCTTCGCGCCGCGAAAGGCACTTCGACCAGCGGTATCGCCATTCACAGGGAACTCATCCTTGTCCCAGAACTTTCCTTCCTTTCTCTCGATGCCAGCTGCAGCAAATGGGATAAAAGGGTCACTTGCTCGCACACGAATGACAAGACGATTGAACTTAAGCTTGGATAGCTGTCGCACGAAGACGATCTGTTCTGCCTCGCTCCATGCCGTGAAGGATGCAGGACCATGATAGGAAATCTCCCATGCGCGAATACTCAAGCCCGGCTCCAGCCGGGCATCGAAGCCAGCCAGTGTGAACGGAGGCGGCGCGATGGGGTCAAGATCCGTGTACAGCATGGAGCGGATACCTAGGTGATGTGCATACTCGCACGCGCCCCAATAAGTGGCCACTGCACTACCACCGCCGATGATGAGTGCCGGTTGATCGCGATACTTGATCGACTTGAGCAAGTGGGTTTGCTCGGAAATCGCCGGCCACTCCGCTTTGTAAAAGTCTAACTGCGGATTTGTAGTAGGACTTCCAACGAAAATTACTGGCGTTTTGCCACTCGGCGCCGCGAGTCGCGGCGCCCCCAACTGATACAAGCGTTTAAGGATTGCGGCCACATCATCGGCGGCTCGTTGTTCTAACTCCGGTGCTGTTTCGCCAACGATGACCTCCACCGTAGGTCCCGCGGCAAGCAAAGCAGCGGGCAGGAGGACGCAGGCGGCAAGGCAACTCAAGTAGGTGCGCATCGTTTACTTCCCTTCCGCAGCAAAACAAAAGAGGCTGTTGCGGCCGCGGATGTAGAGGCGGCCGTTGGCAATGGCGGGAGTGGCGAGGCACGATTCGCCGATGTCGTTCTTGCTGAGGATCTTTAGTTTGGGGCCTTGTTCGAGGACGACGATAAAACCGTTCTCGCCGGGAACGTAGATTTTGCCATCGCCGGCGATGGGGGAGCCGTAGTAGTCGCCGATGTTGCGAATTCGCGAGAGTTCCCAGTGCGTGTTGCCGTTCTCGGCATCGAACGAACTGGTGAGCCCGCCCTTCTTCACCACGAGAATTTGCTCGCCCACGACGAGTGGAGAGCACAGATTGGATGGTGAGCGATTGTGCAAGTTGAAGACGACATGCGTCGCGGTCACATCGCCGCTGCCGCCGCCGCGGACGGCCTGAATCGTGTTGCCGCCGCCCGATTGATTCTCAGCCGATTGAAACGCCGTATCGAGTTCACCCCCGTTGAGATTGCCGCTCTTGTCTTTGTCGGATCGATCGAACCGCTCCCAGAACTCTTTGGGGACTTCCGCTCGCGCGAGTTGGCCATCCTGGTTGGTATCGAGCCATTCGAGCAAGGCATACTTGAGCGTGCGAGTTTCATCGCCATAGCTTTGCACGGCAACGTAGATTTTGTCGTTGCGCACGACGGGCGAAGTCATGATCGTGCGCAGCAGCGTGTTGCAGGTCCACAACTCTTTGCCGGTCGCCGGATCGTAGCCTTTCAATTTACCGCTGCCGGCGACGACGAGATCGGTGCGACCACCCGCCTGGCAGATGACCGGCACGGCGTAGCCGGCGAGCATCTCGCTGCGGTCGGTCTTCCACCGCAGCTTGCCGGTATTGGCATCAATGGCATACAGGGCCGAGGCCAGATCATCGTCTTGATTGAAGATCACCAAGTCCTGATAGACGATGGGCGACGCGCCCGAGCCCCAGTCCATCAGGTATGCAGGCAACGGCAGCTGATACTTCCACGCGTCTTCGCCCGTCTTGGCATCAAGGGCAAGCAGGCCGAGCGTGCTGAAGTGGACATAGACTCGCTGACCATCGCTAGCTGGCGTTGATGAGGCGTGGCTATTCGGGGGCGTGATCCGCGGCAGCTTACCGGTGTCGAACTGACGCTTCCACAGTTCTTTGCCGGTGGCAGCGTCAAAGGCGAACACGCCCAGTTGTTGTTCGGCGGTCATACCGGTGACAAACAGTTTGCCGCCCACGATGATCGGCGAGCCGATTCCATCGCCCAGTTTGGCGGACCAAGCGAGGTTCTCGGTGGTGGAGAACGACGTTGGGAGCGGTGTCTTGGCGGCGGAAACTCCGCTGCCATTGTTACCGCGAAACTGCGGCCAATCTTCAGCCTTGGCTGTGGCCACGCAGGCAGCAACGAGCAGCAGCAAGCATTGACTAGGGCGTCTCATATAACCACCTCACCGGCAAGGAACGAAAACGCGACGACAACGGGCCCGCGCCAATTTTTCCCACGTAGTAGCTGAGCAGCACGCGATCTTTGTGAAACAGCACGCTTGTGTAGGCGTAGCCTTCGTTCGGATCGGTTTCGAGATTGCGCGTGTGCTTCCAAGTCTGGCCACCGTCGCTCGAAATGGCCGTGGAGAGAGGTGTTCGTTTGCCGCCGTGCCCTTGGCCCGCTGCGAAGTTGTTGTTCCACACCAGCAGCAAGTCGCCGGTTGCAGGAATGGTGCGAATGGTGGCGGGAGACTCCGGCGAGGGAACCGACAGTTTCGAGGGTTCCGACCAATGATCGCCACCGTCGGTCGACGTGCTGGTGCCAATGTGGCCGAGTTGCGTGCGCACGATCATCAGCAGCTTGCCATCGGCGAGTTCCACCACTTCGGGTTCCATCGCGCCCCGCTGCGGTTGATCGACGGAGTCGGCACTCTGCCGCCAGGTTTTGCCGCCGTCGTCCGAGAAGTGGCAGACACAGGTTAAGTGGTTGCTCCCCTTCTTAAAGATGTCGGGGGTCGTCGAAATCGGGCAGATAATCCGGCCCCGCGATGTGATCGTCACGCGGTCGTTGTTCATGATGTGGTAGCCAGGGTCGGTCGTGATGCGAATCGGTTCGTCGAAGGTGCGGGCCTCGTCGCTGGAAGTGCGTAACACGGGATGCAAGTCGGACGAACTGTTCTTGACGAGCAGAAACATCCCCAGCAGGTCGCTGGGCTGTTTGTCTGCACCGGGCAGACGTCGCAACGTGACGGACATCACGTTCTGCTTGCCGATGTTCTCTTGCAGCGTGCGTTGCTCGCCCCAAGAGCGCCCGCCATCGTGAGAGATGCGACCAACAATCGTCGCGGAAGTGTGGTCGGCACCGCCACCGACGAATTCGGTCGTGGCGTAGAGGAGCGAATCATCTTGCAGCGGGATGATCGAGCCTTCGCTGTAGCGGGGGCGATCTTTGGTCGCCTGATAGACGTCGACGGAAAAGTTGCCGGGCGACGCAGCAACAGGCAACGTGAGTGCGGCGGGCGGAAGGGAGAGAGCAATCAGAGACTGCGCGGCTCGCACGCGAACGTCGAGCACGGTGTCATTAAGCATTTCGAGCAAGCGAGGCTGAGCTTCTACGGCGCGGGCATAGCCGGCGAAGTCGGCAGAATAAGTGCGAATGGCGGGATCTTTGTCGCTGAGATTCTTGATGAGCTGTTCGCGACCGGTGGCATCGCGCAGGCATGCGAGCGCGTTGACATAGTACGCTTTGGCGAGCGGATCGGTCTCTGCTGTGAGGACTTTCTTCAGTGGCTCGATGTCGCGCTGATCGCCCAACAGGCCCAGCACCCAGGCCGAGATCTTGCGAACTTCGAAATCGGGATCGGCCAGTTTGTCACGCAGCAATTGCAACGCAGGCTGATTGCCGCCGCGAGCCAGCGCCGCCGCGGCCATCAGTTTGAGCTTGGGAACTTCGGCAGTCGTGAAGACCGAACGCATGAGTTTGCCGTCGTTCAGTTCGCCGACCTTGTACAAGCTTTCGGCGGCATGGATACGGCCCGTCGATTGCTCGTCGGCCAGAATCTTCCACATTTCCGGCAGGGTGGTGCGATCGCCGGCGCGGGCACATTCGCGCGCCAGGCCGCAGCGTCTTTGATGATCGGGCTCTTGAGTCACCCGCGAGCGTAGAGCCTGTTTGACCTCTTCTCCCTTGCCGGCAATCGTCAGGGCTTCGGCGGCGTGCATCGACGGCCAGAACTCATCGCTGGCCAGACCGGTGCGCAGAATCTGCAGGCACTTTTGCGATTGCTCGGCGGAGAGCGCAAGGGGCTTATCGCGATCCGGCACTGACGAATCGGCCGCAGTTGCCAACGGAAGAGGCGGCAGTAGCAACAAAGCGGCAATCGCAATTGTCCAACATCGAACGAGCAAGACACGCATGGCGGGGATCCTGGGCGGGAGTGTCGTCGTAGCGGGCAGTGTACAAGCTGGCGGCGGCCAGAACAAATCGTTGGCCGCAACGAAGGTCGCTTTTGAAGTTCCAGCTGGAGGTGGATGACGACGTTGGGCACATCATGCCGGAGTAGCCCGGAGTACCGCTTGTTACCGAACTCCACGTGGACAGCGAGGCGCTCTCGCGTCGACGTAAATCACAGGGGAAAGCAGGGCGTTCACAAACCGCAGGGGTTTGTGAACACGCAGGCGCGCCGCACCCGAGAGATACTGCAGGTCGCGTTCACAAACCTACCGCGTTTGTGAAAGAAGTTTTCCCGGCGAGGGGAGCCAAAGCGAGGACTTACGACGATGTTGAGCTACATCAACTCTTGGATCACTTTGCCGGTGCCAACCAGGTATTGTGGCCGGCCGGCGGGATCGGCGATGGTAGTGTGGACGGGATCGATGCCCAGGTTGCGATAGAGCGTGGCCATGATGTCTTGGTAGTGAACCGGGCGTTCGATGGCGACCGCTGCGTTGCGGTCGGTGGCGCCGATGACCTGGCCGGTTTGCATGCCGCC
This sequence comes from Anatilimnocola aquadivae, assembly GCF_049819085.1. GTDB lineage: Bacteria > Planctomycetota > Planctomycetia > Pirellulales > Pirellulaceae > Anatilimnocola. Next base: position 7,586,976 of record NZ_CP187419.1, read on the forward strand.
GCCCGCGAGCAGAGCCATGCCGACGCCGGGCCAGTGATCGCGACCAGCACTCTTGTTGATCTTGGGGGTGCGGCCAAATTCGCCCCAGACGACGATTGAAACATCGTCGAGGAGGCCACGGTCTTCGAGGTCATTCACCAGCGTGGTCAGGCCGTGATCGAGGACCGGCATCAGGCGGCGCATGCGATCGAAGTTGCCACTATGTGTGTCGTAGTCGGCCAGTGTGAGACTGACGCAGCGCACCCCCGCTTCGATCAGGCGGCGGGCGAGCAGGAATTTGTTCGTGGCAAAGCCCGTATCGCTGGTGCCGACTTGCTCGACGGGGTTTTCGAGTTCGTACCGCTTCAGCCCGGCTGCTGGTTCGGCCTGCAGATCGAGGGCGCGAGCAAAGCGGCCCGAGGTGAGAATGCCCACGGCCTGCTGCGAGAAATTGTCCATCGCTCCCATCATTCCGCTGCGGTCGACTTCGCGGCGGTAGCGATCGAGCCCCGCGAGCAGATTGCGGCGATCGTCGATGCGGCCGAGCGACAGCGATTCGTTCAGCGCCAAGCTCGTGGCGTGATTCTCGCCGCGGCGAGCTAACTCGCCGACCATGCCTGCTTCCAGCTCGCGGGCAAACAGCTGCGACATTTCGGGGCGAAACGCCTGGTACGACGGGCCGAGAAAACCGGGGCGGGCGCTGTTGCGCACTAGCGGTCGGCCTTGCATCATGTCGACAAACGAGGGGGCCGGATCGCGCGTTGTCCCTTGCAGCTTGGCCAGCACGCAGCCGAGAGCCGGCCAGCCACCAAACATGTTCAGCTCTTTAGCAGCAAAACCCGACTGGCACTGAAAGGCATCGTGGGCACCGGCCGAGCCCACCAGCGAGCGGATGAAGGCGAATTTCTTAGCATTCGCGGCCAACTTGGGTAGGAGCTCACCGACATGAAAGCCGGGGAGTGAAGTGGGAATGCTGGTGAACTCGCCGCGGATCTCGACCGGGGCTTCCGGCTTCAGGTCGATCATGTCCTGCTGCGGCGGTCCACCATCGAGGTGCACCAGAATCACAGCCTTGTGGGAATTGCGAATGCCGGCTGCTGCTTCCGCCCGCAACATCGTGGGCAACGAGAACTGCCCGAGAGCCAGGCCGCCGAAGGCCAGCGAACCCGCGCGGACAAAGTCGCGCCGGGTCAGACCGTCGCAGTGTCGATATTTTCCGCCGTGAATGTTGAGCATCGTGATTGCTTCCGCCTGGGCAAACCGACCACCGATCGCGCCGCCCATCAATCGACAGGGGCTGATGTATGATCGACTCTGGCGGCGGGGCAAGTCAAGAGAAAGTCACTCGACCGATTTGCTCGCCTGACCACCCTTGATGCTCTTCACTTGCACTTCGAAGGGGCCGGTGCCTTCGACGAGCCAGCGGACATACGTCACACCGTAGCTGCCGATGCTGTTGAGTTTCATCTTTGCCGGCTCGCGCTTCTGCTCTTGTGGCTCCCGGAAGAAAGGTTCGTTGCTCTTGAGACCGAGCACAACTTTTTTCAGATTCTTGCCATTGAGTTCGACAAGATCGGGCGGCGTGATGCGTCGCTGCACATCGGCAGTCGAGTGAGTCGGCACGAGTTTGCGGTTCTCGACGATCGCGGTGACTTCGGTCAAACCGCCGCCGAGATCCTTGGTGGTAACGGCTTGAATGGAGACGAGCGGCAACTCATCGGCATGATAGAGCGTGAATGCCATGTTGCGATGACATTCTTCCTCCAGCAAAAACGAGGGGGGCTGGCGTACCCAGTTCTTCCGCATGCCGCCGACCTCGATCTTGCCGTATTGCGGATGTTCGATCTCGCGCCAGCCCGAGAAACCATCGCCCAGCAGCAAGTACTTGTCGAACAGATGTTGCGTTTCGTTGCTGCCAAAGAATCCCTCGTGTCCGGTGGTGCGAAAGAAGTTGAACGGCGTGAAGAGTTCGTTGGTGAAGGTCCAGACGCCGCGGCTTTGATGCAGCCAATCGACTTCGCCACCCCACACTTCGTACAGGTCGTTGGCAATGTTCATATAGCGATAGCCGGGCAGCATCAGTTCGGCCCGCTTACCGAGCACGTCGTACACCTTCAGGTCACTTCCCTCGAAACTGTCTTCTTTGGCGCCCGGTCCGCGGAGGATCATGCCGCCAGCATTGTGATAGGACTGCGCGCCGGCAATGTTGGGGCGCGAAGCGATGAAATCGGCAACGTAGCGGTTCTCGAGAATGGAGTACGGATACCGATGTGCACCGTTTTGGATGTAGTCGGGTTGCCAGTTCCAGCCCCAGTCGCGATTGGGGTCATAAAAGCCATCGCCGTCTTCGTTGACGCGGCCATCGCCATCGTCATCTTTTCCTTCCTGGCCCAGCATCGTGTATTCGCCCTTCTCGCCGTCCTTCACAGGAACCAGCAAGTTGGGGTGATCGGCATGAGGCTTATAGCGGCCGTTTTTGTCGCGGACGCGCATCAGCGTAATGCTGCCGTCGCCGTCGAGATCGTCGGGGCCATCTTCGTCAACTAGGCCATCCTTGTCGTCATCGACGGGGCGTTGTCCTGTGCGGGGCGAGTGCGTCGTGTTTGGCTCGTAGAAGTGAGCATCGCGGCTATCGGGGCTCATCATGGGCATCAGGAAGAAAACCCGTTCGTCGAGCAACCGTTCGATCGTCTTGTTCTCGCCACGCATCTCCAGCAGAGTCCACGCGGTGTAGAGCACCACTTCGCTGGCTTGAATTTCGTTTGCATGAATGGCACCATCGATCCACATCGCGGGGCGACTCTGATCGTCCCCCTTGGCAAAGTTGGTGACCGTCAGCACCCACATTTCGCGTTTGCCGTACGTCGTGCCCAGAGATTGCAGCTTGGCATACTCGGGATAGGCCTTCGCCAGATCGTGCAACAGCTTGGTGCTCTCGGTGTAGTCGTGATATCGATTCCACTGCGCTGGCACCTTCGGCGCGACGGGCGTACCGATCGCCTGGTAGGGCGTTTTTTCTTTGGGCTTGGCTACATCTTTATCTTGGGCGGTGATCGGGGTGATCAGGGCGATGATGTACAGAATCGCCAAGATCGGGGTCGGGAGTCTTTGCGGACGAGCGACACAGCGATTGCTCACGAGCCAGCTACGCATAGACTCCTGACCCCTGTGGGCGGACCTGGTGAGTTGGATTGCCTCAGGCTCGTTAGCGATTGATGTTCGTTGAGTTGTCATGGTGAGTATTGATTGAATGGTTGAGCGTTCGGGTGGGCGAACGAAATGGGTCGGGAGTCTATGCGGAGCAAAGCGTAATGAATTGGCAGGATCCTTCGTCCGCAAAGACTCCCGACCCCGGGTTTGGCTATTCCTGAACCTTGAGCGTTGTTTTCACTTCGCCCACCGCCGGTGCCCAGAGGCGAATGGAAATTTCTTCAGGTGCCTTGTCGACGAAGCGGATGAGCCAAGTTCGTTCGGCTTGACCGGTAACGCCAGCAAGTCGCCTTACTTCCGAGCGACGATCGCCTTGAATCAGCACCGCGCTCTTAGGCAGGTCGATTTCGATTTGCAGCGGATAGGCGATTCCGTTCACACTTCCCATCTCAGACATCGTGGGCAAGTAGCCTGTATTCACAGCCGTAACCTTGACGCGGTACACACCGCCACCCAGCGACCGGACCTCACCTGCGCGCAGTTCCAGTTGCGGCAAGTAGTCGGGCAGCTTTTGCAAAAACGTGACGTGCTTTTCCGCGAGCTTGTCGAGTTCCGTCGCCGGGGGATTGAGATCGACGAGCGGCTTGAAACCACCGACTTCAACTTTGTGATGCGGAAAGTCCGGATGCTTGATTTCTTTCCACTCGACAAAGCCGTCGATCTTGTTCGCCGCCAGCCAGTTCAGCAGGTTGATTTGCTCGCTGCCGCGCTTCTCGCCGGATGACTTTTTCTCTTCTTTCTTCTCATCCTTTTTCTCGTCATCCTTCGACTCTTCCTTGGCTTCTTCCTTCTTCGCTTGCGTCTTCGGCACCCACCAGCCGCGGGCGTTCAGCGACCAGCGTCCGTAGTGAAAATAGGCCCAGCGGCTGAATTGACCATTGGCATCGGGTGGCGAAGGAGCATCGCTGCCGCCGTGCAACTTTTTGTACGACTCAGCCAGATAGTCGACGGCCGTGGCATCGCTGCCGAGGATGTTCTTGCGAATGCGTTCTTTTTCGGTCTGAGCGTTCGGCTTCCAAGGGTGGAACAAGTTGTCGTCGGCCGAAAACGTAAACACGACCGCGACGTTGGGCTGATCGAAGAGAAAATCGGCGATCGCGCGGCACTCCGGTTCGCTGACGGCGTTCGGGCCTGAGTTCGGTGTAAAAGGCCTATAGCCAAACGTGAAGTTGCGATCGAGCGCGACACCATCGCCGGCGTCTTCGTTCCATTGTTCATCGTGATCGTCGTCGATTCCTTCGTTGAGGAGGCGATAGCGGCCGCGCTCGTTCTTTTTGGGATCAGCGGTGATGAGCACGCGAGGGTCATCAGGATGAGGCATTAATGTCCCGGCGGGATCTTCGATCCGCATCTGCGTAATGAAGCCGTCGCCGTTGAGATCGTTCGGTGGATCTTCGCCGAAGGCAAAATCGCGGTCGTCGTCGGTCTTGCGATCGTTGCCCGCAGGGACTCGATAAGGCTGAGCAAAGCACTTCTCGCTCCCATCGGGTTCCGGGCGGGGAATGATGTGCAGCGTTACTTGGCCGAGAAGTTTCTTCACCGCTTCGTCATCGGCTTTGGCGACCAACTGCTGAGCCATTCGCAGTGCCAGTTCGCCTCCCAGCAAATGACTTCCCTGCACGTTGCCCATGATTGCAATCGCTGGTTTACTGGCTCGCTGCTTCTCGTCTCCTTGGCCGAGGGTGATGAGCCAAACGTCGCGGCCGCCGGCACTCTTGCCGAGCGAACGAACGGTTGCCAGTTCGCTTTCGTCAAGCTTTTGAATGGCTGCCGTTAACTGCTCGTGCTTCAAGTAGCCGGCAAGTGCGGCGTTGACAGGCTTGGCCGGTTCGGCAGCTTCTTGCGCGAGCGACGTCATTGCCAGCGACAGGCAAGCTACGAAGGCTGTGGTCAGGGGAAGAGGTCGATGCATAATGCGAATAATCGTTAAAGAGAGAATGCCAGAGCGGGCCGATCAGAGTTGCCTTGTCCAAGAATAGCATAGTCACAGGCGCGGCCTTCGCCCGCAATTGGCAGCTACTTCTTCGTGCCGCCAGCCTTCTGTAGTTCTCGCAGCTGTTGTTGCTGCAACTCGATGACGGCCTGGTAGCGTTCAAGGGCCTTTTCGAGGAGCTTGATCTTTTCCTCGGACGTAGGCGGCAGAGGAAGTTCGACCTCGGCGGGGAGCGGGGGAGCGAAGACTTCGCGCACACTGCTATTGCCCGATTGGGCGAAGTAGTTTCCGTCGGGGCCGCGGCCGACTTGCACGCGAGGTTGGATCAGCTTGCCGAGATCGTTCTGCGTGAGCTTGGGAAGCTCGACGCCGCCGCCGAGGATCACTTCGAGTTCTCGTTCCCCTTCTTCGCGCTGCACGCGATAGCGCACAACATCGCCGGGTTGCTTTCGCAGCGTGGGAAGCACCGCTTGATAGACACTGCGAATGGCCACGCCGTCAGCAGTGAGAATCCGATCGCCAATTTTGATGCCAGCCTTTTCGGCAGGTCCGCCAGCAGTCAGTCGCTGCACGAGAATTTCTTCTTCGGTCGATTCGAGCACCATGCCGACGATGGGTCGCCGACGCTTAAGCACTACGACGCTTGTCGCTGGCTGTTCCCCGGGCTTGGCAACGGCGGCATCGGCACTGCGGATCAAGCGGCGAATGTGAGTTGCGGGAATGGCATAGGTCCAACCTCGACGAGCTTCCGGCTCTTCGATGGCCATGACAATGCCGACAACTTCCGCGTTGCGAGTGGTGAGCGGCGAACCACTAGAAGTTTCTACCGTGCGCAAATCGCACTGCAACAGCGGCGGCACCACGAGCCCCGGCAGCGTGCGGTCGGTGGCACCGATGATGCCCAGCGAGACGACCGGACGATCGACACCCCAGGCAGCACCGGCCATGACATACTCGCCCACCTCAGGCTGGTTGGCGGCGAGTGTGAGCGCATCGATTTCTTTGCCATCGCATCCGAGCAAGGAGAGTCCCGAGTATTCATCGATGGCCAGCAGCCGAGCGTCGCTTTGCAAGCCGCCGGCGAGCGTCAAGCGAATGCGGTCATCGGTCGCAGCCAACGTCGCCGTAATGATCTTGCCCGGCGCGACACAAAAGCCGGTGCAAACGGTGACGGACGCTTCGTCGGCTGGTTCCTTGTCCTTCTTTGCTTCGAGCTCGTTGTTTTCAACGGCTGGCTTTACGACTTCGGCGCGGCGAATGCGGACCGTCACAATGCTGCGCTGCAGGCGAGCAGCCGTAGCTTTCCAATCACCGCCGGGTGCTTCCTGCGCGCGACCAGCCGTTGCTGCAAGAGCGGCAAGTAGCAAAGCGGCGATGAGCGACGAGCGGGCCATGTGAGGTTGGATTGCCTGTGACTGCCTGCAGAGGAGAAGTCGGATAGCTGCCAGCTGCGATGTGCGGGGCTGCCTAAAACGCGACCGTCGCCCCGGCTTGAGGCTGTTCGTTCCACAAGTCGAGCAAGCCTTCGAGCTGCGGACCATTGACATCGGTTACCGCAGGGCGATAGGAGATGGGCTGAACCGGGGCGCGGGAAGTAGGGTTCGATATCAACCGATTGGTCGACTCATCCGGCAAGCGGACCAACGGAGCTTGTACAAAGGCCGTCGTGTCTGCAGGCGCTGCTGCTGCGTTATTCGCAGGCGTGCCTGAAGATTCTGCGACGCGCGGGTCATTGTCGCGCTGACTGTTCGCAACAATGGCCAAGCCGGTGATGAGCAAGATGGTCGCTGCGGCCACCGAGCCACCCGCCACCCAGCGCCATACCGAAGCTCGCCGCGGTTTCGCGGCTAGAGCGTCGATGAGTTCGAGGGGCGGACGACAAGCGGGATAAACACTTCCCAGGCGGAGCGCATCGACCTGCAACTGCTCGCCAAGAGCGGCGAAGTCCGCGGGCAGATCTTCTTCGCTGGCGAGCAACGCTTCATCGTCCGGCAGATCATCAGCGGGGAGGGGCACGAACTTAAATGACATGAGAGAGGTCCTCGGCGGGAAACGCAGGCAGTTGGCGGGCGTCTTCCCCTTCTAGTTCTAGAATCTTGCGCAGAGCAGCCAGTCCGTGGAAGATTCGTGACTTCACGGTCCCTAGCGGGCAGGCCAGAATCTCGGCGATCTCTTCGTAGCGCAGGCCTTCGCTGAAACGCAGCACCAGCGACTGCCGCTGGCCGTCGGGCAACTGTGCCACGCGGGCCCACAGGCTGTTCTTCCACTCGCTCACTTCACTCGGAGCATCGGCTCCCGGCGACGAGCGTTCTTCAGTGGGTTCGGAATCCCACAGCACTTGCAGCTTCTTGCGCCGCATGCCGATGCGCCGGCGTTCGCGCCGTTCCAGATTGAGCAGAATGCCGTACAGCCACGTGTACAAGCTGCTCCGCCCCTCAAACGCGCCGCTTTGGCGCGAGAGGACCAAGAACGTCTCTTGGGCTAGATCGTCGGCGTCCCAGGGATTGCCACTGAGAACGAGGGCCGCCCGGTGAATCCGGTCAAAGTGCTGCCGGGCGGTTTCTTGCAGGTCGATAGCCACGCTTCAACCGGTCCTTTCCGCCTCATCCAAAAGGGTTTCGAGCAGCTTGAATTCTAACCAATGGCCACGGGCAAAGCGACTTTGTCTACCTAGTGAGAGATCGGGGTCGAGAGTCTGGGGCGAGTGAGCTGGTTCCAGGTCGCAAAACCGATGGTCGCCAAAGACTCCTGCCCCAGGCTCGTGGCCACTTCGTTTGTGCCCTATTCCCCGGCCAAAGTTCACCCCCAAATCCGCCTTGTCGATACTTCGCCAAACCTTCACTTCCGCCGCAGCACCGGTAGAATCCTTCCAACAGGGAGGAAACAGCGAATTTGGGGGCTTTGTAAGCCTCGTTCGCTGGCCTGTTTGCCGGGCGTAAGCTATAAACCCTTGCACCGTGCTGTGAACTTGCGCTGAGTCTTTGATAGCACGCGCTGTGATTGGCCAGATGGGCTTGGCTAGAGATCTGGGGAACCGCCGGTGAATATTCTTTTTGTCAGCAGCGAAGTCACCCCGTTTGCCAAAACTGGCGGACTGGCTGACGTCTGCGGGTCCCTGCCCATCGAACTCAACAAGCTGGGGCACAACGTCTCGGTGATGATGCCCGCCTATCGACAAGTGAAGGGGCACCCCGGCATCGAGCCGCTCAACATCAAATTCGATGTGCCCATCGGCAACAAGATCGTCCGCGGCCGCCTGCTGCGAGGCACTTTGCCCAACTCCGAAGTACCGATCTTCTTCATCGAGCAAGACGACTACTTCGACCGGCCCGAACTCTATCGCCACAAAGGCGAAGACTACAAAGACAACGCCGAACGCTTTGCCTTCTTCTGCCGCGCGGCACTCGAAGCCATCCGCATGCTCAAGCTGGAAGTCGAAGTGATTCACTGCCACGACTGGCAGACCAGCTTGATTCCCGCTTACCTGCACATCGAATACGCCCATTGCCACGGCTACGAAACAATCGGCTCGCTGCTGACGATTCACAACCTGGCCTATCAGGGCATCTTCTGGCATTGGGACATGCTGCTGACCGGGCTCGATTGGAAGTACTTCAACTGGCACCAAATGGAGTTCTACGGCAAGCTCAACCTGCTCAAGACGGGGCTCACCTTCGCCGACGGTGTAAACACGGTCAGCCCCACCTACGCCAAAGAGATCCAAACCGATCCGCTGGGCTGCGGGCTCGAAGGCGTGCTGCAATCGCGGGCCGATGTCCTGTGCGGCATTGTGAACGGCGTGCACTACGCCGATTGGAACCCAGCGACCGACGTACACATTCCCTACAAGTACGACACAACCAATTGGCAAGCGGGCAAAGGTGCCTGCAAGGCCGCGCTGCAAAGCGAGCTCGGTTTGCCGATCTCGCCCCGCACTCCCGTCATTGGCCTGGTCGGTCGACTGGCCGATCAAAAAGGCTGGGACCTGGTTGCTGAACTCATGCAACGCTGGGTCCGTGATGTCGACGTCCAATGGGCGATTCTCGGCACCGGCGAACTCAAGTATCACGACATGCTCTCTCGCCTCGCGCACGAGTTTCCCCATCGTGTCGGACTGCGGCTCGATTTCAACGAAGGGATCTCGCACCGCATCGAAGCCGGCAGCGACATCTTCCTGATGCCCAGCGCTTACGAGCCTTGCGGGCTGAATCAACTCTACAGCTTGAAGTACGGCACGGTTCCCGTAGTTCGCGCGACCGGCGGCTTGAAGGATACCGTCGCCGATGCCAACGACGACAACCTGTGGCAACAACGGGCGACCGGTTTCGTCTTCGAAAACTATGCCACGCACGAAATGGAACATGCCCTCGGCCGCGCGCTCAATACCTATCATCACCAGACCGAGCGTTGGCAGCAGATCGTCGAAACAGGCATGAAGCAGGATTGGTCGTGGCAGAAGAGCGCTCACGAATACGTCGAGTTGTATCAAGACGTCCACGAACGCCGCATCGAAGCCTACGAGCGACTGCAAGCGATGCTGTAGTCTCCTCAAGTAGCCCGACGCGTTAGCGAGGGGAGCGCTCTTGCATGCCAGCGCGTCGTTCTCGCGATTGCGTTCGTTTTCTGTAGACCTAGTTTGCATGCAACGTCTCATCAAGATTGAGCAGCACGCGCATCACCGCCGTGTACGCAGCCCGATCATCACCGAGCGATAAACTTCGCTGCTTCTGCAGCCCGCGAGTCAAAATCGCCAGCTCCTGCGGCGTAGGTTCGCGCGACGTGCACACTTGAAACGCCCAGCGAATTCGCTGCGTGTCGTTCTCACCGCTGCGTGCGAGTGCCCGCGTTGCCAGACCTTCCGCTGCGCCGGCGAAGGTCGTTTCGTTCAGCAGCGTGAGAGCTTGCAGCGGCGTGTTGGTGCGGGAAGATCGCACGGTGCAGAACTCGCGCGAGGGAGCATCGAGGGCCATCATGTTCGGCGGCGCGATCGTCCGCTTCCAGAACGTATAGAGACTACGCCGTACCAGATCCGCGCCGGTTCCCGCTTCATAATCGGCCACGCCGGTCAGTTCCTTCCACAAGCCCGCAGGCTGAACCGGTCGCACCGACGGTCCGCCAAGCTGTTCGCTCAATTGACCACCCGCGGCGAGTGCCTGATCTCGCAGTTGCTCGGCCGAAAGTCGCTGGCGAGGTCCCCGCGCGAGCAATCGATTCTCGGGATCACGTTCCACCAACTCGGGCGTTGTGCGCGACGATCGCCGATACACGCTGCTGGTGACGATCTGCCGCTGCAGCCATTTCACATCCCAGCCATGCGCGGGCCATTCGATCGCCAGCCAATCGAGCAACTCCGGATGGCTGGGCCACTCACCTTGCGAACCAAAGTCTTCGGCCGTCTTCACCAGGCCGGTGCCAAAGTGCAACTGCCAAATTCGATTCACCTGCACGCGGGCCGTAAGCGGATGATCTTTGGTCACGAGCCACTGCGCCAATCCCAGGCGGTTGCGCGGCGCACTCTTGTCCCACGATGGCAACGCGCCCGGCACACCAAACCTCACCCGCTCCCCAGGCTGATCGTACTGCCCGCGCAGCAGCACGAAGGTTTCGCGCGGCGTCTTCATCTCTTCCATCACCATGACCGTGGGGAGCGAGTCTTGGAACGACTTCAGCGACTGCAACGCTGCTCGTACTTCCCGCTGCAGTGTGCGAATCGCTTCGTCTGCCTCCTTCGCCAGGTAGTATTCGCGCAGCTTGCGGCCCTGCGCCTCGGTTCGCTTGGCAGGTTCGATTTGCAAGATCTCCGCGAGCGTTTCCGCCGTCGCCAGCCACGCGATTTCGTCGCTGGGAAGTTCAGCAGCATCGACGCGCGCACTCCGCAGTTGCCCGCGGAACTTCATCGCCGGTCCACCACCGCCGCCAATTCGCAGCGGAGCCTTCACATTGATGGGCTGGTTAATCTCGTCGAGCAGGACGTCGTTCTGTTGCAACTCGCCATCGACGTAGAAGCGAATCCCCTCGGCGGTGCGCGAGCCATCATAGGTTGTCGCGACATGCACCCAGCGGCCCAGGGGCAATGTTGCTGCAGTCTGCACACGGGTCGAATCATCGAGCCAGCGTTTGACCAGGTTCAGTTGCAACTTGCCGCCGACAATCGCGAACTGATAGCCGTCTCCCTGCGGCACATCGGTCATGCGCGAGACGATCGTGCCGCCACTCTTTGCATCATCCAGCAACACCCACGCCGATAGCGTGAACCTGTCGAGATAGCCAAAGTCGGCGATGTCGCCGGCATCGATGACACGCTCGGCATTAAACCGAGCGTCGTCAAAGTTCCACTCCTTCACGAGTGAATCGGCCGGCAAAAAATGAGCCGGCAAGTTCTCGGGCCGAGACTGCTCCCAAGCTTCCTGCCCACGGTCGATGCGCGACTTCAACCGCAGCCACTTGGCTCTCGCCGTCAGCAAGGCAATTTCCAATCCGAGTAAGTGTTCCTGCTGCCGCTGGGTTGGCGCCGCGATAAACGGCGGGGAGTTGCCAAACTTCACCGCCCGGCCCTTCTCCGGCACGTTGTTGAAGAACGCCGCCAAGCTGTAGAAATCACGCGTCGGCAGCGGGTCAAACTTGTGATCGTGGCACCGCGCACAGCCGATGGTCAGGCCCAGCCAAACCGTTCCGGTGGTCTCAACGCGATCGGCGACATACTCGGCCGCATACTCTTCTGCGATGATCCCACCTTCAGCATTCCCTCGATGGTTCCGATGAAAGCCCGTCGCAATCTTTTGCTCGAGCGTGGCATCGGGCAGCAGGTCACCGGCCAACTGCTCGATCGTGAACTGATCGAAGGGCAGGTTGCGGTTGTAAGCCTCAATCACCCAATCGCGCCACCGCCACATGTATCGCTCGCCATCACTTTGATAGCCACTCGTATCGGCGTAGCGGGCCGCATCGAGCCACGGGCCAGCCATCCGCTCGCCATAGCGGGGCGAAGCCAGCAGCCTGTCGACTTGCCGTTCATAAGCATCGGGCGCGGGGTCTGCTGCGAAGGCTTCGACTTCCTCCACCGTCGGCGGCAGGCCAGTCAAATCGAACGAGAGACGCCGGAGCAACGTCGATCGCTCCGCTGGTGCAGCAGGGGTCAGTTTCTCTTTCTCCAGTCGAGCCAGCACGAACGTATCGACGGCCTGGGCGGGCCATTCACTCTGCTTCACCGTCGGCAGCGGCGGTCGCTGGGGCGGGATCAGCGACCAGTGCCTTTCCCACTTCGCGCCGGCCTCGATCCACCGCCGCAGCAGGTCGATCTGCTGGGCGCTGAGCGCGTGGCCACTGTCGGGCGGCGGCATCCGCTCCGCGGCATCGCTGGTTGTGATGCGGCGGAACACTTCACTCGCCCGCGCACTCCCCGGCACGATCGCGCGGCGACCTTCACGAGCCAGCAACGCCGACTCAGGCTGATCGAGCCGCAGTTCCGCCTGGCGATTCTTTTCGTCGGGCCCGTGGCAGGGGAAGCACGAATCGGACAGAATCGGGCGCACATCCCGGTTGAACAGGATTTCGCCTCGTTCCGTTTTCTCTTGGGCGGGCAACGTCTCCGGCCGCAGCCCCAGCAGGCCCATGACCACCGCGCACCCAACCAGCAGATTCCACTTAGGCATGACCCGCCTCGTCGTTTTCGTCCCAGAATATCCCCCGCCGAGCGCGGAAGCGAGCTTGGCATGACGATATTAGCCTGCGAAGTCTCGATCCACGCTCAGCCGGAACTGGCCACCACGGCGACGCAGGGGCACCTGCTCCTTCCCAGCGATTGGGAAGGAGGCCCCTGGGGCCGCACCTTCGACGACGCCCTCACCGCCCTCGGCGAGCAGCCCCGGCTCTACACCGAGCTCGATGGCTCCTTCGTCTGGACCTCGGCCCCCGATGCTCCCCGCTGGCAACTCTTCGGCACGCTCTACGACCGTGGCATCGAGCTGGCCTACGTCGACCTCTACGGCACCTGCGACTGCGATTCACTCCGTCAACTCTTCCACCTCCTCCGCGGTACCACTCCGCTGATGATCCAGCAGCGAGCCGCCGGCCTCTTCTACGCCGAAGAGGCCTTCTTAAACGGCCCAACCTCACCTGCTTAGCCGGTTATCGAAAATGCCCCATCTGGGTGGTCGTCGATAACCACTTTTGATAACTTTTTCGCTCGTTTATTCGTGATAACCATTCTTCCTAACTCTCATCTCGGCTGTGGGTTACGCGAACAAATCAGCGATATCGGATGGATTTCCGATAACCGTTTGATTACCGTACGGCCCTCTCCGCAAGCCGCTCCGAATCACCTGCTGAACAGTCCATTTTCACCGCTCTTCGACAACCCGTTTTGATAACTTTTTGCGCGAAAAATCGAATTTCGACATTCGCCGTAACCTGCTTGATATCAATCGCTTGCGTCTCGCATAACCGCCCAATTCGCCGTTTCCCGATAACCGTTTGATAACCACCGTACACCCCTGTTCAAAATGCTGCCTGAACAGGCCCTGAACAGGGGGGTGCTCCGCGTGATAACTTCGCGCGGGGCCAGTCTCCTGCCGAGTCGCCGGCATCTCTGTCGATCGAACGAACAGCCCACGGCTGCACGTTCCTCTCGGCAGAGCGAGAGGACGACGGTGGCGGCAAGCCAGCCCCACCAGAAACTTTAAAATGTACTTGACATTAAGTCAATACATTTTAATAATGATCGGCGTGGTCACTGAACAGTGCCTCTCAACTCGATTTACCCACCGCAATGCCCGCGAGGTAACAGGCCATGCCAAACACACCGATCCCAGCCGCGGTACCCAGCTCCGACATCGTGTCGCGCGGGGCCAGCAGACCGCCAAACAAACACGACACCGCCGCCACGGCCGTCAGCCCCAACAGGTCGCGAATGCCAAACTGAATCATTGCTGGCCTTTAATCAAGTAACACATACACTGGCACAAGACTTAAGTTGCGACATCGTGCTATATTTCAAACAAATCTGAGTTGAGTATCCACCGTTACAGGCAGACAATCTAACTCAATCAAAAACGGCGTGTCACGTAATTTCCTGCGAGTGATAACCATTCGCGCGAAGCGGTGAGTTTGCAGGATACATACTCCCCGGGCATTCACGCTGTCGGCTCAGGATATCACTCTTCTCACTTCTCTTTTCTAGGAGACCCCCAGGATGAACACCATGCCTTTTGTTTCTTGGCACTCGCGGCGAATGGTCGGCTGTTGGCCAGCGATCGCGGCGACACTGCTGGCGCTCGTCTGTTGTGCGGAGAACGCGCAGGCGCAGCAAACGAAGAAGCCGAACATTCTGGTGCTCTTTGGCGACGATATCGGCACGACGAATATCAGCACCTACAGCGGCGGCCTGATGGGTTATGAAACGCCGAACATCGACCGCCTCGCCAAGGAAGGAATGCGGTTGCAGCATTACTATGGCGAGCAAAGCTGCACCGCCGGTCGCGCGGCGTTCTTGACCGGCCAGCATGGCATTCGCACGGGCCTGACCAAAGTCGGCTTTCCCGGCGCGCCGATGGGCATGAGCCAGGAAGATCCATCGATCGGTGGACTGCTGCGCAACCTGGGGTACACCACGGGGCAGTTCGGCAAGAATCACGTCGGCGATCGCAACCCAACATTACCGACCGTCAACGGCTTCGACGAGTTCTACGGCAATCTCTATCACCTCAATGCCGAAGAAGAGCCCGAGTTGCCAGACTATCCCAAGGACCCGGCGTATCTGAAGAAGTTTGGTCCGCGCGGCGTGCTCGATTGCAAGGCCACGGCCGTCGATGACCCGACCGATGATCCTCGCTTTGGCCGCGTCGGCAAGCAAACGATCAAAGACACTGGCGCTCTCACCAAGAAGCGAATGGAAACCATCGACGACGAAACCTCGGCCCGCGCGATCGATTTCATCAAGCGGCAAACCAATGCTGGCAAGCCCTTCTTCTGTTGGTTCAATAGCACGCGCATGCATTTGCGAACGCACGTCAAAGCTGAGAACCGCGGCAAGTATCAGCATGGCGACAGCGAGTACATCGACGGCATGATCGAGCACGATAATCACATCGGCTTGATCCTCAAGGCGCTTGACGATTTAGGGATCGCCGAGAACACCATCGTCGTCTACACGACCGACAATGGTCCTCACATGAATACCTGGCCCGACGGCGCGATGACTCCCTTTCGTTCGGAAAAGAACACCAACTGGGAAGGAGCGTTCCGCGTTCCTTGCCTCGTGCGCTGGCCCGGGAAGGTCAAGGCGGGCACGGTCACGAATCAAATCATGAGCCACAACGACTGGGTGCCCACGTTGTGCGCAGTTGCTGGCGAGTCAGATATTATTGGTAAGTTGAAAGCCGGTTACACCACAACCGGTCCTCACGGCCGCAATTACAAAGTACACCTCGACGGCTTCGATCAGTCGAAGTTCCTCACGTCGGTCGAAGGCACCGCTGGTAAAAACAACGGCGTGAAGAGCGCCCGTGATACGTTTTATTACACCGACGACGATGGCTTACTCGTCGGCATGCGGCAAGGAGACTACAAGTATGTCTTTTCTGAACAGCGCAAACCGGGAACCATGCAAGTGTGGGCCGAGCCTTTCACCACACTGCGGCTGCAAAAGATTTTCAACCTGATGCAGGATCCGTTTGAACGGGCTGACATTACGTCAAACACGTTCTGGGATTGGCAACTCAATCACGTTCAGACGATGTACGGCGTAATGGACAACGTCTTTAAATTTGCTGCGACGTTTGACGACTATCCACCGCGATCGGTTCCGCCGTCCTTCAACCCTGCCAATATCATGGAAGAAAAGCTCCGCGAGATCCGAGCTGGTAAAAAGCTGCGGGAAGCATTCCCCATGCTGCAGCCCCCACGCGCCGCGGAAGGCGAGAAACCGCAGCGCTGATTTAGGAGTTGGCGTCAACATTCGCTGGCGAAGTCGCTCACTTCGCCAGCGGCATATGGTGCTACGTGGCCGCTTTAGCGGGGAGCGAAAATCGGAACCTGGTGCCGACGCCCGGTTTACTCTCGACGCTGACCGTTCCGCCATGGGCCTCGGTAAAGGTTTTGACAATGGCTAGGCCGAGCCCTATGCCGCCGGCCATATCGGCATCGGTTTCTCCCTTATCGAAGATCTTGTCGATCAGTTCGGGCGGGATGCCGGCGCCATTGTCGATCACCCAACATTCCACTCCGCCATCGGCCAGCTCGACGGCGTCAATCACGATCTCTCCGCGGGCCGTGTACTTGATGGCGTTGGCAATCAGGTTTTGAAAGATTCGCTGGAGCAAAGCGGCATCGGCATAGACGACTAAGTCATCGGGTACGTTATTCGACAGCCGCACGCTGGAGGTCCCCGCGACCGGATGCAGATCCTGAATCAGAGACTGCACCAGCGGCCACAGATCAAACTCGCGACGTTCCAATTTGACGCCGATTTCGGTCTGCAGGTTGGCGTTTTCGTCGAGCACCTTGCCAACCAGGCTTTCCAGTTGTTGCACGCCGCGGCGCATCGCCTTCAACATCTGCGCGGCGCCCGCATCGGTCCCTTGCTCCTTCAGCGTCATCTCCAAAACTCGGCCAGCGAGCGAAATGGCGTTGAGCGGAGTGCGCAGATCATGGGCCACAAACGCCAGATACTCCTCGCGGCGTCGCTGCACTTCCAGGGCACGCTGCGTCGCATAGGTCTGCAGCGCCAGGCCGATCGCATGATCGAGTACGCGATTGATGATATGAAACGGCTTCCCTTGCAGCACGAAGCCGTTCTCGTCGGCCAGATCGTGAATGCAACCGCGCAGGATGTTGTACTCGGCGACGACTTCTTCGATGTCGAAAGCGTCTTGAACGCGCTGCAACCCGTGGGCGAGGGAACTGCCGACACTCAGCGCCTCGGCAATGGTCTGATCGGAGTTAGTTTGAAAAGCCACCACCAGCTCGTCGACCAGCATCGGGATGTGATCGTTGAGCGTCGGAATGTCGAGGTTGCGGGCAACCGGCAACTCTCGAACCTGCAGCCGCCACCGCTGTAGCAAAGTGGTGCGTTGTTCGTGCAACAGGGCCGCGAGCCGATTCAAGTCATTAATGTGAAAATCCTGCTTCCCGCCAAGCAAACGACGTGCTTCGCTCCACCGTAGTCCCCTCACTCCGCCGAGAGGAAATCCTCGCCAATCGTCTGAAGGTGGTCCGATAGGCAAAGACCATTGTCCCACTTTGCGGGGTCCCCCACCATCCCGCGTGTCCCCCCCGTACTCCTTCTCGCTCCGCCGAGATGTTCCCCCCGTACTCCTTCTCGCTCCCCCTTGGCCCCTTTTTCAACTCTCCGAGCGAATCAACGCCCCTTTTCCACTCAGGGGCCAACCCACAGTTTTTCTCCCTTTTTTCCTGGCGCGAACTGTACACAGCTTGTCGGCTTTGCGACAATTAACTGCAAGCTTATCTGGTTGGTCCTCTTCTCTGACAGCACGAATTCTCGTTTTGCTCGGGCCTGTGTACACGGTGAACTACGGCGTGCGCACGCGCTTCTGGTCGAGCGATGGTTGGTTCGCAGCCGAAAGAAATCCTTAGGCGGGCGTCAGAAGAAACGACCAAATAGTTGCCGCGAGCAGCTGGCGCGGTGAGAATAAGCGGTTCGCAGAAGCAGAGACACAACAGTCAGCTGACAGTTCGGTCGGAACAATCGAACGCAGTCAACATCCTTTTCGGTCAGACGCAGGCAGGCAAGCACACGCTTGGAGGGAGGCACGTCAAATGGGTCGCAACAATCGGCAGGCGTTCACAGTCGTCGAGCTCTTGGTCGTCATCGCCATCATCGGCGTCTTGATGGCCCTACTCCTTCCCGCGGTACAAGCAGTACGAGAACGGGCTCGACAATCCATTTGCACCAGCAATATGAAGCAGCTGGGAACGTCAGCTATCCTGTACCAAACGGCCAAGGAAAAACTACCTCCTATCCGCTACTACTATCCTGGCTCCCAAACAACTCCGGCCAACGCAACTGACACTTCCAATGCGCTGACTTGGGTTCATGCCCTCTCCGACTCTCTGGGTGCCCCTGCCGTCCTAGAAGAAATCAATATTGCAGCCACCAACGCCAACAAGAGCGGGATGGCACCGGGTACGAACTTGCCACTTGTCTCTGGTGGCCGCTTGAAGATCATGGCCTGCCCGTCCGACAACTCCGATAACAACGAACCCTATAAATCGTCTTACGCTGCCAATGGTGGTCGGGAGAATGTCACTTCAGGCAGTAATCCATTTGACTATTTCGAGAACGGAGCGCTCCGCGACACCTTGAAGGGTAGTTCCGATACGTTCGGTATCATTACGTCTGGCGACACGGGGCGTATCGCCAGTGGTGACGGTACCACCCAAACCATCCTGTTTGCCGAGAACGTAGATGTCTGGGATTGGCGCGATGCTTCGCAGGAGCATTACAACGCGGTCTTTTGGGAAGCAGTGATGACAGCCTCGACCGCACCGAGCGTCAGCCTGAACAAAAACTTTGATCCTCGCGCCAAAGGAACTGGTTCGCCTCTGTCGAGTAGCAGCAGCTATGCCCGTCCTTCCAGCCAACATTCTGGTGGCTTTGTGGTTTGCTTTGCCGATGGTTCAACCCGATTTATCTCCGATACGATTGACTACAGCGTGTATGCTCAGTTGATGACATCGCACGGGCGGAAGACGCGAGCCCCTGGCTCCGCGACCAACTCCACCGCACCGATGCCAGCATGGCAGACCAACGGCTTGCCAACGGACTTCTAATCTGCGTTTTGCTCTCACGAACCCCTCGGCCGTGACAGGCTTTCAGCGACGATGCGCCCAACCACTCTTTGGCAGGCGCATCTCAATGGCCTACTCTGGGGCCTGGGAAATGGACTGGTAAGCACCACGCTGGTGACTTACCTGGCGCGTGAACTGGGAGCCGAGGGAACTGCCCTCGGCTTGATTCTGGCGGCCCCGAATCTGGCCGGTACCCTGCGACTCTCGACGCCGCGAATCTTGCGCTTTGTTGGCAGCCGGAAGTGGTTCTCGGTGGCAGCCTTCCTGCTTAGCTGCTTGTTGCTGCTGGCCTTGCCGATCGTTTGTCGCCCGGACGCCAGCGAGCACGACCGCTGGAAACTCGCCTGGCTGGTGAACCTGTGGGGTGGTTGGCACCTGGCGATGTTCGTTGGTGCGATCGCGCTCTGGTCCTGGCTCGGCGATGTCGCCCCGTCCGCGACGCGCGGCACTTTCATCGGCCTGCGCAATTCGCTGCTGGCTATTGGAAACATTGCCGGCATCCTCGCCGCCGCAGCCTTCGCTCACTACTACCCGCTGTGGAATGTTGCAGCTGGCAAATGGGAGGCGTTGTCGTTCCCAGCGTTTGCCGGCGCGTGGTGCATGATCGTCGCCATCGTGCCGCTCATCTGGATGCCCGAACCGCCGCTCGTCCTGCCGCCGCGCAGCAGTCGGCGAGAACTCTGGGACGTCCTCACCGATTTGCGTTTCCGTCCGTTGCTTGGTTTTTGGTGTTACGCCGGCCTGGCCAACGGCGTGACGCAAGCCGCGCAAGCTTTCTTTCCCATTGTGGTGCTCAAGTTGCCCGTGAGCGAAGTCCTTCAGCTGGTTGCCTTGATGCACCTCGGCCAAATCTTGATCTCGCCGCTGATCGGCTACTTTGCCGATCGCGGTCTCAGCCGCTCGATCATGATCGTGTCGCAGATCATCGTCTCGGTTTCGCTCCTTTTCTTCACACTGGCAACGCGCGAGCATCCTTTCTGGTTTGGCGGCGCGTACGTTTGCTGGATCGCTTACGCCGGCCTGAATGTCTGCCTGCCGCATCTCATGCTCAAGCTCTCGCCCGGCGAAAACTCGCCGCCGCACATCAGCGCCTACTTTGCCCTCGGCGGCCTGGTCACGGCCCTGAGTGCCGTGCTGTTTGGCCTGCTCTTCGATCAACGGCCGCGCCAGGAACCGGTCGATCTCGGCTACCTCTCTGTCGATCGCTTTCACCTCTTCTTTGTCATCGGCACCCTCGCCCGCCTCTCCGCCGTCGTTTGGCTTTGGTTTTTGCCTGCGACTAGTAGCCCGACGCGTCAGCGAGGGTGAGGTTCACACTGGTCTCCATGCTCAAGCCTCCCAGGTGCTGTGTTGATCGTGAACTGCAATCGATGTCGTTGTACGATTCTCCCTCGCTGACGCGTCGGGCTACCTTGGGGCCGGTAGCAATCTGCGTTCGTCGCAGGCACAATCACAGGTGCTGAGGTTTGATCGCCTGGATGAATGACATAGACGAGGGACGGATGGACTGGTTGCAACGATCTCGCTGGCTGGCCGCGGCCCTGCTGCTGATTGCCACTCCGTCGCTAGCCCAGGACGAAGAAGAGGAAGAGCCCAACCTGCCGGGCTTGATCGCCGAGTATGCTCAACAGGGTGAGCAGCCCGTCGTGCGAATCGATGCGGCTCCCCCCGCTGCGGGCACCGCCGTCGCTGACGAACGACTCGATCCCAGCAAGCCAGTCACCATCACCTGGCGCGGTCTGGTGCTGATTCCTGACGATGCCAAGTTTCAGCTGCACGTGCATGGGCAAGGAACCGTGGCAGTCAAGCTCGACGGCAAGCAGCTCATCGGGACCCAGAAGTTTCAAGCCTGGCTGGCGTCGTCGCCGCTGCCGTTGTCGTTTGGCGCGCTGCCGATTGAGATTTCGTACAGCGCCGGTGAACTCCCCGCACAGTTTTCTCTCTTCTGGTCGAGCGACCGCTTCTCGCTCGAACCCATCCCTGCGCGAGCCTTCGCCCACGATCGTAAACAAACCTTGCCTCACGATTTTGAGCGAGGTGCGGTCCTCGCCCGCGCGCTGCGCTGCGAAGCTTGTCACGCGGGTGAATCAGCGCAAGCGAACTTGCCCGTTCCGGCTCCCGCGCTCGATCAGCTGGCCGGCAACTTGCAACGACCATGGCTGGTGAAATGGCTGATGGCCAAGCACGAAGCTCCTGCCGAAGCAAAAGACGAGCCTCGCATCGAACGACGGATGCCCTATCTGGCGATATCGCAAAACGAGGCAGAGATTCTGGCCGATTGGTTGCTCAGCAGCAGACCTGCTGAGCAGAAGCCGGCTGCGAAACCCAAAGAATTCAAACCGAAAGAGCCTATTTCAAAAGACAGCTCCAAAGACAAGAAAGAAAAGTCCGCGCCACCTTCCGCGGCAGCAGGCGAGACGCTCTTCCTCACGCAAGGCTGTCTCGCTTGTCATCAGCGGGGCGAGTTCGGCGAGAGTGGTCTCTTCGGTGGTGGTGATCTCACGAACATCGCCGCGAAACGTCCGGCCGAGTACTTTGCCCGCTGGCTCGAAAAGCCGGAATCGCTCAATCGCGATCATCGGATGCCGGTGTTTGAACTGACGGCTGATCAGCGGCAATCGTTGGCGTTGTATCTGGGGAAGGGGGCGGAGGGGACAGGGGCGGGAGACGAGGGACGAGAGGCGGGAGGAAAGAAGAAGGCCGATGAGGGCCTGTTGGTTGCGCGCAAGTATCGCTGCGATCAATGCCATCGTTTGCCCGAGGAAGCAGAAGTTGCGAAAGTGAAAGCTCCGGCCGCAATCGCACAACTCACCAGTGCGACTAAGTGGAAGCAAAGCTGCGCGGCTGGTGCAAAAGCAAGTGAAAATTCTCAACCTGTATTTGCGTTAGCCAAGAGTGACGCCGTAGCCCTCGAAAAATACTTCACACTACGTCAGCAGTCGCCCAAACATCCGCGCGTGACCACTGGCGCGCAGTTGCTGATCGAGAACAACTGCCTCGCCTGTCACGCCCGTGAACCAGCACCGGCGGGAGTGGTTCCGCGTCGCCTGGCCGACAAGCTGGCAAAGTTAGCCGAGGCCAACGAAGAACTCGCGCCGCAAATCCCCGCGATGACGCCGCCGTCCCTGAACAGCGTGGGTGATAAGCTGACCGACGAAGCACTGGCCCGCGCGATCAACCGCGCGGGCCCCGCGCATCGACCTTACTTGCTGGTGCAGATGCCCAAGTTCCGGCTGAACGACGAACACACGCATCAGCTCGCCGCGCACCTGATTCAAGAGGATCGCATTCCTGCCGATCCTCGCACCAATGAACCCGAGATCTCGCCGGCTCAACTCGAAGCCCGCGCCTTGGCCGGTCGCCGGCTCGTCGGCACCGACGGTTTTGGTTGCACCAGTTGTCATCAGGTTGGCAGTGTGCAGCCTGTGAAGGCACCACTCAATGCCCGCGGGCCGACACTCTCCCTGCCGCAAAATCGCCTACGCAAAAGCTGGTTCGATCGCTGGGTCCGCAATCCCGCGCGCATCGTCCCGCGCATGGAAATGCCCTCGGTCCAGATCCCCGTGCGCGGGGTGCTGCACGACAAGCTCGACGAGCAACTGGCCGCCGTCTGGCAAGTCCTCAGTACTCCCGGCTTCGAGCCGCCACTCCCCGCGCCCGTTCGCGTCGCCCGCTTTTACTCCAGCGAGGACAACACCGACAAACAGCCTCTCGTCATCAGCGATCTCATCGAACACGAAGGCCAAACACTCGAGCGCGCCTTGCTCATCGGCCTGCCCAATCGCCAGAACATTCTCTTCGACCTCAGCACGCATCGTCTCCTCAGTTGGTCGCAAGGCGATCTCGCCCGCCAACGCACCAAGGGCAAGAACTGGTACTGGGAACCAGCCGGAAGCGTGCTGCTGGAAACGGGAATATCGAAGAGCGACCTTTTGATCGATCTCGGTGGCCGAACGTACGCCCCGACCACTCAAGGACAATGGTTAGCGGACCCGCGTGACTGGGTGTTGTCGAAGCAGAGTGCCAGCTTTGAATATTCTTTGGAGTATCGCGCGGTCGGCGACGCGCCAGCGGATCCAGAGACATTCACGGTTCACGTGAAACAGACGTTCGAGCCGCTACTGAACAAAAACGAGTATGGTTGGCAGCGTCGCTACGAATTGTCAAAGGTACCCGAGCTAACAAAGTTTCGTTGGCAACTACTGGATGCGGAAAAGCACGCCATTCAATCCAGCCGTGACGTGAAGACGAGCGAAGATGCCTTGTCGCTCACACTTGGCTTGCGTGGCAAGCTGCAGATCTCGGCGTCCAAGACCAGCAAATTCGATTGGCTGGATGACGGCACCGTCGTCATTTCGCCACGGAGACCAGACGGCGGACAACTGGAACTCACCGCCACGTATCAATCGCTGTTACCGCAGGATGAATACCACGCGCCACGGATTCCGCCGTTTCCCTTCGAGCAGCCACCCGTCGTCATCGCGCCTGGCTTCAGCGGTCAGCGGATGGCATTGCCAACCGAGATCATGCCCACTGCGCTGGCTTGGCGACCGAATGGTGATCTCGTGGTCGCGTCTCTGAAGGGGCAGGTCATCGCCTTCAAAGCAGAGACACTTTCGCAACCCCTGCCTCAAAGCGAATTGCTCGCCGATGGCCTCGCCGCTCCCTATGGCATCAAGGCCGGTGCGGACTATGTCGATGTTGCGGCCAAATACGCGCTGCTCCGAGTTAATTCTGCCACGAACAAAACGACGCAATTTCAGGCCCTGGCCTCAGGCTGGGGCTACACCAGCGACTATCACGACTGGGCAGTCGGCCTTCCGCAAGACGGTGAGGGGAACTATTACCTCGCTTTGCCCTGCTTTCAAGATAATCGCCCAGCCATTGCCGAAAAGTTCAAAGGTTCCGTGCTGCGGCTCACACCGCTGCGAAGCGTCGAAGATCCGTACTTTCACATGGAAGTCCTCACCCACGGACATCGCTTTCCGATGGGCATGGCCCTCAATGCGAAGGACGAACTATTCGTCACCGACAATCAAGGGAACTACAACCCGTTCAATGAGTTGAACTTTGTGCAGCCTGGCAAGCACTACGGGTTTGTGAACAAAGGCGCGCAGAAGCCGGACAAGCTGACGCCGCCCGCGATCGATATTCCGCATCCGTGGACGCGGAGTGTGAATGGCATCTGCTTTTTGACCACGCCGAAGCAGTTGCAGGCAGCAGGCAAGAAAATCCACTTCGGCCCGCTCGAAGGGCACCTCGTGGGCTGCGAGTACGATACGCGCCGCTTGATTCGCATGAGTTTGCAAAAGGTGAACGGCGACTATCAAGGCTGCAGCTATCCGCTGACGGTGCCAACGACGCCGGAAGAGTCTCCGCTGGGGCCCATCTGCTGCGAAGTTTCGCCCGCCGGGGAACTGGTCATCGGTAACCTCCGCGATAGTGGCTGGGGTGCGGGGAACAACATCGGCGAAGTGATTCGGATCCAGATCGATCCCGCGAAACTCGGCCATGGTCTCGCCGAAATGCGGGCGACCAAAACGGGCTTTGAACTCGACTTTTTCGAGCCAGTCGATGACAAGCTGGCTGCCGATGTCGCCAACTATTCGCTCAGCAGTTACCGCCGCGAATCGACTCCCGCCTACGGCGGCAACGACATCGACCGCCGCACCGAAAAGGTTGTGACAGCTGAACTCAGTCCCGACAAAAAACGAGTGACGCTCACCGTCAACGACCTGCGTGCTGGTCACAATTACGAACTGCGGCTGAAGTCGCTCGCCGCGGATGGCTCCGCGTTCCATCCGGCCGAAGCGCACTACACGCTGCGAAGTTTGGTGAAGTAGCATTGCTAGCGACACTACACTTCAACCAACTTCCGCAGCTTGACCTTCCCCCACGGTCGCTCCCAAGTTCCTGAGCAGATCAGCCGATACAACCTGCTGATACGGCAATGTGCAACCAGGGAAGGCTGCCATGGACAACGCTCAATTTCTCGAAACTGCCCAGCAGATTGCGAACACGTTTTTGACGTGGGTAGGCTTCGGCACCATCGTCGGCCTGCTCGCCAAAGCGATCATGCCTGGCAAAGATCCTGGTGGTGCTGTCGCCACGCTGGCGATGGGTATCGGCGGCACGGTCATTGGCTGCGGCATTCTCGCCTTCATCCAAGGCACCCGCGTCACGCCCATCAGCCCAATTGGCTTTTGCGTGGCCACCGGCGGTGCCTTCATCATCCTGTTCTTTTACAAGCTGCTGGGCGGCTACTGGTTCGTCGAAGGGGAAGGCCCTATCAAACGCCGGCCTGCTCGCCTCGCTCCTCGCCGTCGCGCTGCCGTGGTGTACGAAGACGATTAAGCGTGCTGCGTGCTAACGTGCCTCGGGACGCTCGGGCGGTAGTGAAGCGGGCTGAGGCCCAAACGCCGACAACCGCGTGCCCGTAGTAATAAGCAACTTGTCGCCAGCGATCAGCAAGTTGCCACCCTGCACGTTGCGCGGCACAAGTGGAATCTCGCGGATCATGGCCGGCGCGAACGACGTTCCGGTAGCGACCGGTTCGATCGCAAAAATCAACACGCTCTCGCGCGTCGGCCACCACACCTGATCGCTGGCGAGTGTTCCCAGCCCTAGTCCGCGCGGCGACGGTGCAGCGGTCGCCGATCCTTCGGGGCGACCTGCCGGGTACTGTGTCAGCAGTCGGCCTGTATTCGCCGCGAACCAATAAACGCGATCTCCCGCGGCGATCAGCTTGCCGTTGCGCACGCCGAGCAAGTGAGCCGCATCGCTCGCCACGCCGGCTGGTGTCTGCCAGCGCAGTTGCCCCGAGATGGCATCGAGCGCGAAGATTCGTTCGCTGTCTTGCGGCGCCACAATGATCAGGCCATCGGCAGCGAGACACGGATTCAGATCGCGAAAAAACGTGCTGCCGCCGCTCGCTTCGTCGCCAAAGCTGGAGCGGGGATAAGTAGCCACCCACTTCAACCGGCCGGAGGTCGCATCGACCGCGCCAACCGCGCCAGCGTTGGTATTGCAATAAATCTGACCATGCGCAGCCGTCAGCAGCAGTTGGCTGACCTCGTCGAGATTGCCGCCGCCGAGCGTGGCTGACGAAGCAATCCGCGTGCGAAATCGCAGCCTGCCAATGGGGCGAGAATCGTCTTCGTCATCACTGGTCGGCACCGAGGTCGTGGCCAGTTCGAAGCAAGCAATGTGTACCTGCGAGCGGGAACCCTCGACGTGCCGCATCGCCACATACAGCGCACCCTCGTGAATAATCGGCGCACCTTCAAACGACCACTCGGCCGATTCTGGTCGCAGCGGAAAACCATTGAGCGGCTTCCCTTCGGCGGCCAGATCGATGCCGATGATCCAGCCTTGATCTTTGGCGAGCAAGCGATCGAGGCGATGTGCGCGTGGCACGGTGACGGGCGAACCGAGCCGCGCAAAGGCCTGGTCGCCATGTACCGTTAGCGTGTAACGCGTCACGCCCACGTGCCGGGGCATGTCGGCATGGGCATCGTTGTATTCGCCGAGCGAACCGTCGTCTGTCGGCGGTTCGACCATCCGCGTAGCTTGCCGCTGATAGCCAATTCGCCACCGCTGCTTGCCGGTCGTCAGGTCGTACGACGCCAGGTAAGAATCGCCGCGAGCATCGGCCCGAACCAGGACATCGTTTTTCCAGATCACCGGATAGTAAGCGAGCAGCGCTTTCATATCGTCGGCGACTCGCATCCGCCCGGCACCGACCACATCGCGATCGGAAGTGAGTCTCGGCAAGTTGATGCTCCAGAGTGACGAGCCCGCGGGATCGGGCGGCTGCGAGTACACGCCGTTGCGCACGGGCGTGCCCGCGAAGGTGGACGTGGTCGCGGGCTTGGCGATCGCCAGCCAGGCTTTGGCCTGCTCGCTCAGAGCCGTCAGCAGTTCCCCATAGTTGCCGCTGCGACCAGCGATCGTTCCTGCATCGCTGCCGTGCAGAGCGCGAAACCAGCGAAGCTCGGTCTGCGCGCGCGTCATCTCGCCCTGCAAGATTGCCGCGAGGATCGACCTGGCGCGCACATCGGCCGGCGGAAGATCGCTGTCGGGATAATACGGACTAACCTCCCGTATCGGCAGCAGTTGCTTGGCAATTTCGTCCGCCGATGATTGCGGAGGTGCGACCAGCCACAACGGCACGCCGGCCCGTGTGACAAAGCCGAGGCCCGTCCGTTCCCACCAGTAGCGAGCTTGTACCAAGTCGCCGCGCGAGAGTGCATCGTCACCCAGCGCGAGTGCCGCGTCGTCTCCCCAGCGACTGGCCCAGGCTTCCTCAATCACGCGTCGGAAGAGCGCGGGCTGATGTTGCTGCCGCCCATCCAGCAGCCAGCGTTCGGCGAGCGGATCGACCAGTTTGCGATACGCCACCAGCGCTTCAGGCGCTTCCCAAGACAGAGCCGCCAATCGCCAATGACAATAATCTCGCACGGGGACAAACCACTGAATGCCGGGTTCGCCTTTCGGCGAAGCGCTGGCAACATTGGCCCGAATCAGTCGGCCGCCATCGTTTTCGAGCACGCGGCGAATTGCTTCGACCGCTTCGTCCCACTCCTTTTGGGCCAGCAGTTGGCGCGCATTCTCAAGATGGGCCGCACCAGCCGAATCGAGCAGCTGCAAATCGGCCGGCGGCAGATTCGTTGCCCCGGGCATGAACTGAGCCTGAGCGTACTGCCTCGTGAGCAACAGCAGGCTCGCCACGAGGAGCAAGAGACGATGCGGCGAGCGGAGCATGATGGATTATCCCGCAGCTCGGCTACCAAAACCTTCAAGCAGCCGGCCCAGCCCGAATAGGGCGATGCCGAACAGCATGAGGAGCAGCATCACACTTACGCTGGATCGCATCTCGGTCGTTATCTGCAACAGCATGGATGCAGGGAGCAGCATCAGCGCCGCCACCTGCATCGATTTTCCGGTGGTTCGTAACATCATTCTATCGTAGTGCGATGGGGCGCATTTCTCAATTGCCTCTTCTGTCGTCGCATCTCTTCTGGGAACATCCTCCGCCTGAACCTGAAACTTTAAACCTGAAACCTGAGTCCTGAAACCTGGGCCGCCCGTCATCGAAGCCGCGAACGGCTATAATTGAGCATTGCCTTATGCACCTGCTCGCCTCTCTAGGAAAATCATGTCTCGCTATCTCAAGCTCGTCGGTCGAGCTCTGCGGCTTGTCTGTCCGGTGTGTGGTCGTGGCCCACTCTTCAAAGGGCTGTTTCGGATGCACGAAAACTGCTCGCACTGTGGACTCAAGTTTGAGCGCGAGCCGGGCTTCTTTCTCGGTTCGATCTACATCAACTACGGCATCACCGCCGTCGCCACGCTGGTGACGTACTTCATTCTATTCTTCACCAACGTACTGACGGAAACGCAGACGATCGCCGTGCTGGTCGCTATCGTCGTCGGCCTGCCGATCTTGCTCCACCGTCATGCCCGCGCACTTTGGCTCGGCTTCGATCAATGGCAAGATCCTCGCCCCGGGGAAGAGTAACGCTACGGCACGATTCGTTCGGGTTTGTTGTCGCGAAAGAACTGCTGCATCTTTTCGATCTGCTCGAGATCGATTCCTTCCGGCTTGTTGGTGAGGAACCAATCGAGATCGGCGATAGCTGCCTGCTTGCGACCGGTCTCGAACCGCAGCATCGCTCGCAGACCGCGCTCGCGTGGCGAAGCGGGATCGATGACGACGATGGCCTGCAGGTACCGCAGCATCGCCTCGCGATCTTTTTTCTGCTGAGCGACGCTGAGCAGATTCTGCAACATGCGGAGCAGCATTTGCCGCTCATTGACCGTTTTCAAATGGTCAGGCTGCAGTGGTTCACCCGTATTATCGAGCACCAACTTGGCTGCGTCTTCACGCGAGAGGTGCTTGCCGCCGTCAAACACGTCGATGAGCTGCGCGTCCCCTTCGGCCGGTTCGTGACGAACGACAAAGTGTCCCGGCAGACCGACGCCGACGATCTTTACATCCAGCCGGCGAGCCACTTCCAGGTAGACCAGCGACAAGGTGATGGGAAGCCCTTCACGATCGTCGAGCACGCGGTTCAGGTAGCTGTTGGCCGCGTTATAGTAATCGCTGCGACTGCCGTGAAAACCCAATTCGTCGAATAGCAGGCGATTGAGCGCGGCGAGCTTCACGGCATCACCTGCTGGTTTCTCTTTCGCTTCCTTCTCGACGGCCGCTGTCACTTCGCGAGCCAGTCGATCGAGTTGCCGCACATAGGCTTCGATTTCGATATCTTCTTCGTCGAGTGTGGCAATCAAGAGCGCCGCGCGCAGCAGATCGACTTGTTTCACATCGGCACCAGCGACTCTTGCCAGTTGCTGGCAGATATCAACCGTCCGCACATCACCGGCGAGACGTCGCAGTTCCACGGCTCGCGCGTCGAGTTCGCGAGCACGTTCGCGGAGAAGTTCACTGCTGAGGGAAGCTTCTTTTTCCAAGCTGGCCAGTTGATCTGCGCGGATCTCGCTCAGGTCCGGCAAGGTCTCGATGGTGGTTGTAAGGGACTCGATCAGCTTGGCGTCGGTCTTGGCATCGGAAACTTGCGGGCCGACTTCAAAGCGGCGGAACTGCGCAGCCGTTTGGCGAAACTTGGCGAGTCCCACTTGTCCGTTAGTGAAGACGTCGTCGGTCGATTCGACGACCAGCTCATCGTTCACGTAGCAAAGAAACTTGTCTTTCTCCACGCGTACTTTCAGTCGATTCCATTGCCCCGCTCGATACGCGGCGACCGGCTTCTCGGTGAGCACGCGCCAGGTAAAGACATCGGACCCTTCAAATCGGCTGAGCCGCAGTTTGCCATTGCTGGGATAGAAGCCATAGTGTTTGTCGCCGCCGTCAGCCTGAAACACGAGGCCTGCCGCGCCGGCTTCATCGTCGAGCAGCACGCTCACGGCCACTTCGTACGGCCGCTCAGGTGGTTTCGTTTGTGCGAGGCAAAGAGATCGCCCGCCGAAGCCTTGACCCAAGCCAGCGACAACGATCCGCCCACCCCGTTGTTGCCAAGTGCTGCCGAAGAGCGTCGTCCATTCCTTGCTATCGAGCGTGCCGATGGTCAGCCAGCGATCGAGCGGCACGGGGTTCGGCTTTTCGAGCAGCGGGCGCAGATCGTTCACGCTTACGGCAAAGCCGAGATTGTCCGTGACAGCCGACTTCATGGTCATGATGCCCTGTACGCGGCCGAGCATATCGAGCACCGGTCCACCGCTATTGCCCGGTTCGACGGGTACGGCCAGTTGAATCAACTTGCGATCGTCCACATCTCGCGTACCGGAAACCACTCCCGCCACCACACTATGCTTGAGCCCGTGGGGATTGCCGAGCACAACGATGGCTTCGCCTTGCGCGAGCTTATCGGCATCACCCAGCGGCAGCGCCGGCAAGTTCTTCTCGGCGACACGCAGGATGGCCAGATCGCGAGTTCGATCGGTGGCATGAATGCCGGTGACACGCAGGCTTTTGCCATCGGCGGTTTGGACTTGAATCGGGCGAGCTTCGCCAATGACGTGCAGATTGGTAGCGATCAGTCCGCCGGCATCGACAACGAAGCCGGTACCAAGACCTTGTTGGCCACCATCGCGGCCGGAGATGGAGACCACCACAATCGACTGCCGCGCGCTCTTGGCAATTTCCTCAACAGACTTCTTGCTTGGCTCTTCGGCCAGCGCGAACGAGCTTACTACGACAATGAGGAGCAGCACAGCGAAGCGAAGAGTGAACTGCATCGTGCGCTGCCTTCGTCAAGGAACCTATTCGGGTGCGGTTGAATCCGCGGAAGGATCGACGGGGGTATCGCTGGCTGGCTCTCCACCGACCGCCTCATCACCGGGAAGTGTTTCGCCCGGCAATGGCTCAATCGGGCGAATCTCGGGAAGGGGCTTCGGCATGACCTGACCGACTTCGATCTTCCGCTTCCAGGTCGCTTTGCGTCCCTTCGACTTGGGATGATGCTTGGCGCGCATCGTCTCGGGATCAGGAGGCAACTCACCGCCGGGAATCTTATCGATCAGCACGACGATCTTAGCTCGTGGGCCTTTCGAGGGCGTCTTGCGGGCTTCGCGATCTTCAATCGAAACGCGCTCCAGTTCGTACTTCACCGGCTGTTCAGGCTGGATGAAGTTGAACCGGTTATCTTGCACGGCGACTGCCGGAAAAAAGATATCGGGACCGCGGCTGGGCCGGATAAAGCCAAAGCCTTTTTCGAACATCACGCGAGTGATAATGCCGTAATCCATGCCGTAATCTAGCGAGCCCAAACGTCTGTCAAACAGGGTGAAATGCCAAACTACCAGGATATCGGCCTGCGACCGTTTCAGCCAGGGCTAACAAACAGGTAGGCAGTCATCTCGCTCCGCGAGATGATTTGCGCCACGACGGAGCGTGGCGACCACATTGGTTCGCTGCGGCACTACGAATTCGTCGCGCTTTGGGCTCGCAGGGTTTTGATGTGCGGACCGCGGAGCTTGGTCATTTGCAGGTACTTGGGATCGAGCTTGGTGAGTTCTTCCGCCACGCAGTCGACCGTGTAGCGAATCTGCTCTTCGGTGTGCATGCAGTTGATGAAGAACCGCAGCCGAGCTTTCTCTTCTTCCACGGCGGGATGCAAAATGGGTTGCACATTGATGCCGCGATTGAAAAGTGCCCTGGAGAGCATGAGCGCGTGGGGCGAGTTGCCAGTAATCACTGGCACGACACCGGTACCACCGGCGTAGCCCGTGTTGATCCCCTTTTCCTTCGCCAGTTTCAGGAACAAGTCTGAATTCGCTCGCAGTTTATGCACCCGCTGAGGTTCCTTCTTCAGCAGTCGCAGCGCGGCGAGTGAGCCAGCCGCCGCGGGCGGAGTCAGACCGCAGCTGAAGACAAAGCCCGGTGTGGTGTACTTGAGATACTCGATCAGCTCTTTCGAGCCGGCGATGTACCCGCCGCAGCTGCCGAACGACTTGCTGAGCGTGGCCATGGAAAGATCGACATCGCGCGGGTTGCAGCCGTAGTGTTCGACCACGCCGCGTCCGGTATCGCCAAGCACACCGCTGGAGTGTGCTTCGTCGATCATCAGGAAAGCCTTGTGCTTCTTTTTCACTTCGATGAACCGCGGCAGGTCGGGGAAGTCGCCGTCCATGCTGTAGGTCCCTTCGATGACCAGCAGCACCTTGCGATACTCGGTCCGAATCTCGCTGAGGATCTCGTCGGCAGCTTGCCAATCGTTGTGCGGGAATGGCCGGCGACGAGCACCGGACATGATCGCTCCTTGAATGATGCTGTTGTGGTCAAGCGAATCGTGCAGAATCAAATCGCCCGGGCCAAACAGGTGGCCGATGGCCGTTTCGTTGGTGCCGTGACCGCTGACGAAAACGATGGAATCTTCCTGACCTACAAAGTCGGCAATTTCCATTTCCAGTTCGCGGTGCACGGGCTTTTCGCCCGAGACCAGCCGGCTGGCCGACACGCTGGTGCCGTACTTATCGATCGCGTCCTTCGCGGCCTGACCCACGATTGGGTCACCCGACATACCAATGTAGTTGTAGGTCGTATAGCTGATGAAGTCGCGACCTTCGATGCGGGCCGTGTCGCGAGTGATCCCTTCGTGTACGCAGAAGTATGGATTTCCAACGCCCAGGCTTTCGAGCATGTCGATGGTCTGACGCAGCCGTTGATACTCTGGCATCTTATCGAATTCGTAGCACTCAGGGCCGATATCGGCGAGCGTCTTGTTCTCGGTCGAGACCGCGGCCGTCGATTGCCGCTGCACGAGTGGCTGCGTGCCGATGTACTGCTCAATCGCCGCGGCAACTTGCCGGACGGTCTCAATTTCGGCAAGCACTGCTTCGGGGAAGCGACCACCAAAGGTCTCTTCCAGCGAGTTGGCAATTTGCAGACGCTCGAGCGAGTCGAGCCCGAGGTCGGTGACGATGTTGCTATCGAGCGCAACGGTCTTGGCCCGCTCCTTGGCGATCATCTTGACGTGTTCGATCACGATCTGCACGACAGCTGGATTGGGCTCTTTCGAGGGATCGCCTGGAACCGTTGCCGAGTCCACATCGTCGCCCAAGGCAACTGCTGGAGGCAACAGGTGATCGGTTTCGGTGCCCGGTTCTTGCTGTTCCCAGCTGAGCCATTGCGCGGTGATTTGCAATTGATTGCTGAGGAAGTCTTCGCGGCAAGCATGCCGCTGAATCTTGCCGCTGGAGGTCTTGGGAATCGAGCCAAACCGCACCAGCACCACGGCGTCGGGCGGCAGTTCGTGTTCGCGCGTGACATCGCGCCGAATGGCGGCGATGACATCGCTCCAGTCGCTGCGGCGAGTTCGTTCGACTTCGGCCACGACGATCAAACGCTCGCGACCATGCAGGTCGACAGCGAAGGCGGCGACTTCGCCCGAGTTGATGCGCGGACTGGCGCGTTCGACCGTCTGTTCGATGTCTTGCGGATAACGATTCACTCCGCGGACGATGATCAGATCTTTCAAGCGGCCGGTCACGAAAAGTTCTCCGTCGTGGAAGAACCCTAGATCACCGGTGCGAAGGAACGGACCTTCGTTCTTGCCGGCAGTGTAGGCGTGAAAGTTCGATTGCGTCGCTTCGGGCTTGTTCCAGTAACCTTGCGCCACGCTACCGCTTTGCACCCAGATTTCGCCGATGCGACCGGGGGGCAATTCGTTGAGCATGTCGGCATCGACGATGGCCACGCGCTCTTCCGGCAACACACGACCGCAGCCCGTCAATTCCCGAGCGTTTTCGTCTTTGGGGTCGCAAGGGCGCACGCGCCGCTGATCGATCTGCTTGCCGTCGAACGTGCGGAGCAGTGGTTCCTTCTCTTTGAATCCACCAGTGACGATGAGGGTCGTTTCCGCCATGCCATAGCAAGGATAGAACGACTTCAGCCGGAAACCATAAGGGCCAAAGCGGTCGGCGAACTTGTGTAGTGTTTCGGCGCGGACGGGCTCGGCACCGTTAAAGGCGAGTTCCCAACTGCTGAGATCGACTCCGGCAAGTTGCTCGTCGGTGATCTTGCTCGTGCACAGATCGTAGGCGAAGTTCGGGCCACCGCTGATGGTAACGCGATACTTGCTGATGCCGCGCAACCAGCGAATGGGCTTTTGCAAGAACGTCATCGGCGACATCAGCACGCTAGGACGTCCGAGGAACATCGAGTTCAACACGCCGCCGACGAGCCCCATGTCGTGATACGTCGGCAGCCAAGACAGGCCGATGCCATTGCGGCCTGGCTCGAAGCCGTACGTGATTAGCTGCAGGTTGGTCATTAGGTTGCCGTGCGTCAGCATCACGCCCTTAGGCGTGCCGGTTGAACCGCTGGTGTACTGCAGCATCGCCAGGCGTTTGCCGTCGAGCTTGCCGGGTTGCCAGCCTTGATGGCTGTCGCTGGCGATTTCGTCGGTGGCGAGCCAGAGAAGCTTTTTCAGGTTCGGGGTTTCATCGAGCATGTCGCCGCTGCGGTCGGCAATATCGCCAGTGATGAGCGCAGCCTTGGCTTGCGCATCGTCGGCAATCGCCTGAATGCGGATCATGTTGCGATTGCGGCGTGGCGGATACGCGGGAACAGCGACGGCACCGGCGGCCAGACAGGCGAAGTAGGCAGCTACATATTCCAGGCCCGGCGGATAAAGCAGCAGCACGCGCTCGCCGGCGAGCTTTTCGTCGACCAGGCGCTTCGCGATCGAGCGGACGCGCTGATTGAACTGCGAGAAAGTCAGCTTGGTTTCTTCCGACTCGCCATCGGTGAAGATGTAAGCGGTGTCGTCGGGTTGCTTTTCCGTCCAGTACTGCAGGGCATCGATCAGCGACGTGGTCGGTGGATTGTATGGCTTAAAAAAACGTTCCAGGTCCACGAGTATCTCCCAACCCAATGAAATGGTCGCCGGCGACAATCGGTCGCTTCGACCAAGACTGCACCTTAACAAATCTCAATCCGGACAGCACCACAAAAAGCCTTAGGCCACCGTCACTTGGGTGCGAAAAAAGCACCCAAGCACGTTGCTGCACATCGTCTCGTCGACCAGTATCTTCGACACAATCGGCGGGCCGCGAACACCCGTTCTCGGTGCTGCGACTTACGGTTGCCCGCTCGAACGCTGGCACGGACTGGTTGCCTGGCCCCTTGGACGAAATCTAACTGCTAATGCAGTAACTGTTTGCGGTAATTCTATTCAGCCTGACCCGGCCGCGATGCAGGGATTCCGCTCACCCAGGCCCAACGACCCAGTGATTCCAAATCTCCCACCTCGAATTTAACGCCTTCTTCCCAGTCCTCCTAGTCCGCGTCAGGTTACCAGAAGGTAAATATCCCTTGTCTAACCCCTTCCAACGAACGGCATTTGGGTGGCCATGACCGTCAGGAACAAAACATTCGCGTCCAACGGCAAGCTGGCCATATAGACCACAGCGCTGGCCACGTGGCCCACATCCATGGTCGGTTCAACGGCCAGCGTGCCATTCGCCTGGGGGACGCCATCGGCCATCCGGGCGGTGAGATCCGTCCCGGCATTGCCGATATCGATCTGTCCGCAGGCGATGTCGAAGGCCCGGCCATCCAGGGCACACGACTTCGTAAGGCCCGTGATCGCATGCTTCGAGGCCGTGTAGGGAGCCGAGTTCGGCCGCGGTGTCGTCGCCGAGATGGAACCATTGTTAATGATCCTTCCCCCACGAGGCTGCTGGGCCTTCATCACGCGAAAGGCCTCGCGCGTGCAGAGAAACGCGCCGGTCAAATTGATGCTGATGAGCTGCAGCCACTTTTCGACCTTGAGTTCGTCGATGGGAATTGCCGGCGCGCCCATGCCGGCATTGTTGAAGAGCAAGTCGACGCGCTGATGCTTCTCGACCACCTGATCGAACAGGCTGCGAACCGAAGCTGGGGCCGCGACATCAGTCGGCACAACGAGCGCACTCGCGCGCTGCTCGGCCGCAAGTTCCGCCGTCTGCTTCAGTGCCTCGGCTCTTCGTCCCGCGAGTGCCACGGTATAACCTTCACGCAGCAGGGCCAGCGCCACCGCGCGACCAATGCCCGATCCCGCTCCGGTAACAATCGCAACCTTGGTGCTCATCGGTGATACTCTGGCGCTGGAAAACTGTTGTCCTGCGCGAACATCGTAGCACCGCGAACGGCTGATGCGAACCATTCAAGTCAAAGTGAAACCGAATGCCCGCGCTTCTGAGTTGAGCGCAGAGTCCGATGGCACTTGGCTCGCGCGAGTCAGAGCGCCGCCCGTCGATGGCAAAGCCAATGCAGAACTCATACGCCTGATCGCCGAGCACTTCGGCGTGCGAAAGGCCGACGTGACGATCAAGAGTGGCGCGAGCGGCAGATTGAAGTACGTGCAGATCGAGGAGTGAGAACCTCACCCCAGCAGACCGACGTGGAGAAATTGAACTAGCTCAGGATATAACTCTTGAGGTAATGATTCTCCTGGCACAACTCGTGGTGATGAGCTTTCACCACATCACCGATGGAGACCACGCCACACAAGCGGCCCTCTTCGAGCACGGGCAAGTGACGGATGCGGCGTTCGGTCATCACGCCCATCAGCCCTTCAACTTCGTCATCGAGACGAGCGGTGATGGGGTCCGTTGTCATGCGATCGCTGACCTGCACAAAGTCGAGCGGTCCACGCGCCTCGGCACAGCTGCGTAGGACATCGCGTTCAGTAACAATACCGACCATCTCTTCGCCCTTCATTACGACGAGCGAGCCGCAGTTGTGATGCATCAGGCAAGCGACGACATCGGCCAAGGTGTCATCGGCGTGGCAGGTATGAACGGCGTGTCCTTTGTGCGACAGAATCTCACGAACGAGCATTTTTCGGCCCTCGCATACTCCAGTGGCTGATAAGACTCCCTGCGCATAACGCGCCAACGACAAGTGCCCGCCAACTTACTGATTGCCAGCATCGCTGGTCAATCATTTTCCAGAAGATTACTTGGCGAATATCGGCGACCGCTTAACAGCGGAAAATCGTCATTCGGAGAGGGAGCCGAGACACTCGCCGGACCAGACCTCAGCAGGCCATCGCCGGGCTTGCGTTCGAATTCGTACATGATGAGCCGTGGACTGCCGAGCGAGATTTCGCCTTTGATGACCTCGGTCTTGCCGTCGACAAGCACGCGCAGCTCGAACGGCGTCGGGTCTGGGGCCCCGTGATTGCGGAAATGGTGCACGGCCACGCGAAATTTGCCGAAGGGCGCTTTGCCTTTGCCCCAATAGATATTCTCGACCGGTTCGCGCGACGTACCCACGCCAGCGTTCATATCGACATCGAGTTCGCCCCGGCAGCGAGACCGCCGATGACCGAAGAAAATGTTCTCGTTCCGCGGCGTGATGACGTGCAGGTCGAGGTCGTTAAAGTTGTCCCAAATCAGCGAAATCTGAACGTCGCCGGTCTTCGCGCCCGCTCGTTGCAGCCGCTCGACGAACTGCATCATGTTGCCTATTTCCAGGCCAGGGCCCAATCCGCCGCTGCCACCGCCACCTTCACCACTCCCTGCTCCGCCGCCCAGTTCCTGCATCAACTCGCCATTCGGGATCACGTCGCGACTGAAGTCGAACGAGCCCGGCGCAGTAATATCGGTGTTGAAGTCTTGCAGCGCCAGATCGCTCCCATCGGGCAAGTCGGTCATATCGCCAGCTGCCTGCGACAGCAGTTCATCCAGGTCATCAACCGGTTCGGCGGGAGTCAGCATCTGCACAAAAGCCTCGGGTTCCGCCTCGGCGGGTGTGCCCACTAACTCGACCTGGCCCCGTACCGGCGATGCATCGACGCTCCACAGAGCCAAAGCAATCAAGGCCATCAGGTGCACAACCATGCTCACGGCAAAGCTGGTGTTTTGACGAAGCCAGGCGCTAGAAGGTGCTCCTTCATTGTCCGCACTGAGAGGACTCGCTGCTTCGACCTGCGGAAGTACGATACTTGGCACCGGAGGAGCTGATGACGCATTCGAAACAGGCGGCGCTTGAACTGCGGGAAGGGCCGCACGGGCTGCACGCATCGCCGCGACACGCGCGCGAAGCTTCGGCGCAGGGGGCGGGGTTGGTGTTGATTGCGCCGAGTCCATGAGCCGAACTCCTACCTGCAATTTCGGCGAGATGAGATTTGCGTGCCGAGCAGGCTCTTGCATTCTACTGCCACTCTCGACAAAAAAGCCACTATCTCTACGTTTTGCAAGTTTGCGGCCAAAACCGGGCTATTTTCCGTAAATTCTGTCACAGCAGGCCAGTTTGCAGAAAATCGCGATATTTGACGTCAAAATGCCCTATTTCAACAGTCGCAAATCGAGCCAGTTGGCGTAATCGCACTCATCACCCCGGTCGGCGAAATCGACGAGCAAAGCCATTCGTTGCGCCTGCCGCACGTCGACCGAAAATTCCACCGGCGGTTCGTTGCCCCGAATCACCGGACTCTCGTACGCCGTGCTCCATTGTCCTTGGTCGTTTTCTGTCAGCACGCGCAACACGACGCTCCCCTTGGCAGCAGCCTGAGCATCGATGGCCAGCGAACCTTGCAGCTTGCGATATTGCCCGTCGAGCTGGTAAGCGAGTCGCGATGCCGGGAACATCCCCAGACCTTTGCTATGCACCTGATCGCGCGTCCGCAACTGCCCACCCAGCACATTTTGATCGGTACCGTACGACCACTCGCCGGAAAGAAACGGCAGGTGCTTGTAGCCCAGCGGCTTCAGATCGGAAACATAGACCACTCGCTTGCTCACAGGCTGCACCAGCGAGATCTGCGACCAGAACCAACCAGCCGAACCATCGCCAAACGCATTGTTGGCCAGCACCTGAACGCCCGCGGACAACTGCACGTGCGTGGCATCCCCTTTCATCGCGAACCCCTGAGCCACGACGAACGAACCGTCGCGAAAACCGAGCCTCGCAAAAGCTCGACCGGCCACAGGCTGCGATACGGTCGCGGCGCCCAGACGAAAGGCAAGCACCTTACTGGCGGCAATCACCAGCGGCTTCTCGGAGCGTGGTGTTTGCAGCTGAAAGACTTCGCCCGCAGTGGTCAGTCTGGCGTCTTCGGCAAACCGCCCGGCGAGCGGAACATCGAGCAACGCGCCGCTAAGCGTCTCGCCGCCAATGAGCAACAACTGATCGTCCCCCGCCGGCAACTGCAGCAGCTTCGCTCGTAAGCGATCGCGAGCAAGCGGATCGGCCGGCGGTTGCCAGAGAACTCCCGCCACCGCTTCGACGGGCAGCGCCGACTCGCCCCACAACACGCTCCCCAAATCAGCGGCATCGCCAATCACCAAGTGATTCGCATCCAGCTTCAGCACATCAGCCCGCAAGATTCCACCGTCCGCGAGCAAAATCTGCGGACCGGTTTCAACATCCTTCCACGCTCCCCAACTGACGAGATCACCGGCCGGCATCACGCGCAGCTTGTTGCCAACTTTCCACTTCAGATTCTGCTGAGAATCGATGCCAGCAAGTGTCGCGGCAAAGGCTTCTCCCTCGAGTGGAACGGCCAGCGGAGCAGAGGGCTGTGCGCAGACAATGCCCGCACAAATCAGCAGGACGAGCAACGGAAATGACAGCCGGGCAAGCATTAGCGCTGGAAGATCGGCAGATAGTTGTTGGGCATCTGCAAGACGATGCAGGCCATCGACGTGCCGTACTCGGGACAGATCAGATCCATCCACGAGCCATCGGCCTGTTGCGTCTTCAGCAGCACATCGTGAATGGCCGGGTACCACTTCTGCCAGTGTTCGCCACCGGCTTGCCACATCGCCTGAGTGGCATAGTAGTGGCCATACATCGAGTGCGTATCACGACTGAAGTCTTCCGGCCGCGGAATCTGCTGAGCAATGTAGTCGAGCCCTTTGCGGATCTCGTCCCCTTCATAGATGCCCGCGCTGTATAGCGCAACTACACCCGCTGCGGAGCGAGGAAACTTGCTAGGACCGCCCGAGAGCATGTACATAAAGCCGCCGTCGGCATTCTGGCTCCGCTTCACATAGTCGATGCTGCGGTCGATGGTTTCGTTAGGAACAAACAGGCCGGCGTTGCGAGCGGCGCGCAGGGCCATCACCTGGCAAATCGTGACCGACAGATCAGCTTCTTGTGGCTTGGGCTGATAGCGCCAGCCCCCTTCGGTATTTTGCGTAGAGACAATCAGCCGGACGGCGCGATGCAACTTTTCGCGCACATCGGAATCGGGCGTCATTCCGTAGATCTCGGCCAGAAACAGCGTCGCGAAACCATGGTCGTACATGGGACCATGCGAGGCCGTCGCCGGAATCGAAACGAATCCACTTTCGTCCGCAGCACTCAACACATAGCTGATGCACTTGTTCAATTGTTCGCCGTACTCGCCCCGCCCGGGAGTATTGCCCGCCGAAAGAAACGCCATTCCCGCCAGACTGACCACCGCAATATTGCGGCTGTAACCCGAACCACCAAACGAGCCGTCATCGTTCTGCCGGGCCCCTAACCAGGCCAGTGCGCGATCGATGGCTTGCTGCGTCGCAGGCTTAATCAGCTGGGCTGCCACACGTTCAATGTCGATCGTGGGCTGTTGAGCGGCCAGCGGATTGAATTGACTCGCGACGCCCAGGCCGAGCAAACTGCTGGTCGCAGCGAGAAATTGGCGGCGAGATCCTGTCATGCAAGCATCCTTTTTGAGCACATCTCAAGCCTCGCCGCGAGCGCGGTCTTTCCGATCCAAACCCCTTCGCAGGCTAACCCAAGGTCGCCCCATTATTGCCCAGCAGCGGGGCGTTCCGCCAGCCTTTTATAAAAAGCTTCGATCAACCGTTCGTACTTGGGCAAAAACTGCTCACCCAAGGAACCGATCATTTCGTCGCGCTCTTTTTCGGGCAAGTGTCCCCAGATGCGCCGCAGAGCATCCTTTACTTCATTCATCTGAGCTTGGGTCTCTTCCCCTAGCTCCAGTCGTTGCGTGCTTTGCTGACCGGGTTGCGAACTGGCAGAACCACTTTCGTTTCCCGCTTGAGCCGACGAATTGCCCGGCTTGTTCCCCTCGGCCTTCTTCCCCTGAGGTTGCTTCTGCGCTTGTTCGATCAGGCCCGCCAGTTGAGCCGAAATGGTTCGCTGCATCTGCTGCGTTCCTTTAGCCGTATCCTTGGCACCAATTCGCTGCTGAACCTCGCGCATCTCGCGTCCAAGCTTCACCAGCGGGTGTTCGTCATTCTTCTCCTGGCCGATGTCCTCACCCTGCTCCAGCTCGCGGCGCAGCGCATCGTCCAGCTTGTCCGCTGGCTTCTCGCCGTCTGGCTTCTGATCGGCCTTCGTCTTAGCGGGCGACTTCACTTTCGCCGGCACCGGCTTGAGATCGTCGAGCAACTGTTCATCGAGAGACTTCTGCTGCGCGAGCACGCTCGACGCCATCAGCAGCGCGCAACCCAAGCCCCCCAGCAGGCTGCTAGTCATGAAGTTCAATTGCATCTTGGCGTCTCCGTTGCCGATTTCCGACCGCACATCTCTCCATTCATTCTGACAGCTCGCGGCTTCGATCTCAAACCCGCCTGGCAGCAAGCCTCGTTTTGATAACCACTTTTGATAACCTTTTGAGCGATTTTTTCGTGATAACCATTTTCTCGAACGCCTGATCCTTGCTTGACTTAGGCGAATTGTTTTGCACTTTTTCGCGAAAAGGTGATAACCATTTGATAACCACTTTCGGGCACTGTTCCGCTACTCGTAAATGTCCAAAAACCCTGCCTGAGGTGAAGCGCGCCCGGTGTTCGTCGACCTGCCACACCGACGTCGGGTGTCTGTTGTTCTATGTCAGCAGAACAGAACGCCTACGACGCTCCTGGCATTCCTCCTGGAAGCCAATTCAAGACCGCACCCGACTCACTTTGCTGATACAAAGCGACAGCCACCGCACTGCTGGCATTAAGCATCACCCTCAAACGCCATTTTTGGGTTTCTTCACTGACGTCCCTGGGCCGGACGCAATCGCCGGCCGTCGAACCCCTTGCCTCGTGAAGGAACCAACTGAAATCTGCTCGATGCGTGATTCTTTGTCAAATAGCCAAACGCTTTTCCAGACGTAACTAACCGCCAGCACTCCACGCTAGCGACAAGCAGCAGAAGGCTTGCGGGCGGGAAGTGGGAGCGTACAGATTCGGCGGGGAAGTGCCGAAACTGAATCCATACGCTTTTCGGCGGGACCCTCCTGCGGCGGAGCCGCAAAAACTACCCTACCCAAGAAACGCGACGAAGATGGATTTTCGACGCAGCGGTCAGCTCGACGAGCGCCGGCGGCGCGTTCTCATGGATGAGATCGCCACCCCCAGCGACCCGGACAAAACCCAGACGACTTCGTCGTCGAAGGGGCCGGTGCGAGCGTACAACGAGAGTGTGCTCAGCGACCGGCAGAAGCGGGTCAGCGACTTCGTGCCGCTGCGGCCCTTTGCCGTGATCGCCGCCATTCTGCTAATGCTGACCGCCGTCGCGGCCATCGAAGCGCTGTACATCTTTGCTACTCCGCCGGGCGGGTTCGCTCGCGTGCATCCGGCGAAAGTCAAAGCCGTGGCCTTGGCCGCTGAACATCCGTTCGCCGCAGTCGACCTGCGGGCGCGAGGCAATCTGGCTTCGTGGTTCTCGTCGTTGCTGTTTGCTGGCGGCGTGGCCTGTGTTTACGGCCTGCTTTCCATTCGTGCGCATCGCGTCGATGACTATCGCGGTCGCTATCGCGTCTGGTGGTGGGTCGGCGCCGCCCTGGCCTGGGCGAGCATCGATACCGCGACGGGACTGCACGAAGCTCTGGGCCAGGCGGTGCAACTGCTGGCTGGCGACAAATTGCCCGGTGGTCGCACGCTATTGTGGGTCGGTACGTATGGCCTGGTGTTCGGCACGCTGGCCCTGCGAGCCTCGCTCGAGATCTGGGCTTCGCTCGCCTCGGTCGTCGCCGCGTCGATTGCCGCACTGCTCTACTTTGCTGGCATTGCCGTCGCCCTCGAAATGATTCCGCTGCCCGCCGGTCATGTGCTGCAAGCCGTCATTGGCAGCAGCTTGACGCTGGTGGCTCACGTATCACTCGTCACCTCGGTAATGCTCTATGCCCGGCACGTTCACTTCGATGCTCAGGGGCGGTTGCTCGTCAAC
Source organism: Anatilimnocola aquadivae (assembly GCF_049819085.1). Taxonomy (GTDB): domain Bacteria; phylum Planctomycetota; class Planctomycetia; order Pirellulales; family Pirellulaceae; genus Anatilimnocola. Next base: position 7,630,022 of record NZ_CP187419.1, read on the forward strand.
GTCGATGCTGCGATCAAACCGAAAAAGAAGCCCAAGAGCAAAGCCAAGCTGGCGGTGGTTGCCGACGACGACAGCGAAGTGAAGAAGCCGGCCCCCGCTGCGAAGGAGAAAAAAGAAGCCGAGAAGAAAGAGACCGACAAGAAGGACGTTGCTCCGGCGGCCAAGCCCGCGGCGGCTGGCCTGAAGTTTGGCGCTGCGGCCCCGACCGCTTCGGCCAGCATCAGCAGCAAGACGAATACGACGCCGGCCAACTTCGACGACGAAGATGAGGATGAAGACGAGGACGACGACTCGATGTCCAAATCGGAACGTCGCCGGCTGAAAAAACTCGCCCGCCGCGAAGGTGGCGGCCAGCAACGCCGCGCAGCATAGCATTTGGAGAGCGCGCGGGCACTTGGTACATTGTGCGTCGGTTCACCCACCTTCGCACAGGAACCCCGCCGATGTTTCGCGCCCGCCTCGTTTGTCTCTCGCTGATTGCAGCAATCAGTTTGTTCATTAGTACTGGATCGCCGATTTCGGCGGCCGACAAGACTCCCGTGTTTCGCGCGGGAGCGTTTGCGATGGACATCACGCCGCTGCAGTTGCCGGTGATTGTGAACGGCGGCATGAGCGAGCGAACCGCCGACAAGGTGGAAGATCGCCTGCACGCGCGGTGCCTCGTGCTGGACGATGGCACGAATCAAATCGCCATCGTGATTGTCGATAGCTGCATGATGCCGCGAGAATTGCTGGACGATGCCAAGGAGATGGCGAGCAAAGCCACGGGCATTCCTACGGAACGCATGTTGATCTCGGCTACTCACACGCATAGTGCCCCGAGCGTGATGGGCTGCCTGGGTTCGGACGCGGACGAAGCTTACGCTAAGTTCTTGCCGACGCAAATTGCCAAGGGAATCGCTCAAGCGCAGGCCAGGTTGCAACCGGCCCGCATTGGTTGGGCGGTGGGCAAAGACGAGAAGAACGTCGCTTGCCGCCACTGGGAGATGAAGCCGGGTATTGCCCCGACGAATCCGTTTGGCGGCACCAAAGACGACACGGTGATGATGCATCCCGGCTTTGAAAACCCCAACAAGATTCGCGCGACGGGCCCACCCGACACCGAAGTGCCGGTCATCAGCTTGCAAACTCCGGACGGCAAGCCACTGGCAGTGCTGACCAACTACTCGCTGCACTATGTTGGTGCGCCGGCGCTCTCGGCCGACTACTTCGCCCTTGTTTGCGAAGAGATGACGGACCTGCTCAAGGCCGACGAGGTGCCCGGCTTTATGGCAGCGCACAGCAACGCTACCAGCGGTGACATGTGGCTGATGGACTACACCAAACCGAAACGAATGTTCGATCGTCAAACCGTTGCCAAAGAAGTTTCGGCCGCTGCGTTCGCGGCATTCGAGAAGATTCAGTACTTCGATTGGGTGCCGATTGTGATGACCGAGGACAAGCTCACGCTGAAGATTCGCAAGCCGAGCGCCGAGGAAGTGGAACAGGCGAAAGAGTTCGTGAAGTCGTTTGACGGTCGCAAGCCGAAGACGGTGCCGGAAGTGTATGCTCGCGAAACCTTGATCATGCACGACATGCCGCCGACACGCGAGTTGAAGCTGCAAGCGCTGCGCTTGGGCGATCTGGGAATCGCTGCCATTCCGAACGAAACCTATTCCAGCACGGGCCTGTTTATCAAAAAGAACAGCCCGCTGAAGACCACGATGAACATCGAACTGGCCAATGGTGCCGAAGGTTACATTCCGCCGGCAGAACTGCACAAGTTGGGTGGTTACACCACGTGGCGAGCCCGGACGAGTTGCCTGCAAGTGGATGCCGAAGAGCAGATTCGCGACAAACTAGTAGCGGCGCTGAAGATCGTCGCCAAGGAGCGAGGGAGCGAAATCGCGGTACCTGCGAAGAAGTGATTTCGAGAGGCTATTGGGCCAGTGGCACGATTGGTGGAGGCAACTTCTGCAGGTAAGCCTCCAGTTCGGTGAGGTTGCTGCAGAAGGTGGCACCCGGCATGGCGGCGCGAAGCTCGTCGTCGAGCGCGCGGCCACCGACGACTAGCGGCACATCTTCACCGAGCGCCCTCTTCAGCAGTGGATAGGTGCTCGCGAACTCCTCACGGTCGGAGACGTGCGAGATACTTAGCCAGAAAAGTTTGGGCTGTTGCTGCGCGACGGCGAGAGCCAGCGCTTCAAAAGGAAGGTTGCTGCCGAGCGACAGCGAGCGCCAGCCATTCTGGCGAATGGTCAATTCGACCAGTCCGCCGGGCAGATCATAAAAGTCGCCACTGGGCGTGGCACCCAAGGCGAGTGGCGCTTCGGCGGCTGGTTGCACAATCAAGCGGCGGATTTCATCGATCACCCGGGCACAAATTCGGCAAGCAAGTCGCTCGCGGTAGACCTCGACCTGACCGCAGTCCCACAATTCGCCAATGCGTGTGAAGGCAGGGGCCAGGACCGTATCGCCAATCAAGCTCAGGCGGTGATGGTCCAGAAACAGGTCCAGCAACAACCGCCGCGCGGCCAGTTCATCACCGGCGACGAGCAGCTTGACGAGTTCTTCGCTTCCTTCGCTAGGCGTGCGGCGACGTCCACCGAGTGGCGAAGGTAATCCCAGTACCTCCGGGCGAACCAATGTTCGCTGCGTCGACTTGATGAAGTCGAGCACGCCCTGCACTGGCAGCCGACGATGTCCCCCAGCCGTGCAAACGGTCGGAATCAAGCCGCGGTCGCACCAGCGCTTGAGAGATGACTCGCTTACGCCGATTGCGCGGGCGACCTGTTTAGGGGAGAACGATTCAGACACGGTCTCGCTCGAATGAAAGGTGACTGATGGACCGCGACCGCAACTTACCTGGACATTTTGGCAAACATCTGGCTCTCGACAAGTGTAGTCAAGTTGCCAGCCAGCCGTAAAGCTTTTATTTGAAGCATCTTAGGGCTGGAGAATTGCGCTCTGGCGAATTTTGGCGGCTTTGTTGGTTGTGCCTGAAACGCTCCTGCGGTAATAATACCACGTGAATGATTTGGACGTTTTACAAAACGGATGTTTCGCCAATGATTCTCCTCACAACCTCGAAAAAGGCCAATACTGCCGACGCGAACGAATCGCTCTCCCCTCGTCTAGGTGCCAAGGCCTTGCGCAAGGTTGCGCATCAACTGGCCTCGCAAGAAACCGACTTCATCTCGAATGCCACGTTTCGCAGTGCCCGCGAAGGCAAGCAAATCATGGATGCCTTGCCGCTGGATGTCGATCCGCGCGAGCAGCAATGGCAGCCTGGCAAAGGGATGCCCGTCCACTTATCTCGGCTGTGCGAAGCCAAGCTGCTGAAGCCTGCCGAAGAAGCTGCTCTCTTTCGCCGACTGAATTTTTGTAAGTTCGAGGCCGATCGCCTCCGCCGCAAGCTGAACTTGCGTAAACCAAGCCGCGAACACATTGCGCAGATCGAAGCCCTGCATCGCCAGGCCAAGGTCGATCGCGACCGCATCGTGCGGGCCAATCTGCGGCTGGTCATTTCGATTGCCAAGAAGTTCAGCAGTCCGCGCGTCCCCTTCGATGACCTGCTCAGTGAAGGGATTGGCTCGCTGCTGCGAGCGGTCGAAAAGTTCGACTACGACCGGGGGTTTCGCTTCAGCACGTACGCAACCCAAGCGATTCGCCGCACCTTATGCCGGCACATGCAAACGGCCCAGCGCGACGGCATTCGGTTTGTGAACGCCGACGCCCAGCTATTTGAAGCTCGCTGCGAAGAGACCAGCGACCCTGTACAAACGGAAGCTCGTTGGGAAGACTTGCGAAAGAATCTGCGCCGACTGCTGAATCGGCTGGATCCCCGCGAGCGAGCCATTATTCGGCGTCGCTTCGGTCTCGATCACGAAGCCGATGTGCAAACCTTGCAAAGTTTGGCGGAAGAGTTGGGGGTTTGTAAGGAACGTGTGCGACAATTGGAAATGCGAGCCATCGCCAAACTGCGGTCGCTCGCGGAACAAATCAAACTCGCTCCGCCCGAAGACAGCGAATAGCTGCTTCGGCTTCCAACTCTCTTCTGCGAACCGCCCCCCATGTCCCACATCTTCGAACGACGCTCGCAACTGCCGGTTTCCGCGGCCGAGGCTTACGCCTGGCACGTGCGCCCCGGCGCGTTCGAACGACTAAGTCCTCCGTGGGAGAAGGTGAAGGTCTTGAAGCGAGAAGGGACGATTGAATCGGGAGGCACCGTCGAGATTGCGGTACCGATTGGTCCAATGAAAGTTCGCTGGCTCGCCCGGCATCATGATTTTGTGAGTGGCCAGGAGTTTCACGATACGCAAGTAACCGGGCCCTTTGCCAAATGGGAGCATACGCACCGTTTCGAAGCCAAATCCGGCAGCGAGTCAACGCTGCTGGACCACATCGAATACCAACTGCCCGCGGGCGGGCTGGGTGACTTTTTCGGCTCAGGCTCAATTCGCCACAAGCTGGAAAGCATGTTTGCCTATCGACATCGAGTCACGGTCGCCGACATCCGAGAGCACGCCAAATTTGCCGGGAGAGATCGCATGAAAATCGCCATCACGGGAGCCAGCGGATTAGTTGGTTCCGCACTCTCCGCCTTTCTAAGCACCGGCGGTCATCAGGTCACCAAGCTGGTGAGACAAGCTTCCGCCGGAGGCAGTGATGACGGTCTTCCCACCGCAAGTTGGAATGCTGCGACGGGCGAGATTGCGCTCGCCGGCAACGACGCTCCGCAAGCCGTCATTCATCTGGCGGGCGAGAATATCGCAGGTAACCGGTGGTCGACCAAAGTGAAAGAGCGGATTCGCGAGAGCCGCGTCGGACCGACTCGCAAACTGTGCGAGCAACTGGCCCGCTCAGCAAACAAACCGGCGGTGCTCGTCTGCGCATCGGCGATTGGCTTCTATGGCAATCGAGGCGATGAATTGCTGACCGAAGAGAGTAAGCCTGGCGAAGGCTTTCTTGCCGACGTGTGCCGCGAATGGGAAGCTGCCACCAAGCCGGCCGTCAACGCGGGAATTCGCGTCGTAAATGCTCGGTTTGGCATGATCGTGACGACCGCTGGCGGGGCACTCGCCAAGATGCTCACGCCCTTCAAGCTGGGTGGCGGTGGAATTGTCGGCTCCGGCAAACAGTACTGGAGTTGGATCACGCTGGACGATGTGATCGGAGCCATCCACCACGCGGTAATGACCGACTCGCTGAATGGTCCGGTAAATATGGTCGCACCCGAGAGCCTGACGAATCACGACTTCACGAAAGTGCTGGGGCAAGTGCTGCATCGGCCGACCATCATGCCCCTGCCGGCCTTCGCGGCGCGACTCATGCTGGGCGAAATGGCCGACGAACTGCTCCTGGCGTCCGCACGGGTCGTGCCCGCCAAGCTCGAAGCGACGCACTATGTGTTTCGCTATCCCACGCTCGCCGCGGGCCTGCGGCACGTGCTGGGCAAGATAGACAAATCGTAAGGAACCAGCATGCAGATCGCCGTCATTGGCTCGGGAATCAGTGGACTTCTCACCGCGCGCCTGCTCGCGTCGCGGCATCACGTTTGTTTGTATGAAGCGGGTCCGACACTCGGCGGCCACACCTGTACGATTGACGTCGAACTAGCGGGCCAATCGTTCGCAGTCGATACCGGCTTCATGGTCTTCAACCAGCGGACCTACCCGAACTTCTGCCGGCTGCTCGACTTGATTGGCATCGACTCGCAACCATCGGACATGAGCTTTAGTGTCCGCTGCGATCGGACGGGGCTCGAGTACGAGGGAAGTTCGCTGAACGGGCTCTTCGCGCAGCGACGCAATTTTTTGCGGCCTCGATTTTATCGCTTGCTGGCCGATATCCTGCATTTCAATCGAGTAGCGATTGCCGCGCAGGGAAAACTCAGCGACGAGCAGTCGCTAGGTGAGTTCGTGCGAGCCCATCGCCTGGGCTCCGACTTTGTCGAGCAGTATCTAGTGCCGATGGGCGCTGCAATCTGGTCGACGCAGCCAAGTCGCATGCTGGAGTTTCCGGCGCGCTTTACCCTGGCCTTCATGCACAACCATGGTTTGTTGCAAGTGCGTGATCGACCCGTTTGGCGCACGATTCCCGGCGGCGCTCGTCGCTATGCGATGCGATTGGCCGCTGACATTCAGGAAGTGCAATTGGCCTCCCCCATTCGCCAGGTCACTCGCCACAACCAGGGTGTGTTAGTTTCGGCGGCGAACGCCGATCCGCGAACCTTCGATCACGTTGTCTTGGGCTGCCATTCCGATCAGGCGCTGCGGATTCTCGCCGACTCTTCTGCTGACGAGCGCGAAGTCTTGTCCGCGATTCCGTACCAGACGAACGAAGTCATCGTCCACACCGATATTTCGCTGCTCCCTCGCACTCGCCGGGCATGGGCAAGTTGGAACTATCTCACGCCGCAGGTTGATGGCGAACAAGCGACTGCTGACGTTGCCGTGACCTATGATCTGAGCCGACTGCAGAACGTGAAATCGCCGACGCCGATCTTGGCGACGTTGAACTCACCGCTGGAGATTGCCCCGCAGAAAGTGCTGCGGCGTTTGGAGTTTCAGCACCCCGTGTTCAGTCGCGCGTCAGCTGTGGCTCAAGCTCGTTGGGCCGAAATCAACGGTCCGCGGCGAACCTGGTTTTGTGGCGCGTACTGGGGTCATGGTTTTCACGAGGATGGCGTGCGCAGTGCGCTCGCCGTCGCAAAGGAATTTGGAGTTTCGCTCGAAGCATGCACAGCTGCCTGTATGAAGGAACCGTCTGGCACCGTCGCGATCGCCCGGTGATCCATCAGTTCCGGTATCGGCAGTTCATGCTGTACTTGGATCTGGATGAAATTCCCGCGCTCGCCGCGGAAGGCCTCTTCGCGCGCGATACGCACGTTGCCACCGCCAGCTATTGTGCTGCCGATCATCCAGTACCTGGTTGCGCGAGTCGCTCGGAATCTCCGCGCGCAGCCATCTACGAACTTATCCGCGAACAAACGGGCATGAACCTCACGGGCCCCGTGCGTCTGCTCACGCACCTGCGATATTTCGGCTACTACTTCAGTCCGCTGAATTTGTATTACTGTCTTGATGACAACGAAGGATTGCAGTGCGTGGTTGCCGAGGTGAGCAACATCCCGTGGCGAGAGCGTCACTGGTACGTGCTCTGGAGTGGTAACCAAACCTCGACACAGTTCGGTCGCTTCCGGCATGAGAAGCAATTTCATGTCTCGCCGTTCTTAAGCATGCAGCAGCAATATCGCTGGCTGATTCGTCCGCCGGGCGAGCAATTGCAAGTTTCGCTACGCGCGGAACTTGACGACCAGCCAATACTGACTGCAGTCCAGTCGATGGTTCGCCAGCCACTGACACGGGCCTCACTGGCCGCTGCCATGTTCCGCCATGGTTGGATGTCGGCCAAAGTCGTCGCTGCCATTTATTACCAGGCCTTTTGGCTGTGGCGCAAAAAGATCACTGTTTATTCGCACCCTGAGGAATCGCAACCATGTCCGACAACGCAGGGCTAGCCGCGCCCCGCTTGGCCATTGCCGCTGAAGATGCCTGCCAACGTAGTTCGTCGCCAGCGCAGTCGTACACATGGCAATCGCGCATGTGGCGCAGTGTCGTTCAGCGTTCACTCGCAAGCCTGCGCAACGGTGAGCTCACGCTGCACGACGCGCTGGGAACGACAACTTACGGTGCACCAGCCAGCGATGGAGTTGCTGCCGAGATCACGGTGCATGACCCGGCGATGTACAGCCGCGTAGCCCTCGGCGGCAGCATTGGCGCAGCCGAATCGTACATGGCCGGCGAGTGGACGACGACTGACCTGACGGCTGTCGTCCGTCTGATGATTCGCAACGCGCAGGCCACCGGCGCACTTGAACGCTTTGGCAGCTGGCTGCTGCAACCGTGGTTGCGTTGGGGACATTGGCTGCGGCGGAATCACGAGCAAGGGAGCAAGCAGAACATCGCGGCGCATTACGACCTGGGTAACGATTTTTATTCACTGTGGCTCGACGAATCGCTGGCCTATTCGAGCGCCGTGTTCGAGTCGCCGCAAACCACACTCGCCGAAGCTCAGGTGGCGAAGTTCGAGCGGCTCTGTCAAAAGTTGAACCTGCAGCCCGGCGATCATCTCCTGGAGATTGGTTGCGGCTGGGGTGGCCTCGCAATTCATGCCGCGCAAAACTACGGCTGCCGTGTTACGGCGACGACCATTTCGCGCGAGCAGGCCGCCTGTGTTGCGCAGCGCGTGGCGGCGACGGGGCTCGCTGACCGAATCACGTTGTTGCAGCAAGATTATCGGGCACTGACCGGCTCGTACGACAAGCTGGTTTCGATCGAGATGATCGAAGCGGTCGGTCCGCAGTTCCTCGACGAGTACTTTCGAGTTTGCTCGCGGCTCCTTAAGCCGGGCGGGCTGATGGTGATGCAGGGGATCACCATTGCCGACCATCTGTACGAAACGTATTGCCGTTCGGTCGACTTCATTCAGAAGTACATTTTCCCGGGCGGTCACTTGCCGGCGGTCAGCGTCATGCTGCAGACTATTTCCGCTCATACCGATCTGAAGCTGCAGCAAATTGACAACTTGCCGCAGCACTATGCCCGCACCTTGGCCGAGTGGCGTACTCGCTTTCAGGCTGCGGACGAGCAGTTGGCCGCGCTTGGCCTGCCTGTTTCTTTCCGCCGCATGTGGGAATTCTATCTTTGCTACTGCGAAGGTGGCTTTCGCGAACAGCAACTGGGGCTGGTGCAGATGACCTTGCGAAGGGCCTAGCTGAAGGCAGCCGCTCTACAAGCGAAACGCATGCTCCAGTTCATCGAGGGCGAACTGCTCCATCAGCGAGACTTTCTGCCCGAGGCCGAGGATGCCACCAGAGGTTGCCGCGATCGAGCGAGCACGGCCGAGGATCTCGTCGCACAATTGGTTAGCTTTGGCTGGGGAGAGTCGCTTGCAGAGCACGGCGATGTATTCTTTCCAAGCCTGCACCACGCGGACTTCCGGTCGAACGGATAGCCAATGCTCGAGCAGTGAGCGCGCGGCGGAGCCTGAGTCGATCCCGTGATTTGTCGCGGCAGCTACCACCGCGTCGCGTTCTTTGGTGGAGACATCGCCATCCGACCAGGCAATTTCCACCAGCGGCAGCAGCGACAAGCAGGCGAATGTTTCCGGGCGAATACCCGCGTCGGTCAATTCCTGCAGCAGCACTTCATCTTGAATGCCCGAGACGGCGGCCAGCGCGGCCGTCGGGCTGTGCTTACCAATTTCTTTTCGCACGTGCGCTTGCAGATTGGGATCTTGCTGAGTGAAGTACTCATCAAGGGCAGCCAAAGACATGCTGTTTTCGTCGGCCATGAGTGCTTCTCAGTCTTCCTTACGTGGGTTAGGCATCCTGCCCGTCACTATCGTCCGCCGAAGATGCCCGTGGCATACCACACGCCATTCGATCCTCGCTTCATATCGTAGCCGAAGAACGAGTGACCGGCACTCACGGCGGACCAATGTCCCGACGATTGGCTCCAGCTATGCACGCACTCTTCGGCCGCATCGAGCAAAGTTTGCCCCGGCCAACTCTCCGCGCAAACTTCCTTCGACGAGAAGCTGCTGCCGGCTACTTTGGCAGCCAATCCTGCATTGATGGTATGAAAGCGAGATTCCCAGTTGTGATGTCCTTGCAGGTTGATGCTCGCCTGATGATGTGAATGCTCTTGGGCTTTCTGCGCGAGATAGTCGCTGGCAGGTGACCACGCGCTTTTGGGCGCGGCGGGATGTGTCCGCACGGCGAATACTAAGGTTCGCTGCGTGAGCGTGCCGGCGGGAAGGTCGCAGAGGACTTGCAGCCGCGAAACATTGATCGCTCCGCGCCGAAACGGATAGATCGAGACCACGTGACCATACTGCTGCTTTTGCTTGGCATCACGAAAATCGATCATCGCCAGCCCAGATCCCTTGAGCAGTTCGGCAAACGCAGCATGCTCAATCAGCTTGGTTTCTTTCCCATCAGTCTTGATCGCGGCGTCGATCGGCAACTTGGCGAGCGTCATTGGGCCGAGTGATTGCCGCAATTTGCCGGCATCCAGAACGCTAGCAGCAAATTTTTCGTTCTCGGCAGCTTTCGCCGGATCGTAGAACCAGATGAGCACGAGTTGCTGATTCTCGTTGGCCTGCTTGGTTGCCGCGCGATAATCTTCGAGCCAAGTCAGGGGCTCTGCAGCAGCAGCATTCTCGTCCGCAGCTGACTTGGGCAAGGCTTCTTCTGCTTGAACTTGGCCGCCAAACACGAGCAGGCCCATTACGCAGACCAGCAATAACAACCGGTGAAACAGCTGCATGTAACAATCTCCCAAGGAGCTGCGCTGGGCGAGGTTAGCAATCGTAGCGATCGCAACTGTCGCTGCGTCTGGAACAAGAACCGGGGTTGCGCGGCATCATCCATGAGATCAGACTGGGGCCGCGTTTTGGCGAACGCGAGTGCCCGAGACGCCGCCGGCAGGAGTCGCCGAAGATAGGCGGGCTCGGCGCCAGGCGTCAAGTGGGCGAAGTTTAACCGCTACATTGTTTACAGGGGCTCAGAAGTTTGCAGAATATACCCATGAGTATGCGGGCAGGCTTTGGTTTCCCCACGGTGGAACCGATGGTTTCTTGTCCAGGCTGCGACCGCGACTCGAATCAAAGCAAGGTGGCGACTTATATGCGGAAAATCGTAATTACCGGCCTAATCGCAATGGCCGGCATGTTACTCTCCACGATTCAAGCAACGGACGCGTTCGCACAAGGCGACTCGGTCAGCGAGCTGGAAAAATCAGCCCAGGGCTTGGATGAATGGTTGGGTACGGATGCCAACGGGAAGAAATGGCGAGACTACCTGCTGCTCAAGCAGTTGCGGTCCGAGATCTCGGCCGATCGTGAGGCCGATGTCGCGGTGCTCACGAATGTCTGGCGACGCTTCACCAGCGGCGAAGCTGGCCTGGAAGGCGCGCGGTTTCAAACGGTCCGCAAGGATCTCGAAACCTATCTGAACAAACAACTGGAGGCCTCGCGTGCTCAAGTCGCCGTGGCCGCTAAGGATGCTGCGTTTGCTGCTCCCGCGGAAGATGCCGTAACGAAGGCCCAAGCTGAACTGAAGCAAGCTGCGGTGGAACTCAATATGGCCCTCACCACGTTACCCCGCGCTCGCGCTGCCGCTCGTGGCTACTTCGGCGAGCAAACCCTGGCCGATTTGGCCGGCGGCAAAGAAATGAGCGTCGAGCAACTCGATGGCCTCGTGACCAAGCTCGGCAAATATCGCTGGCGTGCCTACAACGACGACTACGTCAAGCTCGTTCCCGGCCTGAAGTACCGCAACGAAACCGAAGTCGGCGGCTTCCATGGCCAGACTTACGGCAAGCTCCGTTCGGCCATCGTTCGCCTCCGCAATGCGCGGGCGGCAGCTGACGACAAAGACGGCAAGGGCTCGTTCGAAACGCTCGCCACGACCCTGGCCGAGAAAATTGCCGAAGCCAACAAGTTGGTCGGTGCCAATCCCACACCTGTGGCCATTGATATCGAAAAGCAAACTCCGCTGCCGCTGCCAGCCATCGCGCTCGCCGGTGCCTCGCTGAATAAACTGCAGCACCAAGGAAATGTCTCCTTGGCCGATGCGGTTGTCGCTGGCTATCGCTTCCCGAATCTCATTGGCTTTGCCTCCAACGACTTCCTCGCTGGCGGTTTGAATCAAAAGCTCGATCGCGTGACTCCCGTCAACGACAACATCTTGGGCACCAGCATTTCGGGCACCGCTCGCTTGCTGGGCCACACCAAGGTGAAGATGTTTACCAATCCCGATCAGGCTGGTTACGGCGTGTTTCTCACCGGCGTGGCCCATTCGAACAGCGTGGGGCAAAACGGCCCGGTCACGATCTATAGCACGGGTGTGACGAACCTAAATGGCGAGAAGCGAATTCACTTCGACGACGAAATCGGTGGCATGAAGCCGTCGCCAGCCATGGCCAGTGCGACGACGGCAACCACGGTCACCGGCATCGGTGCTCGTGGTCCATTGGTCGAAAAGATTGCTTGGAAACGCGTCGGAGAGAGCAAGAGCCAGGCTGAAGCGATTGCTTCGCAACATGCGGCCGCTCGTTTGAGTGCCCAAATGGACTTGGAAGCAACCAACACGACTGGCAAGGTGAACAAAGGCTTCGAAGAGAAGTACCGTCGGCCGCTGATCACTCGGGGCGAGTACCCCCGCGAGTTCGTTACCCAAAGCAGCACCGGCTTGCTGCAAGTGATGATCTCGCAGCTGGGTCTTGGCCAGCTCGGTTCGCCCGACGTTCCTCCAGCCGCTCCTGCCACCGACCTGGGTGTGCAAGTGCATGAATCGTACGTGGCGAACTTCGCCCGCGCGATGCTCGGCGGCCAGGAATACACGGCCCTCGAAATGCGCCAGATGCAGGAGCAAATGGGTGGCAAGGTGAAGTCGCTGGAAGAACTCGCCAAGGAGCGGGCCGCGGAAGGGGAAGAGCCCAACATTCCCGATACCGTGAGCCGTCTGGCCGACACGATCATCACCTTCGATGACGAGATGCCGGTCCGTGTCGAATTCCGTGGCGACCACGTGCTGATTGTCATTCGCACCAAGAAGCTCGAAACTCGCCAGCAGAACGAAGACCCCCAGGCTCCGGAAGAACGAGATTTTGTCGTCGGTCGTCTCGAGATCACGGCCCTCTATAAGGTCGAAAAAGATGCCGACGGTTACTCGCTGGTTCGCGTGGGCCCCTCGGCTTCGGCGTTCCTCGATCTGCCAGAAGGCAAACGCCCGAGCCCGAAGGAACTGACCGGCAAGCGCCGGATCGACAAGCGATTCTCGGAAGACGTCTTCGTCGACGAGAAGATCAAGCTCGGCCCGCTCGATTTCAAGCGTCGCCAAGGAGCCAATCAAACCTTTGGCAACTGGGCTGAACTGCCACCACTCCCGGCCGAAGACGTTCGCTCGTCCGCAGGCTGGTTCTCGATTGGCTGGTCGTTGCCCGCCGCCGAGAAGAAGTTAGCGAACAAGTAATCTAGCGAACTCAAGTTCCAGATTTTGCTAAACCACAAGCGCCTCCGCTCTTCCCAGAGTCGGAGGCGTTTTCATTTCGTTCGGTAGTCGACCCACGCTTGGCAGGTTTGCGACACCAAACCGTTTGGATCATCTTTGCGCAGTCACCTGTGGTCTCGGTGAGCGCACGCTGGTCGATCTCCAGGCCAGCAGTTGAACGCGCAAAGACCAGCAATTTGCGATCAGAACTCAGCCTTCCGAAAAAATTACTGTCGGGAAATTCTTTATCGACAATCGGTCCTAAGTCAGCCGATGTGTCTAGTGCGACGCTCGGGGAACTGCCCAGGAACTGATCGTCGTAACGGCCCCGCTGGCTGGCGGGGCCATTTTTATGCGCTGACGCTGCTTTTTGAGCTGACGATGGGCAACTACTACGGCGGGGTTGCGGCTTTCGGTTCGTCCGGCTTCGGCAGTTTGAGAGCCGCGATTTGACCTTGGCGAGCTAAATCGGCCGCTTCGGCCAGGATGCGGGCTGCCTCTTGGGGAGCATGAAAGCCCATCGAGTTTTCGGCCGCGATAAAGTCAAGCCGCCACTGCGCCTGACGTTGCAGTTCGAGGGAAGGCTTCAACTGCTCCGGCGTTGCACCTTGCTTCTTGGCCTCGGCGATGGCATCGAGCTGATCCATGAGTGCCGCGCCGCCGCGCTGCAGCAGATCAAAATTCCTCTGTTGAATGGCTTCGACGCGCGACTTGATCTCTTCCTCGGGAAAGTGGTGGCAAGTCTGACAGGCGCGGTTGATGTTCAGCAGTGGACTGCGGACCCAGTGATCGGAAACCTTTGATGCCCCGTCGCGCTGATAGGGCATGTGACAGTCGGCGCATGAGACGCCCGACCGCGCGTGAATTCCCTGGCTCCACAATTCAAATTCTGGATGCTGGGCCTTCAAGATCTCCGCGCCGGTCTCAGCATGCTTGTAGTCGTAAAAACGCTCGCCCCCCTCGAACTTGGTTTCGTTCCAATGCTCTTCGATCTGCTCGACTTTCAGCCCTTTGCTCCAAGGGAACTCGAGTGGCATCTTGCTGGAGCAGTAATATTCGACGTGGCACTGGCCACAGACAAACGAACGCATCTCGGTCCGCGAAGCCAGCTGATTGGGGTCGTAGGGTTCCTTGCGATCGGTCTCGCGCCAGCGTTCGACCGACGGGAGATGAGGCAGTTCCGCAGCACTCGTGGCGAGCGACTGAATTGCGTTGATGAATCCCGGCCGCGTCACGCGCAGACCCATCGATTGTGGATCGTGACAATCGACGCACGAGACGGGATGGGCATGCCCCATGTCGTGTACCATTTTGTCGAGTTCCTCGTAAGGCATGGCGTGCGTCTTTTTGAAGCCTGCCATCGCATCACCATCGCCCAGTTCGCGATAGACGGGCATGATCGACGCGTGACAATGGAGGCACGAGCCCGTTTGCGGCTTGCTCAGTCGCTTGGTGCTTTCTTGATCGTCCAGCATGTAGGCATGCCCGCGGCGATCTCGATAGTCGATGCTGAAGGCATAGCCTTCGAACATTCGCTTCAGCCACGGGTCGCGCTCGATCTTCTCCTCGGGCAGGGCTTCGCTGCCGCCGTGACCGCCGAAGCGTGTGCGAGTAGTCAGCGCCGTCAGCTTGTACGAATCGTATTGCTTGGGCCAGTTGGTGCCCCACTTGGCTGGGTCGGTGTCGTCTTCGCCAACTTCCACCAGCCGAATGAACGGCTGGCGAGCTTCTTGCTTTCGCTCGAAAATGTTGGTGAGGAGCGATGTCGCCAGGATGGCCAAGACGGCCGAGGCCACCATCACCAACAAGTATCCCAGGTAAGGTTTAAGGCGATTGGACATGCGGCCCCCACTTCTTTCGTTCTTCGAATGACAAGGCCTCGTACCTGCCCATGCCGACCGAGTCGCCATGGCCGACCCCGCGATGGCAATGAACGCAATCCAGCTCTTCTTGGCCGTCGCGTACGCTCAGCACATCGTGGACAAAATCGGCGTGGCAATGCAGACAGTTGTCTTGCAGAATTCGCCGGCTTACGGGGCGCATGACGATGGGTTCGTGAAAGTCTTGCAGGGTAAAACCCTTGGAGTGCCAAAAGCCGTTCTCGGCCTTGGTGTAGTACTTGCCGAGAAAATCGTGCGGCAGGTGGCAGTCGACGCACTTGGCCACCGTGTGATGACTGGCCTTTTGCCAACCATCGTACTGCGGTTGCATGATGTGGCAATTGACGCAGGCCTTCGGGTCGGCGCTTAGGTACGACAAACCTTCGGCGTAACGAAACGTGTAAGCCGATTGACCGAGAGCCACGCCCACCAACACCGCCGTAATAATGCCCAGCAAGGTCATGCCCCGCCAGCTGGCCGCGCGCAAGCGAGCAAACCAAGGTTCACGCGCGGGAGTGTTGGAATCCATACCCAAGCTCGCAGCAGGTAACGAACGGGACGAGATCAAACGCGATAAGTCGAGTAGAAGAGTGTCACGATTCTACTGCTGTGGTGGTATCTCTGACCATTGACCTCGCTCAAAATTAAAACAACTGACCAAACTTGTTGGCGACATTCGCTATGTTGATGCGGCGGAATCTTGTTCATAGTCCCAAACATTGTTGAGTGAGTCATGGACAGTCAAGCAATTACCGAAGCGGCGCGAGCATCGCGGACGGGTTCGAGTCCCTTTCCCGAGATCGTGACCAAGCTGATCTCGGCAGGCGTTGAGTACTACCACGTCGATTACGTGGGCCGCTGTGTGCAGCACTACGACGGTATCGGAGCCCGCGTGACGACCCCGCTCGACTTCGAAGGCTTGCCGGCGGTCGCTGCAGAGTTCGATGCAACCGAGTTACGCGCGGCTATCTTTGATAGCCAGCGGAACGGCCAGTCGTTTCGCGATTTCTCGGCTCGCGCGATGAAGGCTGGTGTGCAATCCTACTACGCGTTCCTGCGTGGTCGGCGAGTGACCTATCTCGCGCGCACCGGCGACCAGCACACCGAGTGGTTTCCAGGCGCAGAACCCCAGCGAGATTAAGTGCTCATTACAATGGCAACGTCGTTCACTGGCGGCGAAATCACCTCGGAGCACTCTTTCATGCGCACCCGCACTCTCCTGTTTCTCGTCCTCGCTCTGCTCAGCGCTTCGCAGTTCGTCGCTGCTCAACCTGCGGCGTTGCCGAAGGTGGTCCTGATCGGCGATTCAATTCGCATGGGCTATGCGCCGACCGTGACCAAGCAGCTGGAAGGGAAAGCGGTCATCGCACAGTCAAAGGCAAATGGCGGCGATAGTGCAAACGTCGTCAAGAAGCTGGCGGAGGCCATCGCCGAGAAGCCCGACGTGGTTCACTTCAACTGCGGCATTCACGACACGAAGAAGGATAAGAAGACCGCCGTATTTCAGATCACTCCCGAGCAATACGAAGCGAATCTGCGTCAGATTGTCGACACGCTCCGGAAAGAAACGAAGGCGGTTGTCATCTTTGCCACCACGACGCCCATTATCGACGACCGCGCGGCCAAGCAGCGGACCGAGGCCAGCTACGAATTGCTCGACGCGAGCACGGTCGAGTACAACCGCATCGCGATGCGCGTGATGGAAGAACTAAAAGTTCCCGTTAACGATCTGCGGGCTGTCTGCGGCGAAGCAGCCGACCGCGCAAACCTGATGACCGACGACGGCGTCCACTTTACCGCCGCTGGCAAGACCAAACTCGGCAACGCGGTTGCTGAGTTCATCTCGAAGCACTTGCCGACAAAGTAGCTAAGCGGAGAGGGGCACTCATGAAAATCAACATTGCTGCGACGGTCTTGCCGGTGAGTGACCTTGAGGCCTCATTGCGGTACTTTGTCCACGTGCTGGGCTTTCGCGAAGAGTTTCGCTTTGGCCAGTATGCGGGCATCGAGCGCGACGAGTGCAAGCTGCACCTTTCGGCCCACGGCAATCCCAACACCGGCAAACCAGGTTCCGGCGCTGTCTACCTATTTTGTGATGAGGTAGATAGCTACTTCGCCGAGATCCGGAATCGTGGTGCGCTCGTGGTCGAAGAGCCTAAAAACTACGACTACCAGATGCGCGACTTCGTCGTCCGCGATCTCGATGGGAATCACCTCTCGTTCGGTGCTCCCATCGGTGGAACTTAAGCAACTGTCGCGTTGACGCAGCTACCGTTCCGTTACTTGGCAACCAGTGGTGCCCCCCCGATGCGAGGTTCAAGTGCACCGAGCGACCAGAGCACGCCGTTTTGCAGCAGTTTGCGGAAGGCTGGGTTCTCGAAGTCTGCGGCGTGACCGAGCGACGTGTAGAAGACGCGGGCTTTCTTTTCGCCTGCCATGTTCGTCCAGGCAATGGGCTCGATTGGCGTATTGGGAATGGTACCCAGCAAGATCGGAGCGGTGGAACTAGACAGTGGCGACACTTTGTAAAGCGAGCCGTTGCCAACGAAGTTCTCCAGGGTAACGCCACGCAGGATTGGGTGTGAGCCATTGCCCTCGGTAAGCGAAATCGCCGTCTTCGGCCCCACACCATGATGGCCCGTGTAGTGGCCGCCAAGGACGGCGGGATCAAAATCTTGCCACACGCCTAAGCCTTGTTTTTCCAGGGCATCAATGTCTTTTTCGTTGCGCACCGCCCAGGCATGACTGGCCGTGCGAATGCCAACGATTGGCTTGCCCGCGGCGACATGTTCGAGCAGGGCATCGAGTTGTTCTTTCGGCGGTGTGCGGCGACGCACGCTGACGAGGACAACATCGGCTTTCTTCACGGCAGCGGCCATGCCGGGAAACTGGTTCTTGTCCTTGAGATCGGAATGGACGATGGTCACTTCGATACCAAGCGGCTGCAGGTCGGTCTCGGCGAAGGCTGGCAAGGTGACTTCCGTTTTATACTCGTCGTCGCCGATGAGCATCACTACGTGCTTCCGCTGGTCGGAATAGCGGAAAGGCTGGCCGCCGAGAAAATCCACGCTGGTGATGGTCGGGCAAACAAACTTTTCGATGTGCTCGACGATAAGTTGCGTGCCGGCATGATGGCTCACAAACGGAGCCTTGGCCGGGTTGTACATCGTGTCGGTCAGGTCGCGCATCAGAACGACGTTCTTGCCATTCTTGGCCATCTGCCGCAGGCCAAACGGCCGACCGAGCACGCACATGTTCGTATGGACGCCCATCAGGATGACGTTCTTCACGCCGCGCGCTTCCAGCAGATTCCAGATCTCGACGCCGCTGTCGCTGATGACGTCTTGCTTGGCATCGATGGTGAGAATATCGATCTGGCTCTTCCAAGGAGCCTTGGGGTTGCGCCCCTTCGCTGCCAATTGCTCGGCCCATTGGCGATGTTCTTCCAAGTCGTCGTCTTCACCGCCATCGGTCTGATCGATGGGATACTTACCACCGTCTTCTTCCGGAATCTTGCGGCACCAATCGGCAATGTCCTTCGGTAGATTCGCCGCAGTAGGCAAACCTTGAGCCCGTTTGCGAGCGGGATGATCCTTATACGCTTCCATGCAACTGCTAGGAGCATGAACAATCAGCACACCCTTGCCGCGAGCGTTTTGCAGCACCTGCTCCATGCGCGGAGCGAGTTCGAGTTCTCGCCGCACTGCATTCAAGCAATGATGGGCATCCCACATATCGCAAACGATGATCGCCGTTTCACTCGGCTGCCACTTCTCTTCGGCCTGCTTCACCGACCATTGATCGCCGGTCGCTTTAGCTCGCGATTGCTTGTTGACCGTAATCTCGGCCGCAGGCAGCACGCTGGTCAGCGCCACAAACAAAAGCGACACCATGCGAATTGACAGCGACATGCGGAGCCTCACGAAAGAGTTTGCACATTGTGGAAGAAACCGGCGTACTACAGTTCCCACACGGCTGCTTTGCCGTGACCGCAGCCGAACAATTTGTCCGCCGTTTCGTTGAGCGTGAGGGCGTGAACGTGCATCGGCACCTTTTCACTACGGGCAACCTTCTTGGCCTCCAAATCGTAAAACTGAACGAAGCCGCCGTTATCGCCGCCGGCGCCAATCACCCAGTTACCATCGGGACCGAAGGCAAGGGTTTCGACGAGACCTTTGGCATCACCGAGAAACTCGTGCAGTTTTTCAGCCTTTTCCCATGCGAAGATCTCGACGCTCGACGGGCCATCGAGATGGTCGATGTTGCCGATGTGACCAATGCCACCCACGACGATCTTGGTTCCATCCGGCGAGAAGGCCACGGAGCGAATGCCGCCGATGGAGTGAATTCGCTGCTTGGGATCCCAGGTATAAAAGCCGGGTGCTTCGATCGTGTTTACCTTACTGCCGGTCGACGCATCCCAGATGCAGATGCGCCCCACGCGATCGGCCGTCGCCAGGTGCTGCCCTGTTGGTGAAAACGCGACCGTGTAAAGCATCGAGTGGAAATGATTGGGCGTCCGAACTTCGTGACCGGTCAGTTCGTGGATCTGCTTGCCGGTTTCGAGATCCCAAATGCGGCAGAGCATGTCGTCCGCCACGCTGGCAAACCGCTTGCCATCGGGTGAGATGGCCAGTTTGCGAATCCACCGCTGATGGCCGTCAATCGTACGTTTGATCTCACCGCTGGTGATATCTCGCCAGATGAGTTTGCCGTCGTAGCTGCCGCTGACGAGTGTATCGCCTGCGAGCGCCAGGCCGGTAACGTAGCTGCTATGGCCTTCCCAAGATTTGAACTCGGGCTTCTCAGCCAAAAGGTCGATGTCGTAGACCTTCCCGTCGGAAGCGCCGAGAAACAGACGCCCCGATTCTTTCACGCGCGCGAGCGAGAGAAAGATTTCGGAGCGGCCAGCATCTTTGGCGAGTTTCAATTTCTCAGGAAGGCCCATAATCATTTCCCCATCTTGATTCTGCTACTAAGCGTTCCACCCATGAGCATCGCGGACGGCGATCATCTTGGCGAGGATTTTATTCCAGGTTTGCGGATCTTCGAGCATTGCGTTCGGGAACATGCAGCCATCCCAGCAGATGTGCTGAATGCCGCGTTCTTGAGCTCCCTTCAGCCAAAAGCCAGCGGTCTTCACGATGTCGATCTTGCCGTTCGGATCGTCCGCTGGACAGTGGCGGCCGGTCTTATCGTGCGAGCCCGTACCATGCACGCTACCATCGTTCTGGGCGACATGGAAATCGATCGTCCACGGACGCAGCGCGTCGGTCATCTTGGTGTAGGCCGTAAGGAACTGCGTCTCATCATAGCCAGGCTGCAGCAGGGCTGCTTCGGGAGCGTTGTAACCCAGCAAATACAGATAGGTGTGTGCCTGGTCAGCTTGGAAGCCAACAGTACCCGGCATGTTTACTTCTTCGAGCAGCTTCAGGGCTGCTTGCCACGAGTGCATGCCGGCCCAGCAGATCTCCCCTTCCATAGCGAGCCGCTCGCCGTGATCCTTGGCGATCTTGGCTGCTTCCTTAAAGGTTTGGGCGATCTTCTTCGTGTTGCCAATCGGATCGTTCAGCCAGTTGGATGGCGAATCGGCCGAGTCGATGCGAATCACGCCGTACTTACGGACGCCATGTTCTTTCAGGATCTTTGCAATACGGCAAGCCTTTTGCACGGCCAGCACGAAGTTATCGCGGTCTGCTTCGTTGCCCATCGCGGAGCCACCCACGGTGCCCGGCCAAACCGGCGCGACCAACGACCCGACGTTCAGCCCATAGCTGGCGATCTTGTCGGCCATCTGGTGCAGGTCAGCTTCGCTGGCGTCGGGATCGGTGTGGGGGTGAAACAAAAAGAGATCGACCCCCTCGAACTTCTGCCCGTTCACTTCAGCCGCTGCAGTCAGTTCCAGCATGCGATCGAGACTAATCGGCGGATGATCGGTCCCGGGCTCTTTGCCCACGAGACCAGGCCACATGGCATTGTGAAGTTTGGGATAGGTATTAGGCATGGAGAGTTTTCCTTAGGAGTATGCGGTGAATCAGGCTTAGATGGTTTGCAGCCAGGTAATGTAGTCGTTAATGATGTCGAACTCGTCTCGCTTGCCGTGCTGTTTGAGAAACCGCTGCAGCGACGAGCGCGCAATCATGGGAAACGCCAAGCTACGCGCGATTGCCTTGTACTCAGATTCCGAAACGCGTTCGAAGAAGTACAGGTTGCCCCGCTCGTAGCGCCAAATCTCTGGAACACCGAGTTGGGCGTAGGCTTCAAAGCGATTGAGGCTCTTCCGGGTGATATCCACTTCGATCACGAGATCTGGCGGTGGATGCTTCTCGAGGGTGATTCGCTTGATGCCACGAACACGGGCCGCATTGGCAATGTAGTAGCACTCATCGGGCTCAAGACCCCGTTCCTTCAACTCTTCCTTGAGTGTAATGGAGCCGGCAGACGACATGCGAATCTGAAGAACAACTGAGATGTTCTCCACGAATCGCGCGATGAGCTTCTTGATTGCCTCGTGTTCGTGCGAGAGCGTCATAATCTCGAGCGTGCCGTTCACGTAGGTGTGAGGAAAGCGACGATCTGCGAACGCTTCTAGCAATTTTTCGTAGGCCTGCCATGAGACATCCTCCAGGATGAAGCAGGCCCCAGGTTTTTGCTTTTGAACGATCATACGAGGCAATCTCGATCTGGCGAGCTAAATTCGCTCACCTGTCATGCTACTTATTCGCGTCCCCAATCATCGGCACCTTCTTGTGAACATCGGGGCCGAAGTAACGGAGGCCGACGAGCGGTTCGCTGCCGGTATTTTCGATTTCGACACCACGCGTGGCTGCTTCGTGGCTGATGAAGACTTCGTCCTCGGTTTCTTGGCCGAAGCGAATCATCGCGGGAGTTTGCAGGGCCAGCTTGCCCATGCGACCCTTGCCCTGCACGGTGATCCAGCCGCTGGAGGCGGGATCCTTGAGCGTGCATTTTACGCCGGGATCGATGGTCAGTTCCTTGGCACTGAAGAGTTGTTCGCCGTCGACGTGTCCGTAGACGATCCACTTATCGGTGTAGCCCGGACCGCTCGACTTTTTGTCGACGATCGGCTCCAGGTAGTTGCTTTCCTTGAAGTGAGTATCGACGTTCTTCTCCCAGTCGAGTTGGCCGATGATGAAGTCGAGATCCTGGTGTTTTTCAACCGGCATGTCCTTCACCAGTAATGACCACGGCACGTAGCGACCTTCGACAATGTTCTGGAACATGCCGAACACGTCGCTGCCCCATTGCGGTTCGTAGGTGCAGAGCGAACCGGGAGCGTGCAGCACGCCGGGCGGAATCAACCAGCCCGTGCCCCGTTTCAGGCGGTAAGCACGAGACAGATCGAGAATGCCGTTTTCTCCCTTGTCCCAGTTTTGCAAGCAGCGTTTCAGGTCGTCCTTCGTGGTACCTGGTTCCAGGCCCATAAAGGTGTAGCAGAAGTTGTTGTCGACATTGTTGTACTGCGGCGGAAAGTAGTAGCTCTCGGGCTTTCCTTCTTGCCCGACCAGCTTGGCATTCGCAGCACTTTGGTGCATGTGATGCGGGATCGGGCCCATGTTGTCGAAGAACTTGCTGTACACCGGCCAGCGGTTGTACTTCTTGTACATGGTCTTGCCGATGAGCCGCGCGCCGGCTTCTTCCACGGCATCTCGCAGCAGGAATTGCTTCCCTTCAAAACTGGCAAAGCTCAAGCCTTCGTGCCAAACGCGTCCTTCGTTGGCTGCTTCGGTCGTGCTGCTAAACCAGCGCTCGTCGATGCCGCCGCGATTGGCGCCGTACGCGTACAAGTCTTGCGGATGGAGCTTGATGCGGCGTCCCGGATGCAAAAAGCTGCGCGGCACCCAAGTTGGCGTGAGCCGGAGCAGCCCTTCACCCTTATCCAAGGCCCGATCGAGAACTTTGCTGATGCTATCCTTCTTCACAACATTCGGCTGAATCATGGGTGCGAACGACTCCACGCGGGGAAAGGCTGGGTCTCGAAAAACGAGCCTGGGTACAACAATGAGGGAACCGGCAGTTTTATTCGGTTTTCAGCCACGCCACAAGCCAATGATTCCGTTCCAGCCCCCTCTCTTCGGTGCTCTGAAGCAAGGGTCGGGGACTTGCGGTTGCTCGCGGCGAACTCGATGATTCCGGTCTGTGCTGGCCGCCAGGGTCAGCCACAAATCGCACTCGCTACATTCGAGGAATGATGATGAAAACGCATTGGTTGTACTCTGCCGGGCTGCTGCTTGGCTGTGCTTCGCTCGCTAGCGCTGCCGAAACGCCCAAGACAATCGTCGAGGGTCTGACGAATCCAGAATCGGTCTGTATCGGCCCGGGCGGCAAGCTCTACGTCACCGAGATCGGCGAACGCGACAAAGCCGGCGATGGCAAGGTCAGCGTGGTCGAGAACGGCAAAGCCACGACCTATGTCGACGGCCTCGATGATCCTAAGGGCATCTGCTTCGGCAAAGATACCCTCTGGCTCACCGATAAGAACAAGGTCATCCAGATCGACAAGAGTGGTAAGAAGTCGGTTGCCATTGCCACCGACAAGTTTCCCGTCGCGCCGATCTTTTTGAACGACATCGCCATCGATGCCGGCAACGGCATCGTCCTCATCACCGATTCCGGTGCCGATGGCAAGGGCGGCGCTGTGTTCCGCTACGACATTCGCCTGAACAAGGTCGACCTCATCGCCAGCACCGAGAACATCCCCGGTTTGACCAAGCCGAACGGTGTTACCTTCGATGGTGCCAACCATTTCATCGTGGCCGATATGGCCAAGGGCGAACTTCACCGCGTCCGCATCAGCGACAAGTCGGCCGAGAAGATCGCCGAAGGAATGGAAGGAGCCGATGGCCTCGCTTGGGATAACTTCGGCCGCTTGTTCGTCACTTCCTGGATGACCGGCAAGTCGTTCGCCATTCCACGTCCCGGTCAAAAGCCCATCCTCATCGGCGAAGGGCTCAAGTCCGCCGCCGACAGCTGCGTTTCGGCCGATGGCAAACAGCTGCTCATTCCCGACATGAAGTCGGGCACCCTCACCACGCTCTCGACCGCCATTCCTGGTTGGGAAGTCGATGAATCGCCGTTGGCCGTCGATATGGTTCCCGCATTCCCGGGCATCAAGTGGGAAGGCTGGGACGACGGCAGCGAAAGTGGCAAGCCCGTTCCGTTTCGCCCGATCCTGCTCACGCACTTCGGCGATGGCTCGGGCCGCATTGTGGTCGGCGAGCAACGAGGTCTGATCTATGTCATCGACCCGAAGAAGCCAACCGAAGCCACCATCTTCATGGACTTCCGCGACAAGGTCCGTTACCTCGACAAGCAAAACGAAGAAGGCTTCCTCGGGCTCGCCTTCCACCCCAAGTTCAAAGAGAACGGCGAGTTCTTTGTCTTCTACACCGACGTGAAGGCCAAGGAACCCATGGCCAACGTCATCTCGAAGTTCAAGACCAAGGCCGGCGACAAGACCAAGGGTGACCCCGCTTCCGAAGTCGAACTCATCCGCATCGAAAAGCCCTTCTGGAATCACGATGGTGGCACCATCGCCTTCGGCAAAGATGGCTACCTCTACATCACCCACGGCGACGGCGGCAACGGTGGCGACCCGCACGAGAACGGCCAGAAGATGTCGACCCATCTCGGCAAGATCCTGCGGATCGATGTCGACAAGCCTGCAACCGGCAAGCCCTACGGCATCCCCAGCGACAATCCGTTCGTGAAGCAAGACGGTGCCAAGCCCGAAATCTATGCCCTCGGCTTCCGCAACATCTGGCGTTTCGCGTTCGATCGCAAGACGGGCGAACTCTGGGCCGGCGAAGTCGGTCAGAACCTGTTCGAAGAAATCGTCATCGTCAAAAAGGGCGAGAACTTTGGCTGGAGCCAACGCGAAGCGTTGCATCCGTTCGGCACCAAGGGTGTCAACGTCAACAAGGAAATGATCGAGCCAATCTGGGAATACCACCACGATATCGGCCGCTCCATCACCGGCGGCAACGTCTATCGCGGCAAGGAAGTCCCGGCTCTCGACGGCCTGTACCTCTACTCCGACTACGTCTCCGGCAAGACCTGGGCGCTCAAGTACGACGAAGCCAAGGGACGCGTCACGGCCAACCACGAACTGGCCAAGGCACCCATCGCCGTGATGTCGTTCGGCGAAGACGAAAGCGGCGAACTCTACCTGATGGGCACCAGCACCACCGGCCAGGGCATCTTCAAGTTTGCCAAGACCAAGTAAGCCCTCTCCCTCATCTTCTCCTCACTGCCTGCATTGCACTTCCCTTCGCCCCCGCCCCTGCGGCGGGGGCTTGTTGGCTTTTGCACTAGCCAGTCGCTGGAGATCGGAAGTCGGAGGTCAGAAGTCAGTGAGCCAGAACTAATGACTCGGCTCTTCCTGTAGCTTCCTCGCAATCGAAGCGTTACCTTGAAACGGCAGACTAGCTACCTGCGCTGCTGCCTTTCACCTCCGACCTCCGAACTCCGACCTCCGAACTCCGAACTCCGAACTCCGACTCCCGACTCATGGCCACCCTCACCGAACGACTCTGGATTGCCTTGCTCGCGATACCCGCGGCGTCGATCGAGCGGGCGTTCTGGTACGCAGGTATGGCCGGGTTTGCCTGGGTTACGTTGCACCTGTTGCTCCATCGCTGGCTCGCGGGCCGCAAGATCAGCAACAAGCCCACGACACGCACGCAGCTTGGCTGGGAACTACTCTGCTCGCTCCGTAGCCTGGCCGTGTATGGGCTGGTCGGCGGCTTCATGACGTTCTCGGTCATGTCGAAGTGGACCCCCATGTACTTCCGGATCGAGAAGTTTGGCTGGGCGTATTTCTTTCTCAGCATCGCGCTCACCATCCTCATTCACGACACGTACTTTTACTGGACCCATCGGCTGATGCATCATCCGCGGCTCTTCAAGCGGATGCATGGCACGCACCACTACTCGACGAACCCCTCGCCGTGGGCCGCTTACTCGTTCAGCACCTGGGAAGCGTTCGTGCAGGCGGGAATTGCCCCGCTGGTGATCTTCACGCTCCCCATCCACCCGCTGGCTTTCTCCACGTTCATGATCTGGCAGATCGGCTTCAACGTGCTGGGCCATTGCGGCTACGAACTCTACCCTCGCTGGTTCGTCCGCTCGCCCCTCGGCTATCTCTTCAACACCACGACCCACCACGCTCAGCATCACGAAACCAACCGCGCCAACTTCGGCCTCTACTTCAACTTCTGGGACCGCGTGATGGGAACCAACCACGCGCACTACCCCGACCGCTTTGCCGAAACAACCTCCCAAGCCCCCACGTCGACGCACTCCCACTAGCCGTCCCCTCTCTCTTCTCTCTCGCTCTCTCACGCCACCGCCCCTGCGGCGGTGGTTCATTGGCTTGTGCACTACCGCGCCCCTTGATGCGCTCGTCGAGATCCGCTCGTCGAGCAGTCCCTTCTCTCTCCCACGCCACCGCCCCTGCGGCGGTGGTTCGTTGGCTTTTGCACTACCGCGCTCGTCGCGTTCCGCGTGCTGCACCGAGCGCAACTCCCGAATCCCTTCCCCCGGTTTGAAAATCCGTGCACCCAAACCCCCAGGTTGGTAAACGCCGACACGCGCCGCACCCGAGAGTTATGGCACTTGCCGGTCGCAAACTGCCCCGGTTTGTGAACGCCCCTCGAAAGGACTGCCGCAACTTACGTCGAGCAACCCGCCCACCTCCTGGAATCGCGAACCTGTTTTGAACAGTCCCGATTCCCTGCTGCCGACAACCAGATTTTGATAACTTTTTGCGCGAAAAATCGCATTTAGCGATTCGCCATAAGCTGTTCTGGTCAAATCTGTTGCGTCCATGATTACCCACCAAACCCCATTTTCTTGATAACCGTTTGATAACCATTCGCCCCCCTGTTCACTCCGCAGCCTGAACAGGCCCTGAACAGGGGGGCGATCTGTTCCCACCACCGGTCACCGCGCCCTGCCTTCAAAACCTGGCCGATCACCCCTCGAACGTCCCTGCGAGTAGGCTGAGTCGACGTCGCTCCTAACATCTCAGCCACGCCTCTCGATCCTTCCGCAACGAGGCCCACCATCGGTGCGGGCCACGCCGCGAACTTGCGTTCCGCGCAAGCGCCGGCAAGGCAACCGCACGAGCGACAAATCGCTCCGCCGCCCCACCCCTCAACCCGTTGTGAACAGCCCTGAACAGCCCCAATTCCCCGCAGCTGATAACCATTTCTGATAACTTTTTGCGCGAAAAATCGCGCCCGGACCGTCTCCACAAACCGTTCTCTGCAAATCGCTTGCGCTCATAATCTCTCACCAAACCCCGTTTTCGTGATAACCGTTTGATAACCATTCGCCGCCCTGTTCATACACCTACCTGAACAGGCCCTGAACAGGGAGAGTCAGTCGCTGGTCCCACGTTAGGTCGCCGTGCCTGGTGCGCGAAATTTCGCCTTACTGCCGGCAAGTTCCCCGGCAGCCAACTGCGCGGACACTCTCCGCGCAGCAGCCTCGCCCGCGCGAGGCCGTCTCGCTCCCCGCACCATCGCAGCACCATATTATTTAAAAACATCATTGACATTAAGTCAAGACATTTTTACGATATCCCGAGCGAACACTTAGCATTGTCAGTCGCCTTGTAGGCGAACTTGACGGACCATCCTGGCCACGAGTTTGCCGAACCCTGGAGCCATTCAATCAACTCACGGCAGTGGTGGGTACGATTCCCACTTCCCCGCGCCCGCCGGTGGCAGCGGGCTTTCGTGGATCCACCAGGCATCGGGGCGAAGTTGGATGTCGACGGGGTACAGCGGAGCGTAAACGGTTCGCAGCGGTTCGGGGCAGTCAAAGGAGTACGCGGCATCGCCCCGCTTCACTGCCCGCACCAACAGCAGATAACTTCCCACGTACAGCATCGGCAGAAGCAGCAGCACAATGGCAAAGATAAGTGGAGCGCGGCGGGTCATCGATTATGTTCGACTTGGATCGTCGGGGGAGTTCTCGGGAAACTTCAGCCACCAGAGACCGTGATTGGTCGCCGCGTCGTAATAACTGGCAACAAGCTGGCGGATTGCTTTTCTCGAATGCTCTCCGCCCCCTTCCCCTTCGATGACGGCAGCGGTGAATTCGTCGACCGTAAGGGGTGTCTTGCGAAGTTGTTGCAGGCAGTGATCGCCAAGTGAGCAGAATCCGAGCCCGATGCACAACTCATCGAGAAGTGCTTTTTGATCATCTTCGCTCAGAAGGAACCGCTGCTCTCGATTGTCCACGACCTCCATTCTACCTGCGACCGAAAACGCCTCGCCAGAGCCAACTCGGCTGATCGGAATGACGACGACTAGCGGCAGTTTCCTCTCGGCGGAGCGAGAGGACTACGGTAATTACTACGGTAGTTTCTGACTTGTGACCCGCGGGTCGCTGTGCCAGACTGAAGGCTCCTCCCGCAGCACAAAAAACGCTTCGTTCCCGCCTGTAAGGTCTGTGCGCAATGATTTTAGTTGCATCGTCCGTTCTGCGCCGCTGGAGTTCGCTTTGCCTGCTGTTCGTAGGCATGAACAGCATGGTGGTTGCCACTGCTGCCGAACCAGCGACGAAACTGGCCACACAGTTGCGCCGGCCGATTGCGCTGTCGTTCGATGCCAAAGGGGAATGGCTCTACGTGGCCAATCGCGACAGCGGTAGCATCTCGGTGCTGACAGCTGCGGGCAAGTTGCAGAGCGAAACGGCCATCGGCAAACAACTCTCGGACTTTGTCCCCGTCGCGGGGAGCGACCTGTTTCTCGCCACCGACGAGCAGGCTCATCAGTTGTTGGTGATCCAGGCGATTGGCGACAAGATTGAAGTCGTCCAGCGATTGCCGGTTAGTCATTATCCGGTCGGCGTCACACTTTGGAACGACGGTCAGCAAGCAGCAGTCACTTCGCTCTGGTCGCGCCGAGTGACGTTTATGGATCTAAGGCGAGCAGAGAAGAAGGAGCCCGCCAAAGTCACCAAGGTGCTCGACTTGCCCTTTGCACCACGCAAATTGATCATGCTCCCCGAGCACAAAAAACTGATCGTCGCCGATTCTTTCGGCGGCAAGCTGGCGGTGATTGACCCGCACGAGCACAAGGTCGAAGTGATTCGCCAGTTCCCCGGCCACAACATTCGTGGTCTGGGCATCAGCCCGAATGGCCAGATGCTGCTGGTGTCGCATCAAATGCTCAACGAGCTAGCCCACACCATTCGCAACGACGTTCACTGGGGCCTGCTGATGTCGAACGACCTCCGCTGGCTCAAGATCGATTCGGTCCTCGCTGGCGGCAAAGAAACCTACTTCGGCTCGCACATGCATCCGCTGGGCGAAGCGGGCCAAGGGGGCGGTGATCCCGCGGGCCTGGATGTCGCCGCCGATGGAACGGTCGCCGTAACCATGTCCGGCGCGGGGCAAATTGCCGTCGGCAAGGAAGAAGACTTTTCACTCGCGCGGATCGAAGTCGGCCAGCGACCGGTGGCGCTCAAGATCGCCCCCGATAGCAAGACGGCGATCGTTGTCGATCAGTATGCCGATCAATTGGTGCGAGTCGATTTTGCCCTGCAAGAAGTGACCGAACGAATCTCGCTGGGGCCGACGCCCGAGTTGAACCTGGCCCAAAAGGGAGAAGTGCTGTTTCACGATTCGCGGCTGGCTCACGACCGCTGGATGAGTTGCCACAGCTGTCATGCCGAAGGGCACGCCAACGGCAACATGAACGACAACTTCAGCGACAAGTCGTTTGGTGCCCCGAAGCGAGTTCTGTCGCTTCTCTCGCAAAAAGACACCGCGCCTTATGCTTGGAATGCGAAGGCCGACGATCTGTTCACGCAGATTCGCAACTCGCTCGAAAACACCATGCAGCGCGAAGATGCAATTCCCGATGACGACGTGAAGGCTCTCTCGGCTTATGTGAACACGCTCGAGCTTCCCCCGCCGCTCGATGTGCTGCGCGGCACTTCCGACCCGGCTGCCATCGCCCGCGGCAAGCAGGTCTTTGACAACCACGACTGCGCCCGCTGTCATGCCCCGCCGAATTTCACCACGCCCAAAGCATACGACGTAGGCCTGTCCGACAAGCAAGGCAACAAGCTCTTCAACCCGCCCAGCCTCCGCGGCCTCAGCCATCGCGGACCCTACTTTCACGACAACACAGCCGCCACGCTCGAAGACGTTTTTCTCAAGCACCAGCATCCTGCCAAGTCCGCCTACAGCGAGGCAGAGGTGAAGGACCTGATGCATTTTCTGCGGAGCTTGTAGGGCGGGGAAGTTTGTAGTTTGTAGGTTCGTGCGAAGAACCATCGCTACCGCAATTACCCCCAAGCACTTCCCGGCGCTTGAATGCCTCACTGTCACTCGGAATCGCGCGATGGCCTATCAAGTCTGTTTTCTTCATTTTCGGAATGGCGAACCTACGGACTTTGCCACGGAACCTGTACGGCAAGTCTTTCAAAATTTCGGAATCACCGAATTTGGTGATCCGGTTTATGTGAATCTGCCCGATGGCTTGTCATTGGATTGTTACTCAGGAGGTTTAGAGAATGAGTTTGCTGGAGATTTTTCGTTTGAGTTTCGCGGCGTCACGGGCTCTTTGTTTGACCTGATCTTTCAACTTTGCCACGCCGGGCACCTGGTGGCACTGGCAGTCGATACTCCGGTTCTTCCCATGGTTGCCCACGCGTCCGACATGACAGAAATTGCTGAGGGTATCACGAGTGAGCACGAACCCATTTTGTGCCGCGACGGCCAGGACGTGGCCAACGTGATTGCGCCGGAGTTCGGCAGTTGGCAGAAATGGGCCGCCAAACGCCCCACGAGCTTTGATCTCAATTCCCAAAACCTTGCCGACCAGGGACCAGACCAGGAACTCGGGGATCTTTGAATTTTTGGCGCGTTCAAATTGACTTTTAAGGTTGCAAGAGATGGCTACCGAAACCAAGTCACCGGCTGCTGTCGCGGATGGCTTCGTTAGTCCGGTACGCAACAAGCATCTGACGACCGAGGCGGCTTTTGAACGAGGGGGCAGAAAACAAACAGTGGAACCCTAACCCCTACCCGCGCCACCTATGTCCTGAACCAAATCTGTTACCTATGTACTGAATGCACCACTTCCGACCTCCGACTTCCGACTCCCGAATCCCGAATCCCGACTCCCGGCCTCCGACTTCCCGCCCCTGACGCCGCCGCACAGCGCCCGATAAACTACGGGATGCGACGGGCAGCAACGAGGTAACTAGGGCGAAGGGGAGTGTGTTGGAACGCGGGCTGATCGAATTACGTGGCGTCGATGTGCACAATCTGAAGCACGTCGACCTCGATCTGCCGCGCGGCAAGCTGATTGTCTTTTGCGGTGCCAGCGGCAGCGGCAAGACCAGCCTGGCTCTCGATACGCTCTATGCCGAAGGGCAACGGCGGTTCATCGAGAGCTTTTCGACTTACACGCGGCAGTTCCTCGAACGGTTGGAGAAGCCCGCCGCCGAACGGATCGACGGCATCCCGGCCGCCATCGCCGTCACCCGCAATGAAGGGAGCAAGTCGAACCGCACGACGATCGGCAGCGTGACCGAAACGGTAGACTACCTCCGTCTCCTCATGGCTCGCGTCGCCAAACTCTTCTGTCCAGGTTGCGGCCAACCCATCGAGCGCGAATCGCCTCAAGAGGCCGCAGCCGTCGTGGGCGAGTTGCCCGCTGGCATCAAACTGCTGGTGGTTGCCCCGGTGGTGCGCTCGCCGGAGCAAGCGGCAGCCAGCCCGCAGCAACAGCTGATCGAACTTCGTGAACGAGGCTTCGCCCGCGTCATTGTCGACGGGCAAATGATCCAACTCGATCAGCCGGCGAGTTGGCCCGCTGCGATCACTTCGCTTCGCGTGATCATCGACCGGTTGGTCGTCGGCCAGTCGGCCTCGCGGCGCGTCGTCGATTCGCTCGAAACGGCTTTCAAGCAAGGCCAAGGTGCCGCGGAAGTCTGGTGGCAGCCGTCTGGTGATACCACGTCCATCACGCGTAGTACTGACGAGCAGCCTCTCGATGGCCAGCCTTGGCGGGTATTCAGTTTCGTTTCGGAACTACGCTGCCCGCGTTGCCAGCTCACCTATCCGCAGCCTGAACCGCGACACTTCAGTTACAACAGCCCGCTCGGTGCTTGCCCCACCTGCGAAGGCTTTGGCAATCTCGTCGATCTCGATTTTGATCTGATCATTCCCGATCCCAAAAAATCAATTCGCCAAGGGGCCATCGCGCCGTGGAATACGCCCGCCTATGAGCACGAGTTGCAGGAATTATTGGCGCTCGCCAGTGCCTATCAGATTCCCGTCGATGTGCCGTTTGGTGAGCTGCTGCCGAAACACGTGGAACTGATTCGCGAAGGCATTCCCGAGCGGAACTTTGGCGGGCTGAAGGGTTTCTTTGCGTGGCTGGAGAAACGCAAATACAAGATGCATCTGCGAGTGTATCTCAATCGTTGGCGTACGGCCCGTGAATGCCCGACGTGTCATGGCGCGAGGCTCAATGCCTATGCACTGGCCTGGAAGATCAACGGGCTGAACCTGGCCGAAATCTGTGCCCTGCGGCTCGATGCTGCTGAGCGGTTTTTTCAGCAGTTGCCTCTGACCGCGCGCGATCAGCAAGTCAGCCGCACGATGCTGGAGCAAGTTCGCGGCCGTTTGCAGTTTCTGGTGAAGGTCGGTCTCGGCTACCTCGCGCTCGATCGCACCTTACGCACGCTCAGCAGCGGCGAGTCTCAGCGCGTCGCACTTACGTCGGCGCTGGGCTCCAGCCTCGTCAATATGCTTTACGTGCTCGACGAACCTTCGGTCGGCTTGCATCCGCGCGATGTCGAACCGCTGGTGCAATCGATTCGCGCCTTGCAACGACGGGGCAACACCGTCGTCGTGGTCGAGCACGAAGAGGCCATGATTCGCGCCGCCGATTGGATCGTCGAGATCGGTCCCGGCGCGGGAGAACTCGGCGGCAAGATTACGTTTCAGGGAGAATTGCCGGCACTGCTCACCGCCAAGGGGAGCGTGACCGGCGATTACCTGGCCGGACGTCGCGGCGTTTCCATTCCCGCGCAGCGTCGCCCGATGAATCGCGGCTCGATCCGCTTGATCGGCGCGCGGGGTAACAACCTGAAGAACCTCACCGTCGATTTTCCGCTCGGCATGTTGTGTCTGGTGACCGGCGTGAGTGGTGCCGGAAAAAGTACACTCGTGCAGGATACGCTCTACGGCGCGATCTGCCGCCGCAAGCAGAAGGACTGCGACAAGCCGCTCCCTTATGACGACGTGACTGGCGACAGCCAAATCGACGACGTGGTTCTGGTCGATCAGAGTCCCATTGGCCGTTCGCCGCGCTCGAACCCCGTCACGTACATCAAGGCGTTCGACGAGATTCGCAAGGTCTTTGCCGAGACGGTCGAAGCTCGCACGCACAACTACACCGCGGGGCACTTCAGCTTTAATGTCGACGGCGGCCGTTGCGAAGCCTGTCAGGGGGAAGGGTACGTTCAAGTCGAGATGCAGTTTCTGGCCGATGTATTCATGAAGTGTACGACCTGCCAGGGCACGCGTTACCGCCGCGAAATTCTCGCCGTCACCTATCGCGGCCGCAACATCGCCGATGTGCTCGACATGACTGTGCGGGAAGCGTTTTCGTTCTTCCGTGGCCAGGCGAAGGTGCAAGGCAAGCTGAAACAACTGATCGACGTCGGCCTCGATTACCTACGGCTCGGTCAGCCCGCGAATACGCTCTCGGCTGGTGAATCGCAACGGCTGAAACTTGCCGCGCATCTCTCCGAAGCCTCGCGCAGCCGCACGCTGTTCTTACTCGATGAGCCCACGACGGGCCTGCACTTTACCGATATTGTGCAACTGCTCGATTGCTTCGATGCGCTGCTGGCCATTGGTCACTCGCTAATTGTCGTCGAGCACAACCTGCAGCTGATGCGCTCGGCCGACCACATCATCGACCTCGGTCCCGGCGCGGCCGACGAGGGTGGCGAAGTGGTGGTGCAGGGAACGCCCGAGCAAGTGGCCGAACACGCCGGCTCGCATACCGGGCGCTACCTGAACGAAGCCTTGCAAGCCGCCAAAGAGGCCATTGCCGCCGCGGAGACCACCGATGAGTGAACTGCAATTTGATCCCGATGTCTTTCACGGCGAACTGACCGTCAATCGCGGGCAAGTCTTTGTGCGGGCGGCTCGGCCAGCCGAACTAGCCGATTGCACACTGCACGGCTATGTGCATGGCCCCCGCTGCGAGTTGGCTCATACGT
The DNA here is from genome assembly GCF_049819085.1 of Anatilimnocola aquadivae. Classification (GTDB taxonomy): domain Bacteria; phylum Planctomycetota; class Planctomycetia; order Pirellulales; family Pirellulaceae; genus Anatilimnocola. The sequence goes on from NZ_CP187419.1 coordinate 7,664,228, forward strand.
TGCCGGCGAAATTCACTTTGCAAGACCTGGGCACTGGGCCGACGTTGCTGGCCCGCACCACGATCACCGATCCGTGCTATTGGACGAGTGACCTGCCGCAGTTGTACGACGTGCATGTGGAACTTCGTCGCGGCAGCGAAGTCCTCGCCCGCGAGCAGAGGATGATCGGCCTGAGGGGCATCGGGGCGCGAGATCAGCGATTCGTGCGTGAAGGCAAAGCGTGGATTCCGCGCGGTGTCTCGCTGGCTTCACTCGCGGGGAACGACATCACGCAACTGCGCGAGCAATTGCTGGTTGGTGTTTGCTCGTCGCCGCCGCTCGACTTGCTCGTCGAAGCTTCGCGCCGTGGTGTCTATTTGATCGTGCACATCGATGCGACCCAGCAGGATGCGGCCAGCGCGTTGCATCAGCTGGCCCGCTGGCCCGCGGTAATGATGGCCGTGATTCACGGGGCAGATTCCGCGGCGAAGTCGCTGGCTCAGGTCGCGCCGAATGTGATCCTGTCGCAGCCGATGAAGGCTGAGGACTCCGCAGTCGTTCCTCCCGCTGCGTGGGCGAGTGCAATGGTTGCTGAAGTGACAGATTCTCTGATGGTACCCACGGGCACTTTGCCGATCCTGGTGCAGCGCAAACTCGGCTCGCTGGTATCTGCTGACGCCGCTCGCGCCGCCTGCGATCAGCTGCAACGTGATTTTGTCGCCGTCGGACAGTTCGCGGGATACTTGGCCTGATTTCCGAACCTCGATCCTCTTTCCTCCCCAGTTCCTAGCTCCCAACCCCCAGCCCCTGACCCGTGTGAATCACGGGAGTAGCCAGGACGGTCGCAGTGCCCACCGCAGCCGTGCTGATGACGGTTGTTTCAGTGAGCGAAGCTGGTGAAGGGACTACGCCGCCGGTTGCATCTTCACGCGTAATTGGCCGGCGAAGGATGCGGCGGTTGAAGAAGATCGTGAAATCGTCCCAGAGTGAGTAAGCCACTGGCGTGAGGAGCAAGGTCAGCAGCAACGAGAGTGCCTGGCCGCCGATGATGACCTTGGCCATGCTGGCTCGCGAACCGGCGCCGGGACCTTGCCCCATCGCGACAGGAACCATCGCAGCGACCAGCATGAGCGTGGTCATCAGGATCGGGCGCAGACGAGTCTGGTTGGCATCGAGAATCGCCTTGTCGCGCTCGACCCCTTGGCCTCGCAGCACATTCGTATAGTCGATCTGCAGAATGCCGTTCTTCTTCACAATGCCGAAGAGCATGAAGAGCCCGAACATCGCGTAAATATCGAGCGGCGTTCGCAGCAGGTAGAGCGAGAGGAACGCGAACGGTAGCGTCAGCGGCAGAGCGAGCAGAATCGTGATCGGATGCACGAAGCTTTCGAACTGTGCCGCAAGCACCATGTACATGAACAAAAAGCTAAGGCCGAAGGCGATAAGAAAGCCGCCATTCGACTCCTTCATCATCTTGGCCTGGCCGAGAAACTCATAGTGGTAACCAGCGGGCAACTTCAGGGTCTTCATGTAAGCGTCAATCTCGTCGACAGCTGGACCGAGGGCCATCCCTTCGAGGTTTGCAACCACCACCACTTGCCGCTGACGGCTGTGACGTTCGATTGAAGTGGGCCCTTGAGCCATTTCGAGTTCCGCGAGATTCGAAAGCTTTACCAGGCCCGCTTTGGGCGAGGGGACCATCAGCGCGTCGATGGTTTCTGGCGCATCGCGAAAGCTGCGATCGGCCCGCACCCACACGTCGTATTGATCGGCCTGTTCCTTGTACTTGCCCACGAGTTCGCCACCGACGAGCAGGTTCAAGGTTGAAGCGACGGTCTCGATCGGCACACCCAAATCGGAAGCACGTTCGCGGTCGATCTTCACCCGCAGTTCTGGCTTGCGCAGCGACAGGCTGGTATCGACATCCACGTAACTGCCGCGAGTCTTCATCCAGGCCGCGACTTTTTCGGAGACCTTGCGCAGTTCATCCAGTTCCGGACCACGAATATTGAGATCGACGTCCACCTGCTTGAAGCCGCTGGCCGAGATGGCACCGACGTCTTGCACGGCGGTGCGAATATCGGGATAGCGAGTCATCATTTCACGAGCTTGACGCATGATGTCGAATTGCGAGTACGGCCGCTGACCAACGTCGGGCAAGCGCACATAGATGCTGGCCTGCGTGACGTCGCCTTGGCCTTTGCCGACGCGACCGGTGGTGTCGCCGACGATGGTGAAGATGTGCCGCACATCGGGCAGCGTCTTCAGGTCGGTTTCCATTTCCTTCATCAGCTTGTCGGCCCGCTGCAGCGAGTAGCCTTCGGGCAAGGTCATGGTGACTTCGAATTCGCCCTGATCGTCGACGGGGACGAAGTCGAAACCAACCATGCCCGCAATCGTCGGCGTAGAAAGCAGAACGAGAACCGAAGTGACCACAATCACCCAGCGATGGCGTAGCGACCAGGCGAGAATCCAACGATACGAGCCTTCGATGAGGCGAGTTGTCCAGCCATTCTTGCTCGTCTTATGGCCACCTTTCTCCAGGACCAGAAATCGCGAGCAGAGCATCGGGGTGAGGGTGAACGAGACAAACATGCTCATCAGAATCGAGAAGCCAACCACAAAGCCGAAGCTGTTGAAGAAGCGGCCCACCTGACCTTGCATGAACGCCACCGGCACAAAGATCACCAGCAGCGAGATCGTCGTGGCTACGACGGCGGTCGCGATTTCGGACGTTGCCGAGCGGGAAGCTTCCATCGCGGAGCGGCCGTACTCTTCCATGTGCCGGAAGATGTTTTCGTGCACCACGACGGCATCGTCGATCACGATACCAATGGCCAGAATCAGACCCAGCATCGTGATGTTATTGAGCGTGTAGCCCATGGCCATCATGAAGGCGAACGTGGGCAACATCGAAGCGGGAATGGCAATCGTGGCGATGATCGTCGTGCGCCAGTCGCGAATGAAGAGGAGAATAGTCATGCTCACGAGGACCGCGGCCAGCACCAAGTGAAACTTCACTTCTTCGATGCTGCTCTCGATGAACCGCGATTGGTCGCGGATGATCGCGTAGTTGATATCGGCGGGGAGCGACGAGCGAATCTCCTTCAGCTGTTCTTTCACGCGGTGCACGACGGCCACTGTGTTTTGGCCTGACTGCTTTTGCACGACGAGACTGACGGCCGAGTTGCCATCGAGTCTGCTGAGTCCGCGAGGCTCCTCGTAGGAGTCTTCGACCCGGCCAATGTCTTTCAAACGAACCGGGTAGTCGTTGCGGTCGGCGACGATCAGATTTTCGAAGTCGGCGACTTTCTCGATGCGCCCCATCGTGCGCAGCACGAGTTCTTGCGAGCCTTGATCGACGCGGCCACCAGGCACTTCGAGATTCTGCCGCAACAGTGCGCCGCGAATATCTTCGGCCGACAAGCGATACGCAGCGAGTTGGTCGACATCGAGAATGATGTTGATCGCCCGCTGACGTCCACCGACGAGCGTGACGGCACCGACGCCGTAGATGGTTTCGAGATTCTCTTTGATTTGCTTCTTCGCCAGTTCGGTTACTTCGCGCACATCGCGCTTGCCACTAACCGCGATGGTCATGACCGGCGCGGCATCGACGGCAAACTTGTCGACCAGCGGTGTTTCGGTGCCGGCGGGCAGGCGGTTGATGATGGTCGAAACCTTGTCGCGCACTTCCTGCGCGGCGACGTCGCCGTTTTTATCGAGCTTGAAGGCAATGACGATCTGCGAGAAGCCTTCTTTGGTCGTCGACTTGAGTTCGTCGATGCCGCTGATGGTATTGACGGCCTCTTCGAGCTCTTTCGTGACGCTCGATTCCATTTCTTCAACGCCGGCTCCCTTGAGCGTCGTGGTGATTACGACGGTCGGAATGTCGACGTTCGGAAACAAGTCGACGCCGAGACGGGGATAGGCTGCGGCACCCATCACGACTGGTGCCAGCACCAGCATGCAGGTGAAGATCGGGCGACGGATGCAAAGTTCCCAGACGTTCATATTCTGTCTATCCGATGGCGAGTAGTTCGCACCGCATGGAGCGTGCAGCCTACGCTGCGACTAACGAGGGCCAGAACTGTTCGAAGCATTGCGAGCCTGGTCGACGGTGGCGGCTGATTCGGTTTCAGGAGTCAATTCGTCGATCTCGACGTTGTGCGAAGCGGGCAATACTTGCGGCGTCGTCGCAATGGGTTGGCGAACACTGATTCGCGAGCCATTGGCGAGCTGCGTATGGCCACTGGTGATCGCCACGGCCTGAGCTGGCAAATCGCCGATCACTTCAACCCAACCCTCGCCGCGCACACCGAGCGACACGGGAACTTCGCGGACAATGTCTCCGTCCTGCACAAAGATCTTGGTGACACCGGCAAAGGTGATGACAGATTCGGTCGGAGCCATGATTGCCTGGTCGGCAGTGCGCGTGACGATGGCACCCTTGGCAAAGCAGCCATGCTGCAAGCGATGATCGGCGTTGGGAACGGTGGCTTCGATTTCGAACGTGCGGCTCTCCGAGTCGATTGTGGGACTGATGCGGGCAATACGAGCCTGGAAGACATCGTTGGGATAAGCTTCGACGCGCACTTCCACGCCCTGACCAACCTGCAATTCGCTGGCGTAGCGTTCCGGGACGGTAGCCTTCAGCTTGAGAGCGTCGTCGATCACCAGTTCCAGCAGCGGCGAAGAGTTGGCGGTGGCCAATTCGCCGGCGGTGGCCATGCGTTTGGCAACGACGTAGCCGATGCCCTGCTGCTGCAAGTCTTTAAGCGAAGGAAAGTCGCTCGGCGGAGCCGCGATGCGAGTTTCGGCCAGTTGGCGTTGCGCGGTGCCGAGGACCGATTGAGAATAACGAACCGCGGCGAGCGTCGAGCGAATATCGAGTTGCGTTTGCAACAGAGTCGATTCTTCCACACGCAAGTCGGTCTCTGCTCGTTCAAATTCTTCGTTGGTACCGGCATTCTTTTGCAGCAAGGTGCGCACCCGCTCGTAACGGCGGCGAGCATTCTCGACCAACAAGCGAGCGCGGATCATGCTCGGCAGTTTCTCCTCGTTGAAACTGCCGCTGGGGACTTCCGTGAGGCCTAGCTTGGCGAGTTCTTTTTCGAGCGACCGCTGTGCTTCGTCGGCAGCCAGTTGAAAGTCGGTGCGGTCGATCTCGACCAGCAGATCGCCGGGCTTCACTCGGTCGCCGACATCGACGCGGACGTTCTCGAGCCTGCCAGGAACTTTCGCGCTGATCTGCACGCGTTCGAGGCCGTGCAGCGTGCCTACGACCAAGATGCGCCGTTGGACCGGTCGCGTTTCCAGTGCCGCGACGGTTACTACGACCGGCTTGGCCGGAGCATCGGCAGCGGTAGGTGTCGGTGTGGGTTGGTGATGTCCACAGCCGGCAAATGTGACCGCCAGGAGCGAGGCACTGGCCATGGCACCGCACAGAAAGAGTGAACGAGTATTCAGTTGCATAACAGTTACTCAGATGAGGGCAGGAATTTATTCTTGAGGCAGAGCGATGCCCTGCAGGATGAGATCGGCGACGCGGTTGCCATCGGCAGCGGTCGCGGGATCTCGCTTACCGAGAAAATGAACGAGCACAGCGCCGAACAGCGACTGCTCGATAAAGTCCATCAAGTGTTCGACCGGCAACGGCCGCAGTACGCGCCGCTCAATCAAGCTAGAGAAGTCTTCGCGCCAGCGGCAAGTCATCTCGTCATCTTTGCGACCGAAGAACGTCGGGGACTCGCGATCACGAAAGTGAGCCCGCTCCTGAATCATCAGTTCGACGAATTCCGGATGCTCGCGGAAGAACTTCAAAAAGGCGACCACGCCGGCTCGCAGGCGGTCGAGAGGAACTGCCTCGACATCGGCAATGTTGTTGACGGCGTCTTTCAATTGCCGCAGACCCAGGTCGGCAGCAGCCAGGAAGAGCTTCTCTTTGTTGATAAAGTGCCGGTACACGGTCCCTTTACCGACGCCGGCCCGATCGGCAATTTGCTGCACTTCGGTCGCGGCAAAGCCTTGTTTGGCGAACAGCTCGACCGCCGCCGAAAGAATCTCGTCGGAGCGACGCGAATGGGCTTCGTCGAGGCGAGTCTCTTCGCCAGAAACGATTGGCGGAGATTGAGTTACGTTCATCATGCACACGTCTTGAGCGGCGTTCAACAATGCGGACGGACCGGTCCGCCCGCCTGTTTATCATTCGATATGCAGAAATTGCCGTCAAGATCAAAATCTCACCCCACCCTGCGATTGCTGCCACCCGCAAGAAATCGCCCCGATTTTAGCCCTCCCGCCGCGAGAACTTCGCCCATAGACTGAAGGATTCGCCCTGCGTCCCGCTGGTTGCGACCGCCGTTCCGTCGAGACTCTGTCATGAAGCCGAAGAATCAAGTCCAGCCAACCCCCACCGACTCGAAGGGGAGCTACGCCTTCGTCAGCTTGGGTTGCCCGAAGAACCTCGTCGATAGCGAACGAATGCTTGGTCTGCTGAAGATTGATGGCTACGACCTCGTCAGCGATCCCGAGGGGACCGATTTCGTTGTCGTGAACACCTGCGGCTTCATCGAGCGAGCCCGGACCGAATCGTTCTCTTCCATCGACGAGATGCTCGAACTGAAGAAAGCGGGCAAGACCAAGGGCGTCATCGTTACCGGCTGCCTGGCCGAACGTCAGAAGGAAGACCTGCTCACCGAACGGCCCGAGATCGACTATCTCGTCGGCGTGTTTGGCCGCGAGGCGATTACCAAAGTGGCCGATCGTCTGGTTGGCAATCTCGAAGAACAGCGGACTGTTTTTCAACCCGCTCCCATTCGTGCTCTCTCCGATAAAGACCGCCTCCGAATCACGCCCAAGCATTTCGCCTTTTTAAAGATCAGCGAAGGTTGCGACCGGCTGTGTACCTTCTGCGCGATCCCCAAAATGCGTGGAAAGCACGCCAGCAAGGTGATGGAGGATGTAATTGCTGAAGCCGAGCAACTGGCTGCCGACGGCGTGCGCGAGTTGATCATCGTCGCGCAAGATACCACCTACTATGGCATGGACATCTACGGCGAACCGCGACTCGCCGAACTCCTGCGCAAGCTCGACGAAGTGCAGGGAATCGACTGGATCCGCCTGATGTACTTCTACCCGATGTACATCACCGACGAACTGATCGACGTGCTTGCCAATAGCCAGCGGATCATTCCCTACATCGATATTCCACTGCAACATGCCAGCGATCCCATGCTGCGCCGCATGGCTCGCCGCGTCACGCGTCCCGATACCGAAGCGCTGCTTGAAAAGCTTCGCAGCCGCATTCCGAACCTTAATCTGCGCACAACCTTCATCACCGGTTTTCCTGGCGAAACGGACGAAGATTTCGAAGAACTGCTGGCCTTTGCCCGGAAGTGGCGGTTCGAGCGGATGGGCGTGTTCACTTACTCGCTGGAGCCCGATACCCCGGCCGCGAACCTGCCGAATCACCTCAGTGAAGAGATCAAGGAATCGCGTCAGGCCCGCTTGATGGAAGTGCAGCAAGAGCACGCTTTCGCCTGGAATCAGGCTCAAATCGGCAAGATCATTCCCGTGATTCTCGACCAGCCTGTGGAAGGCGAGAAGAACGTGTGGATCGGTCGCAGCCAGGCCGATGCACCGGATGTCGATGGTCTGGTGTTCGTCACCGGCGATCGCATCAAGTTGAAGGCGGGCGACATCGTCCCGGTCGAGATTGTTGCCACGCAAGACTACGACCTGGTCGGGCTCGCGGCCGACAAGCCGCTCAAGCGTCAGCAGCCCGGGCGAATCCTTTCGCTCTCGGGCAAGTAGATGAACACGGAAGGTTCAGTCACGGACGTTGAAAGCAAACCCCGGCCGGCGATGACAGACTCGCCTTGGTTCTGGGCCTATCTGTTTGGTACCGCCGCACTCATTGCCCTGTTTTTCGCCGGTGGCAAGTTCGGCCCGCGCCAGGCGCAGATCGAGCGGGAGTATCAAGCTCGCACGCGCGCGGCCCAGCAACTCAACGGACAAGAGCCCACGATGCCGCTCTCGACGGCGGAGCGAACAATAGTCACGCTGCAGCCTCTATGGTATTTATTAGCTGTCGTGACGGTGATGGGCTGGATCCTGTTCTGGCGCTCGCATCGCGCGGCACCCTCGTCTGCTCTCTCATCTGCCAACTCTTCTGACGCGAGCTCGCACCATGTGGATTCTGGACAATGAATACAATCCGGCCTTGCTGATCTTCCTAACCGTCTTCGTGTGCCTCGCCGTGTTTGTGGCCTGGATTCAATCGGGCAAGAAAGAAGTTCTCTATGCGCTCGGAATCGTCGCCCTCGTAGGCCTGGCGCTCGTCATCTACGAGCGCGTAACGCTCTCGGATCGTGAGGCGATCCAAGCGACGCTCGTGCGTATCGCCCGCGATCTGGAGACCAACAACCGGCAAGCGGTCTACGATTCGATTCACTCTGCCGCGCCGGATATTCGCGCGCAGGCGGAATCAGAGCTGCCCCAGTACACCTTCAGCCAATGCCGGATCAGCAAGATCGACGACACGAAAGTCACCGGCAACACGCCGCCCAAAACAGCCTCCGTCGAGTTCTACATCATCGCTGCGGGCTCATTTGCCAAGGGTGGCGATGTCTTTGGCGGCGAAGGCATTCGCCGGCTGATTACCCTGGGACTGCAGCAGGAAAACGACGGCCAGTGGAAGGTGGTAAGCTACTCTCACCGAGCTCCACTCGATGCGCCGGATGAAATTCCTGGAAATTCTTCGCCATAAATCCCACAAAGGTCCCAGCTTCTTAATGGCGGTTCATCATCCATTAACTGCCACATGGCGTGACTTGAAACGTCGTCCGCTAGCATGTCGAAATCAGCCGGTAGAAACTTGAAGCGTTTTAGTATTGCTGCCGCTAATTTTGATGTTGCGTCGGATTTATCCGTCCGATACAAGAGAATGAACGCGTAGCCCGGGCTTCACCGCCAACAGAACTCTATCACCCCTAAAAGGAGGTGACCGGTGAATCCCTTGATCCTGAGCCTTGGAATTGCCCTTTCTTCCGTCGCGATCTCTCCTCGCGAAGACGTTGCTACTGAGCGTGTTGACCTGGTCGAGGTCAACCACTTTTATGACGACCAAGGCCGCTTAGTTTTCGATCAACTGCTGTTCTACGACTGGAGCCACGACGATGCTCGCTATCAGTTGCGGGCCTGGCGAATGGTCAAAAACAACTCACAACTGCCCCAACGCAATTGGCAAACCGGCGGTTACTCGGCCGTATGGCAGGACGGCGACGTCCTCCGCAAGATTGTCTCACCCGCCGCCCGCGAATCATGGACGCAATACGATCCCGAACTGACCGAACGTGAATTCCTGCCCAAAGAGCGGCGGAAAGAACTCCGCTCCCCTAGCACACTCGTGAAAGCCCGCACTCGGTAAGGCCTATTCCGCCGTCAGCACAATGGCTGCGGCGCCGCCCATTTCGTTTTGGCTGAGGACGAGGGCGGTACGCTTGTCGGTCGGCAATGAGGCATCACGGATGACGTTCACCGGGCACTCGGGGTCGGGCTGTTGATAGTTGAGGGTGCGGGGAACTCTGCCATGTTGCAGACCAAGCACGCTAGCGAGCATTTCGACCGCACCGCTGCTAGCACCAAGATCGCCGAAGTAGCTTTTGGGAGCAGTGACCGGCACATCGCCTAGCTCGGCGTGAATGGCTTGGGCTTCGATGCGATCTTCGCTGGGAATACCACCCGCATTGGCGTTGACGTGCCCGATATCTTGCGGTTGCAAGTTTGCTGACTTAAGAGCAGCGGAGATCGAGGCCCGAATGCCCGAACCGGTTATCACGCGGTCGTGCGTGGGTGGCTCAAAACGGCTGCTCCAGCCCGCGATTTTGGCGAGAATCTTCGCGCCGCGACGTTCGGCATGGTCGCGACCTTCGATGATGAACATGCCGGCACCCTCACCAGCCAAGCCACCATCGCGGCGGCGATCGAAGGGCTTGATTGCCTCTTCCGGCGCACCTTGCCAGTTCGTCAATTGAGTCCAGCCGCGGAACGGAGCGCCGCTGTAGGCGATGCGTGCTCCGCTGCCGCCGGTGATCATCAAATCGGCATGTCCCCGCTCGATCACCGACGCTGCTTCTTGAATGGCCAGCAAGCTGGAAGTGCCACCTTGCACGATGCTGTTATTCGGTCCGCGGGCATCATTCACAATGCCGATGTGGCAGGCCGCCATGTTCGGCAGGTACTTGAGCATCCAAAGCGGAAATAGATCCTTCATCGCATTCGGCGTCCACTCGCCGGCATGAAACACGCCGTCGTGGATTGAATGGCGATAGGTCTCGATCAGTTCGTCGATCTCGCCGTACAGAATCTCACTCCCCAACACGACACCCAGGCGAAAAGGATCGAATTGGTCCTTAGCCAGACCAGCGTCCTGCATAGCGATGATTGCCGCGGCATAGGCAGCTTGAATCTCGCGACACATCAGCTTGATGGTCTTGCGAGGCTGCACGTACTGCTTGGCGTCGAAATCGGGGCATTGCCCGGCGAGTCGAAAGGGAACGTCGGCGGCAGCCGCCAGTTCGGGGACCAAGCGAATGCCGCTGCGACCTTCGTCGAGCGCAGCCCAGAAAGCGTCGCGACCGATGCCAATCGGGCTAACCATTCCCACGCCCGTAATCACCACTTCGCGTTTCATCGCCTGACGTCGTGTTGAGCGGGCCGGTGCCGCGGATTTCCTGTTGTGTAAAGAGATTTCAAGCGATTTAGCATACCGGAGCGAGTCCACCACGGAAATGGCAGTTAGGGCCTCCCTGGCAGAAGGGGGAGCAGCTATTTGCTCGTTGAAAGGGCCGCGATCTCGGCCAGTGAGACCTTCAAAATCTCGGATTGAACCTTGTTGCGCGAAAAGGCAATCAGCAAGTGCCCCTCGTGTTCGATGGCGTGCGGATACTGCAGCGTGGCGGGCTTGGCCGAGGGGATGTCGAGGCGGGCCATGCGGCGAAAGGTCAGGCCGTCGTCGGACAGCGACAAATGGAGTTCACGGCGACCGATGCCAGGGTTCGCGTTCGAGATCAGTACCCGCTGTCCGGTGCTGAGTTGCAGCGAAAAGATCTTGCTCGTGGAGTTGGGAAAATTGGTGATGACCGGCAATGACCACATACGCCCCTGATCGGTCGAGAAGGCCTGGAACAAACGACCCGAACCGCCGTTATCGCGAAACAGGGCAACGAGTTTCTTCTCGGCGTTGGCATCGCTCTTATTGCCACCCACTTCCCACCAGATCGGCTCATCGGGACTGAAGCCTTTGATCTTGGTGCGTTCGACCACAGGAAAGGCTTGCCAGTCGTCGAATGACTTTTGTCCGCCGATGAGCATCGACACATTGAAGCGGCTATCGCGCTTGGTAGTCATCCACTGGCCCGACGACAATCGCTGCGGAGGAAAATTGTTGATGGCATTGTCGGCGACAATCCCTTTCAACTTCCAAGCCGCACTCTTTCCGTCCCACGCATACGCTTGCAGCTTCAGTTCTTTGTTAACACCGAATGCTCCCTTCCCTTTGTAGAAGGCCGCGAGCGCCAGCAGTGCGCCCTCGCGTACCCAGAGTCCGCGGGCGATGTACGCGTAACCTTCGGGCGGCGGCCCCGTGATCGACTTCGGCTCGCTCCACTTCAGCCCGTCTTCGCTGGTCGCAAAGCTGATGTGCTGCGTCGGCAAGTCTTCGACCTCGGGCCCATGGCTCCACATGCACCAGAACTTGCCTTCGTGATGTAGCAGGTAATTGTGAAGCTGAAACTTCCACTCGGGCGTGGTCGCACAAATGACCGCGTGCTGCCCCTTGAGCAGTGGCAATTTTGAGTAGTCGATCGCCTTCTCGTCGGTTCCAGAGCCGGGCAGATCAAGAACTGTTGCGGGCTTTGTTTCTTGTGCCCCGCTGGGAATAGCCCCCGCGCTGATAAGCAAACCAGCGACGAATAGACCAGCAGATGCAATTCGCGAGAGGGAGGGCATCACGTTTCTCACGGCAAGGAAGGAGAGTTTTGTCGCCGCAGAATATCACAGTGTGGGAGCGTCTGCTGAACGGTCGTGTCAATACAAAAGCTACGAAAGCACAAGGAACGATGCCGTCGCATCGCTGGCGAACGCCTCAATGTCTGGCAGTCTCGAACGCAGTAGGTTCGCGACATCGTCAGTCGAGCAATTGCCCAACCGTAGCCAGATTACCTTGGGAGGATGCCCGTATAGGAGTGCCCGCTGTTGAAAATCGGTATCTTTCGAAACGATCGCTAGTGCATGGGCAGCGGCATAATCCCATACGTCCGCATCCGATGCCGCAGCAAGGCCCACATCGCGAACATGGGTCGATCCAGGAAACTCCTTGACCAGGAGTCCCACGAGACGATGAGACAGGTTTTGATCGAACAGTACCTTCATGCGGCGGGCACCACCCACAGCCGACGTTCACGATCAGCGGCAAATGCTAGACAGGCGCGAATGTCATCGATTGTCAGATCAGGAAAGTCCGCGAGAATCTGCTCTGCCGTCATCCCGCCTGCCAAATATTCAAGCACGTCCCGCACGGTAATTCGCAGATTGCGGATGCAAGGCTGTCCACCACGTTTGCTCGGTTCAATAGTAATGAATTGCATGTAGTTCATAGTGGATTTCTACCGTGTCACGCTTTGCTGATTGCCAGCCCGCGTAGCTCGCGCGGCAGCGGAAAGTGCACGTCTTCCAGGCGCAAGGTGCGAACTTCCACTGTGGCTTGAAAATGCTCGCGCAGGTATTCGACGCATTCCTGCACGACCGACTCCGGCGCACTGGCGCCAGCGGTCATCACCACCGTCTCGACCCCTTCGAACCAGGCATCGTCGACATCGGCTTGGCCATCGATCAAATACGCCGCCACACCATGTTCGGTTGCCAGCTCGCGCAGCCGTTGACTGTTCGAACTGTTCTGGCTGCCGAGCACCAACACCAGATCGGCTTCAGCGGCCAAGGTGCGAACCGCTTCTTGGCGGTTGGTCGTGGCGTAGCAAATGTCTTCTTTCGGTGGGCCGATAATCTGCGGAAAGCGAGCCTTCAGGCAGTTGATAATCCGGTTGGCATCGTCGACCGACAGTGTCGTTTGCGTGAGAAACGCCAGCTTGGCATCGGCGGGAAAGCTGTGCGAGTTAACATCCTCTTCGGTCTCGACCAGGATGATCGCCGCCGGCGCTTCACCCATGGTACCGATCACTTCGTCGTGTCCTTCGTGGCCAATCAGGAAGATCGTATAGCCGTCTTTGGCAAAGCGAATCGCTTCAAGGTGCACCTTGGTCACCAGCGGGCAAGTGGCATCGATGGCTCGCAGTTGCCGGTCCTTCGCCAACTGACGAATGGCTGGCGACACACCATGGGCCGAGAACAACAGAGTGGAGCCAGGGGGCACGTCTTCCAAGTGGTCGACAAAGACCGCGCCCTTGTCGCGAAAGGTCTCGACGACGTACTTGTTGTGCACAATCTCGTGATAGACGTAGACGGGCGTGCCGAAGGCCTGAATCGCCAGATCCAAGCTCTCGATCGCCATGTTCACGCCCGCACAAAACCCACGGGGGGCAGCCAGAATAATTCTCATCGCGCTCGCAAGCTCCTTGCGTTGCATCATACCACGAGACGATTTGGGTGGCAGGAGCGGATTCGTGGTTAGTTTACAGCGACAATGACCAGACTCTATCGCTAACCGCAGACGACGCGCCTTCATCACTCCAAAATCTTCAGCCCACCGCCTGAATCATTTCCTGCAGCGCTTCAACGGTTCGCCAGTTGCGAACCGTCATCGGCACGCCGGAAGCCTTTTCCATGCCAGCGGCAAACTTCGAAGTTCCAAAGCCATCCGGTGCATGCAAGTAGACGATCCCTTTGCCAATCGTGAAGGTCTCGGTCCCGCCCGTTTTGGTGAGCAGAGCTTGCAGTCCTGCGGCACTGGGCTCGCCCTCGCAGACCCCCAGATGAACCAACTTGGGATTTGCGACTGCGAACTTGCTGTACGGATTGTTCTTCACAATCTCCAGCCAGCGTGTGGACTCGACCACGACAATCTTGGCGGCGAAGCTAAACTCGCTGGCAAACTCTGCGGCCAGCTTCTTCGTGATCGCGGCGACGGTGCCACTCGCAGAGAAAACGACATTACCGCTTTGAATGTAGCTCTGCACGTCGCGATGCCCGAGACGTTCGTGCAGCGCGCGGAGCGACTCCATTTTGATGGAGTGCTTGCCGCCGACGTTAATGCCGCGGTAGAGAGCTACGAATACACCCATACACGCAAAGTGTAATCGAGGACGCCTATCTTTTCTGCCGGGCCAGCACGCACATCAGTTCCGGAATGCTCGCGACTTCCAGTTTGTCGAAAATGCGGACCCGATGCTTCTCGACGGTCTTCGGGCTGATCTCCAATTCGCGGGCCACTTCCTGCGTGGTCTTGGCGTCGAGAAAGCCTTGCATCACCTGCCGCTCGCGATCGCTGAGGCGGTGCAATCGCAAGTGCAGATCGCCCGACTCAGCCTTGCGGCTCCGATCAGTCGCCAGGGCCTTGTTCACCTTCTCGATCAGGGCCGCTTCTTCAATCGGCTTCTCCAGAAAGTCGATTGCCCCGTTGCGAATCGTGGCAACGACTGACGGAGTCTCTGCAAAGGCCGAAATGACAATCACGGGCATGCTGATATGCCGCTGGTGCAGTTCGCGTTGCAGTTCCACGCCGCCAATCCCCGGCATGCGCAAGTCGAGCAACAGGCACTCGATCTTTCGAGGCGCGTACATCGTGAGGAAGTGCTCGGCCGAGTGATAGCCTTTGCTGACAATCCCGCTCGTCGACAGCAGCAGTTCAATCGCCGTACGAAAGTGGTGGTCATCATCCACCAAGTGCACGCAGGGTTCATCGCTCGCCACCTTCACGTGGCGCAGCATGGGAATTGGAAACGAAGGGGTATTGATCACGAGACGAAATCTCCCTGGCGAATCTGCGGCAACAACACGCGGACCAAGGTGCCGCGGTCTTGAGGAATGAAGTCGATCCGGCCGTTATGTTCGCGGACAATGCTGTGCACCACACTCAGTCCCAAGCCTGTGCCGCCACTCTTCTGTCGCGTGGTGAAAAACGGCTCACCCAATCGCCATGCTTGCTCCCGCGGAACGCCGCAGCCATCGTCGGTCACACAGGCTTCGATCTGCCCATCGACCAGACCGCAGCGAACGGAAACTCTCCGCGCACCGGCTTCGATGGCGTTGCGCAGCAAGTTGACGAAGACCAGTTCCACTTCGAGAGGACTGCCACGGGCGGGGAGAGGCTGATCGGCAGGCTGCACTTCAATCTGACAGTTCCGCTCCGACGCGTAACTGCGGGTGATCGTTTCGGCGGCCGCGACCACGTCGCGCAGGTCGAATTCGTTGTGACTGGCCGGCTCGTCTCGGCAGAACCGCAGCAGGCTCCGCACAATCTGAGTGCAGCGACGAATGCTCCCCAGCGAGTTGTCGAGGCAACTATGCAGCACTGCTGGCGAGTCAGCTGGCAACGACCGCAGCGCGGCTTGCGTGGCCGCGAGCGCGGCACCGAGGGGGTTATTAATCTCATGGGCAATGCCCGCGACAAAATTGCCGAGCGTCGCCAGTCGCTCGCTACGGCGTTCGCGATCTTCATCGGCTTTCCGGCGGGTAATATCTTCGGCAACGCCTGCGACCCGTTCGACCTTGCCGGTGGCATCGAACACCGGGAAGGCTCGCGCTCGAATCCAGCGCGTGGCACCATCGGGGCGGCGAATCCGAAAGTCAGCCGTCGGGGAGGGGCTCGTTTGATCGATGTCTAAGAACGCCTGCACACGCTCGCGATCATCTTCGTGCACGGCGTGCCAGATCGCGTGCTGATCAAGTCGCAACACCTCTTCGGTCGAGTGCCCCCAGATGTTCTCGTAACCAGGACTGAGATAGATCACTCGGCCCGGCGCGCTGCTCGTGCGATCTTCAATCCAAAATGCCGAGTCAATACTGGCCGCCAATTGCACCAGGCGGTCGTGGCTCTCCCGCAGGGCCTGTTCCGCCAAGCGACGATCCTCCACCTCGGTCGTCAATCGCTGAGTGATCTGTCCGCGGCTCGAAGCATCGTCCTGGTCATGCTGGGGTGGCCAGGCATTGTGAATCACAAAGTCGTGGCTCTTGCGTGGGGTAATGTCGATCGCCATTCCCACGCAACCGACAATGTCGCCATCGACCTGCAGAGGTTCGAGGTACAGACGATACGCCTTGCGACGAAAAATATGATCGAGGGACGAAGCTTGCCCGAGGAGCGCTTTGGCGTGAGCAACAATCAGGGGAGAATCGCCGGTCAGGTCTTCGCCCAAGCACTTGCTGATGGGCGAACCCACGAGCGCTTGCAAGTCGCGACCGAAGTCTCCGCCGCTCCCACCTGCTGAGGCAATGTTCAATTCGCAATCGGTCGTCCACACCAGCGCCGGCAACCGCCGCAGCATCAGTTGCCAGGCAAGCTCGCCGCGCTGAGTCGCATTGCCGTTATGCGCCGCAGAACTATGAACCGCCGCACCATGAACCGCCGGACCACGGTGGCTGCTCGCTGCTGATGCAGCAGCGAGCGGATCGGCTGGCGGATTGCCCCGCGGCTTGGTGCTAGTGGCTGCGCGCTTGCGAGTAGTCAAGGAATACGTTCCTACACGGAGTTGCCTGGCCAAAGGAGCAACCGCTGTTCGGCCATCGAACTCTACGCTGCCACTACGGATAGCCCGGACGGCCGTCGGCAGGAAATTCCTTCTCGTCAGCAGAGCGGTCGAATAGGGAAATCCCCCATCTTCGTTGGCAGGCAGCGGAGAGCATCTAACGTGGAAGCCAGTCGATCAGTCAGCCTTGGTCGGCTGCTTCTCTTCCACACGCTCCGGAATCTGTTTCGGCAAGTGGTGCTCGAAAAGGGGCGGCCTGGATTTCAGCCAGTGAGCACGAATCTGCCCCAGTGTCACTCGCCTGTGCCAGGCCGCCCTTTGATTGTTATTTGTGCCGCTATAACAACGTGCAGGCGCTCCTAAGCAAACGACCGCCAAACACGGGTAACAACCCGTGCGCTCTACATATGCATGGATCGCAATTGACAGTTAACACAAACGCAATCGTTGGCTATGTGTGAAATCTGCAGCGCAAGACTGTCACGGGTGACATACCCCTGACACCTAAGTCCATTGCACAAATGGCAACAACCAGCGGCGCATGGCGTGACTTCGCCGAACTGTCGGCAAACGACAAACGCCTCTCAAGAATCACCCCGAAAGTGGCGTTTTTAGAACTAGAGGCTTATCGCAAGCTTGAATGCGATTTCAGCAATCCATCAATTTTCTGCGATACATCTCGATCTACCACCCGTGTCGGGAATCCTTGGGCAGAAGGAGTCCGGTCTTGAGCCAGCTCACGTACCTCCATATTGTTGACGCAAATCCTCTCTCGCGCAACAGCTTGACGCAGATCGCCAATCAGTACGAATGGCGGCATCAAGTGTACGAAAGTGCGGAGAGCTTCCTTGCGAGATATCGCCCGCAAGAAGTCGAGTGTCTGCTGGTCAATCTCGATCAGCCTGGCTTAAGTGGTTTGCAACTGATTCTCGACATCCGACGTCGCTACTGGTCGGTCCCCGTCGTCGCCACGCATCCGTGGCCGTCCACGCCGCAAGTTGTCGAAGCCATGCAGGCAGGCGCTTGCGACTTTCTCGAACAGCCCTTCGAAGGCCCAATCGTGCAACGCAAAATTGCTCGTGCCATGGCCGGTGATGAGCAGACGAAGCACCGCCTGCACAACCGAACCGCGCGGCTGACCACGCTCTCGGCCCGCGAGCGGGAAGTTCTCGATCTGCTGCTGGCGGCGACCACCACGGTGGGCATTGCCAATCGCCTGACGATCAGCCCCAAGACAGTGGAAAAGCATCGCACCAATGTGATGACCAAGCTGAATGTCAGCAGCGTGCCCGAACTGATGAAGCTCTGGCTCCAATGCACTCCTGGCGCACTACCCGAACCGCCCGCCACCACCAAGCAGTTTGCCGGTGTACCAGCGCCACTGAGTCAAGCGTTTATGTCGGCCGCCGAAGTAGCAACCTACTAGCTTGTGGACCGACTACTCGCACTGCTCAAAATGTCCAACAACTCGTGGGTTATTGGACACGTACTGATTCTCGAGTTTTGCCGGAAGTAGCTGCAACCGTTTCACTTGCGACTCTCAGGCAACTTTTGTCTCTTACTCTTTTTGTCCAATAACCGGCCTGGTTCTTGAACAGCCCCGTCGCGACCGGCGTCCCGCACCTTGCATCGCGCCATCGCGTCGCAAGGCCCACACTTCGGCCACCAAATTTTGAGAGAGCATCCCGCCATTAGCTCGTGGTGGCGATCTTTTGTCAATAAGTGGCTGAAGTAATTTTCAGCAATTTATGACGATTCAAGACGGCCTTCGCCAGCCGGCATCGCTACTTGCTCTTCTTGCGATTCGCCCAGGTGGGATCTTTCGTCAGTGGCAATTGCACGGCTTTGCCGGTCTCTGCCGCTTTGTAGATCGCCAAAATCACTTCCACGCTGCGGCGAGCTTCGTGCCCGTCGATGAGCGGCTTCTTCCCCTTTTTGATCGCCGCCAAAAAGTCCTGAAACAGCTTTGTATGGCCGTGATGACCAATGGCCTTCGGGTCGGCAGCACCACCGCCGGTGTTCGTCTTGCCCGCCATCCGCGCGAGCAGTTCTTCATCGGCCTTGGTCTGCTTCGCGAACTCCCAGCGGATGATATCCTCCTCGCGCATACAAGCACTCCCCTGGCTGCCGTGTAACTCAATTCGCTTCAATTCGCCGGGAAACGCAGCGGTGCTCGCTTCGATCACGCCGAGGGCGCCGCTCTCGAACTTGATTGTCGCGACCACGACGTCTTCCACTTCAATCCGTTCGTGCGCAAGCGTGGCACTGGCTGCCGTGACTTCCTTCACCGGTCCCATGAACCACAGCAGCAGATCGAGGCTGTGAATCGCCTGATTCATCAGTGCGCCGCCACCATCGAGTTTCCACGTGCCGCGCCAAGCACCGCTGTCGTAATACTGCTGCGTGCGGAACCATTTCACATACGCATCTCCAAGCGTCATTCGCCCGAAACGACCTTTGTCGATCGCCTGCTTCAAAAGCTGCGACGACTGATGAAACCGCGAGGGGAAAATCGTGGCCAGCGTGACACCTGCTTGCTCGCAGGCTTTGATCATCGCGTCGCAACGAGCCAGCGTGACATCGAGCGGCTTCTCGACGACCACGTGCTTGCCAGCCTTCGCAGCGGCGACGCAGGCTTCCATGTGCGCACCGCTGGGCGTGCAAATGCTGATGGCATCAACCCGCGGATCGGCCAGCATGGCGTCGAGTTCCTGATACGGCTTGCAACCCGGAATTTCCGAGGCAAACTTCTCGGCCGACTCCGCCGTTTGGCTGAAGCAGGCTGTAACCGCCGCGCCTTTGATATCGGCAATCGCCTTCGCATGAAACCGCGAAATCATTCCGCAACCGACAATACCGAAACCGAATGCCATGGGAGTAAGAGGGGTTAGAGGTCAGGGGCCAGGGACTAGGGGAAAGGCAGAACGAAGAAGTCAGAATGCAGAATGATAAAAGAGGAAGGAGTATTTTCTCACTCCCCTTCCTCTCTTCATCTCTTCCACCCTTCATCCCTCCTCCTCGACTTCCATTTCGAGTTGGCGCATTTTGCGATACAGGTTCGAGCGATGCAAACCGAGTCGTTCGGCCGCGGCGGTCATGTTGCCACGACAGGCTTCGATGTGCCGCTTGATGTACTCGGTTTGAAAGCGCTGGGTTGCGTCGGTCAGCGGAGCATCGAGCGACAGGGCACTCGCGGCGGTTGCGGCCGGCGACAAGATGAAAGCTAAGTCGGGAGCGTCGAGCTTATCCTGATCTTCCGGCGCGAGATACGCCAGGCGTTCCATCAGGTTGCGAAGCTCGCGCACATTACCCGGCCAGCGATGCATCAGCAGCCGCTTTTTCGCCGCCGCCGTGAATTTCACGACCCGCCGGCGAGCTTGCAAACAGAAGTGCCGTAAAAAATGCTCGGCCAGCGTGATGATGTCGTCTCCGCGATCGCGCAGGGCCGGCATATCGAGCGTGACCACGTTCAGGCGAAAGTACAGGTCTTCCCGAAACCGCTTCTGCCGCACCAGATCGGCCAGATTCTGATTCGTGGCCGCCAGCACGCGAGCGTTCGTCGAAATGTTCGTCGAGCCGCCCACGCGCACGACGATCTTCTCTTCCAGCACACGCAGCAGCTTGGCTTGCCCAGCGAGACTCATATCGCCAATTTCGTCCAGGAACAGCGTTCCCTTCGAAGCCAATTCAAACTTCCCTTGCCGCATTTCGCGGGCATCGGTGAAGGCCCCTTTCTCGTGGCCGAAGAGTTCGCTCTCGAGCAACGTCTCAGTAATCGCCGCGCAGTTCACGGCGACGAAGGGTTCGGCCCGTCTGCGACTGCCGTAGTGAATCATCTGGGCGACGACTTCCTTGCCGGTGCCGTTCTCGCCGAGAATCAGCACAGCCAGGTCCGTATCGGCCACACGACGGACGGTCGAGCGGAGGGCTTGAATCGCCGGGCAATCGCCGATCATTTGCACGCGCCCTGCGGCATCGTCGGTAATCTGCTTGCGCGAGTGGAGCAAGTCTTCGACCTGCTGGGTATTCTCTAAGGCGACGGAGGCGTGCGAAGCCAGTTCGGTCAGTGCTTCCAAGTCGACGTCGGTAAAGTTGCCGCCGATCTTGTTGATCACTTCGAACGCGCCGAACAGTTCGCCACTGCGACCTCGCAGCGGCACGCACAGCAGCGACTTCGTATGGAACTTCAGCTGTTGATCGACGCGGCGGTCGACTTCACCCTGCTCGGCTTCGACGTCCATATCGACACGCCGCGCTTGCCCGCTGTGAATCACCTGGCCGACGATGCCGGTCCCGTCAGGAATGCGCAGTTCGTTTCCCTGCACTCCCAAGGCCGGCCTGCCAATCAGTTGCTTGGCTCCTTTGTCCCACAAAAAGATCGTCGCCCGCTCGGCACCGAGCAGGCGCGTCGAAGTCGCGGCCATCTGTTCCAGCAGCGGAGCCATTTCGAGTGTCTGTTGCCAGCGGGCAGCGATTTCGAGAATCGCCTGCAGTCGCACCAAGCGTTGATCGAGCCGTTCGCGATCACGCACCGCCGCGAGTGCCGAGTTGAGCCAGCCCGCGGTCGTCACCACCGCATCGCCCGGTTCGGGTCGCTCGGTCCAGGTGCGAAACGCGGCGAGCAACTCGCCCGTGCCCCCGCGCGGGGCCAGCGGCGTCACATACCATTGCCGCTTTAATTGGCCGTCGTCGCTATCGAGCACTTCCCCCAGCAAGTCAGTCGGCAATGGCCGCTCGGGACCCGACGAGCCCAACACACGCCACTTTCCCTTCTCCCCTTTCACCAGCGCCAGGTAGTCGCCACCGAGAGCCTGACAAATGAGCGGCAACGCCTGTTTGAGGAACGCCGTCGGCGAATTCTCCAGTGCCGCCGCATAAAACAGCTGCGACGCCGTTTCGGCGAGAGCCGGATGGGCCTCGAGACTGGCCAGCGACGGACGGGGAGTTTTGGCCATGTGGATCCGATTTACTCGCAAAGTGTAGTCAAGCAGACAACGCTCATCCTACGAGAGTGTGTTCATTTCGAGAAGTCTGGCATAGGCGATTTCGGCAAGCTGCGGTATTCTGCGGCATTGGAATTTAGGTAGCCCGACGCGTGAGCGAGGGTTTTGGCAACGGAACGTCCGCTTACAAGTCTCCCTCGCTGACGCGTCGGGCTACTTGGCAGCTAGAGGTAATTCACACATGGGCATGTTCGACGGAAAAAAAGGTCTCATTCTCGGCGTCGCCAACGATCGCTCGATTGCCTGGTACATCGCCAAGTTCATCATGGAACAAGGTGGCGTCTGCGGGTTCACTCACTTGCCCGATAAGGCTGATGACGACCGCAAAAAGAACCGCATGCGCGTCCAAAAGTGCATCGACCAGTTTCCCGATAAGGCCAAGTTTCTCGTTCCCCTCAACGTGCAGAGTGACGAGAACATTGCGGAGGTCATGGCCCTCGCCAAGACCGAGTTCGGCCAGATCGACTTCATGCTCCACTCCATTGCCTTCGCCACGCTCGACGATCTGAAGAAGGACACCATCGAAACCAGTCGCGAAGGTTTCAAACTGGCGATGGAAATCAGCGCTTATAGCTTGCTGGCCGTATGTAACGCCGCCAAGGGAATCCTGAAGCCAGCTGTACGGCAAGGTTCCGAAGTCACGGAAAACGGCGCCGCCGTTCTTACGCTCACCTATTATGGCGGCGAGCGAATCGTTCCCGGCTACAACGTGATGGGCATCTGCAAAGCGGCTCTCGACTCCTGCATGAAGTACGCTGCTTACGATCTAGGCGTGCATGGCATTCGCGTCAACGCCCTGAGTGCTGGCCCGCTGAAGACGCTCGCGGGTTCGGCCGCTGGCGTCGGTGACATGCAAACCGTTTACGACCAGATGTCTCCCCTCCAGCGTTGCGTAACCCACGAAGAAGTCGGTCGCACGGGCGCGTTCCTCCTCTCCGATATGTCGGAAGGGATCACCGCCGAAACCATGCACGTCGACGGCGGCTTCTCCGAAATGGGGAGCCCCGGCCGCATGCTGGACAAGTACCGCTCGAAGTAATCCCAATCATCGGTCGCACGGCTTGTCCAGAATTCTCACTGGACACTTCCCCAGGGCGAACAGCATCGGTTGTTCGCCCGCCGTCTCGTCGACCTCACCACCCGAGTTCTGGCAACCAGCGGGTGGCGTTCAGACTCTGGCTACCTTGCCCTTAGCTGCCTCCGCCGATCCGGTTTCGACCTCGTCGGCCAGCTTCCGATTTGATAACTTTTTGCGCTGATTTTTTCGATTCGCAAATCGCACCGAATCCCCTGCACGACAAGCACTTGCGGCTAGGCACTTCCCGTTATCACCCGATTTCTTGATAACCATTTGATAACCACTTTTCGCAGCCCATTTTACCCAGCCTGCCTTCAGATGGCACGGCCTCCCGATTCAGCCAAGGGAAACTACTGCGCCCTAATTCCTCAACAGACCGTTGCTGTTCAACGACACACAACCACACACTTAGCCAATAGATAACCGCCAATCCATTATCTTCTGTTCACCACATTTTCAAAGATCGCCGAACGACAATTGTACATTTGATCGTGACTAGTCTGGTCACAAGAAATAAGTCGTTCCGGCTGCTGGAGTACTTTCCTCGCACCCGTCCCGACCTCCGACTCCCGACCTCCGACCTCCGACCTCCGACCTCCGACCTCCGACCTCCGACCTCCGACTCCCGACTCCCGACTCCCGCACCCTACTGGTCGTTCGCATCATCCCGCCCGGCGGCCCAGCGGACGACGTTCTTGTCGCCCTGTTCGTAGAAGAAGCGAACCGAGCAGTCGCTATAGGCAAAGAACGCGCCGCCGGGATGACGGCTGCTGAAGGCTTGCGGAGCGGGGCCATTCACGTGCGCACTGGCGTCGTCGACACTCCACATGACATCGCTGACCCACATCGAAGCCGCTGAGCTCGGCGTCGCGGGTCGAAGGCCAGTCATGCCCGCCCAGAGCGCGGCTCGCTTGTCGGTGGCTTCGTCGTACATGCATTCGCCGATCATCACCGTGTTGGAAGTCCCGTCGGTGATCTTGGCCAGCCGCGTACGACTGTTCTGATACATCACGCCGCCGTAGTCGTAGTCGACCACAAACGCGCCCATCACCAGCGCGACAGCGACGCCGCGATAGTTCGACATGCCATGTTCGAGACGATCGGGATTCTTGCTCGGTCCACTATCCGACGGGCAGCGAAAGAGAGTGACCTTAAGCTCGGTAAGAGGCCCAGCGGGGGCCGGATTGATCCCGGCTCCGAACGCTTGCGTGTCCATGTGGGCCGCTTCGTACAGATTCTTCTGTTCGACAAAGGGCAAGATAGCTGAGCCCCACGACCAGCCGGGATTCAGGTTGGGAGCCTCGTAAGCGGACGGCAGATAGCCGTAAGTGTTTTCGTAGTTGTGCGAACCCAGGACCAGTTGCCGCAAGTGATTCCCGCACGTGGTGCGACGGGCCGACTCGCGGGCAAACTGCACCGCTGGCAACAACAGCGCGACCAGCACGCCGATGATGGCGATGACGACCAGTAACTCGACGAGCGTGAACGCCCGACGAACCGCACTGCGGCGCGCAGCGGGTCTACTCCTTGATGTCTCGATCATGACGACTAGCCCCCAGCGTGAGCGATTCTGCTGCCTTGCCTCCCGTTCCGGAGTCATCGCCCAAGTCGCAGTTATCTGCTTCGCCGCTTGTGTCGTCAACCAGAAACTTTGGCGACGAAACGAGGTGACGAACCAGCCTCGACGTTTCAACACACTCTGCTGGAAACATTTCGCCACTATTTCCTTTGCGCTCGTGCCCAATCAATGCCTCCATCGTGCGAGATTTAGGCACCAAAATTGACTTCATTCAACCCCCGAAGGTATGATCTGCGAGACATTTCCTCTGCGTAAGGATTCGGGCATGATCAACGCGCTAAAGCGGTCTGTGACGAGTGTGATGGTCGTCGTAGGCTTGGCCTGTCTCGCGGGCAACGTAGGCTGCGGCTCGAAGACCACGTGGAACGATGTCGTCGCCGAGAAAGTCCGCCTGCGCGTCGAGATGACGACCAGCGCGAATCAGTTGCGGAATCAATTTCGCGGCAATGTTCCCACAGGTGAGCAATCGCGATTCATCGAGCGCATCCGCGGCATGGACCAGCAACTTCAATTGAAGATGCAAGCCGCCCTCCGCGATTCGGGCCCAGCACCCACCGACATTGCCGACAATGTTAATGCTCCACTGGTAAGCGAAGCCCGTTCGCTGCTCGCTGGTGAACCGCCGACCATGGCTCAGAACATGCCGCCGGGTGGAATGGGCGTGGCACCAGGCATGATGCCCCCGGGCGCAATGGGCCCCGGCATGATGCCCCCAGGGATGATGCCTCCTGGCGGAATGGCCCCAGGCATGAATCCTGGCATGATGCCGCCGGGCATGATGCCCCCAGGTGGACCGGGCATGATGCCCGGCGGTCCGGGTATGGCTGGTCCTCAATTCGATGCCAAGGGCTTTGAGGAAGCTCGCCAGCGCGGCATCGAACAGGAAATTGCCAGGGAGGCGAGCCTGTCGCAGAACAAAGAGGCCGATCGCATTCGCGATTTGATCATTGGCTACCACAAATCCCCCAGCCAATCCTCGGGCAGCCGACGCGAGCAGACGCTCGTCCCCGCCCAACGAGACATCATCGATGAGATGCAAGCGATCGAAAAATCGCTGCGGACCAAGCAACTCACTCCGAGCGATAAAAGTGAGTTGATGGTGAAGCAAAGTGAATTGGAGGTGCAGTTCAACAAGCTCGGGAGAGAAGAACGGGATCGACTGCAATTGCTGGCCGATGCCGCTGAAAGGCAACGGCAGGAACAAGAACGAATCGAACGGGAAAAGCAAGCCGAAGAACTACGCAAGGTGAGCGAGGTTCGCGCTCGCGAGTTTGCTCTGGCCCAAGAGGTGAGACGCAAGGCCGAGGAAGAGAGTGCCTTGAAGTTCGCCGCGAAGATGGCGGAGATTAACAAGGAGCGTGATGAAGCCCGCCGTGTTGCCGACGCTCATGCCTTTACCGAGTCGATCAACCGCGAGCGCAAAAAGCGAAACCTGGCACCGCTGCCCGAAGCGATGAAGCCCATCAAAGCACCGCTCACGAACAAGTCGTTGGCACCTGGCTTTGAAGTTGCTGAAATGGGCCAAGTCAAACCGAAGGATGCCGTCTACGTTCACAGCGACGGTCATTGGCACGATGCGAAAGTGAAGACCAAGCGTGGCAAGTTTGTCGAGATCATTCACATCGCACTTGAAAACACCGAGACCGTGACCCTCGATCGGCTGCGTCTGAAGAAGAATCCAGACCCCGCAGCAGAAGCAGCGAACGGCGAGGCTGTCGCGGCAAAACCAGCGGAAGAGAAAGAGCCACTGACGAAGGTCTGGACCAACAGCACCGGCACGTTCAGCGTGGAAGCGGAGCTGCTCGGCTTCGAGAAGGGCCTGGTGATGCTGAAACGCAAGGACGGGGGGCTAGTCAACGTCCCGCTCGATCGTCTGTCGGAAATCGATCAAGCCGTCATCAAGAAACTGTATCCGCAATAGCAGTTCTGTCTTTACGCGGCCCGCTGAGCCAGATCGCTAAAGAGCTCATCCAGGCAGCGGGTGTTTTTGCCCCAGTCGAACACTTGCCCCGTGACGGTTGCTGTGGCGCTCACTGCAGCAGCATCGCTTCCCTGACGACGGACCGTCACCAGCAGGCTGCCGGCCAGCGACCAGACATCGGAAGGTTGAGTCGCTTCGATCACGCAGCCATCAGCGGCCTGGGTGACATTGCGAATCGGTCGACCGCGCCGTGCGAGCGAACAGAGCGTCCGCACAATGGCCTCGCCCACCGGCGCTGCCACCTGACCATCACGCTGCTTGTCGGTCTTGATTCCCATTCGCGTGAACACGATCTGGGCGACGGCAGCGACCCCTTCCAGCGACACAGCCTGGGGCACGAGTTTGTCGGCGATGGCCAGGAACTGCTCGCCGCTGATCCGCTGGGGAGCCAGCTTTGCGTGCCGCTGAATGGTCTGGCGCACATCCGGAAACTTGAGGATGTTTTCGTAGCTGACTTCCTGCTCCCAGTCGGGCAGCACTTCGACCAGCGTGCCATCGTCGTTCAAGATGGGGATGTGGTCGACGACAATCCGGGCACCACAGTTCGAGCAGAACTTTCCCTGGGCGGACTGGCCGCAGTCGGCGCAAAAAAAGGCTTGGCTGTGCATGAGCGTCCCTGCCACTTTCGCGGGCGTGAAGGTATCTACTCGTTTCATCGACCAGCGACGCAGGCAGCCTTTTCTCAATTCTGGCGATAAAGCCCTTGCTAGCGATGTGGTTGCGGTGCAGGCCTGGCGAAGTAGCCGCTCGGGTTATGGTTTGCCCCGTTGCCAGAATTCTTGGTAACAACCGGCAGAAATCCCCGCTTGATAGTGCAGACGAGCCAGTTGAAAAACTTCCCACCTTCCGCTCGTCTCCCGCCTCACTTCCCACCTTTGCTGGAGATTTCTGCCATGTCTCGCGCTACCCGTTCGACCCCTGCTGCCCGTCGGTTCGCCATCGAAAACCTGGAAAGCCGCCAGCTGATGGCCGGCGACGTCGACCTGCTGCAAACCGGCGGCAACCTGTTCATCACTGGCGACAACGACGCCAACGGCCTGTTCATTCGCCAACTGAGCGAAGATCGGTTCGCGATCATCGGCACCAAGACCGGCAGCGGCAACACCACCGTCGAAGGCCAGGGCTTTCAAGTGGTCAATGGTGTAACGGGCAGCGTGTTCCTGAACATGAACGGCGGCAACGACTCGGTGAAGTTCGATCGCGGCGATACCTTCATTGCCAGTCGACCCGGTTTGCCCTCGCTGGGCGAGTTTCCGCAGGTGAAGCAGAACCTGCAGGTGAACATGGGAGCCGGTGCCGACACGTTCACTACCAATGGCCTGCAGGTGCAAGGTCGCGTGATTATCGATACGGGCTTTGGTAACGATGCCGACACCGTCAAGCTGGATGGCCTGATCGTCCGCGCCGAGAACGGCGACCAGGCTCTGGAGATTGATACTCAAGGTGGCAACGACCGCGTCGAACTGATTGACGGCACGTTTCAAGGGCTGGTCGATATCGATACCGGCACCGAGAACGACCTGGTGAGCATCATCGACATCTTGATTTCCAGCGACTCGGACCTGCGAATTCGCACTCAGGCCGGCAACGATCAGGTCACCATCGAAGACAGTCTGTTTGACCGAACGGTCGATATTGAAACGGGGGCCGGCCAAGATGTGGTGCTGCTGGAGGAACTGCGTCTGAACGGCGAGTTAGAAGTCGACATGGGCACCGACAACGACATTCTGCAGATTGACGAAATCATCGCTGCCTCAGCCGACCTCGATGGCGGCCTTGGCACTGACGCCCTGATCGACCTCGACAACAGCATCTTCAAGGCTTTCGACCAGGACAACTTCGAAATCGTGGTGTAGTCGGCCCCTTCAACCGTACAACCCAAAAGGTGCAAAGCCCCGTCACTCTGGCGGGGCTTTTGCGTGCGCGGTTAGAATGGCGAGGATGAGAATCATCGCGTTGCACTTGTTTTGGTTAACGCTACTTTGGGCGGTTGTCGTAACCTGGTGGCTCCGCTCGCTGAACGATCATATTGCCGACGAGCAGTTTCAAGTTCGCCGCGAGTATCTTCGTCGACGCGACGAATTGCGAGCACTAACGATCGAGAGTCGCAAAGGCCTGCTGCCAGAGCGACGGATGTGCAGCAATGGGTGGTAAGCAGTTCCACCGTTGTCCACTTCGCCCGACATAAAATCCGAATTTCGAACTGCCCGCCAGCATTCTTTCCAGCCATTTGCGGCGAACCTGCTTCTCAGCCTAGAATTGAGGTTCCCGCCTACGAGCCGCCGGTTCGGCCGCTCAAGCTTTGTTCTCTCGATCTCCGGATTGCCCACTCATGCATTGCCGAGCACTCGCTTCCCTTAGCCTCTGGCTGCTTGCCGCCGCACTCGTCGCACCGCTCCACGCCCACGGACAAGAGGCTTCTGCTGCACCAGCGGCCGCAGCGGAAGAAAAGAAGCCCGAAGAGAAGAAGCCGGACGAAGCGAAGCCGGTAGAGGCTCCCAAGGAAGAGCCGAAGAAAGAAGAACCGAAAAAGGAAGAGCCCAAACCGGCTGACGCGAAGCCGGCTGAGGCCAAGCCCGAAGAAAAGAAGGCTGACGATCAGAAAGCAGACGAGAAGGCTCCTCCGTCCAACGGTCCGCTGCCGGGGCATTCGCTGCATGCCGAGGTCTTCAACGAAGGTCCACGGCAAAAGGCTTACCTGATGCCCGGGATGCCGAAGATCGAATTTCCTGTGACCAGCAAAAATCCCGAAGCGGTTGCCTTCGTCCTGCAAGGGATCGGCCAGCTGCACGGCTTTTGGTACTACGAAGCCGAGCGCTCGTTTCGCCAGGCCGCGGCCCTCGATAAGGACTGCGCAATTGCCTACTGGGGCATGGCTCTGGCGAATATGGACAACCGCGAGCGCGGCAAGAAGTTCATGGCCGAGTGCATCAAGCGCAAAGCGAACGCCGGCGAGCATGAAGTGCTGTATATCGACGCGCTCGATGCCTATCTGAGGGCCGACAACAACAAGAAGAAGGAACGGAACGAAGCCTACACGAAGGCCCTTGAGAAGATTTTGTACAAGTATCCCGACGATCTCGAAGCCCGCAGCCTGCTGGCGCTACAGTTGTGGAAGAATCGCGACTCGGGCCTGCCGATCAGCAGCTTTCTGGCCGTCGACGCGCTCATCGATCAGGTCTTTCTGAAGAACCCGATGCATCCAGCGCACCACTATCGCATTCACCTCTGGGATATCGAACGAGCCGACAATGCACTGAAGTCGGCAGCGCTGTGCGGGCAATCTTCGGCAGGCATCGCCCACATGTGGCACATGCCGGGGCACATCTACAGCAAGACGCGCCGCTACGACGATGCCTGCTTTCAGCAAGAGGCTTCCGCCCGCGTCGATCATGCCCACATGATGCGCGATCGCGTACTGCCCGATCAGATTCACAACTTCGCCCACAACAACGAATGGCTGATTCGCAATTTGATTCACACCGGCCGCGCTCGCGAAGCGGTCGAACTCGCCAAGAACATGACGTCTCTCCCGCGCCATCCCAAGTACAACACGCTCGATCGTGGCGGCAGTGCCCAGCTGGGCCGCTCGCGGTTGTGGGAGTCGCTCGTCAAGTTCGAACTGTGGGACGAATTGCTTGCCCTGACCGAAACGCCCTACCTCGACGCCACTGAGAAAGAAGCCGAACAACAGAAGCGTCTGAAGCACATCGGATTGGCCCTGTATCGCCGGGGAGAACTGCTCGCCGCCGATGCACTCCTCGCACAGCAGCAACAATTGCTCGACGACATGGTCGACGATCAAACCATCGCTGGCACCAAGGCCGAAACCAAGGCCAAGGATGAGAAGAAGTCCGAGGGCGATGTGAAGAAGGCTGTCGAGACCGCCAAGAAGACCTTCGACGCCAAGCTGACTCCGCTGAAGAAACTCGTCGAAGAACTACAAGGTCACCAAGCCGTCGCCCAAGGCGATTTCAAGAAGGGGCACGAACTGCTGAAGAAGGCCGGCGGTAGCGACAATGGCTATCTCGCCTGGCTGCAGTTCAAAGCCGGCAATGCCGACGAGGCCATCAAGGCGGCCACAACAAACGTCAGCAGTCGCAAGAACGAAGTCATTCCGTTAATGAATCTGACCGAGATTCAATTCCTGGCTGGCAAGACCGGCGACGCTCGCAAGACGTTCGACGAACTGCGCGAGATCTCCGGCCAGATCGATCTCAGCGCGCCCATCTTCCAGCGGTTTGCTCCCATCGCGAAGGAGTTAGGACAGGAAGGTGATTGGCGGATTGTGAAGGCTCCCAAGGCCGATACGGGCAATCGCCCTTCGCTCGATTCGCTCGGTCCCTTCCGTTGGGCTCCTTCGCCGGCGCTCGATTGGCAACTGACCGATGCCGACGGAAAGAAGCACGGACTGGCCGACTATCGCGGCAAGCCGGTGATTGTTCTGTTCTTCCTCGGTCACGGCTGCTTGCACTGTGCCGAGCAGATCAAGGACTTCGGCAAGGCTCATTCGCAGTTCGCGGCGGCGGGCATCGAGATTGTCGCGGTGAGCAGCGATGACCAGGCGGGGCTCAAGTCGTCAATCGACAACTATACCGATGGACCGATTCCGTTCCCGCTCGTGGCCGATTCGAACCTGGCGACATTTCAATCGTATCGCTGCTACGACGACTTCGAAAAACTGCCGCTGCACGGCACCTTCCTGATCGACAGTCAGGGGCTCGTTCGCTGGCAAGACATCAGCTTTGAGCCTTTCAAGGATACGAAGTTCCTGCTCGGCGAAAGCAAACGCCTGCTCAATCAAACGCTAGGCGCTTCCGACACCAAGCCTTCCGAAGTGAAGCCGGTGACCAGTCCGATGGCTGCCATCCAGCGAGCGACCACTGACCTGGGCGCTTGCGAAGCGACTGCCGCTCCTTATCAATCGGTCGGGTTTGTCGAACTGCCGAAAGACGTGGAACTGGGTGCCGTCTCAGCTGTCGCCATCGGTAAAGACGACGAGATTTACATCCTCCAGCGTGGCGAAGTTCCGTTGCTCGCCTTCGACAAGACCGGCAAATACCTGCGAGGCTGGGGCCAAGGCCTGTTCAAAGTGCCGCACGGCCTACGGGTCGACAAGGAAGGCCACATCTGGACGACCGACAACGGCAATCACGTGCTGCGGCAGTTCAATCGCGAAGGTCGCTTGCTGCTCACCTTCGGCCAGGAAGGGAAAGGCGTCGGTGGCGAAACGGGCTTCAAGTCTCCCGACGATCTGGTCATCGATAGTGCCGGCAACTTCTACGTTGCCGATGCCGGCAATGGTCGCATCGTCAAGCTCTCGCCCGAAGGTAAGTTTGTTTCCGCTTGGGGCAAGAAGGGAAAAGGCGAAGGAGAGTTCGCCACGGCTCACGGTCTGGCCATTGATCAGAAGGACCGCATTTACGTTGCCGATCGTGGCAACAAACGAGTGCAGATCTTTGACAACACGGGCAAGTACCTCGACAGCTGGACCTTCGGCGGCAATCCGTTTGGCCTGATTGTGATCGGCGACGAACTGATCGCCACCGACGGCGACGTGCATAAGATCTATCACCTCGACACCACCGGCAAGACCGTTGCCTCGTGGGGCGATCCCAAGTCCCTCCTGCTGCCGCACCTGATGGACCGCGATAGCCGCGGCCGTCTCTATGTCAGCGAAGTGAACGGCAAGCGCGTGCAGATTTTTGAACGGAAATGACGGGGAAGGGGTTAGGGGCCAGAGATTAGGGGCCAGGGACGAGAGGCGGGAGACGAGAGGAAAGAAGATTTCATGTCGCAACTGCCCATCGTGCGTCCGATACTTTGGCAAGCATGCATTCCGCAGCTTCTGGTCGGAGCTTTCTGTTGCTGGGTTGGTTGGAAGTGGCTTGGCAATGCCAGAGGGATCGTGCTCGGCTCGGGAGTTTATCTCGCCTACTCGCTCGGCTCTCGGCAAATTCTGGCGCGTCACCATCGTCGCGGAATTGGCCTGTATAAGCGGGGCGAGTTTGCGGCGGCGATCCAAGCCTACCTGGCCAGTTACACATTCTTTGATCGTTACCGCTGGCTCGACGACTACCGCTCGATTTTTATGATGACCCCCGGCGCGATGGCTTACCGCGAAATGGCTCTCGTCAATATCGCCTTCTGCTACGCACAGTTGGGAAACGGTCCCCAAGCGATCGCCTACTACGAGCGCACCCTGCAAGAGTTTCCCGGCAACGGAACGGCCGAGGCCGCACTAAGGATGTTGGCTGCGGCTCAAACGATTCCCGCGGCTGCCGGTGATTCGCGCGCGTAGTGCCAAAGCTACGCTTCCAGATGAATTTCTGGAATCAAGTCGGCATTCACTTCGACTTGCGGAAACTCGTCGGTACTGCTCAGGAATTCCTGGCAGCAGATTTCGAGTTCGGCGAGCAGCTTTTCGATATTGAGCCCTTCGAACACCGGCCCGTAAGGCTGCAGATAGCCGCGGCTGCTGTTGTACAGCTTCTTGGCGCCGCGAATGTTGCCGTTGCCGAAGTGGTGCATACAAACGGCAACGTGAATCAGCCCTTTGTAGAACAGCCGCGACGGACCGCCGACGTCCTTCCACAGATCTTCCCACACTTCGTGGGCTTCAAAGAAATCGCACTTGTTGAAGTGCTCGATTCCTTCGAGATAGCGGTGGTCGTAGTCGGTCATGTGATTGCGGCTGAGGGAGACTCGTTGGTGAAACGCGAAGCCAGGACGGCCTACCGGCGATTGAGCGCGATCAGCAGACGCAGGATGTTATAGAACAGCAGCGTGATCGAGGCGAACAAGGCCAGCGAGGCCGAGACGTACTGATCGGTGCGATACTTGAACAGGATGTTCGAGGTGTCGTACAGGATGTAGGCACTGGCCAGGCCCACCATGGCAGCGGCAAACCAGACACCCAGTTGAAAGTTGAAGAAGATGCCGGCGACCACCACGCCCATCGTGGCGATGCCCGCCCACCACAGGTACTGGCCCCAGCCCGAGAAGTCGGCTTTAGTCAAAACCACAAACGTCGTCAGACCACCAAAGATTAGCAGCGTGAGCAGACCGGCAGCGGGAATGGTTTCAGGAGCGGTTCGCTGGGCGATGTACAGCAGCGGGACAAAGATCAACGCTTGAGCGAAGACGTAGAGCAATAGCCCGGCGTATTGCATCGCTTTGGAGGTTTCCGAATTGGCCAGCGATTGAGCGAGCCAACTAGCGGCCATGAAGGCCCCGATGACCATCAGCCAGCCGAACCGACCGCCCAGCAACATGGCCATCGTGCCCTGCAGCGTTTGGGCGGGGACGAGCGTGAAGATGGCGGCTTCGATGCCGGTGAACAGCAAGATCGCGCCAAACACGTGCAAGTAAACCCGGCGAATAAAAGTCGTCCGGGCCGATTCTTCCGCCAGAGCTGCCGGCACCGTCCCAATATCAAACGGAGATTGGTAGGGGTTCGTCTTTTCGTAGTAGTTCATGGCGGTGCCAATCGTTAGAGTCGGAAGAAAAGCAACCTCGCGGCCAGCGCGCGCGGCTTCTACCCAACTCTAGGGGGCAATTTGCGAGTGGTCAAGTCGCAGCGAAACGGCGGCTCCACTGCTCGGCCGGACGTGGCAGCACGTCACTTGTTGTTGGCCTGCTGAGCCTCGGCGAGTGAGACTCGCTCATCCTCATCGGCATCAAGCTTCTTGAAGGCAGCAGGTGGCCCGGTGAACTCGCGCTTCGAGATTTCTCCGTCCTGGTTGCGATCCATCGCCAGGAACCAGTTTGGCCCCGTGCGCTCGACAGCCCCCAGCACCGACTGTGGATAACCATGACTGGCGGTAATCATGACCAGTCGTGGCAAGCGATCAAAGTTCAAGTGCCCGTCGTGGAGCGCGCCCGCCGCCGAGATTTGCGAACCTGCTGCCCGCAGTTCCGCAGTCGAGAGCGCCCCGTCGTGATTCGTATCGAGCAATTCGAACAGCCCCTGGCCTGCATCGAGGAGTGTAAACAACACCTGGGACTCTGCCAGTTGCTGTTGCAGCGCCAGCCACGCTTGCAGTTCGTCCTTGCTCAGTTGATCATCGCCATTGCGATCGACCGTGGCAAGCAGCGACGGCCATTCGCGCTCTTTGGCCTTCTCCAGTTCGCCTTTATCCAGCAGCAGGTCGTCGTTCTGATCGTCTTCGTCGAATCGCTCGCGCAGCCTTTCATAGCGGGCCTCGGCCACTTCCGGGAGCTTGCCCAGGTCGGTGCGCACGACCAAGTTGATGCCGGGCTTGGTCAATACGAGGGAACCGAATTGTAGGGAAGCGTCGGCAGGGATAGTCGCTTTGGCAACAGGCACGGGGCGAGTAACGGGCGAGGCCTCTGTCTTTGCAGCGGGCTTCGCGAATTGAACTTGAATCGCGAAGTTTGGTGCTTGCTCGCGCCAGGTTGCCAGCTCGGCAACGACGAGCCTGTCATCGCGATTCGCATCAAGGGCTGCGAACAAGGGAGCTGCCAAATCCGTCTCCGCCAAGGCGAGTTCACCATCGCTATTGCGGCCAAGCCGTTTCAGAACCACGGCTGCCCAGGCTTGATCGCTTCCATCTTCGGGGAGCAACACGGCGGCGATTTGATGGATGAGCGCGGTCGAATCAGTGCCAGGCTTCGGCGGCAAGAGCAGGTAACTGCCACTGGCGCCCGGATAGCGCAGGCCAACGAGCAACTCGCCAGCACCGATCATTTCGTCGTCGTTCCGATCGAAGCGCTCGATAGCCGAGGCTGCACTCTTGAGTTCGGCTTCGTCAGCACGGCCGTCTTTGTTGGCGTCGAGCAACTGCAGTAGCGCTGCATTCATCGCCTTTGTTTGCGGCAGCAGACCCGCGCCGATGAGAGGCTTGTCGATCCCCGCGCGCCGGTAACAGGCCGCGACTTCACTCTCGCTGGCCTGACCATCAGCGTTTGCATCAAGCTCAGCAAACGTCAGCGGCTGTCCGAATGCGGGGGTGAATCCCGCGCTCAGCACTTCGCGCATCGCTTGCAGCGAAGGGAGTCGAGCTGCCTCTGGCGCGGATAGTTGCCCATCGCCGTCGCGATCATAAAACTTCACGATCGCAGCGAAGTTCTCGGTCCACTTGTCGCTGAGCGAACGATCGCCATGCATCACACTTAGCTGCGCGCGAACCGCCCCTTGCTGGCCGCAGAGAACCAGTTCGCACTCAAATGCTTGCGAGCTGGCAGGCACGCAGCCACCAAGGAGTAAACCAACCAGCCAATTCAGGACTGCTCGTCGCCCCAGGATCATAGGACCTCCGAAATCGGCTTGGCGGTTGGATCGGCGATGCGAATTGGCCGGCTGACATTCGAAATGTTCTGCTTCATCGGATCGATGCCCACCGCCTTGCAGACCGTGGCAATCAAATCGGGAACTGCCACCGGACGATCTTCGACCGTCATGCCATCGTCACTCGTCTTGCCAATCGTTTGACCGCCACGGATACCGCCACCAGCGAGAACCGTCGACCAGGAGTGAGGCCAGTGATCGCGTCCCGCGGTGCCGTTGATCTTCGGTGTGCGACCAAACTCGCCCATGCACAGCACGAGGGTCGAATCGAGCATGCCACGCTCACGCAGATCGGTCAGGAGTGCCGCAAAACCGTTGTCGAGTGTCGTCGACAGCGTCTTCACGCGATCAAAGTTGCCTTGGTGCGTGTCCCAGCCATCGAGGGTGACTTCGACGAACGGCACGCCCCGCTCGACCAATCGACGCGCGAGCAAGCAGCCTTGGCCGAATTGAGTCCGGCCATAGGTATCGCGCAGTTTGTCGTTCTCTTCGCTCAAGTCAAAGGTCTTGGCGGCTTGAGGCCTCATCAGGCTGACCGCTTGAGCGGTCGCCGAGCGCATCGTTTCGACCACGCGGCTGTTCTTGCCGGGCTCGAAGTTAGCCTCCATCCGCTCGAGCAATTCCAAGCGATTTCGCTGCGAGCTCTCCGTCACACCTTCAGGGCGAGCCAGGTTCGGCACCTTCAGCGTGGTCCCTTCGTCCGCTGCACCGGCTGGATTGCGGTTGCGACCATCGCCCACCATCAGGGGCGAATAGCGTGGCCCGAGGAAGCCACCGCCGATCGAAGCGTTGCGGCGCGAAGCAACGCTCACATACCCGGGCAGATCCGCTGAAGTGTCTCCCAGTTCTTTGGCTACCAGCGAGCCAATCGCGGGGAACTGCAAAGCGCCCTGCGGTACGTAGCCCGTCACGCCCAGGAATGTCGCGCGGCCGTGATCGCCTTCTTTTGTCTTCATCGAGCGAATGATGGCGATATCTTTCATTTCCTGAGCCACGCGGGGCAGGTGCTCGCTGATGCGAATACCAGCCACGCTGGTATTCATGCCCTGGTACGGGCCACCGTTCGCGTTGCCAGTCTTCAGGTCCCACATGTCGATGGTGGACGGACCGCCACTGAGCCAGAGAACGATGACCGACTTCTTCCGTTCGGGCGAAGTTGTCGCGCCACTGGCTAAGCCTTGCAGCCACGACGATTGCGACAGGCCAACCGTAACGGCGGCACCCGCTCGAAACAGATCACGGCGCGAAAGGGAGCTTGTTCGTGACATGAAGAATCCTCTGGGGCAAACGTAGGGAATGATGAGAAGTACTGAATTAGTGATTGGTGTTGAATTCGCTGCTGTTGAGCAGAACCCAGAAGACGTCGGCCAACGCGGCGCGCTCGGAGCGTTGCTCGCCTTCGGCAGCCAGCTCCTTGTTGGCGACATAATCGAGCAATTGTTTGGTTTCGGCCGGATTGGGCCGACGATTGAGCGCCGCGAAGAAGAGCATTTCGACTTTCTCGGTCTGACTGAGAAACGGGGAGTCGGCGGCTGCGGCCAGCAAGGGCGTCTTCTCAGGAGTCGTGAGTTCGCGACTCAGTTCGCCGTTCATTAGCGTGAGAGCCTGCACGATCGACCGTTCGGCATCGACGACCCGCTCGACGTGCAGCAGCGTTGTAAATTGTGCGCGGCGGTTGGCTTCGCTGGACGACAGCAAATCGTTGCGTACCGTCGGTAAACCAGCCGCGATGACCATGCTGTCGTACAGCTGCTCACCGGTGAGACCACGAACGGGCATCTTCTCGAACAGATGCAGTTCTTCCGGCGGAGACGGGCCAGCGGCGATCGTGGAAAATTGATACGCGCGAGTGTTAACCAATGCGCGCGTCAAAAATTTGAGGTCGTAGCCGCTGGCCACAAACGCATCGGCCAACTCTTGATGCAACGCCGGCAGGCTCGAAGGATTCTCTTCGCTAATGTCGTCGAGTGGTTCAATCAAACCGCGACCAAAGAACTGCGCCCACATGCGATTCACGGCATTGCGAGCGAAGTAGGGATTCTCCTTGTCCGTGATCCAGGCTGCGAGAACCTTCGGTCCTGTGCTTGTTGCCAGCTCAGCGGGCCAGTCCGGAGTTTCGTTGTCGAGCAGCTTGGGCCGCAGCCGACGATCGGTTTCCGGAATCTTCACTTCCAACACCGCAACCTGGCTATCGGCCATTTTCTGGGGCGCAGCAAAGAACGCGGCCGTCTCCCAAAACTGATCGCGGGTCCAACGCGAAAAAGGATGGTCGTGACACTGCGCGCAGTCGAGATTCAAACCGAGGAACGCCCGCGTGGTATTCGCAGCGAGATTCTCGGCTCGAAACAAGCTGGCGGCCTGAAACCCAATCGGATTCACTTCCTCGTTAGGCTTCCCTTGCACCACAGGTTGGGTGCGAGCGGCGAGTAGCAACTGTTCGACCATAGTGTCGTAGGGCACGTTGTCTCGAATTCGCACCGCTGCCCACGCTTCGAAGTCACCCGTGAGCCTAGCGAACTCCTGCGTATCAGCCTGAGGAATCCAAATTCGCCGCCACACGGTGGCAAAGTGCCGGGCATAGCCACCCGACGAGATCAATTGCTCGACAAGCAACGCGCGCCGCTCGGGACGCGCATCCGCGAGATACGCCTGCGTTTCGGCCGCCGTGGGAATGCGCCCCACCAGGTCCAAATAGACGCGACGGAGGAACGTCGCCTCATCGGCAACGGCTGCCGGTTGCAGGCCCGCTCGTTGCCAAGCGCTGGCCAGATGCTGATCGATCTTGGCGGCGAGTTCACCGGAGCTCGGCGATTCAGCCAGCGTTATTACAGGCACAAACAGCGACAGGACAAGTCCCGAGCAAATCCAAACCTGCCGTGAGAGCATCACCATAGAACGTCCTGGGTAGAAAGCGAATCATCGTCGCGAGCAAAACTAGAATGAATCGTTCGTGATCAGTTGACCATCGTCGCGGGTGGTCAAGCGGCCGAAGGTGAGACCATCCAGCTTGGGAGTTACGAAGCGGACCGCGCCGTCGCAGAGGAGGATGTTCGCCCCCTTCTCGTGAAAGCCGTAGATACCGAACGTGTTGTTGCAGTTGACGGTGCAATCGGTGCTGTCTCCCCGCGCACTTCGCAAACCATCTTTGGACGTCGGATCCATGGGGGCAAACGCGATGGAGCCGTAGCCGGCCCAGGTCCCTCTCGAAATGTTTTCTCCGGCAAACAGATTGTCGTCGCTTTCCTTTTTGCCATTCCGCCAGGTGGCAGGCGCCCCCGCTTTTTCAATGATCAGAATTGTTTGCGAGAGGCCATCGGTAATCTGCGTGAGCGGGCGGTTATCGGTATCGGTCATTGCTTGCCGCTGATTGCCGAGGCCACCTTCGGGCCAGCCGACGCCGTAGCCAGTGCGCGGCATAAAGAAGCCGTTCGAGGCAATGTAATCGTTGAGCCCGCATTCAATTTCAAACAGCGTATCCTTGTTGGGATTCGCGGAAGCCCCAGAAGCGTTGGAGCGAATGAGCAGCTTGCGATCTGCTGGCGCGGCCGGACAAA
The DNA here is from genome assembly GCF_049819085.1 of Anatilimnocola aquadivae. GTDB lineage: Bacteria > Planctomycetota > Planctomycetia > Pirellulales > Pirellulaceae > Anatilimnocola. The sequence continues at coordinate 7,703,415 of NZ_CP187419.1, forward strand.
CGAATTCCGTCACCTTCGTTTCGACGACTTTCTTGTTGATTGGATCGAAGAAGTCGTAGTCGGAGTGATAACCTGCTGCCAACTTCTCGTGCATATACGGCAAGACTTGCCCGCCCCAGCCGCCGTAAGGTGCATTGCCAAAGCCGCCCCCGGTGCGACGCGGAGGTAAGCCACCTTTCGCTTGCTCGAACTGCTGAAACGACTTGCCGAGTTTTTGCAAGTTCTGTTTGCACGTATCGAGGTCGGCCGTGGCTTGCCACTGCACGAGCGCAGGTGCAAACAGGCATGTGGCGACGGTGCAGCAACCGAGCGTCACCAGCAGGTCCATCAACGTGAAGCCCGACCGGCGAGACGAAGGCAAGGAAGGTTGTTTCATGACGGACGTGCTCCGAGCGAGTATCTGGGCTAGTTCAATGCGAAGGGCAGAAGTGTGTTGGGTCCGGGCAAGACGCTGACGCGAAATTTCGATCGCTGCGGATTGTTGTATGCGCCGCGCAGCTTGTCGACTTCAGGCACTGGATCGGGGTTCGTCGGCTCATTGATGTGATCGGGCCATTGAATGGTGATGGCATAATCACCCACCGGCGCACCGTCGCCAGGTTTGAGCGAAGTGATCTCGAACGTGCCAGTAGCATCGGTCAGAGCCGCGGGCGAGTACTTCACTTTGCCGATGTCGGTCAGGGGATTGAAAATCACCCGAAAACCGACCGCAGGCTGGCCGCGAAACGTGACCGTTCCTTTCACGGGATGGAGCGGTGGCATGTCCAACTTGGGGCGCGAGTTACAGCCCACGATTGCGACTGCAAGCAGTACCATCACCAACAAATAAACACGCCTGATCATCAATTCGAGTCTCGACCTGCAAGTGGAAAAAGTGAACGTGCGTAACTTATTCGGCCAATGTCATGCCGTCGTCAATCACACAGATCTGAGCAAACAAGAGGGCCTTCATATTGGCCGCCGCAAACCGCACCGAGCCGTCGCAATACAGCACGTTGGCACCGGCGGGGTGAAAGCCGTAAATCTGATTTTGGTTGGCGCAGTTCACGGCACACGGCGTGGTGTCGCCCGACGTAGACGAACCTGCCGTCAGGCCGTCCGGCGAGTACGTCGCGTACACAAACGATTGCCAGCCTGCCCAGTGCCCGCGGTTTTGCGTTTGCGACTGCAATCCTGGCTGGCGAACGCCACCTTTGAAGATCATGGGCCAGCCGGCCATCTCGTTAACCAGCAGTGTGTTCGACGTGCCGTCCTTGATCTCCGACATCCTTCGCGGAGTCCACGTGGGAGTGTAAGGAGTGAATGATGGCGAACTGTCCCACAGCGCGTTGACAAAGTTACTAGCAGCACCGTTGTAGCTGAATTCGGCGCCCCAGCCATTCGTGGGCACCGTCAATCCATTCGGCACCATGTAATCCATGTAAGTACTGACAAAGAAATTGGTGGTCTTATCAGCATTTTGCGATCCAGCGGTTGCCTTGCCGCCGGAGGTCATCTTCGTCCCGGTGTGCGGTGTGGTTGGGCATTTATAAAACGGCAGCACGATGTTGGTGACGGGTGCGTTCACCGGATCGTAATAGTCGTAACGCAAGTCGTACTTGTCCCAGAGGGGAGCTTGCTCCATGTAGGGCAATATGATCGCCCCCCAGCCGACGTAGCCATGTCCGTCGGTGTTCGACGAGTAGCGTCGCGGAGGCAATCCCCCGCGGGCACTTTCGAAGTTATGGAAGCCGAGCCCCATTTGCTTCAGATTGTTCTGACAACTCATGCGCCGCGAAGATTCACGGGCCGCTTGTACGGCCGGCAACAGCAGAGCCACAAGTACGCCGATGATGGCAATCACGACGAGTAACTCGACGAGCGTAAACGCGCTCCTGCGTAACCTCATTGCAGCATTCCAATTCAGAAGTCAAACACCATGCGGGCGAGACAGTCGCATGTCTATTAGGCAAATGCCGGGCCACTGCTTCGTGCTGCTATATCTCTCGGGGAAACGCGTTTTCTAACGACTTCTTTAGACGCGGTTTGGCGACTTGCGCGGCGCGCGTGACGATGCAACCGACACCAAGCGAGGCCGCAGCATCCTGAGAAATACCCTCCGGCGTTGACGCTACCGGCTCAAGTTAGGGTGTCACTCGGCGAGCAAGTTCTTCCAGGCATCTGCAGCCAGGTTGAAGGCATGCAGTTCGATTTTCCCGGGATGCTTGCCGTGGGTAACGAGCAGCGACGCGACATCCGGCCGCTGCCGGCTGAAAGCGCCTGCTTCGTCGAGGTTCATTACATACAGGGCGGTGGCCAGCGCGTCGGCTTCCGCTGCGGTGGGAGCGATTACGGTGCTGGTGAGAATTCTTTCCGCAGGCCAGCCTGTGCGGGGATCGATGATGTGCCCGTAACGTCGACCGCCGTGATGGAAGTACTGCGATCCGCTGCCGGACGTTCCCAGGGCCTGATTTCGCAGGTGAAACTCTGCCATTCGCTCTGTGGGTCGCAGCGGATGCTTAAGAGCGACGGTCCAGTGATTGCTTTGCTCGTCACGCTGGCCGCGGGCAAGCACACTGCTATTGCCGCCGTGCAGCAGGCAGTCGGCTAGCCCTTTATCAGCGAGCAGATCCGCAGCGCGATCGAGCGCATAGCCTTTGCCTATGGCCCCCAAGTTTAACTCAGCACCCGGCTTCAAAAACTGCACCGTTTGCCGCTCAGCATCCAACTGTAGCGATTCGGCACCGACGGTTGCCAGAGCCTCGTCGATTTCCGCCTGTGTGGGCATGCGTCCTTCACGGCGAAAGAAGCCCCAGGTTTTGGTCAGCCGCCCCGCCGTCACATCAAAGGCGCCGCCGGTTTGCTGATGCAATTCCTGTGCTCGCTGCAGCAGTTGAAACAAGCCAGCTTCGACTTCGACAGGGCGAAACGAAGCGATGGCATTGAGCCTGCTGACTTCGCTGTTGTCGCGATACACGGTCAGTTGATCTTCGAGTGCGGCAATTAAATCGAGTGCGACCACCGACACATCGGTCCCACTCGGATAACGAACCGGGTCGAAGAAAATCTCGAACTCGCAGGCCATTGCGTCGCGACTGACATGCAGCAGCGGTCGTGCAGGCCTGCTGGCAGGTGCCGGAGCAACGGGCGCTGCTGTTTGCGGCGAGGTCTCGGCCACCAACTTCACTAACACTTGGCGCGCACTACGCCCGGCTAAAAAGTCACGTCGCGAAGATGGTTCATCGGGCTTGGTCACTGGCAGACCTTGAGGCGCGGTGGCGCACGGGTGTGCTTCCAGGATAGCGAATCGTGCCGCATAGCTGATAGATCCCGTGCTAGGGAACCAAACTGTAGGGTGGCCAATCGCGAGTCGCGCGTGAACAGATGAATCAACCGGCGAATGTTTTAATCCAGATCCTTTCGCTGCGTTGGCTTGCCGGTCGCATCGGATCGTTCTCGAACAAACGAAGGGAATCGTGGTACGCCGCCATCAGTCAATTCCTGATAGCGAAAAGTGATTGTGGCACCGATTGCCGGCGGCCGCTCTCGCTGGGCATCCGAGAAACCAGTACCCACAGAGAACTGCGTGCCGTTTGGTAGGGCAACCAACAGCGCACCGAGCCGCCCTTTGTGCCTTCCCTTGCCTGGTTGATGGCTAACGACGACAGCCTCGGCGTCGTGGAATGTCTTGACCTTGAGTAGCGTCGAAGATCGCCCAAACTCATAGCGCGAGTCCGGTTGTCGGAGCATCAGGCCTTCGCCGCCCAAGGACTCAATGCGGCAGAGTTCCTTCCGCAGACTATCGGTCCCTTCGCAAATGCTCTGATGCAGGACACGCATTTGCGCAGAGGCTTGTTCCAGCTTGCTCCCACGAATTGCCTTGAGCCGATCCTCGAATGTGCCTCCCGCGGACGGGGCATCAAAGACCACGTACAGCACCCTTTTCCAGTGGTCGCTGCCATCCTGCCGCCTGACGATGCTGACCGTCTGCTGGAATGCCTTGCGGTCGATCCACAACTCACCATCGAGCGGTGTCGTGGGAAAGCCAGCCGTGAACCAGACGGGGGCGTGGAAGCGGTTTCCTTGCCTCGAAACGAAAGTCTCCCCAGTCCAATAGGCTCGGACACCGTCCAGCTTTTCGCTCATATACCAACCGGTAAGATCACGCTCGTTATCCCATGATTCGGCGAGCAGCAGTTTCGGAGCATGGCTCTCCGCGGCCTCGCCCGCTGGCTTTGTGGTTGGCATAGCAGCAGATGCTTGACCGAGTCGCTTATTCTCGGCTTCATCACCAAGATACTTCCGCAGATGCTTGCAAGTTCGCCGTTCAATCGAAACCGATTGATTTCGCCATGCCGGGCAGGTGCAGGAGTAAACGCCACCCGTGTTTTTCAGGATGTACGGCTTGGCGCCGGAGCCCTGCATTTCAACGGACTGGCCGTCGAGTAGATTTGCCATCGGCAGACTCCGCGGGGAGTAACAAGTGGAATGAAGAACGGATGGACGGCGCTACGCAACATCCACGAGTACTGCACGAATATCGCTGATTGGATAGTCTCCCTCTTGGGCCCTCGCAGATGTCGGCGCGTTTCTGGTGACGTTGTGGCCCAACGCGAAATGACTTCCTTTGGTAGTGCCACATGATAATCTGAGGGGAGGCATTGGAGACCAGGGCAACCACAAACTGACTGTTTTTTGATACCAGGGACTTGCCACAGGAAGTCGTCGTTCCAGCCTGCGATTCTTCTGCGCGTGGCAACGCTTTCCTGGCTGTCGACATGCTTGAGAAGCCCGCTCGCGAAGCGTTTCAGTCAGGCCACATTGTCGCCCGCGATCCGATCCCGTGGACGGCCTACATCCTAGCGAAAGGTCACGGCCGGGCACCAATGCAAGGTGTTTTCGATCGCACAATGAGCACGCATAGCTAAGCACGCACAGCCTGAGCGAATTGCTTCACGTTCATTGGTAACGACGTCACGAAATAACGCGTGTCATAGGTATCCTGAAGTTCATTCTCCAAGGCAGGCAATCGCAGCTACAACTGCCGCGAATCAGAAACCACGGTATTGGTGGGACTAGGCTGAATCATCTCTGAGTCTGGCGGAAAATGACGACGCGTTTGTCAATATCTTGATCTTGCGTCGCTACGGGCGATCAATGTCGAAGGGCAAGGCTTGGGGGGCCGTTTTCGGCCAGCGACCCGCGCACTAGAATGATGGCTTGCTCAGCGACCTCCCTCGTCGCGTTCCACTCGCCTTTCAAATCTGCGGTGTCATGCCAGCTAAAAGCCGAATCCTGATTGCCGACGATAACCAGGCCAACCGCGAGCTGCTGGAAGCCTATCTGGCCGCCTACGACTGCGATACCGAAATAGCGGTCGACGGCCAAGACACGCTCGCCAAGGTTAAATCGTTCAATCCCGATCTGATCTTGCTCGACGTCATGATGCCCAAGCTGAACGGCTTCGAAGTCTGCACCAAGTTGCGGGCCGATGCGGCCACCAAAAAGATCATGATTCTGATGGTCACGGCGCTCAACGAAGCCGGCGATATCGAGCGGGCCGTGAAGGCCGGCACCGACGACTTCGTCTCGAAGCCCGTCAACAAGACCGAACTACTGAAGCGCGTCGAGTTCATGCTCAAGCACAAAGACGTCGTCGATGAACTCGAACGGCTGCGCCGTTACATCGACGAAATGGAAAATCGCCAGCAGGGCAAGTAGTGCCTTCTTGGTAGCCCGACGCGTCAGCGCGGGAGACCGGCCCATTGACTCTCCCTCGCTGACGCGTCGGGCTACTTGAATCGCGCGAATCATGCTCCCTCCCATCACCAGCTTGCAAAACCCGCGAGTGAAGCAAGCGGTCAAATTGCGCGACCGCTCCGGACGCGACGATCAACGTTTGATCATCATCGACGGCCAGCGCGAAGTGGAACGTGCCCTCTCGGCCGGCGTGCGATTAAAAGAACTCTTCATCGAAGCTGATGTGCTTCATCCAGACGCCGAGCGGCAGCTAGCTCGTCAGGCGCGCGACTGTGATGCCGATGTGCTTGATGTCACGGCCGAAGTGATGCAGAAACTGGCCTTCGGCGAACGAAGGGCCGGCGTCGTTGCCACCGCGGAACCACCAACGGCCACACTCGGCGAGTTTTCAGCAAAGTTGAGTCAGCAAAAAGCGAAGCCGCTGATTCTGGTGCTCGAAGCGGTCGAGAAGCCCGGTAATCTCGGCGCGGTGTTGCGCACGGCCGATGCGGTCGGTGCCAGCGGGCTGATTGTCTGCGATGCGCGCACCGATCTCTTCAACCCGAATGCGATTCGCGCCAGTCTCGGGGCCATCTTCACCGTGCCGCTCGCACAGGCCACCGTGGCCGAGACGATCGCCTTTCTCCGCCAACACCAGCTGGCGATGATTACCGCTCGCGTGGATGGTGCCGTGAATTACACGGCTGTCGACTACCGTCGGGCAGCCGCAGTGATCCTCGGCAGCGAAATGGCGGGGCTTACCCCCACTTGGCATCAGCCCGATATGCAGGCGATCCAGTTGCCCATGCTCGGGCAAATCGACAGCCTCAATGTTTCGGTCACCGCCGCCGTTGTGTGCTACGAGGCATTGCGGCAACGTACTGCGGTGTAACCGAGCTAGAAAACTGTCTAGTGCTGGCAAGGACGTCGGCGGCGGTTCGCCGCCGGACGAAAGAATGATTTCTTCGCAGAAGTGGCCGCAGCAAGCGTGTTCCGCAGGTGCGGGATGCACAAACTGGCCGGCGCAGCTAGAATGCTAACGTAAACTGTCTGCACGTTGGCCAACTACCCGCGACCACTGTCGCGACCCCAATGCTACTGGTGCGATACCCCTGGAGGCGTCGCTCTTCAGTGGTCTGGGCGAATGCCAGCGGGGCGAACGAAGCCTCTTAGGATGGGTGCTCGATGGAGAAGTATGAAAATGACGAGGGAGACGGCGAAAATCGTCGATCTGCACCTCGGGCTGCGGGACTTGGCATTGTGATGATGCTCGGCATCCTGTTGGTGGTGGGAACCATGTTCTTCATCCAGCAGCCTCGTGATGTCACCTCGATCACGTCCAGCTTCTTTGAAGAGCAACTCGAAGCCAAAAATATTCAGGCCGTGGAGATTGGCCAAACCAGCGCGACGGGCTTTTTCAAAACCAAGCCGCCGTTGCCCCCCAGGCTAAACGCCAAGGGTCAACTGGAGCCACAGGTCGACAAGGCGGGCAAGCCCATTCTGGCGCACGCCAAGTTTGTGGTGAACCTCGACCCGAATCGCAAAAACGACCCCGCGTTTGAGCAACTGCTGCGCAACAGCGGAGCGATTCGCGAAATCGCTCCCTATAGCGATCCTTCCGTTTCGCTGTTCGTCATCGGGCTGATGGTTTCCGTCGGTCTGTTTGTAGTCATCCTGTGGTTCATGCGTCGCACGCAGGCCCAAATGATGGGTGGTGGCTTCTTCTCTGGCTTTGGTCGCAGCCCGGCCAAACGGTACGAAGCTTCGAGGCAGGCCATTACGTTCAAGGACGTGGCGGGTGTCGAAGGAGTGAAGGCAGACCTGCAAGAAATCGTCGAGTTCCTCAAAACGCCCAAGAAGTTCCAACGCCTGGGTGGCCGCGTGCCCAAGGGTGTGTTGCTCAACGGCCCGCCGGGTACTGGCAAGACATTGCTCGCTCGCGCTGTGGCTGGCGAAGCAGGGGTGCCCTTCTACTCGGTCAACGGTAGCGAATTCATTCAGATGTTCGTCGGCGTGGGCGCTAGCCGCGTCCGCGATCTGTTCAAGAATGCGAAAGAGAATTCACCAGCGATCATCTTCATCGACGAAATCGATGCCGTTGGTCGTCAACGTGGCGCTGGCCTGGGTGGCGGTCACGACGAACGCGAACAAACGCTCAATCAAATCTTGAGCGAGATGGACGGCTTTAATCAGACCGATTTTGTCATCGTCATGGGCGCGACCAACCGGCCCGACGTGCTCGACCCTGCGCTGCTGCGGCCTGGTCGTTTCGACCGCCACGTCACTGTTGGCAAGCCGACGCAACGAGCCCGCGTCGAGATCTTCAAGGTTCACACGCGCGATGTGCCTCTCGGCGATGACGTCGATTTGAATGTGCTCGCCTCGCTGACGATTGGCCTTACCGGAGCGGATATTCGCAACATCGTCAACGAAGCGGCCCTGTGGGCGGCTCGGTACGACAAGAACAAAGTCGAAATGGCTGACTTTGACTATGCTCGCGACAAGACTCTCATTGGTCCCAAGCGGGAAGAAGTGCTGCAAGCCAAGGAAAAGGAAAAGACCGCCTATCACGAAGCGGGACACACGATTTTGGCCTGGGTGCTGCCCGGTGCCAACCGCGTTCACAAGGTGACCATCGTTCCCCGCGGGATGACCCTCGGTACCACGCAAATGCTGCCGTCCGAAGATCGGATGAGCATGGCCGAAAGCGAACTGCGCGATCAACTGGTTGTGCTTCTCGCTGGCCGAGCTGCCGAAATGCTGATCTACGGCGAAGGGACTGTTGGGGCTCAGAACGATCTCGAACGAGCCACGGCCATCGCCCGCCACATGGTCACCAGCTGGGGCATGAGCGAGCAAATGGGGCCCGTCAGCTTCAAAATGAGCGACGACGATCCGTTCCTCGGCCGCGAGATGCATCAGCAGCGGCAATTCAGCGAAGCGACGATGGAGCGCATCGACGAGGAAATTGGTCGCATCTTGCGCGAAGCGGCCGATCGGGCCAACAAGGTCCTCTCGGACAATCGTGAAAAGCTCGAACAGCTGACGCGCCGCTTGATTGAGAAGGAAGAACTGGACGACGAAGACCTGACGCTCGTCCTGGGACCCTCCATTCAGTCTCGCAGTGGCAGCGCGGAGCGGGGCGCACCGGCCGAAGTGCCACGCACCAGCCCGACGTAGGGCGACAACTGGCGGCATGAAAACCAATCCCTACGCCTCGCCGCAAGAGTCCGACCCAGGGCGCAGCAGTTGGGTGGGGTTCGAGCACGTTGTCAGCGTGCTGATCTCAATCGTGTCGATCGGCTTTCTGATCTGGTTCAAAACGAACGTCGACCCGCAGGGGCCGTTGCGCCCGCTCGTATTTATCGGCTTCTTTTTGGCTGTTGGTGGCGCGTTTGCGCTGCCGATCTGCGGGCTGGTGGAACTAAGCGAATGGGCTTGGCGACACTGGCGAAGCCGATAAATCCCAGTCATTTTCCGTTGCGACTGGCCGTGGCAGTCGATATATAAAAGACGTTAGATGCTTCCTGCCTCACTCGCCCCTCCCTTGCGAGCCCGCCGATGCTATCTCCCGTCGATCTGCAGCGAATGAGCCTGCCCCGTGCTTGTGCCCAGCTTCGTCAACAGGCGGGTGTCGATCAAACTCGCGTCAGCCGGCGAGGTTTCGTTCATGCGGGCGTGTTGGGCACAGCTGGTTTGTCGCTGGCGGGATTGTTACGCAGCGAAGCAGGGGCTGCCGAACAGCCGGGCAATCATGCGGCCCGCGCCAAGCAAGCGAACAACGTCATTATCCTGTGGATGCGCGGGGGGCCGAGCCACATCGATATGTGGGATCCCAAGCCCGATGCTCCGGAAGAGTTCCGCGGTGAGTTCGGTACGATTAACTCCTCAGTGCCGGGCATTCAACTGACCGACATGCTGCCGAAGACGGCGCGGGTCATGGACAAGTGGTCCATCGTCCGCAGCTTGAATCATGGCGATGCCGGACATAGCACTGGCGACCAGATGTGCTTCACCGGTTATGGCCCGGGGCTCAATCCCGACGAGAACAAGCACCCCAGTTGCGGCTCGTATGTGGCCGAGCAACTGGGCCCGCTCAATCCCAAGCTGCCCGCTTATGTGATGATTCCGCGCATGGTTCCCGGCACCGGTGCCGCTTACTTGGGCGTGCCGAACAAGCCGTTTGAAACGGGCGCCGATCCGGCTCAGCCTGGACCGTTCAAGGTGCAGAATTTTGAGTTGGCCGAAGGGCTCTCGGTCGATCGGCTCGATAGTCGCCGGCAGTTGCTCACCGACCTCGATAAGCTGCGCAGGAGCGTCGACTCCAGCGGACGGATGGAAGGAATGGATCGCTTCAGCCAAAAAGCGGTCGACATGCTCCTGGCTCCTGAAGCACAAAAGGCGTTCAATCTCGACGCCGAGCCCATGGCGCTGCGCGAGAAGTACGGCTTCTCACCGGCCTTCGATCCGGGCGATCCGACGCGCTGCGGCGCACCGGCCTGGAGTCAGCGGATTTTGCTGGCGCGGCGGCTCGTCGAAGCAGGCGTGCGGCTGGTGACCGTCGATCTCCGCTGGTGGGACACGCACGTACAAGGCTTCGATTCGCTCCGTCGCGGCTTCTTACCACGCTGGGACCAAGCCTACACGACGCTCATCGAAGACCTGCACGAACGGGGCCTGCTCGAAACCACACTCGTTGTGGCCTGGGGCGAATTTGGTCGCACGCCGCGCGTGAACAACAACGCGGGCCGCGATCACTACCCGAACGTCTTCAGCGCGGCACTCGCCGGTGGCAAAGTGAAAGGGGGAAGAGTCGTTGGCTCTTCCGACAGCAAGGGAGCGTTCCCGAAGGATAATCCCAAGCCACCCCACGACGTGCTGGCCACGATCTACGACCATCTGGGGATCGATACCGCCCGCCACTATCTCAACGACAGCGGCCGACCCATTCGCCTGCTCCCCTACGGCCAGCCCATCAAAGAGCTGTTTGCCTGAGCGGGGCATCTATTCTGAAGACAGCCAACCCACCTCTCGGGCAGCGTTCGGCGGCTCCCCGCATCGCAGTTGCTACTAGCTTGCCGCCTAAGGCAGGGGGTAGATTAAGCAGTGCTTTGGTGCGATCAACCGGGTAGTGCGGCCGACGTCAGCTGGCCGCGACCTAGGGCGGGATTGCCTGCCCTGTTGCTGTGCACAGCAGAAGCTACACTAGAGGGCTTCCTTTGAGACCAACGGCCTTCATGCCTCTTGGAGACATCTTCGGTGCAGATCAACATCTCGGCACGTCACGGACACTTGAGCCCGGGCACCCAGGAGAAGATTTCGGACAAGGTGGAATCGATCCGCCGGTTGTTCGACCGGATCACAGCCATTCACGTGGTGGTCGATCTCGAGCATCGCGATGAACCCAGCGTCGAGTTGAAGGTCCTGGCCGAACATCACGACGAATTTATCGCCACGGTCAAAGCCGAAAACGTGCTGGCCGCCTTGGATGGGGCGATCGATAAAGCTGAAGCTCAGGTGCGCAAGTTCAAGGAACGCCTGAAGGATCACAAAGCCATCAGCCACAAGCACCTGGAAGCCCCATTGCCCGAACTGCCGGAAGACGAAGGTTAAGGCAGTTGCCGATTAGTTGCCCGCGTAGACAAACCAACGATTGACCCCGAAAATAAACCCTGACGATACCTGCTCTGTGGACTAAGCCCACCGCACTCGCTCGCGTGGCTGGCCCCCATCCTCGCAAGGAAACTGGTTATGAAGTTCAGTGATTTTGTTCAGACCGACGCCATCAAAGCGAGCGTTACGGCCCTCTCGAAGCCCGAAGTCATTCGCGAACTGGTCGAAGGACTGGCCGCGTCCGGCTCGATCAAGGCCTCGGATGCCGAAAGCATCATTGCCGCGATTCTCAAGCGCGAAGAACTCGGCAGCACGGGCATTGGCCGCGGTGTCGCCGTGCCGCACACCAAGCACCCCAGCGTCGAAAAGCTGGTGGGCACCGTGGGCGTGAGCCACGAAGGGGTCGACTTCAACAGCCTGGATGGCGACAAGGTCCACCTGTTCTTCCTGCTCGTCTCGCCACCCGATCGCCCTGGCGATCACTTGCGAGCACTCGAGAACATCTCGCGCCAGCTGCGCGACGATACGTTCTGTCGCTTTCTCAAGCAGGCCCAGACCGTGCAGGACATTCGTCAGTTGCTCGACGAGGCCGATCACAATCAGTTCTCCGCCTAAGACAGTACAGCCGTCATCGCCTCCTTCCAGAGCGATGATTGCTCCATCGCGGTTGCAAGTGTCCGCAGGGTGACAACGAGGCGCGAAGTTGTTCACCTGTCACCGATGATTCGTTTGTCGTTCGCTGAGCATTGCTCGGCAGGCAACGGGCTCCGTTCTTTTCTCTCGAATCTGCGTAGTCGTGCTATGTCTGAAACGTCTGCCCAGCGAACCGTGGTCGTCGCCAATACACAGGGCTTTCATGCCCGGCCGGCCCATTTGTTCGTCAAGTTGGCCATGACGTTCAAAAGCAAAGTGCAGATTCGTAAAGGCAACCAGGTCATCGACGGCAAGAGCATTCTCGACCTGCTCACCCTGGGCGCTGGCAATGGCACCAAGCTGGACCTGATCGCCAGCGGCGCTGATGCCACCGAAGCGGTCGCCGCTCTCGCGCAACTTGTCGAAGGTGGCTTTGGCGAACTGAGCGAAAACGGCAGCGAAGCAACGCACTAGTTCCTGCGGCTTTCCCCTGCGACATTCTGTCCCGTCGCTGACGGCACTTTGACGTAATCCGCATCTCTAGTCAGCGACGCGAGATTTCTTCTCGTTCGTAAACGCCACGCGAGCGATTGCTGCGTCTCGTTCCCCTGCAAAACCTACGGTTTGAAGTCGAGGCAAATGAGTCTCGGATTCCGTGAGTCTTCGCAGGGAGAAAAACGAAAGTGAGTTCACACTGTTTAAAAAGAAATCGCTGGCAACAGGCTGGTGCACTTCGCCGTGGCGCAACTGCTGTGCAAGTTGCTGTAGTGCTGGGTGCGGTGACATTGGTCGTGATCGGCAGCATCAGTGCGGTCGGCTCGAAGAGTAGCAGCCAGTTGACGCAGGTTGCGTCGAACGTCGGCAATCCGGGTAGCCTCGTTGGCAACTTTGGAAATGCGACCGGGTCGTCTACCAGCGGCACATCGTCTTCGGGCGGCAACACTGGCAGCAGTGGCACGACCGGTTCGACGGGCGGTTCTGCGGGATCGAGCGATTCCGGTGGCACCGACGACAGCTCGAGCGGTGGTTCGATTTGCCCCTAAACTCTTGAGGCAGCCTGCCGTGTTCACCAACTGCCCATTGCGATCGTCATCGCCTGCCACGATGACGCCCTCTGTCTCGAACAACGATTTGCCGTTGCTCCAAATTCTTGGGCTCGCCGCGATCGGCTTCTTCAGCGCCCATGCGACTTATCAACTGCTGAATGGCCGTCTCGAAAACCTGCTGTGGGCCTGTCACCTGGCCGATTTGGCCGTGGGTATCGGACTCGTGCTCGCTTCACGCACCATCACTGCGACCGGACTAATCATGCTCGGCTTTGGCCTGCCGATGTGGCTGATCGGAATTGCGACCGGCGGCGAGTTTTATCCCACGTCGATTCTCACGCACATCGGCGGCACCAGCGTCGGCATTGTCGGCCTGCGAAAACTCGGCGGCCTGCAAGGCGATTGGTGGAAGGCATACCTCGCCGTGCTGGCGCTGATTGTCCTCTCGCGCAGCGTTACACCCGAGCCGATGAATGTGAACTTCGCTTTTCGTACCTGGTCGTTCGCCCGCGACTGGTTCCCCACGGTCGAACTTCACCTGCTCAGCCTGCTCGCCATTTGGGCAACCGGCCTCTTCGTAACAGAACGTCTGCTGTCGTTGGCAACTGGCAATCGACTACATCTTCCGGCTCACTAGTTTTAGTGCCGGAAGACAAACTCTTTGCTGTTCAGCAGGGCCCAGGCGAGATCCTGCAGGCCACTGAGACGGTTCTCATGCTGCGCGAGAAGTTGCTTCGCGGCATCAAGCTCTTCTACTGTGGGCTTGCGCAACAATGTGACGAAGTACAGTTCTGCAATGATCTGCTCGGGGGACTTCTCCGACGCTGCGAGCCTCGCCAAGCGATTGTCGTCCTTGGCCAGCAAGCTATCGAGCCCTTCGTCGCCGAGCAGCACAAACGCTTGCTTGAGCGTCGTTTCGCCCGAGCGTTCGCACTCACAAGCCAGCAGGCGTTCGGGCTTGCCAAAGGTCTTGAGGAAACGATCGGCGGTGGTCGGTGCCTTTTCCTTTGCCCGCACACGTTCGACGCCACGAACCTGTCCCGCGCGGGTTCCTAGTGGATAGCCGGCGAACTCGGTGGGCGTCTCCAACACTGAGCACCAGGCGTCGAGCAGCTTCTCCGCCGAGAGGCGCTGCGGAACCGTACGCGAAAACGTGCGCACATCCTGGTTGTTGCTCAGGTTGGGTGTACTCGAAAGTTGATAGACCTGGCTGGTCATGATTTCGCGAATGAGTGTCCGCAGATCAAAATCGGCGGCAATCAAGTCATTGGCCAATTGGTCGAGTAACTGCGGGTGCACCGCGGGGTTCGTCGCGCGAAAATCATCGATGGGCTCGACAAGTCCGCGACCCAACAAGTGGTACCACACCAGGTTCGCCTGATTCTCGGCAAAGCGTTTGTTGTCGGCTGAGGTCAGCCATTCGCCCAGTGCATCCAGTCGGTCGCTCTTGATATCGACGGGCGACTTCGCCCCCAGCAACCGAGGCTGCGCGTCTTTACCCGTGCGCGCGTTCTTCACTTCCCCTTCGCTATTGATTTTCACGATCTGCTGACCGATGAACTCGTTCTTGTCGAGCTTATCTTTTCGCTTGTTGTCGGGAATGTCGTAATCAATGCGGGCGAACACGCCGGCCCAGTTGTAGTAATCGTCTTGCGTCCAGGTGTCGTACGGGTGATTGTGACAGCGGGCACATTGCAGCCGCACACCGAGAAACAAGCGGGCCGTGGTTTCGCCGCGAATGAATGGGTCACGCGTTGCCCGATAGAAATTCGTCGGCGGATTCTCGTACGTACCACCTTTGGCCGTGACAAGTTGCTTGACCATGTCACTCAGCGAAGTGCCGTGGGCAAACGAAGTCCGCAACCAATCGTAAAAGACGTCGACACCCTTGGTATCGAGCACCTTCTCTTCGTTCCGCAACAGGTCTGACCACTTGAGCGCCCATTGTTCGGCGAACTCCGGCCGCGCAAGCAAACGGTCGATCAGCTGCTCGCGTTTGTCGGGCGATTCATCAGCGAGAAACGCTTCAGCTTCTTCAGCCGTCGGCAACAGGCCGAGCAAATCGAGCTGCGCGCGGCGCAGATAGGTGGCGTCATCGCACGGCTGCGAGGGCGTGAGTTGCAGTGTCTGCAGTCGAGCAAAGACTTTTTCGTCGATTGGGTTCGCGGCTGGCGGAGCTTGCCAAGTGATGGCTGGCGACGAAGGCAAAAACGCAATGCGCACGGGCATTTGCAGGTTGAGATAGCGAACCAGAATGGTGGTCTCGCCGAGCGAGGTTCGTGTGACGAGCCCGCCGCTACTGACTTCCGCCAGGTTGTCGGTCAACTCGTACACGGCCAGGTTGCGCACGTCGCGGCGCGTGCCATCGGCAAAGACAGCCGTCACTTCAATCTGTTGTGTCTCTTGCGGCGCGACCACAACGGTTTCGAAAGGTTGCACTTCCAGCTTGACGAGCTTGGGTTCTCTCTTGATCGGCCCAGGAGCACCCGCGGCGATCCAATCGTGAATCACCTGGTACTCGTGCGAGTTCAAGTGAAACCGCACTCCACCCTGATGCACCACCTGCCCCGCTGGCTTTTGCAACAGCAGGCTGGCAGCTGGCTCGTGAATGTTCACACGCCGCTGTTCGAGTTCGCGCGTAAGCGTGCGATGATCGAGCGCCGGGTCTTCGCCGCGCAGCGACAGCTTGAAGCCACCCTTGCCATTGAGATTGCCGTGGCAGGCTCCCATGTTACAGCCCGACCGTGACAGGACGGCCATTACATCGCGGCGAAACGAAGGAACTTCTTTCGCGGCTTCGTCCTCTGCCCGCAGTGACGCCGCATTGGTGCAGGACAGCGCAAGTAATGCCAAGCAGCTCCACCGCGCAATCAGGTGCGTGCGGCGGCAGCGATTCGTCGCTGAAATTAGGGCATCCATAGGCCAGCCGTGCGAGGTGGGAAGGTGAAGCGGAACGAGGGCAAAACGGAGCCCCTTTAGTATCGGCGACAGCGCAAGTGAATGCAATTGAAAGGCGTAGGCGAACACAACTCCGCAATCGTCTATTTGATCAACACGCCAGCTACGCAGGCTGTCATGCAACATGCCAACGTACCGCCGAGCATAGCACGCAAGCCTAGGCGGGCTAAATCGCCCTGGCGTTCAGGGGCCATGGCACCAAGGCCACCAATTTGAATCCCTATCGAAGCAAAGTTCGAGAAGCCGCAGAGTGCGTAGGTCATAATGACGATCGTGCGCGGTTGCAGCTTGATTTCGGAGTCCACTTTCATCCAAGTATGCAGCACGTCGTAGGCCACGAACTCGTTGGCAAACATCTTCAAGCCCAGCAATTCTCCTGCGCGGCCGGAATCTTGCCATTCAATTCCCATGAGAAGTGCAATTGGCGCAAAGAGAGCTCCAATTGCATTCTGCAGGGACCAATCGCGGGCTGAAACGAAAACCGTGTAGTGCGCGATCATGTCCCCAATCGCTTGCACGACATAGTCGCCCATCGCGATTAAAGCCATGAACGCAACGAGCATTGCGGCCACGTTCAACGCCAACTTGAGTCCGTCGCTGGCTCCGATGGCGGCCGCTTCGATTACATTCGCTCCCACGCGAGGCGGTTCAATTCGGACGTCACCGAAGGTCTGCGGAACTTCCGTTTCAGGTTGCATGATCTTTGCCAGTAGCAGACTGGCGGGCGCCGAGATGACCGAAGCAGTGACGAGATGCCCAGCGTCGATACCCATCCCAACAAATGCCGCGAGCACACCGCCTGAGATCGTCGAAAACCCGCCGACCATCACCGCATTCAATTCCGAGAGAGTCATGGTCGGCAAGTAGGGTTTAATGACGAGTGGAGCCTCTGTTTGGCCGAGAAAGATGTTCGCACTCGCCGACAGGGTTTCTGCGCCCGATGTGCCGAGCGTTTTTTGCATGAACCAAGCCAGACCTTTCACGAGAACTTGCATCGCGCCGGCGTAGTACAGAATCGACATGAAGCACGAGAAGAAGATAATCGTCGGCAACACTTTGAAGGCAAAGTAGTGCTCTCGAAACGGCTTGCCGAAAACAAACTCCGAGCCCGTGTCGGTAAACTCAAGGATCTTCGTGAAGAAGTTGCCAATCACGTCGAAGAACCAGCGACCCGGCTCCGTCATCAGCGTTAGCCAGCCCAAGAAGAACTGTAGGGTGATGCCGGCGATCACGATTCGCCAGGGGAACCTTCGCTTGTGCGAACTCATCAGCCAGGCCAGAAAGATCATCACAAACAAGCCAAGCAGACTGATCAGGCGTTGTTGCACGGAACCCGTCCTCAAATTTTTCGAGGCTTTGCTGGAGAAGGCATCGCTGGTTGCAGAAGCTTAGTTGTGGTCAGAATTTCGCCGCGCCCGTCGCTGACACATATTAAGTCACGCTGTTCCCGCCGGATAGTTCGAAGTTTGGAGTTCGAAGTTGGGAAATAGCAACTTCCGACTTCTGATCTCGGATCTTCTGACCTCCGGGGTGCGGTAGTGCTAAAGCCGTTAAACCGCCGGGGCAGGCCCGGGGGCGGTTGTTTGATTGCCGACCTCCGACTCCTGAGCCCTGTCCCCCGATTGCTGTGAACCTTCGAGCTCCGTCGGCTGTCTCGACCTTGACCACTTGCGGGGGCGATAGTAGAGTCAAGTGATCGCTTCCAATCCGTAAGAAATCGAAAAAACCATGCGACTGCACGGCCGACTTCTCGACCTTCTTCTCACGCTTGCCTTGGGCAGGACGTAGGGGTGCAGCAGCGCAATTGATGAGTGGCAACTTCACCCCGGAGCCTGACAAAGCTTCGGGGTTTTTTTGTTGGCAGAGAGAATTTTCGGCAGAACGAGCATGGCAACCGGCGAACATCCAGACAGCACGACACGCCCGGCGGAAACTTCCGCCGCGGTCATCGGCTGGCTGCGCGGAATGCCCCTTGGCCAGGGGAGTCGTTATTTGACGGAGCTGCTCCTTGTCGGGCCGGCGTGAGGCCGGCAGCAAGTGAGCCCAACACGTTAGAATAATGATTAGCTAGCCAACGAAGGATTTTTCTGATGACTGCCATGCGAACGATCAAGATTTTCGACACCACGCTGCGTGACGGCGAGCAATCGCCCGGCTGCAGCATGAACCTGCAAGAGAAGCTGGAGATGGCCCAGTCGCTCGTCGACCTGGGGGTCGACATTCTGGAAGCCGGCTTTCCCATCGCTTCGCCCGGCGACTTTGAGTCGGTGCGCGAGATTGCCAATACCATTCAAGGCGCCACCATCTGCGGCCTGGCCCGCTGCAACGATCAAGACATCGATCGTGCCTGGGAAGCCGTGAAAGGTGCCAGCGACAAGCGAATCCACATCTTCCTGGCTACGAGTGCCATCCATCGCGAATTCAAACTGAAGATGACCCGCGAAGAGATTGTCGAGCGGGCCGTGAAAGGTGTGAAACGCGGCAAAGCTGTGTGCGACGATATCGAGTTCTCGCCCGAAGATGCCGCCCGCACCGAGCGCGATTTTCTCTGCCAGGTGGTCGAAGCAGCGATTGCAGCGGGAGCCACGACCGTCAACATTCCCGATACGGTCGGCTATACCACGCCGTTCGAGTACGGTAGCGTGATCGCGATGCTGAAAAATCGCGTGCCGAATATCGACAAGGCGGTCATCAGCACGCACTGTCACAACGACCTGGGGCTGGCCGTTGCTAACAGCCTGGCAGCGGTTGAGAACGGCGCGGGACAGATCGAGTGCACCATCAATGGCATCGGCGAACGAGCGGGCAACTGCTCGCTGGAAGAAGTGGTGATGGCGCTCAAGACCCGCGAAGACCACTACCAGTGCACGACGCGCATCGTCACGCCGCGGCTGGTTCCCACGAGCCGTCAACTGTCGTCGATCACTGGTCTGCAAGTGCAGCGGAACAAGGCGATCGTCGGTCGCAATGCGTTCGCCCACGAAGCGGGCATTCATCAAGACGGCATGCTGAAGGAACGAACCACCTACGAGATCATGCGGCCGGAAGACGTCGGTTTTCAAAAGACCGACCTCGTCCTGGGCAAGCATAGCGGCCGCGCGGCTCTCTCGGACCGGGCGAAATCGCTGGGCTACATGCTGACGCCCGAGCAAGTCCAGCCTGTGTTTGACGAGTTCAAGAAGCTGGCCGACAAGAAGAAGGAAGTCTACGACGGCGACATCATCGCGCTGATCGAGCATCAACTGCACGGTGCCCCATCGCAGGAAGAATGGCATCTCGTGTCGTTCGAAGTGATTTGCGGTACCGGGCGCAAGCCGCACGTAACGATGACGATGAGCCGTGGCGGCAAGGAAACCTCAGCCACCATGACCGAAGGGGACGGGCCAATCGACGCCGCGTTTCTCGCCACCGAACGCATCACCGGCGTGAAGGTGAAGTGCGTCGAGTATCAAGTTCGCAGCGCCACGCTCGGTCACGATGCCCTGGGCGAAGTCACTCTAACCGTGGAACACTCGGGCCAAAAGTTTCGCGGCCGTGGTGTGTCGACCGATACCGTCGAGGCCACCGTGCAGGCGATTCTTGTCGCCGTGAACCGCATTGTTCAAGGCCAAGGGAGCACCACTCGCCGCGTCGATACGCAGCAAGCGTAGGCAGGCGATTCTGAAAGGCCGCAGAGCACAAGCTCAGCCATTCACCCCGGCCCTCTTCCCAAAGCAATGGGGAGAGGGATGAAAGGAAGCTACTCCGTGCGTTGGCTCTTCAGCGGCGGGAGCTTGGTGATGAATTGATCGAGGGCGATGCGATACTCTTCGGGGAGGGGGTCGTTATGCTTACCGCCGAAGTTGGTGATCATTCGTTTGTCTTGGCTGCCAGCGGCGTTGAAGAGATCGAGCCCTTGGTGGTAGGGAATCACTTCGTCGGCATCGCCGTGCGCGAGCAGGAGCGGACCTTGGTAGTTCTTGATCTTGCTGAGTGAGTCCATCTTCGTCTTGAGGAGCCACTTCATCGGCAGCCAGCTGACATGATGCTGGGCAACATCAGGAATCGACGTGAAGGTGCCGGTGAGGACCAGTCCGCGCGCGCCATCGGTCGAGGCCAGATCGACAGCAACACCGCCACCGAGCGATTGGCCCATGAGCACCACGTCGCTTTCGGCGATTCCTTCTTTCTGCGCGAGCCAACGGCGGGCGGCGCGGGCATCTTGCAGCACTCCCTCTTCGCTCGGTTTGCCTTCACTCTTGCCGTAACCACGATAGTCAAGCGCAAGTGCCGAGAGTCCGTGGCGATGATTGAGAATGCGGAGCGAATCGGCCATCAGCGTGACGTTGCCGGCGTTGCCATGCAGCACCAGCGCGTGAGCCTTGGGTTCGGGGTGGCGAACGTACCAGCCATGCAACTTGGTGCCGTCCGCAGCGCCAAATTCGGCATCTTGCACCAGGACCGTGGTCTGCGTCCATTCGCCGTGCGGAAAGCGGTCGGGATGAAACAGCGAGCTTCGTTCCCAATACTGGGTGGGGGAGAGCGGCCCCATCCAATTGCAGCCGGAAGAGATTAGGAGCAACGCAGCGCATGCTAGCAACGAGCGAACGGCGGCTGTCGGCATGCAGGCGTCTCCCACGCAGAACGGACTGAGGCAGATCTTTCAGGTAGCGGCGCGAACGATAGCGAGAGGGAAGAAACCGGTCAATCGCAGGCGGGCACGCTAGCGGCATTTCTGGCTGCAGCCCACGTAAGTTCGCCAGATGCCGGTGGGAAAAAGGTCCAAGATGTTGATTTATAGGCCGACTTTATCAACACCCCTGTCATTGCGCGCACATCGACTTACGTCAAATGCTGCGCACCTGGCTCCTCCCTCTATAATTGCAACTGCCTGACGAGGAAGCACCCGGAACACCGCTCGAGAAGAATCATGGCCGATAACAAGAACCGCATCCTCGTCACGTTCATCGACAGCGAGAACGACGAGCCACTGGGCGAAATCAAGTTGCCTCCCGAGCAACTACCCGAGTCGTTTGTCGAAGAAACTACGTTGCACCTTAACGACGAAGATTGGCTGGTCGTCTCGGCCGAGCCAGCAACTCGGGCCGAGTACTCGCAAACCAAAAAGCTGACGCTTCACTTGCGCCGCGTCGAGCAGATGGACCCCAGCAACATCCTGTATAGCCTGCCGTCGATTACGAACGAGTTGCCGCCGTGTGGCGACCGGCCCCTGAACGGCCAAGAGCTCAGCATGCTCGACGACAACTGGCGACAGTTCGAGTTGGTCTCGCAGTGCTTCGCCGAGCAAGTCAGTCAGGAACTCGCGGTCATCCAAACCATTCACGAACAGGAATCGACCGGTGCGGGCTGGCGCAAGGTTCACGTGCGCCGGCAACCCGAGACGCCCATTGAGGGCTTCCTGTCGCTCCGCGAATTGCTCGCAGCATTCTCCGTAGACACTCCCGAGGGACTCACCTTTCACGGCGCCGAGAGCCGCGTTGAAGCCGGCTTCGCCTTCACGGCCAGCGATGGCCAGGCCTGCTATGGCCTCGCGCCGGGCGGAATGGTATCCGTTTTGGGCATCGCTCAAACATCGTTGCCTGCTCCCCCTCAGCAGTCGATCACAAAGTTGGCCGAGATTGCCCAGAAGTTCGATCTCGAACTGGTGCAATGGTGCCGCTGTGCACGGGCCACGGCCGATCAGCCTCTCTTCCGACAACTGCTTACGGAAAACGCGGAGTAGCGATGGACGTCCTCCTGCGCGAGTACACAGCCGACGATTGGCCAGCGGTCTGCCAGGTTCACGATGCGGCGCGCGTGCAGGAATTGGCTGCGGGCCAAGTCGATCCGCGCGCCTTTCGCCCGATGCTGGAAGTAGCCAAAGCCGACGAGTTCTTCCTCTCCGAAACGCTGGTCGCCTGCGCTGGCGAAGCAGTCGTTGGCTTTGTTTCATGGAATAGTTCGTACATCACGTGGCTCTATGTCGACCCCAGGCAGCAGCGGCGCGGCATTGGTCGCCAACTGCTGCAGGCCGCGCTCGATCGCATCGGCGGCGAAGCCTGGACCACGACCATTGCCGGTAACGAGCCGGCCCTTTCGCTCTATCGCTCGTTGGGCCTGGAACTTGTCAAAACCATGCCCAGCGAGATCGAAGGCTTTGCTTGCGAAGGCCAGCGCCTCGCCCTGCCCACGAGTCGCATGCGAGATCCTGCCGCGCGACGCGAAAAGGGAGTTGTCGACCCGGAACAAGTTGGCAATGCCGTGGCCGATCAGGATCGTGTCGCTCAGTTGATTCGCACTGCCTTTCACGGCGTGAAGCTGGGCCACGGTACTGGTCTGTGGGAAGCGCAAGGGATCGACGACTATGCTGAAGACGACCAGATTCAGGCATATCGCGCCAAGGACGAAAAAGAAGACTGGTCAGCCATCCCTGTGGAAGACCTGAATCGGTGCTACAGCAGCTTGTCGTTCTTCGACGCAGCAGGGATGCGTTTTCACCTCCCTGCGTTCTTGCTCGCCGACCTCGCGGGCAAGTACACGTCGATGGACATTCTGTTCACGCTGACGACGCGCAGCAATTACACAACCTCGCGCTTCGCGGAACTTTCGCCCTCACAAAGAGCGGCCATCCGGCAGTTCCTCCTCCTGCGACTCGCCGACCCGCACCACAGTCTGTCGCATCGATCCATTCAAGATGCACTGGAGCGTTATTGGGCGAAATGAAGCTGGATTACGACGGGTTTTTAGCCCTGCGACGTTAACGCCTCGAAGCGCACTCACTTCGCCAGCGACACGCACACAATCTCTTCGTCATTCCGCGCGTACACGCTACGGTTGGCGAAGGCAGGGTGGCTCCAGACCACTTCGCGGCCGAAGGCTTCGCTGGTGGGCTTAATGAGAGGAAAGCGGCTGATCTCTTCGTAGCCTTCGCGATTGAGGTTCGCGAGGATCAAATCGCCCGTTTCGCTGAAGAGGAAGAAGTGTTCGCCGTGCTTGGTGATGAAGGCGGTGCCATGGCTGGCTCGACGTTCGCCCGTGGTGGGCTTGAACGTCTCCCACAATCGCTTACCCGTTTCGAGATCGACGCCGCGGAACTGCCCGCCGCGGCAATCGGCACCGAACACAACTCCCTTGTCGATGTACGGTGTGCTGTTGCAGGTGTAAACAGCGGTCTTGTTATCGCCGATCCAGACCTCTTCCACGGCTGGCTTGGTGCGATCAAGCTTCCACACGCCGCCGATGTCGCCAATAGCGCTCGCGTACAGATAGTCGCCCGACTTCACCGGCGCGGCGACCGACATGCCGTACTGCGGCGCGAGCGGTTCGGTCCAATAAACTTCGCCCGTGTTCGGGTTGAGACTATTGATCGACTCGGGATGCCACACGACCAGCTGCTTGGTGCCACCAGCGTCGATGATATTAGCCGGGCAATAACCGGCGTCAGGAGCCGAGAGCGCTTTCCACAGTTCTTTGCCATCTTCCTTGTCAAATGCCACAACGATGGAACCAGGTCCACCAACCAGGCAGATGAGTTTGTTCTCGTACACGAGCGGATGGCTGCAGAAGCCCCAGATGGGCGTTGGCGCTTTGTAGTCGACTTTGAATTCTTTCGACCACACGACTTTGCCAGTAGCTGCTTCCAGGCAGAAGAGATTTCCCTCGGCACCGAGCGTGTAGACTTTGCCCTCGTGCACGGTCGGTGTGCAGCGCGGACCGTTGGCATACGAAATGGCGTAGGGGCACTCGTATTCGTGCTTCCAGAGCAGGCTGCCGTCCTTTGCACTCAGACACAGAACCCGCTCGGTCCCCTTCAATTCGTTGCGCGTCCCGGGATCGTTCTGCAGGGCACCTTCCTTGCGCTGATAGTCCATCACAAAGACGCGATCGCCGACGACCGCTGGCCCGGCATAACCGCCACCGATCTTCGTTCGCCAGGTGACCGGAAGGCCACCTTCAGGAAACTTATCGACGACGCCCGTCTCGTTCCACGTGTCGTCGCGATTCGGTCCCATCCACTGCGGCCAATCCGACGTTGCCGCCGCGGCAGAAACAAGCTGCACGTTCCCCGGCTCGGGTGTCTCGGTGGCGGGAGCATCTTTCTTGGTTGCCTCGGTGGGCAAGACAGCGGGTGTACCACAGCCCAGCATGCTGACGAGCAGAGAAAGAAATAGCCAACGCATAGTGAGCACCTGGGGAGTGTGAAGACAGCAAAACGATCGAGTCGGGGCAAGTCGGCGCAGGGTAACGGCGCACGAGCTATACCGGCGACGGGCAGAATCCTTACATTATATCCGGCAGGCTGCGGCGAAAGTGTTTCGCCGGGCCCCAGATCGCTCGTCTTATCATCGCGGCAATCCGCAGTTGCACCCAGGCATCGAATGGCTTCCCAACCAACCAGCCCGACAGCGAAGCGCGTGCAGGACATCACTTGCGCGACCTGCGCCTGCCTGTGTGACGACATCGAGCTGACGATTCAAGGCAACCGCATCGTGGCTGTCGAGAATGCCTGTGCGGAAGGCAAAGCTCGCTTCCTGCGCGATCGGAGTGCCGCGCAACCGGCTTGCCTCATCGAAGGAAAACCAGCGACGCTGGAACAAGGGATCGAACGAGCTGCCCAGTTGCTCTCTGCGGCCAGGTACCCGCTGGTGTTCGGACTGCGACAGACGACCATCGAAACGCAACGCGTGGCCCTAGGCATTGCCGATGCGTTGGGCGCGGTGATCGATTCCACCGACGGCGATTTTCATGGCTCTGCCGGCCTGGCCTTGCCCAAGGTGGGCGAAAGCACGTGCTCACTGGGCGAAGTGAAGAATCGCGGTGACTTGGTCATCTTCTGGGGAACCGATCCGGCGGAAACCCATCCGCGGCACTTGGATCGATACAGCTTTGAGCCGAAGGGGCTGTTCGTCCCCGGCGGCCGTGTCGATCGCACCTGCGTCGTGATCGACTCCCAGGTGAACAGCACGGCGGCTAGCGCTGATTCCTTTCTGCAGATCAAACCAAACAGCGACTTCGAGGCAATTTGGACCTTGCGAGCCTTGCTGGCGGGGATTGAAGTCGATGCGACACTCATCGAGGCCACCACCGGCCAATCGCTCGACGCATGGCAAAGTCTGCTCACGCAAATGAAGCAAGCCAAATACGGCGTGATCTTTTTTGGCGATCGCTTGACCAACTCGCGCGGCCTGTACGCCAACGGCGATGCGATCCGCGCGCTGACTCGTGACCTGAACGAGCACACGCGTTTTGTCTGCCGCTTCAATCGCCGCGAACCGAACGCCAGCGGAGCAGAGAACGTCAGCGCGTGGCAGACCGGCTATCCCTTCGCCGTGAATCTCGCCGCCGGCTATCCCCGCTTCAGCCCCGGCGAATACAGTGCGACTGCCGTCCTTGCCCGCCGCGAAGCCGACGCTGCCTTGATCGTCTCGGGCGATCCAGTTGCCGCTTTGCCTGCTGCGGCTCGCCAGCATTTGGCAACGATTCCGACCATCGCGCTGCAGTCGCTCGATACCCCCAGTTCGCTCAGTTCGACGGTCGTGTTCAATGTGGCAGCCAGCGGCATCGAGGTTCCCGGCCCGCTCTCCCCCAGCACCATGTACCGCCTCGACGACGTGCCGCTCCCGCTGCGCGCGGTGCTCACCTCACCCCTACCCAGCGATCGCGACCTGCTCGCCCGCATTGAGCAACGCTTGAAAGAGTTCGAAGTTTAAGGTTTAAGGTTTAAGGTTTAAGGTTCAAAGTTGGAGCGCAAGCAATTTCCGCTGCGCCTCTAACTTTGAACCTTAAACTTGACACCTTGAAACAATGCCGCAGATACTCTCCAAGCGCTGACGCTTGCGGCCCAGGTAAATCGAGCTTTCCGGGCGAACCTTTGAGCAAGTCGATGCGTCTCTTGGTTAGAGAGTTGTTTGATCTTGGCCCGCGTGAGTTTGAATCTTGAAACGTCGACCTTCCAGCCGCGTGCTACGCAGCCTGTGTGCCGATTTGTCGCCCGAAGATGGCGTCGATCCGCGGTTGCTAGCTCGCGGCGGCGATACCGATGACCGTCGCAAGACCTGGCAGCTGTGCAGCCAGGTACACGATTCGCTCCGCCTCATTCTGGGCGAAGCGGCCGACGAGCGATTGCACAGCCTGGAAGTTCGCGAGGTCTTGCCGGCCCCGAATGCCGCGCAGTTGCTCGTTCTCTTGGTGCCGCTCGATGTCCTTACTGCGGAAGAACGCCAGCAGACCGAAGCTGCCCTGAACGCTGCCGCCGGTTGGATCCGCAGCGAAGTCACCAGCGACATCACCCGCAAGCGTGCCCCGCGTTTGCTGCTACAACTGCTACCGGGACCGAGCAAGGCGTAACTGCTCCAAGTTGTCAGGGCTTGGTTGACGCTTCCGCGTATTGCCGATGCATTGCGATCAGGTCGTTGTAGTTTCCTTCGTCGGCTTGCTTGATCGCAGCAATGTACGCTGCTCTAGCTTCACTTGTTGCCCCGATCATTGTTTCGGGCCAGAGTGTCAGCGGCTGTCGATGATGTTTGAGCCAGATATTGGCCAACATTCGCGCCCAGCGACCATTGCCATTTAGGAACGGATGGATCTGAACTGCGCGGTGATGAAGTCTGGCAGCTTGCTCGACAAAGTCGATTCCAAATCCTGGCCAGCTCTGCAAGTCATCCAGCAGCATGGCGAGATTTTCAGGAATCGCGCGACTAGCAATACCGAGATTGAGTTCTCGGCCGCGCTGGCAACCGGCCCAATGCCAGACTTCACCAAACATCTCTTGGTGCAAGCTCAGGCACCAAGCGAATGTGAACTTGGCACTGCGGCGTGAAGGGCGCACCGTTAAATATCTCGCGACGACCTTCTCAATGTTCGTCGCCTCAAAAATATTTAGTTCGGCCCGGGTGGTGATTCCCTTGATCTTCAGGCCGGAGAGATCGTCGAGCGGAGTTTCGCCCGGCACAATAGGACCAAACGGCGTCATTCGTCCCAGAGCCTCCGGCCGGAACCAGCGAGTAGCCGATGGGCGTTGCGTCGCTGCAGGGTTTCGATGGTCGCTCGATCGACGGCCTGAGATTCCAGACCCATCGTGGCTTGGACCATTCCCACTAAGTGAGCGGCGCGTTGTCGCGCCTGTTGTTCGCGGAAGTCCTCCGCGTTGACGATCTCGATAATTTGCACGCCCATTCCGAGTGCCGCTGCCAGAGCTTCGACTGTGGCCACCGACGGACTCGTTTCTTTGCCCGTCAGGATGCGGTGCACCGTCGGAACCGAGATGCCGGCCCGGCGCGCAAGGGTTGCTCGGCTCATTCCGAGTTGACGGCGACGCAGGTCGAGTTTGGACAGTTCTATCATGATGTCACGCAGATTCATGATCGAGCATGAATCTAAACAATCCGATTCTTTGATCACAGCAGATATGATTATCGACTAAATCATATCATGCATGATCAGATTTTCAATTTTCGAATCGCCTGGATTGTCGTAAGTCGTTCTCTTTCAATATTTTGTGGAAATTCACTATTTCTGATCGACTCGTTGCCGCCGTCTTCGGTGCCGGATGGCACACCAAGCGAACCGCCGCTGGTGGTCGGAAAGCTCAGGACGAAGACAACGTAGGCGATTGATAGAAATTCCGGTCCATCGCCAGATTCTGCTCGGCCGACGCAGCGTGTGACTTGGCTGGCTCGTGGCGCTAGAATACAGCGATGCTCACTCACCGCGCACCGCTGCTGCTCGCACTGCTTCTCTGTGCGGTGGGGGCCGAGTCTGCGCAGGGCGGGCTGAGCAGTCCGAATAGTTGGCAGCGAGTCTCGGACGACGGTCAGTTTGTACTGGTGATGATTTCGCCTTGGTCGGTGGAGGACGATGCCAAGGTTCGCCGCGAAGCGCAGCGCGCGGAGATTCTCCGCCTGCGGGGCACTTACTCGCAGAGCGGGCTGTATCGCAACGATGGCAGCACTGAACCCGTGTGGACAATTGCCTATGCGGGCGAGCAGAGCATGTTTCTCTCGTCCGACGGCAAGTACCTGGTCTTGGCTGACCCAAGTTGGCACTATGGGCACGTGGCCTTGTTCTTTGCGAATGGAAAATTGCTGAAGCGTTGCAGCTTCAGCGATTTGGCCAGGCATTATTTGCCCATCTGGAAACTGCGCGGCGGCGTGAGTTGCAGCGGACTGCGGTTCGACGAGCAGCAGCAGACGTTCACGGTCTCGACCAACCAAGGCGAGGCTTTTGTCTTCGACATCACCACCGGCAACCTGATCCGCAGTTCGTCTCGGTACCCGCTCTACCTGGCGGCTTCGCTGGTCCTGCTGATGGGCCTTGGTGCCATGGGTTTCGGCTTCCGCATTGCCAGACGACCGACGCGGCCCGACAAGGCCGGATTGACGTAAGTGGCAGCCTGTCCGAGTAAGGGGTCGTTCACAAACCGGGGGTGGTTTGTGAACAGCAGGTGCGATATCTCTCGGGTGCGGCGCGCGGGCGCGTTCACAAACCTCGCTGCTATGTGTACGAATTCGGAGCGGGAGGGTTACACGTCGAGTGACTTGCAAGGGCCGATGGCCACGGTGGACATGCGGGTGAGTGGATAGCGGCCGAGGACGCGGCGGATGTCGTCAATGGTAACGCTGCGGTACGAGGCCACCGTTTCGCGCACGGTGCGATACTGTTGTCGCTGCATCCAGCCATTGCCGACGGAGAACATCCGGCTGGCGGGGCGTTCGGCGTGTAGCACGATCTGGGCACAGACTTTGTTCTGAGCCTGTTTCAGTTCATCTTCGGTCACGCCTTCGGCCTGGGTGACTTCGAAGATCTCTTGCATCGAGTCGAAATTGTCCTGCGTATCGTCGGGAGCACAGCAGAGGGCTGACATGTAAATGCCGGCACCTTGATACTCGCTTGGGCTGATCGCGGCGTATTCGGCACGGCCCGTATCGACGAGTTCCCAGAAGAGCCGGCTGCCGCTGTCGTCGCCAATGATGGTCGTCATCAGGCGGGCTGCGTAGCGGTCATTGTCTTCGGTCGAAGGAGCTGCACCGGTTTGAAAAATGTACTGCTGGGCGGCGGTGCTCTTTTCGAAGATCGCAAAGCCTTGTTCGCCGGCGCAAGGTGCCAGTTGGCGACCCGTGGGGAACGCTTTCCACTTGCCACAGAACTGGTCGGCGGTGCGAATGAGTTGCTCGAAGTCGACATTGCCAGCGGCGGAGAGAACGATGTTCTGCGGGCTGTACCGCTGCTCGAAATAAGCGAGCATCTGGTCCCGTTTCAGCTGCTCGATGCTCTCGACCGTGCCGAGCACACTGCGGCCGAGCGGATGCTTGCCGAAGTGCAACGCCATGGCCTTTTCGTGAGCGTTGAATGGAGGCTCATCCTCGTACTTGGCGATTTCCTTGAGGATGACCTGCTTCTCGGTATCGAAGTCATCCTGCCTTAGCGAAGGGCGCATGATGTCGGCGAGCAGGCCGACGATCTTGTTCTGGTCTTCGGGGAGCGTGGTCGCGTAATAGACGGTTTGCTCTTCGTTGGTGAAGGCATTGCTGGAGGACGAGAGTTCGTCGAGTTCGCGGTTCACATCGAGCGACGTGCGAGTGGGCGTACCTTTGAAGACCATGTGCTCGAGAAAGTGGCTGACGCCGGCCACTTCGTCGGACTCGTCGCGCGAGCCGGTGCGGACGAAAAAAGCATACGAGGCCGAGTAAGCGTCCGGGTTGCATTCGGCCACAATCTGCAGGCCGTTGTCGAGCGTGTGCTTGCGAAATTCCAGTGCCATGCGTCTGCCGTGTAAGAGGATAGGAGCCGTTCCCGCGGGGTCATACGCGGAACGATGCTGCGAATGGAGATTTTGGCTGCGGTCCGGCCCCTCACTCCGACCCTCTCCCCGGAGTACCGAGGCGAGGGAGGCAAGCCGGGACCAGTCCGTCCATCGTGTCTTAAGCGGGGCCGCAAAGCCAGCCCCCAGTAAAGCGGACAGAGCGATCTTTCACCCGCTCACTAAGTCGTTGCTGGCAAACAACTACGGCGACACGAGAAAAAATCGGCATTTCTGCTGAAAGGTCGCGACCCAGCCTGCCATTCCTTTCCTGTCGACCCTCATCTCATCTCGCAGCAGCAGCCCGCAGGAACAGACCCATGAAGAAGCACGCTCGCACTCGCCCGCAACGATTGATCAAGCCCCGCCGCTCCTTTTTCGAAACCCTCGAACGGCGCGAGGTGTTTGCCGGAGCCGATCCCTTGCCGGTGCTGATGGTGATCGCCGATCAACGAGACTTCTTTTACCAGGAGTACGGCGATACCAAGCTGTCGCTCGAGGAGGCTGGCCTCGAAGTGGTCGTGGCAGCCACCACCACTTCGCCCAGCACGCCCCACGCCAACAGCGGACAGACCGGCAACGGAATCGTAACGCCCGATCTGCAGTTGGCCGATGTGGACGCAGCCGATTACTCGGCGATTGTGTTTGTCGGCGGTTGGGGCTCGTCGATGTACCAGTACGCGTTTAACGGCATCTACTCCGATGCCCTCTATCGCGGCGACGTGGCCACCAAGGCAAAGGTGAACGATTTGATCAACGATTTTGTTGATCAAGATAAATACGTCTCAGCCATCTGCCACGCGACCACGGTACTCGCCTGGGCTCGCGTCGATGGTGTGAGTCCGATCAGCGGCAAGACGGTGATGACGCCGCAAGGTGGCGTGACCAACGGCGGCGGACCGCCCGTGTTTTACAACGGCCAGTACTATGGCTATTACCAGTACCGCCAATCGACACAAATGGAGACCAACGGCGGTCTCACGATGCCGCATGCTTCGGTAGGCGATCCCACCACGACGGCTGACGACGTGTGGGTCGATGGCAAGATCATCACCGGCGAGGACAACTTTAGCGCTCGCTTGTTTGGCCAGGTGATTGCCTCGCACATCATCGCCGATCTGGAACCCGATCCTCCGCCGGTGAATACCACGCCGACGATCAACGCCGCGGTCTTCAACCTGAACGAAAACACCGCAGCGGGATCGGCTGTTGGTCAAGTGATTGCTGCCGATAGCGACGCGGGCCAGTCCCTTACCTATTCGATCATCAGCGGCAACCTGGCGGGTGGGTTTGCCATCAACAGCGCGACTGGACAGATCACGGTGGCGAACTCCGCTCCGCTGGACTTTGAAGCTACGCAAAGCTTTAACCTGACGGTGCGCGTGACCGACAACGGTGCGCCCTCGCTGATGGCAGACGCCGTGGTGACCATCAACCTGCAAGACATTGTGGAAGTACTGCCAAATCAGGCTCCGCAAATCTCTGCCCAGTCGTTCTCGATTGACGAAAACCCGGCCGCCGGTACCACGGCCGGCGTGGTGGTCGCCAGCGATGCGGATGCCGGTCAAACACTGTCGTACGCGATTGTCGGCGGCAACACGAATGCGGTGTTCGCGATCGACTCGGTAACGGGCCAGTTGAATGTGGTGTTTCCGGGCGGCATCGATTTCGAAACGACTCCGCTCTTTCAGCTGACAATTCGCGTGACCGACAGCGGCTTTCCATCGCTCTCGACCGATGCCACCGTAACCGTGAACGTGCTAAACGTGAACGAGCAGCCAACTGCTTCCGGAGCGATCTTCGCTCTTCCAGAAAATTCCGCGGCGGGCACGCTCGTCGGGCAGGTTTCAGGCAGTGATGTCGACGCCGGGCAGACTGTCACCTATGCGATCGTCTCGGGAAACACGGCCGGCGCGTTTACGATTAATCCCACGACGGGGCAGATCTCGGTCGCCAATGCAGCGGCCCTCGACTACGAGACGACTCCTACGTTCAACCTGATGGTGCGTGTCACCGATGACGGTGCGCCTGCGCAATCGGCCGATGCGAATGTCACGATCAATTTGAGCGATGTGACGGAAACACCTGTGGGCCCCGTGTATCAGTCGGGACCGAATGTCATCGTGCAAGGTACCGCTGCCGGCGAGTACATCTATGTCTGGACGAATGCCAGCGGACAAGTGATGACCTGGCTGGCCGGCGTCAACCGCGGGCCGTTTACGTTGGGGCCAGGAGGTCGCGTGATTGTGTACGGCGGTGCAGGCGACGATTGGATCTATGCAACCGATAGCTACGCCCCGGTAACGATCTACGGCGAAGATGGCTTCGACCAGATCGTCGGCGGTCGCAGCCACGATGTGCTCGATGGCGGGAACGGCTTCAATCGCATCAGCGGCATGCAAGGGAACGACGTGTTGCTGGGCGGGCCGATCAACGACATTCTCGAAGGTCGCGAAGGAGACGATGTGATCGTCGGCGGTGGTGGCGACGATCGCATGATCGGCTTCACGGGCAACGATGTGCTCATCGGCGGCCTGGGTTGGGATGTGCTCGACGCTGGCGAAGGGGACGACCTGCTGATTGGCGGCACGACGACTTACGACGCCAATGTTGCCGCCCTGCAAGCGATTCTGGCCGAATGGACCAGCAACGCAACGCTCGCCACTCGCAGCAATAACCTTCGGACTGGGGTGAACGGTGTCCGTCTGGCCCTGGGTGAAACCATCCTGAACGACAACTCGTCCGATTGCCTCCCCTCGGGTGCCGGTGCCGATTGGCTCTTCCTGCAGTTGGGCGACTACAACTGCCAGTACAGCGTAAACGACCTGATTACGCAGTAAGGTGGCCGCATAACCGGCCCAGTGGGAAAATCCGGAGAAGATTCGCCTCGCCCCCTCAAGCTGCTTATACTTGAGGGGGTAGCAGCGAGCCGCAGATGTCGGGGGCTCTTACGTTTGCGGCAGTGGGAGCTTGTCATGACAGCAGCTCGAACGATCTTCATCGCCTGGAGCGTGGCCTGCGGTCTGGCTCCATTCGCGGCGCCTGCCCAAGCCGAGATCTTCTTTCTGCGCACTGGCGGTCGTGTCGAAGGCCAATGGCTGAATCCCGAACGGACCCAGGCCGATGACTACGTCCTGCGTACTGGGGCTGGGGTGCAACTGGCCCTCGCTGGGCCGCAAGTGCAGCGGGTGCTCGCCACGTCCGACGTGCAGAAGCAGTACGAAGACTTACTGCACAAATCGCCCGCCACGGTCGCTGGTCATGTGGCCATGGCTCAGTGGTGCCACGATGCCAACCTGACCTCGCAACGCAAGTTCCATCTCGAAGAAGTCATCAAGCTTGAACCCGATCACGAAGCGGCGCGCCTCGCGCTGGGCTATGGTCGCTTTGCCAACGGTGGCTGGCTTAAGCCCGACGAATACATGCTGCGGCAAGGTTATGTGAAATCGGCTGGCCAGTGGAAGTTGCCTCAGGAGATCGAAATCGAAGCTCGTGCTCGCGAGTTCGAAGTGGCCGACAAGCAGTGGCGCAAGCAAATCAAAATTTGGCTGGGGAACCTCGATAGCAAGAAGCACGGTGCCGACGCTGCTCAGGGCATCCAAGGCATTCGCGACCCCAGCGCCGCCAGCGCTGTGGCTGATGCGCTTGCCGACAAAGAAAACCCCCTGAGGGTACGACTTGCGTTTCTCGACGTGCTCGGCAAGCTTCCCCCGGGACTGGCCATCGACACGCTGATTCAACTCTCGCTGCACGACGAAGACGAGAACCTGCGCGAGCGTTGCCTGGCCGAAATCAAACGACAGGGGCCGCACCGCGCGGTCCCGGTGTACATTCGCGAACTGAAGAGCAAAGAGAACCAGACGGTTCGCCGCGCCGCCATCGGCTTGCATGTGATGGGGGCGACAAGTGCCACGCAGGCACTCATCGATGCGCTCGTCACCACGCACAAAAAAGTGATCCAGGGCAACCCGGGTCAAATGACCGCTTCGCTGGGGAGCGATAGCGGCGGCATGGGTGGCATGAGCATGGGCCAAAAAACCCAGGTCATCCGGCGCGACATCCCCAACGAAGAGGTCCTGTCGGCTCTTGCGACTCTTCATCCCGGCGTGAACTATGCCTACGACAAAGAAGCCTGGCGACGTTGGTTCATGTCTTCCAAAACCACGATCTCTGCCGACCTGCGCCGCGGCGAATAGCCTTCCCGCTGCCCATCTTGCAAAAAGAGCGCAGACCTGCGGCTAAATGTTCGTTCTCGTACAGACTTACTGGACGATTTGAGCGATAATGACAGGTCGATGCTGGGAAAGGATCGCCCAGCATTAGGTGCGCGGCCGAGCGACGAGGCAGTCAATCATCATGTCAGCGGCGAGTGTAAATCCCCACCATCTGCTTGTAATCGACGACAACCGAGATGCTGCCAAGGTGCTGGCAACCTTGTTGCGCGTGTGGGGCTACGAAGTTCGCGTGGCTCATAGTGCCATTGAGGGGTTACAGGCTGCCCGAGAGAAAAAGCCTGACTGCATCCTTTCGGATATTGGCATGCCCGGAATGGATGGTTACGATTTGGCCTCGAAGTTGCGGCAGGATGAGACGCTGCGAGAAATTCCGCTGATCGCGGTGAGCGCCTTCTCGGATTCCGAGCGTTCGCTGGCCGCCGGGTTCAATCAGCACGTCGTCAAGACGGCAGATCCTGCCACAATCAAAGACATCTTGAGAAAGCTCCTCGTCATGGACAAGCGTTTGGAACGGGCCGAAGAACTGGTGCAAAAGCAGGGCGAAGTCATGGCCGAAGCTCGCGACGTGATGAAAGAAGTCCATCAAGATGTCAAGGAAATCAAGCAGGGACTAAAGGAAGTGAAGGAAGACGTTAGCAACGTGCAGGAAGACCTGAAGCAGATCAAAAAAGAACTGCGGGACCAGGAATAGCCGCCCGAATTCACGACAAAAAGTGCCCCGACAACCGGCAAACTGCTATTTGTCAATCTCGGCAAACAGGCGACAATTCGCAGGTTGAAGTTCCCTAGCGTGGGATCGTCTGTCTTCTGCCGAAGGATTGGCCATGTACAAACTGCTGCTTGCGTGGCGGTATCTGCGGACGCGTTACATCGCGCTCGCTTCGATCATCAGCGTCACGCTGGGCGTAGGCACGCTCATCGTCGTCAACAGTGTGATGGCTGGCTTCGCGCACGAGATGCACATTCGCCTGCATAGCATCCTGGCCGATATCGTGTTCGAAGCCCACGGCATGGATGGCTTCAGCAATCCCCAGTGGCACGTGGACGAAATTCGGAAGGTCGTCGGCGACGATCTCAAGGGCATCACCTACGCGGTGCATGTGCCCGCGATGGTCAATGTTCCCGTGCGCGGCCAATGGGTCACACGCCAGATCAGCCTGGTGGGCGTGGATGAAAAAACCTACGCCGACGTGAGCGACTTCCGCGAGTACCTACTGCATCCGGGCAATCGCGAAAAGCTGTCGTTCACCTTGCGCGAATCGGGCTATGGCGACGATCAACATGCCATGCCTCCCGCCGGCTGGGCCTATCGCCGGCTCAAGGTTCAGTACGAACGTGAAATGCAATCGGAACAAGAACAGCTGCTCAAAGCTCAACAAGTTCCGACTGCCATGACACCCATCGAAGGCGACGCAGCGAAGAACGAGACCAAGCCCGCAGCTGTTGCCGGCACCAATCCGCCAGCGGATCCTTTTGCCTCGAAGCAATCGACGTTGCCCGTCGATACCTTTGACCCGGCCAAAGATCAGTTCTCGGGCGTCATCATGGGCATTGCCATCGGCAGTGCTCGCCAGCGCGACAGCGAAGGGAAGGTCATCGATTACTTCCTTTGCCGTCCCGGTGACGATGTGCGGATCACGTTCCCTTCGGCTGGACAACCGCCCAAGGCGATGAGCGACATGTTCACCGTCGTCGACTTTTACGAAAGCAAAATGAGCGAATACGACAGCACGTTCGCGTTCATTCCGCTCCGCCGGTTGCAAGAGATGCGCGGCATGATCGATCCCTCGACCGGGACCGAAGCGGTGACCACGATTCAAATGCGCCTGAAGCCCGGTGCCGATTTGAATGCCGTCCGCGATAAGCTGCGGGCTCGCTTCCCTGCCGATCAATATCCGTTCCGCATTCAAACTTGGCGCGATATGCAGGGTCCGCTGCTCGCCGCCGTGCAAATGGAAACCACGCTCCTCAACCTGTTGTTGTTCCTCATCATTGCGGTGGCCGGCTTCGGCATTCTCGCGACGTTCTTCATGATCGTCGTTGAAAAAACGAAGGACATTGGCATTCTCAAGGCCCTGGGGGCACCCAGCCGCGGCGTGATGAGCATCTTCATCAGCTACGGGTTCTCGCTCGGCCTGGTTGGTTCCGGCGTGGGCATGATCGGCGGGCTGCTGTTCGTAATCTATATCAACGACATCGCCAAGCTCATCGAAGTGATCACCGGGCAAGAAGTCTTTGACCCGACCATTTACTACTTCAGCGAGATTCCCACGATCATCAATCCTTCGACTGTCGTCGGTGTGATGATCGGCGCGACACTCATCGCCGTCCTCGCCAGTGTGCTTCCCGCCATTCGTGCGGCACGTTTGCATCCCGTCCAAGCATTGCGGTACGAGTGAGGCAGGGTGGAAGGGATGAAGGGACGAAGAGGCTAGGGAAATCGGATCGTATTGCTCCCTCGCCCCGGTAATCCGGGGAGAGGGTTGGGGTGAGGGGCCGAGGCTGAATTGATCGACCATTTTTAAAGTGACAAGAACCATGAGCACCGCCACTCAACCCAAGCAACGCCCCAAACCGGCCACTCCCCCGGCGACCGCCAAGACTGCGCTGCTGGCCGCGAAGCAAGTCAAAAAGAGCTACTTCAAAGGGAAGCTCGAAGTGCCCGTGCTCCGCGGTGTCGACTTCGCCGTTCAACCGGGCGAGTTCGTGGCTATCATCGGCCAAAGCGGTTCGGGCAAGAGCACGCTGTTGCACCTGCTCGGTACGCTCGATGCTCCGAGTGCCGGTGAGATCACGTTCGATGGCAACCGCATCGATAACCTGCCGACTGCTTCGCGCGACGTGCTGCGAAACAAGTACTTCGGCATGATCTTTCAGTTCTATCACCTGCTTCCCGAGCTCTCGATGCTCGAGAACGTCCTCGCTCCGCTGATGATCTCCGATAGCGTTTGGAAGTATTTTTGCAATCGCGGCAAGTACATCGCCAAGGCCAAGGAACTGCTCGACATGGTCGGGCTCTCGCACCGCATCACCCACAAGCCGAAAGAACTCTCCGGCGGCGAAATGCAACGGACGGCCATCGCTCGGGCCTTAATGGCACAGCCCAAGGTGTTGCTGGCCGATGAACCGACGGGCAATCTCGACCAGCAAACGGGTGCCGAGATTCTTAACTTGCTGAAAAAGCTGAACGAAGAGCAGGGCCTTTCGATCGTGATGGTCACTCACGATCAGGCCATCGCCCGCCAGGCCCACCGCATCGTGCGGCTAGTCGAAGGCCGGGTGCAAGAGTAAGGTAATGTCATTCGTCGCATCCGCGATCAATGTAATTGTCGCACGAACGACCAAGTAGCCCTACGCGTCAGCGAGGGTGAACTAACAACCAGCGTCAATCGGCGATTCCCCCTCGCTGACGCGTCGGGCTTCCTGAATGACTCCCGCTGAATCTGCTGCTGCCCTGCGAGCCATCGACGCGAATTTTAATCGCGCGGTCGAAGGCTTGCGCGTCGTCGAGGACCAGGCTCGCTTCGTGTTGAACGATGCGTTCCTCGCGCGCTCGTGCAAGCAACTACGGCACGACTTGACCACAGCGCTCGTCGAACTTCTTGGCAATCCAAGCGAGCACTTCGTCGCCCGCGATACGCTCGCCGATGTTGGCACCGCGATCACTTCGCCGCAGGAGACCGAGCGAATCTCGTTTGCTCAACTGGCTGCGGCAAATTGGCAACGAGCTTCACAGGCGCTGCGGGTGATCGAAGAGTTCGCCAAGCTGCTCGGCAATAGTGGTGCGCCGTTCGAATCACTTCGCTATCAAACCTATACGCTAGCCAAGGCCTTTGTGGTCAACGAACGAAGTCTCGAAACGTGGCGCGGCCGGCAGTTGTACGTGCTTGTCGATGGCGGTGATCGCGAAGAGCAGTTTGAGCAGCGAGTGAAGTTGCTCCTGGCAGCCGGCGTCCACGTGTTGCAACTCCGTGATAAGAAGCTCGATGATCGCAGTTTGCTTTCGCGAGCCAGGCTGCTGCGAAAGCTGATTGACGAAACGATCGCTCGAGAGGAGCGGCCAATGTTCATCATGAACGATCGTCTTGATCTGGCGCTACTTGCCCGCGCGGATGGCGTGCATGTCGGCCAGGACGAATTGCCCGTGAGCGAAGTTCGCCAGTTGGTTGGTACGGCGATGCAAATTGGTGTTTCGACACACAGCATCGAGCAAGCGCGCGCTGCAGTCCTGGCCGGTGCCGATTACTTGGGCTGCGGCCCGACGTTCCCGAGCGGAACGAAGCAGTTCGAAGCGTTTCCAGGCATTGCGTTCTTGCAGCAAGTGGCAGCCGAGATCTCGCTGCCTGCATTCGCGATCGGCGGCATCACGGCGGAGAATTTGCCCGAGGTCATCGCCAGCGGAATCACGCGCATCGCCGTCAGCGGCGCAATCACGACCAGCAACGATCCGGCCGCCGCTGTGCAGCGATTACTCGCGCAGCTGACCGCGTGATTTACCGAGTAACCGGGGCGGATTCGGTCGCGGGCTTTTCGTCGCGCTGCGGAGGCGGCGGTGTTTCGACCTGACTGCGCCGATGCGCGCCGCCACTAACTTGGAAGTCCAAGACTCCACTCGCCACAGGACGGAAGAGAAGTTGTAACCGCTGCAGATTGAGGGCACTGACATCCACCAATCTGACTTCCGCAATCGTATTCTCTTCGGCTGTTGCCACCGCCGTTGTTCCAACTCCAACTTTCGGCGCTACGGCCGCGAGCGACAGCGGATTGTCGACGATCACCGGTGGATCGGCGTCTTCTTCATCACTATCAACTACGTCAGCCAGCGTGACATTTTCGTCGGCAGGGGTCGTGGTCGGCATCTCGATAACTGGTGCCGCTATCAGTTCGCCGCCAGTAGGAATGGTCGGTACGGGCTGCGTACCATCGCCAGGAACGTCCGGTACGACAATCTCATCCGGGTCAGTTGGCGGAGCAGTGGGTGGCAGCGCTGTCTCTATTAATTCCAACTCCAAGCTGCCAAAACTGACCTCCGACATTTCGAGGGGAGCTTCGAGGCCCAGATAGAGAATCTCATGCGCGATGCCATCCGGAGGATTGCTGGCGAAAACAGTCGTGCCAGCCGCGATGGCTTTGAACTTCTGCGCAAAGAGCAAATCTCCGTCGGCAGTGCCCCAACAAATGCGCCACACATCATCCACCAGACCGTCACTTATCCCCGGCGTTCCATAGTTGAAGTTGCCACGGTTTTCGGGATCATCGACTGCCGCGAACATTCCCGGCGTAAATTCAATATCCAGCGCGCCAGAAAACGGCACCTTGCCCACGGGCACGACCAATCGTGCGCGCAGCCAGAACTCCATCCCGACGGTGACCGTAGCCAGGGGATTACCCTGAGTATCGACTGCTTCCAGCACAATGCTGGCCGAGTAACCCTCCGCTGGGTCTTCGGTGGAAGGTACGGACGGCTGGTAAGGCGATTCCGGTTCCGAATGGTCGAACTCGGAGAGGACGTGATCGACACCTTCATACGAGGGGCGCGCATACCCAATGATATCTTTGAGCGTGCCGAGTTCGTCGAGCGAAGAAAATGGCACCCAGACTTTGTACCAATTGACTTCATCGGTAAAGATTTCGGCGTCGGGTACTGCCTCCAAGCGATCGGCAAAGATGTCGGGAAGGTCACCCGCCATCAGGTCGAGCAGGATGCGGTCGTCTTCGACTTCCACGAGCGGATTGGCAGGCAGGAAAGGTTCGGTACCACCAGCGGCGACATAGTCGCCGTACTCGGCGAAGATTTGCGAGAGGGCATCACCAAAGTGATAGTCGACAAATCCTGCCGGCTGGGTAACCGGAATGTGTTGCTCGACACCATCGCCGGGAATGAGATCTCGGCGCGAATCGACGACGCTGCCTGGATCGAGATTGATGGCGACCACGCCGCTCAGGTTTTTCACCGCGGCGAAGTCGTTGTCGTGAATCCACGCTTCGATGGTCTGCTGTGCGCCATTCACTACATTGCCGGTAGTGATGCCAATCGCGTTCAGCTGCGCGACGCCATCCGCGCCCTGATACGTAATTTGTACATGAAACGAGCCGGTAGCTTCGCGGAGGCCGTAGTAGTCCGGCGTGGCGTTGCCGAATTCCAGTAATCGCAGCTGGCCATCATTAGGATCACCTTCGAAGCCACGTACCGTGCGCAGGTGAAGGGGCGAACTGGTATAGATGGGCTCAGAACCACCGCTACTTACATAGGGGTTCTTAGGAAAAAGCAGCCCGACATCAGCGGGAACGAACGCCGCCATGAGTGTGCGGGGTTCGAGTTGTTCGACTCTTAACTGCCGAGAACGAGCAGGAGAAAATGCCGTTGGATTGGCGTCTCGACGTAACATGGCATAGAACCATCAAGGGAGAGTTAACAGCACTTCGTTGCCGCAGAGTAACCTCACGGGGGCGAAATAATCAACCATTTGGTGACTGGAATTCAGGAAACATTTTATTTGACATATCAGAGGCTCTTGTTGTCCTATCAAACATGAGCCAATGACGGTAGCTTTGGCGATCGCGTCGTTCCGGCGCAATTGTCACAAAATTCAAAATAGAAGATTGACAAACGATCGCGACATTGCGACAATGTAAGCAATTTTTTTCGAAAGTGTGGTGGATTGAGTTGTGGCCAGCGGGCCCTGTTATGCGCGGGCGTAGCGGCGAATTAGGGAGCAAGGTTCAATCGAGAACTGCCGTCATTTGACGTAAGTCTCGCCAAACCGCTAAAGGGGGGTGTCCAACTTTAGCTCGATGGTTGAACAGCGATTCGCGCCGCAGCCGAGAGATATGCGACCTGTTGTTCCACTAGGCCTCCCATTGTTGGACAAGTTGGTCATTTTGGAACGTGACGAGACGCGGACTTACGGCATGATGAATACACGCCTGACACCATTCGCTTAACCGTAGCTCTCGCGATGGATTTGCTTATTGGTGATGCCGATTGCTTGCAGAGCGGAAAGGGACGATTCCAAAAAGCGAGGCGCTGGTTCTTCTCCTTTGGCGCGGGCTGCTTCGCGATCGAACCTGGTGATGCCGGGGCCGCAGCAGAAGACTTCGACGGCGGATGGATCGGGAATGAACTCTTTGAGCAAGGCTTCGTTCAAGCGACCACTGCGGAAGTTGGTTCCTTGCTCTTTGGCTGCTGAGTCGCGCGTCAGGGTGTAGACGATATTGAGTTGCTCGGGATTCTCGCGCTGCAGTTTGTCGAGTTCGCGACGGAAGATAATGTCGTCGTGGGTCTTGTTGCTGTAAACGAGCGTGTGTCTGATCTTCGGCAGTTCCACCAGGCAGTGCTTGATGATGCTGTAGTTGGGCACGATGCCCGAGCCGGCGCAAACGTGTACCAGGTGATCGGTGCGGGTGGTAATATCGGGCGGCAGCACATACGGTCCGGTAAAGCCGGTGATCATCAGGCGCGTTCCCCGCGGCAAGCGATGCACCAGTAGCGGGGAGAGGAGCGGGGGATACTTGGTCGTGCCGCTGACGTACTTCTCTTCCTTAACCGTGATCGCCAGGTACTTTTCGTGCGGGGCAGACGCCAGCGAGTAGGCTCGCGGCGGCTCTTTCTTCCCTTTTTGATCTTCCAGGAAGGCCGTAAACCGCTGCAACTGCGGAAAGTTGTGGGGGTCGATGGTGCAGAAGTGCCCAGGCAGATACTCCAGCCGGTCGTTGCCTGTAAACAGGACCAGGGTGGTAGTGTCGTGCGTATCGGCGATGGTATCAGCCACCATCACTTCCAATTCGCGAATGCGGCGACGCTTGGGATTGGCTTCAGCGTGTTCCGTAGCTTCCATGATTCTGCTTCACGGGTGGACAGGGGGGAGTGCAGGACCTGATTGCACCAAAAATGGCGGCTGCGAATTGTACTGGAGCGAGGAGTGAAACCCAACTCGGAGTGGCAATGCAGACCAAGAAACGTGGCCAAGGGCTGCAGCGGTAACTAGCATGGAAGCGGTCCCGATTGCCTGGTGAGGAGACTGCTGAGATGTTTGCGAGAACCAACGCCCTTCTGTTTTTGCTTGCCGCAACATCACTGACGTTGCCCAGTTCCCTACTGGCCCAAGCGTTTGTTCCGCCGGGGAGTCAGGTTCCCGGAGGGAGTCAAGTTCCAGCTGGGACGCTGCCTCTGGGTCAGCCGGCACCGCCGCCAGTAGCCGCAGCGGAAGATCCGACGGTGGTTGGCCGGATGGAGCATCTGGGCTGGAGCCTCACGGGCCCGCATGGTCGGCACTACATCTTTGGCGGCCTGGCGATCGCCGACTATCAGTGGCAAGGGAAGCGACGAATCGTGACGCTTCAAGAGCAAGCCATCACCCCCGAACCTGATCCGGAGTATCTCTTTTACAGCGAGCTGCGCGAGGGGCACTGGTGGGCATTTCGCAAGAAGCCTTGGCCAGACAACACTTACTCGGTCTGGTTTCGCCCCAAGCAAACCCCGCCCAGCAAGTGGATCCGCTTACAACGCTCGACCTTGCAGATGCCGACGCTTCCCGCGCAGACATCTCCGCGGCCGTGAACCGGTGGCAACAAGCGAGAAATGACTCGAAAAGTTGGCAAATGGTTCAGG
This sequence comes from Anatilimnocola aquadivae, assembly GCF_049819085.1. GTDB lineage: Bacteria > Planctomycetota > Planctomycetia > Pirellulales > Pirellulaceae > Anatilimnocola. The sequence continues at coordinate 7,746,006 of NZ_CP187419.1, forward strand.
TCTTGAAGCATCTGAACACGCGTCTGCGGTGCCGCTCAAACCGGTGGTTGATTTTGTCGCGAATATGCCTGCCAATCACTAGAATTTAGCTGTCTTCTCACTATATTCGAGCTAATCGGTGTATTCCGCACTCATTTCGGGCAGCAAGTCTGACCAAATTCACCGGGTCTGAGCGCACGGCACTGTGGCTCACTCTCCGCGGATCATTCCTCTCTCATACGATTACCTCTCCCATGCTCAACCGCACCCTTCGGTCGCTGTGGTCTCGTTTTCTTGGTCAGAAGCAACAAGCCGCAGCATCGAAGCAGCGTCGGCGTGCTTTTTTGGAAGCGCTCGAAGATCGTTCGCTGATGGCTGCCCTGCTCACATGGGATGGTGGTGGCGCGGCGGATAACTTCGGCGATCCGCTTAACTGGGATAACGCTGGTGCCGATCAACTTCCCGTCAGTGGCGATACGCTGATCTTCTCGGGACTCGCTGCGGGCACGATCAATAACGACCTCGCCGCGGGGACGACGTTCTCGCTGCAGTTTAGCGCCAGCGGTTACACGATCACTGGCAGCTCGATCAACCTCAACCAATCGGCAGTTCTGCCTGTTTCCACCTTCGGCATTGAAAACTCCTCGGGGACCAACGCCATCAATGTGGATCTCACGCTCGGCGATGCCGCGGGCAACACGATCAACGCCAGCGGCGGCAGCTTGTCGCTGGGTGGCGCGATCAGCAATGGTACTGGCTCGGCGCTCACAAAAAACGGCGTGGGAAATCTGACCTTAGCGGGCACGACCGCCAATACCTTCACCGGTGCCACCACGGTTAACGACGGTACACTGATCCTGCAAAAGACGGCCGGTGTGATCGCTGTTGCCGGAGCTTTGAATATTGGCAATGCGAGCGGATCGGATGTGGTTCGTCTAGGTGCGAGCGATCAGATCACGGATGCCTCCGTCATCACCATGAACTCGGGTGGTGGTGGCAACAGTGCGAAGTTCGAACTCAACGGCTTCAACGAAACGATCGCCGGGTTGCAGAGCAATGCGAACCAGGCTTCGGTGATTCAAAATACCGAAGCGGGCGCTGCAGCTGGCGGGAACAATCCCGCGGTGTTGACGATCAATAACACCGCTGACTTTATCTACGACGGTCTCATCCGCAACGGTGGCGGCGGTCAAGTCGGCCTGACAAAGAATGGTACCGGCACTCTCACCCTGCGCGATGGCTTTGCCGCCAACAGTACGAACTATACGGGCGGCACGACGATCAACGCCGGCCGCCTGATCGTGGATAACCTCACGGTGTTTGTCAGTACGCCGATCATCATTAACTCAACCGTCGCGGACGCTCTCACGTTTCAAGGGACCAATAGTCTCTCCGTCGGCGCGCTCATCAGCGGCGCTGGTGGCATCACCAAACTGGGCACGGGGACACTGTCGCTCACCAACACGGCCAACAGCTACTCCGGCGTTACGACCTTCGGCGGTGGCATTCTCAACGCAGCCTCGATTGCCAATCTCGGCACCAACAGTGCGATTGGCAATCGTGCCGTTGACTCCGGCCCCGGCAACGTCGGCCTGCTCTTCCGCGGTGGTACGTTGCAGTACACCGGCGCGACCAACATGACGACCAACCGCGCGGTGCGAATCAGCACCACGGGTGGCGCGACCATTGATTCCTCGGGGACTGGAACCCTGAGCTTTACCGCGACCAGCAGTCCGGACTTTTACGAAAACTCTGGCTCTCGAACTCTCACGCTGTCGGGCACCAACACCGGCGCGAACACCTTCGGCACACAGATTACCGAAACGGGCGGCCTCACGACGCTCCGCAAGCAAGGTGCGGGTACTTGGTTCATCACCAATAACAACAACAGCTACACCGGCGAAACACAACTCGCTGGCGGCATCTTGAATGTCTCGTCGCTCAGCAATTACGGTGTCGCCAGCGCCATTGGTTCTCGCGCGGCCGCGCAAGAAGGTGGCGGCAACGTCGGCTTGCACTTCACTGGCGGCACTCTGCAATACACGGGCTCGACTGCTCAAAGCACCAATCGCCAAATTCGCTTCTTGAATGGAAATGGCGCGACCATCGATGCCTCGGGCACCGGCGCAGGAACCCTCAGCTTTACTCACGCGGCTGGCAACTCGGATCTCTTCGACACTCCCGGAACTCGCACGCTCACCCTGACCGGCACGAACACTGGCATCAATTTGTTTGCCATCGGCCTGCAAGATCAAGCTGGTAGCGCTACCAGTCTGACCAAGAGTGACGCGGGGACCTGGGCGGTAACCGGAGCCAGCACCCATACCGGCGCGACAACGATCAATGCGGGTACGTTGCAGATCGGAACTGGTGGTACGAGCGGCACGCTCGGTTCCGGCGCTGTGACGAATAGTGGCGTGTTGGCTTTCAATCGCAGCGACACCATTACCGTTGCCAACAACATCACGGGCGTTGGTACGCTCAATCAAATTAGCACCGGCACAACGATATTGACAGGAACCAATGCTTACGGCGCCACGAACATCACTGCGGGTACGCTGCGAGTGGGTAACGCTGGAACGGTCGGATCGCTAGGAACTGGCCCGGTGGCCAACGCGGGCACGTTGACCTTCAATCGCACCGACACCATCTCGGCTGGCAATATCACCGGCGTTGGTGTGATCAACCAGGCAGGTACCGGCACTGTGGATCTCACCGGCGTCAATGCCGCTGGTGGCACGAATGTCACCGCTGGTCGTTTAAACGTGAATGGCACGTTGGCAAGCAATGTCATCGTCACCAATCCCGCAGTCCTGGGAGGCTCGGGGACTATCACGGGCGCTGTCTCCGGCACTGGCGAAGTGAATCCTGGCAACAGCCCAGGCATTCTCACCATCAACGGTAACTTCACTCCTGCCGGACCGGTGACGTTCGAAGTGAACGCACCCTACACGGTCGCAGGAACCGACTATGACCAAATCATCGTCGGCGCACCTGGCACCACAGTGAATCTCGCGGGCGCGAGTGCAAACTTCGTCAGCGTTGGTGGTGGCACCATCCCCGCCCTGCCCAATGTCATCATGCTCATCGATGTCGGCGCGGGCATCACCACGACTGGTGCCTTCACGAACTTCCCGACCAATGGCCAAACGGTCACGCTCGGCGCTGGGGGCAACGCGCGCAACTTCCGTATCTACTACAACGGTGGCGATGGAAACGATGTCGTCTTAGTCGATTCCGCGACACCAGCGACTGTCTACGTCGACGATAGCTGGAATGCTCTTAGCGGCGGCACGATCATCGCCGATGCCGATCTCGGCACCACGGGCAATCAGCCTGCCGTGTTTGGGGTGAATGCCTTCGCGACCATTAACGGGGCGGTCACCGCTGCTGCGGCGAATGGTGTTCTTATCGTCAACGGCGGCACTTACGGCGAAACCGTCGTGCTCGTTGGTACTCAATCGCTAGAGATCACTGGTCCAAATACCGCACAAACGGTCATCATTAACTCGCTCGCTACGATCGCCGGCCAGAACGTTGTCATCGAAGGGACATCGAACCTCACCATCGGCGACGCGACCAGCACCATCATCGCTGGCGTCGTCAGCGGTTCTGGTAGCCTGACCAAACAAGGTGCTGGCACGATTACCCTGTCGAATACAAATGCCTACAGCGGGCCGACGACCGTCAACGCGGGCGTCCTGCAAGCGACGAGTAACTCCGCTCTTGGTACATCGGCAGTGGCCGTCAACGCCGGGACGCTCGAACTCGTGGGCGTCACGATTACAAATACGCTTGCGTTGAACAACGGCGCCACGCTGCTTGCCAACGGCGCGGTGACATACTCAACTGCTACGAATCCCGTCATTGCCAGCGGTGCGACGATCACCTTGGCGACAACGAACCTCGCGGATCAACTGACAATCGGCAGCGTCATTACCAATGCCCTGGGATCGACGGTTACTCCGACCATCAACATCGCTGGACCTGGCATGGTGGCAGTCGACACGGGCAGCAATACCTTCCGAGCAAACTGGAGCATTCAGGCTGGCACGCTACGAGTTTCCACAAACAATGCCTTCGGCAATCCGACTGCAGCGGTGCCGATGACCGGTAGCACGCTCGCCTTTGCGGGCGGCAATTTGCTGGTCCGAGCCGATGGCGACCTGACCTTTAACGCGGGCAGCGCGACAGCAATTCCCGTCACCGTTACTGCCAATGCCACGATAACCAAGCAACGTCTGAGCGGCGTTTCGACAACTCCCTCCGATGCAAACTTCGGTTCTCTCTCCATCGGCAGTCAAACGCTGACGTTTGCCAACGATGCAAGTCTCACCGGGGGTGACGTTGATTTTCGCTTTAACAATCTCACTACCTTGGTGGGCAATCCAACCTTCTCGCTCACTCGCAATCTGGCTACCACCAGCACGCGAACACTCTTGCGTTTGGTTGGCGGTATCAGCGATGCCGGTGTTGCTCGGACTGCAACCTTTACCAATCCTGGTACGGCTACCGCCGAGACCGTCGTAGTCGTCGGTGCTACGCGCAATCTCGTCGCAGGCTCACAGATCGAACTCGCCGGCTCGCAGCTGATTCGGTACATCAACGAAGGTGCCTCAGCGGGCGACAACGCCTCGATCCGCTTCACAAACTCGCTCTCAACCGGCGCTGTGTATGAAGCTCGCTCCGATTCGAACGTCACCTTCAACAATCCGCTGATTCTGGATGCCAACGGCGACATTCGCCCTAGCCGGATTAATGTCGGCGCTAGTGTCACCCATACATTCGCTGGCATCACCATCAACGGTGATCGCACCCTGCGAGTTGTGGGCGCGAATCTCAATGCCAACACGGCGTACGGCGCCAATTTCAGTGGAGTGCTACTCAACGGCAACGGCACCCTGGAAGTGAATAACAACGGCTCTGGCTTAGCCACCATGACCGTTACCGGCGCAGTCGCTGAAACCGGTGGCGCTCGGAATCTCGCCAAGACTGGCAGCGGTACGCTGGCTCTTAATGCCACCGCTACCTACACCGGATCGACGACAATCGCCAGTGGGCGTGTCGTTGCCAATACGGATAACGTCCTTAGCAATGCTGCGCTCGTTATAGGCAGCGGTTCGACAGTTGGCACTTTGGATCTGATCAATGGCAGCCAAGCTGTCACGACGTTTAATGTCAGCAGTTCTACTACGTCGGTGAACACGATCAACATTGGTGCTGGTAGAACCCTTACGTCGACAGGTAACGTCGTCATTGGGGTAAACACGGGTGCCTCCGCAAATACTCGTTTAACCGTTGCTGGGGCCGGCACCTGGAATGCAAACAATTCCGCTGCAACCGGTCAGTTTCAGATTGGTGGCGCAACTGGCGCAACCAACAGCAACGCTGCGATCGTCGACCTCAGCGGATTGGCAATCTTCAATGCGAATTTGACGGGTGCGACCAGTGTTTTCCGCGTCGGCGACTTTGCCACAAGCGGCACCGCAGTTGGCGCTTCGACAGTCACACTGGGCGTAAACAGTTCCATCACGGCCAATACCCTAGCGATCGGTGATCGTGGCGGCCAGGGTAGCTTGATGACATTGCGACTCGGCAGCGGCATACAGACGATCAACGCCAACAACATAGATGTGGCAAATCGTACAACTGGACGTAGCAGCGGCACTTTGAACTTTAATGCCCCAACCGGTTCCCTTACTGTGCGCGGCCAGGCTGGTGGTGCAACTTCCGCCCTGCTGAACATTGGCGTGAACAGCGCAAACACGGGTGCCGCGATCAATGGTACGGTCGATTTCACGGGACACTCTGTTGACGCGAACTTCTCGGTCATTAACGTCGGCATCAATGCCGGTGCTGCTGCGGCGAATACTCCTACCACGTATACGCACGCACTCAGTTTCGATACTGGTGTGATGAACATTACGGGCGCGCTGAATATCGGCAGCAAGAGTTCTTCGTCCGTCCACACGACACAGGTGAACTTTGTGAACATCGGTGGCGGAACTGTCTCTGCCGCAAGCGTTTCACTCGCCAACCACACCACAGGGGCTGGCGCGGTTGCAGGAACCTTGAATGTCAACGGAGGTACCGTTACGGTTGCCGGCAATGTAATCCTGGGAACGGCATCCAATGCTACAGGCAATGCAACGGCAACCGTAAACCTCAACGGTGGCACCTTGCAGGTTGCGGGCAACATTGCCGAAGGAACAGCGACGGGAACCGTTACGAGCACATTCAACTTCAATGGAGGCGTCCTGCGAGCAGGTGCCAGCAACGCTACCTTCATGCAAGGGTTAGATGCAGCCAACGTCCAAGCCGGTGATGCCATCATTGATTCCAACGGCTTCAACATCACCATCGCTCAGCCTTTGTTAGATGCCACTGGCGACCTCATCAAGCAAGGCACTGGCACACTGACTCTTACGGGCACTAACACGTACACCGGAACGACGTCGGTGAATGCGGGTGTGTTGGCGGTGAATAATGGCGTGGGGACGGGAGCGATTCTGGATACCGCTGGGCCGGTGAATGTGGCGCTGGGAGCAACGCTGCAGTTGTTGGCGAGTGAGACGGTGTCGAGTTATGTGGGTGCGGGGGATGGGGTAGGGTCGAATGATTCGCTCTTGGCTCTGGGCGCGAATACGCTGACGACGGCGGGCGATGCGACGATCGCGAATGTGAGCACGGCGGCAGGTGGCGGGATTATCGCGGGCGGAGCGATCATCGATGGGGACGATGATGTGAACATCACGGGTCCGGACGTGTTCTTGCAAGCGGCGACGGGCATCGGTGCGGGGAATACGCTTGAGACGTCGGTGAGTGCGATTCAGCTATTCAACACGACCAGCGGCGAGATCGACGTGCTGAATAGCGTGGGCGGTCTGCTCACGGTTAGCGATCTTCGCACGCTGGGCTTTGGTGCTCGCAACGACGGCGGCGCCACGACCGTCGTCAACAGCAGTCCGCTGACGATCGCGGCCAACAGCATCTCCGTGGGCAATGTCACCTACACGGCTACCGACGACAACGATGCACCGACGCTGGATGATGATCTGACGATCAATGCTGGCGTGACGGTGCAGTCGACGACGGCGAATGTGTTCTTGAATGCGGGTGACGATGCAAGCATTAACGGCAACGTGAGTGCGGCGCTGCAAGTAGTGATTGGTGTGGATGTCGGTGATGCGGAACTGCCGGCAGGTACCGATGCCACGACGGGTGGCACGCTCACGATTGCGAATGCCGCGGTGATTACGACGCCGCTGGCACCGGCGGGTGGCACGTATCTGAACGGCAATGACGACTACGATACGTTTAATCTCGCGCCGCAAGGGACGACGGAGTTCTTCATCAACGGCAACTTGCCGACGGGAACGTCGCCGGGTGATACGTTGAATTTGGACATCAGCGCGGCGGTGAATCCGCTGCTAACGCTTGGTGGTATCGGCGCGGGGATGTGGACGTTTGACGCGCCGCTGCGACAGGTGGCGTACGTGAGCATCGAGGATGTGAACGCGAATGCTCCGTATCACCTGGCACTCGATGCGAACAACACGCCGTTCGGCAACACGAACGTCGACGATCATCTGACGCTGTCGCGCAGCGGAGCGGACTTCGTGCTGTCGCGGACCGGTGATGCGATCGCGCCCGATGACAACGACGTGGGCATCGTGTTTCAGGGCGATTTCGCGACGATTCTGTCGTTCACGTACCTCGGCAGCAACGATCGCGACTTCCTCACCATCAATGATGTCGGCGGGCTCGTGAACTTCAGCGGACTCGCACCGGGAGCGGGCGACAACACGAACCTTGCCGGCCAGGCCGAGTTCTTCTTCGACGGCGGCGGCAACGACGATACGCTCATCTTCGCCCTCACGGGACCGAGCGCGTCGCAAACGTATGCCTTCGGTACGAACAGTGGCAGCATGCCGAGCTACACGGGCGAAGTGCTGAGCACGAGCAATGCGGTCGATCTGCAAACGTACTTTGCAAATGTCGAACTCGTGCAGCGCACCGGCGCGGCGCGACTCCGGCGCGCTCACCGTGCTCGGTAGCGACGTGGCCGATGCGCTGAGCATCGCCGCGAATCTCGCCGACACCCGCGTGAGCATGGGCGTTGGTTACACGCCGTTCGACTTCAGCGGTGACAATTTTACGACGCTCAATGTGAATGCTCTCGCGGGTGCTGATTCGCTGAACCTTCTCAGTCTCGGCAGTGGCCAGAACAACGATCCGACGATCAACTTGCACGGCCAAGGCCTGTTCGCCGATGACGGCGCGGTCGATACGCTGCGAGTGCAGAGCACCAGCGGTAACACGGGCGTGGTGGCACTGCGTGGCGGTCTCGGCGGCGACTTGTTCCAACTGTTCGATGCGGCTCCCACGGTTGACTTCATCGCCGGTCCGGTGATTGTCGATGGCAGTGGCGGTGATATGACGTTCGCCGTCGATCGCCTGGAGATCAACGACAGCGGAGACCTCACGGGTGACACTGTCGCGCTCAATGCATTGAACGGAACCGATCCGGACTACGTCCTCACCGGTCTCAACGCCAGCGGCGTGACGTTCCGCAATATCGACAACCTCGATTACACCGGCACGAGCGACGCGGACAATATCAACTCGCAGTTCACACCGACGACAACTCCGCACGATCTCGATGCGGTGATTCTGCGCGGTAGCGGCGGCAACGATCAGTTCCGCGTGTTCACCTCCGATCAAATCGGTGGCACCTCGCCGCTGCCAAGTGGCACGCCCAGCGGAGTCACTTCGGTCTCGCTGTTCGGCGATGCCGGCCTCGATACGTTCGGCGAAACACCGGCGGGACTCGTCGGCACCGGCGCGATGAACGTTGGCCTTGTGGTCTCGCCGACGACGCAACTCATTCGTCCGAGCACGACCACCGCGATCACGATCAACGGCGGCATTCCCACGAATCCACTCCCCGCTCCGGTCGGCGACATCATTGGCGACACACTCAATCTCGATATCACTTCCATCCCGAATACCGCGCCCGTGGTTGTGGCCGCTGGTTCATCGGGCGTGCTCAATAGCGCGGGTCAGCCGGTCGCGTGGAGCGAAATCGAAGACCTGAATCTCGTCGATCAAGGCAAGCTCACCAACGTGCAAATTGGCGACTTGTTCGCCCGCACGACCAGTGCGAATGACTTGATTCAGTTCAGCCGCAACAACACGGTGGCACAGCCTCACCGCGTGCGGCTGCGGATCAACAGCACGTTCGGCGACTACAACGTGAGCAACAAGACGATCGTCTACGCCGGTGACGGGGCGGACTATGTCACGCAAGCCAACCTCACGGTCTCGGCGGAGTTCTACGGCGAAGGTGGCAACGATCTGCTCTATGGTGCGACCAACAACGACTGGCTCGTCGGCGGTCTCGATAACGACAGCGTGAACGGCGGCAACGGCGACAATGTGTTGTGGGGCGATAACGCTCCGGCATCGACCGACGTGGTCCCACCGCAGGATTCGCCCGTGGGTGGCAACGACACACTGAGTGGCGGCACCGGCAACGACGTGATCTATGGCGGCGGCGGTAACGATCGGCTCGGCGGCTTCGACAGCAACGACTATCTGCACGGCGGCTTCGGCGATGACATCGCCGACGGCGGCAACGGCGACGATCGTGTGTATGGCGGTGCGGGCAACGATCAGCTGGCCGGTTATCTCGGCAACGACTTGCTGATTGGCGAAGCGGGCAACGACATTCTCAACGGCGGCAGCGGCAACGATGTGCTGATCGGCGGCACCGGCGAAGACAACATGAGCGGCGAGTTCGGCAACGACCTGCTCATCACGGGCAGCGTCGCCAACGAACACAGCACGTGGACTTCGGTCGCCAGCGTTGGTCCGTTCAGCGCGGCCACGTATTCGAATGCCACAGATAACGACGCCGCGCTCCTCGCGCTCCTCAACATCTGGGGCACTTCAAACCTTCGCACCGGCCTGGCCACCATCACGCACGACGGTGTCGATGACGATGTCTACGGTAAGCTCGGCGACGACGACTTCTGTTGGGAAGCCGCCGACGTCGCCGACCAAGGCCCCACCGCCCTCTCGCCCCCCGACTTCCAAGTCCCCGGCAACGGCACCGACGAACGCTTCGGACCTACGATGTAAGGGCGGAAGTTCTGAGTTCTGAGACACCGGTTTTGAGACAAGAAGCTCAGAACGCAGAGGTCAGAAAAGGCAAAACGCCGCTGTGACTGAGGTCGCACTCGCGGCTCCGAACTAACGGGCAAGAAAAGTTAGTTGCCCGCCACTTGTCACTTGCCAAGGGCATGAATCGTGTTGTGAATCGTGCCGCTGATCGGCTGGCCTGTGGCGGCGCGAAGAGAGTACTTGATCTCCATGCACCACGTGGGCTGCAAGTTGGCTACGTCGAGCGTTAGCGTTTTGCCATCGGACGAAAGCGAAGCGCCGCGCACTGCGAGCTTCTGTTCGTCGTAGTGCTTCGAGCCGTAGTTGGCCGTGCGCTTCAGCGACCAGGTCATCACCTGAAAGCTCTTTGTGTCGAGCGAAGCAGGATCAAGTGGCTCCGTGAACTTCAGCACCAGCGCCGACTTTTTGGCGTGCAGCTCCAGCGGCAAATGCATGGGCTGGCCGGTAGCTCGCAGTCGATATAGCCCGCCGGGACTGGTCGCGTTTCCTGCCCAGGCAAACATGCCGCACAGATAGAGTTGGCCATCGCGCGGATGGAAACGACCGCGCATGACACCGGTCGGGAACAAAGGCACTGGCAACTCGATCAGGCCACCTTGCATCGTGCCGTTCACCTTTTCGTGCGGCACCAGAAACACCTTGCCGTAACCATAGGACAAGTTCAGTAGCGAGCCATTGAGTGGTCCCCACTGTTTGCTGTCCACCCATAACAACTCCGCCGGGCTGCGATCGAAAGCGTTGGTGATCCAGCATAGGGGTGGCACCATCGCGGCGTCGGAAGTGTCTTTTACGTCGTGATAGCCGAGCATGTTGCCGTAGAAGTTCGGCTTGCCACTCGCGGGCACGGTGACCCAATTGATGCGATTCTTTGGGTTCCAGAAGCCTTCCTGATCGGTGACGACAAACGAACCATCGGGATTGAGACACACGCCGTTCGCCGCGCGAAAGCCGTTGGCGAGAATGTCGGTGCGCGAGCCATCTTTGCTTACACGAAGCAGCGTGCCGTGATGGGGCACCGTGGCGGCAATGCCATGGCAGCCCGATTTGGCATAGTAGAAATTTCCCTCGGCATCGGTTTGCAGGCCCATGGCAAATTCATGGAAGTGCTCGGTCACCTGGTGATCGTTGTTCAAGCATTCGTAGAAATCGATCTCGCCGTCGTTGTTCAGGTCGTGCAGTACCGTCAGTTGATCGCGGCAGGTGACGCGGATTTTTCCGTCAACAATTTTCAGACCCAAGGGCTGAAAGAGCCCGGAGGCGATTCGCTGCCAGCTGAGTTTTGGCGGCGCGTTGGCGTTGGCGGCTTGCTCTGCGACGATCCACACGTCGCCATCCCAAGAGCAGACTGCGAGGCGACCATCGGGGAAGAAGTCGAGCCCGCTAAAGCGAGTCTGCGCCAGCCAGGGATTTGCTTCTGGCGCGGTGAGCACGTCGGCGGCGAAGGGACCATCGGTATTGCCGAGTTTCGCTTCGGTTTCCAAGCGCTGCGGCCAGCGAGGCGGGCCGCCTTGCGTGAGTGGCGACAGATCTCGAGCCGCATCGGGAAAGGGAACGTCGCTCCACTGCTGCGCGATGGTAGCGGCATCTGCGTTGGCGATTGCAGCCGTATCGGAAGGGACCCAGACCGTGAAATGCAGCGAATCTTTGCCGGCGGGAATCTTCAGTCGTAGCTTGCCTTGCTCGCTGATCCATCCGGCGTTCGTCGTACGTGGAGCAAAGCCGGCGATGATCGGACCGGAGCGTGAACGAACGGGGGACAAGCCGCGACGAACTTCGCCGGTGTGTTTGCCGGCAAGATCCACTCCAGGTTGTTTGTCTTTTGCCAACGGCCAATGAGCGACGAGCGATTTGTCGGCGGGTAGTTTGTCCGCGACTTCGGTTAGCTGTTTTTGATAGAACCGCACATCAGCAAGCTCGCCCTGAAAGAAGGTTGCCGGTCGAGGGAAATTGGGCGCAGTAAAGCCGATGCGGACGACGCTCTTGGCGAGCGGCCCCTTGGCGGCGAGTGTGCCTTCGCTATCGAGCATGCCATCGACATAGAGTCGCACCTTTTGTTGCGACTTCTGCCAGGTCACGGCCACCTGATGCCAGGCGTCGTCGTCTACCTTCTTCTTGCCGGCGACTGCCCCAACCCAACCAATATCAAACGCCAGCCTGCCGTTGCGCACAAAGAACGACTGGCCATCGGGAACCCACTTGGGGCCGGTTTGCGTCAGCGACCAGATTGTGCCGTCTGCTTTGGTTTTGATGCGAGCCACAAGGGAGAAATCCTGCGACGTCAGGTCAAAGGCTGCGCCGTTGGCAACTTCGAGATACGTATTGCCGTCGAAGGCGAGTTTTTGATCTTGCGCGGCGCTCGTGGGTTCGCTCGGCGGAGCCAACTGCACGGTCGCCGGGCTATTTGCGGCGAGCAGCGAGAGCTTGGCATCCGCAGCCGGATGCTCGGCGACTTGCAACATCAAGTCGCGGTCGCGGGGGCCGATGTTGAACGTACGCAGCATCAGCGGGGCGAGTTTAGCATCGTCGCGCGTGAGCAGAGCGGGCGATTCCAGAATCTCGGTTGTTCCGACGGTGTACGAAAACACGACTTGCTGGCCGTGATGGTACTGGCCGCGATACTTGCCCCAGGTGCGCGGCAGCGGACCATACCGCTTGCCATCGCGGCCCAACACGCGCTGGTCATCTTGAAACGAACCGCTGGCTGGATTGGCCCAACCTGGACCGGTCGAGTTGACGAGAGCCGTTTGGCCGACGAGGCGCGGATGAACTCCGTGCGCACCGTTGAACTGAATTCCCTGCCAGTCGATGAAGTTGTCGTCGGCTTTGCCGGTGCCATTCCAGGCAGCGGCCATTCGCAGCGTATCGGTATCGAACATCTGCCAATGTCGCCCGCGCGACACGCCGCCAGCACCTGGATCGAGCCGCACCGCGATTCCCTTATAGGCCAGATTGTGCGCCAAGCCGGGCACTTCGTAGGTGTGCGCGAGACTCGGGCCATAGTCCATCGCCGACCAGGCAAAGATATTGCTCGGCGCTGGGCCGCGCGTATCGCCCTTGGGCAAGCGCGCGAGCAGCGAAGCATTGACGGCGACGAACTGACTTGGATTATGCGGTCGCAGATAGGTCTCGCGGATGTAGTGAATCACGTCGTACTTTTGCGCAGGAACCATCCACGCTTGCGGAGCCATCAGGCCAAAGCCGTGCGTGAGCGTGCGATACATTGAGAGCGGATCGCTCCCGTTCTTGAACTTGCCTTCGGCAAACCGCAGCGATGTCGGCAGCGAACCGGGTTTGTCTTTGGTGCCGTGGCAGTTGGCACACACGCGCTGATAAATGGCTTCGCCCCTCTTGAGCGCCGCAGGGTTCCAATCGCCAATCAGGGCTGCGTGATCGATCCGCTGTTCGTACTCGGGCACGGTGAACGTGAGCAGCGACTGCGCAGGCTGAAGTTGCTGGGCGCGAGCTGCGCCACCATCACGAATCTCCATTAGGTAGCGAAGCAGATCCAGGAATTGCTGCCTGCTGTTCAGTTGATTTACTTGGCCGGCCGGCATGATCGACGCGGCATTCGCTTTCCACTCTTCAACGTCTGCCATTGCCAAAGTGGTGAGTTCGCCGCCGCGGGCCACATCGCGCAGGACGAACTTCTCTCTGGTCCGCTCCACGAGCAGAGCCGACAACGTGGTGCCATCCGCTTTGACGACCGTTACCGATTCAAAGCCGGGGCGAATGACCTTCGAAGGGAACAGTACCGATTCGACGAGCGACTCGTCGGTCACCTTCGAGCCCAAGGCAGCCAGATCGGGGCCGAGACCCTTTTCATTTGCCTTGCCCACCATGTGGCATTTGCCGCACGACATCTGCTGTTGAAAGAAGACGACTGCCCCCCGACTGGCATCGCCGTCTTGCTTGGCCTGCTGAGCCAACTGTGCCGCGGGAACAATCTTCAGTTCGTCTTCTAGCGATTGAGCCTTTGCCGGGGGAACGAATTCGCCGAGCAACACCACGCACAGGATTGAAACGGCGATCGGCCAGCGGAGAAGGAAGCGGTTGTGCATGAGAGGCTCAGAGGTAGGGGCAGCGACGCGTGGTTTGATGCAGCAATCTTAACATGCTTACCGGGAGTCAAATCACTTTCAACTTGACCACCAACCACCTCACTAGGCTGACCGCCAGCAAGACACTGGCTAGAGCGAAGCCAAACGCGTACAGCAGCAAAGGGATAAAGAGTGCTGGTCCTGAATTCGTATAGTGATACAGCAGCACGCCACCCACAAAACCACCGAGGAGTGCTCCCGACAGAATCGGTGCGGCAATGAAGAAGCGGATGGTCAGCTTGACCCAGTACGACTTTCCAACAGGTGTCTGCGTCGAGTCGTGTGCCGGTGATTCGTAGGGATTGGTTTCCATCCAACGATTCTAATCCAGCAACGGAGTTCCTTAAGCCGACATCAGCCGGCGGAATTTTTGCAGCATGTCGTCGGGAATGGGGGCGGCGCGCATCCCTTCGCCAGGACGGGCCGCGATACAAGCGAGCCGCAAGCGACCGCTGGCAACAGCTTCGCCGGTTCGCGAGACCGCGAAGAGCAAAGTGATGCTACTGGCACGCAGACGTTCGATACTGACGTCAATCGCAAGTTCATCGGCCAGTTGAATGGGAAGCAAGATGTCGCACTCGGCTGCCACGCGCGGCCAGCCTTGCTCGACGCCGTCGTCGCGTCGCCAGAGCATTGGAATTTCCAGCGAGCGAAACAATGCTTGCTCCGCTTCTTCGAAATACCGAAGCAAATTGGCAAAGTGCAAGCCGCCGGTGAGATCGGTCTCGGAGAAGGCGACGCGGCGAATGTGTCGAAATGAAGGAGCGGCAATGGTCATGTCATGAGTCTACCGTGCCGGCGAGTCTCGCCAATTCGCTGCCGAATTTCCTTGAACGCAAATTCGAAGCGAGTTGCCGAAATCTTAGCGCACTTGATTGACGCGAGCGGTTCGCCTCTTCAGAATATCCGCCAACTCGTCGGCACACCTTTTCCTCTTCGGATGCCTGATGGCGCAGCGCTCCACACCCGAGGCAAATCAAGCAGCCCTGAAGCTGGCAGAAGAGTACTTTCGTCAGCGCGACCCACGCTTCGTTGCCAAGTTGCGAGAAGTACGAGACGCCAAACTTCTCGCGCCGTTTGTCGACGTCTGGACCAGCGGACCCAGCGACTGGGTCTGCCAGACCATCAGTGAGTACATCTCGTTGCCGCTCGATGTGACCGGGCATCAACCGGTGGTGAAGCGGCTGTTCAAATGGGTTGAAAAAAACTACTCACAGACTTTGATGGCGGACTTTCTGGTCGCCTTCGATCGCCTGGTGCGGCGCTATCGCCGACGACAAACGCGACACGACTGGGACTCGCGTACGACTTGGGAAGAGGAGACACTCAAACGTCCTTCGAATGTACTGCCCGATGGTGACCTGCAAACGTACACCGATCCGCGCACGGGAAAGCCGTACACCAATCCGCGTACGGGCGAAGTGCGGTACTACCCCACTTACTCACCACGAAATGGCCGACTGTTCAAGTACAGCACGCGCTACTACCTGCGGCGGCGAGCCTGGCGTTATTTTCGGCAATTGGGATTTCGTAGTGCCAATTTCTATCTCTTGGAGATATCGGTTGCACTCGCGAAATACACCGATGCCGATGTTTCGCCGGCCGAACATGCTCTCGATTCTTGGGGCTTAATGCACGCCTGCTTTGGTAAAAGCGAGATGCTGGAAATCACTGTCAGCGATGTTCGCTTGCGGGCAGGTTGCAAATTCAGCGAACTGCAGCCGGCACCGTACTTTCTGAAGCACTGGCAAGCGGCAGATGCTGGGCCGGTGTTGCTGGGTTTAGTAACCGCCGCGAAATCGAGACTGGTTCGCAGTTGGGCCCAGCAGTTGATTCTGGCCCATCACAGGGCAATGCTCAGCAGCGTTGACGTCAACACTGTGCTCCAATTGCTTGAGCATGAAGATAACGAAGTCCAGCAGTTCGCCCTCACGCTGCTGGAGCAATCGCCACAACTGGCAACCTTGCCCATTGCCAATTGGCGGCGGCTGCTGCAAGCCAAAGATCCGTCGCTGCTCGCCGCACTGTGCGATTTGATGCGCCAGCATTTTGCGAGCCAGCAGCAGCCGTTCGAAGTCTGGCTCGACCTGGCGACTTCCGCGGCCGTTCCCGTGGCTCGACTCGGCTTTGATTTTGTCAAAGAGCAGTTCACGGAAGGCAAGCGCTCCTCGCTGATGATGCTTTCTCAGGCTCGCTGCGGTGCGCTCGCGAAGGAGATCACCGACTGGGCACTTCCGCTGCTGGGCGATCCGGCGCACTATAACCGCGATGCCGTGACCTGCTTCTTCGATAGCCTGCTGCCGGAAATGCGAGCCGCAGCTTGGGACTGGTTGCTGCAGCAGGGCAAGAGCAACAACGATCCGGTATTGTTCACGCGGCTGTGCGAAACGCCCTTCGATGATGTGCGATTAAAACTCGTCGACGAACTTCAGCGTCGTTCTTCGTTGCCCGTGAGTGGCCCGCACGACCTGCGCGGTGTTTGGGCGAGCGTGCTATTGGGCGTGCAGCGAGGCGGCCGGCAAAAGCTGAAGGCCGCCACGCAGCTCGCCGCCGCGATCGCCAAGCGCGACGAGTCATCAGCCGACTTGTTGCCCGTGCTGATCGTGGCGCTGCGGTCGATTCGTCCTGCCGAGATGCGGGCTGGTTTGGCGGCCGTTGTGCAATTGCTAGAGCAACGCCCGGACCTGGAAGAAATAATCACGCAGCAGCTACCAGACCTAAAACTCGTCGCGGAGGTGGTCTGATGGAAGTCTTGCTGAAGTATCGTGGCCGCAGCGGATTGAACGAGTCGTTCCTGTCCGAGCGGGGCTTTCAGAGACAAACACTCAGCCTGGCGCCGAATCTCGCCCGCGATCCCGTGGCCTTCGATGCTCCGATCTTGCAGCCCTTGCGATTTCGCGAAGCGATCTCGGCGCTGCACGATGTGGTCATCAGCGACCTTCGTTTCGAACCGAAAGATCACACGGCTTACGAGGCTTGGAAGAAAGCCGAGCAACTGAAATCGGCTGCCCTGCGCCGGGAAGCGTTCAAAAATGCGCAGCAGGAGATCCTCGCTCGCCAGGCGAACATCCCGGCGAATCTCGTCGAGCAATACGAGGATTATCGGAAGAAGTATTGGGCAGCTCGCCAAAAGTATTCGGACTATCTCTTAGAGCATGACAAGGATTTGTGGCGCAAGCTAATGCCCTGCGATCCCGTGGTGACGGTCGCCGACGACGTCGTCTTTTTTGAGTGTTTCTCGGCCGATGAATCCAGCTATGGCTGTCTGTCGGTCAATCGCGGCGATGGCTTTGGCGAATCGCAGCAGTTGAAATTCGGCACCACGAATGTCGACTATTCGTGGGATTTGTACGACCACTTTCAGTCGCTGCGAAACTACCGTGAAACACGCTTCAGCGTCGATCCGGAAGGGATTGAGGTTGCCACGCACTCGCCGGTTGCCACCAACTATCGCGAAGAGAAAATCGATCTTCCCGCCGGTTGGTTGCGGGGCTTTATGCAGGTTCAAGTCGCGATGGGCTTGCCCCTGCGGAAAGTAAGCCTCTCGCGCGAAGCGGTCTACAACATCTTGGCCTGGCACAAACGACACAAGGCGCGCAAGAGTCCGCGAGCCCTGCGATTCGAACTTCAGTCTGGCAAGCCACCCGTGCTGATGATGGAACCGTGGGAACAACAAGTCGTCTCGCATACCACGCGTTACGACGGCCCCGCGGACGGGCCCATTCGTATCTGGGGAACTCGCCGGCTGTTGTCGCTGGCCCGCGTGTTGCCGCTGGTGGATTCGTTCGACGTCTATCTGCTGGGCACGGGCCTGCCCAGCTTTTGGATTGCCCGCATGGGCGAAATGCGACTCACGCTCGGTCTCTCGGGCTGGACGACGAACGACTGGACCAACGCGAGCGCCCTGGATCTACTGTTGCCGGAAGCGGCTCCCGCGAGCGGCATCGTCACACGCGCTGCAGACTATTTGCGAAAAGAAAGGTCAGCCCGATTCGAACAGATTCGCTCGGCCATTCTGTGCGATGCCGCGACCTGTGCGGCGGCACTCAATCAGCTCGCGCGGACTGGGCAAGTGATTCACGATTTAGATGCACGGGTCTATCGCTGGCGACAGATCATGCCGCAGGTCGTTGGTGAGCAAGATCTCGGAGCCGTAAACCCGGAGCAATATGGGGCGAAGCATATCCTTGGTAATCATCCATTCAAGATTGATACCAACGAAATTCGCGAAGGGAAGCGATACCTTCGCGCGGTGGTGCGCGAGCACCCGGTCGAACTAACGCTCGATATGGACGGGCTGATCAAGGAAGGAAAGTGCTCGTGCAGTCACCATCGCAGCGGCGGTTTACGAAGAGGACCCTGCCGGCACTTGCTCGCGCTACGACAAGCCGCCATGCAGGAAACACCGGGAACAGCCGCCCAGCAAGACTGGTACGACGCGTTACTGAAATGGGCGAATAACTAATTCATCGCAAGCAATACAAGAAGGAGACAAGTGATCGGGGTGAGCTGATTTTCTAAGACTTTTTCTGCGGCGTTCCGCCGTGGTTGACGTTGCCTTGTCATGCTTCCCCAAGGCCGTTGTTCGTTTGGCCGGACGTGTATCCACGTCGCTGGACTAAATCAACCCAAGGGTTTCCGCGACGTGGATACACGTCCGGCCTTGAGTGAACGACCTTGGTCCGAGTGTTGAAGTTAGAGATCAGCCGCCCCGATCACAATTTTGCATGGGATTGTTCGATTGGTTCAACAACCTAATCTCGGGCGGCAAGGCCGGCTCGGGTCCCAGCCAGCCGGTGAAGATGTTCGCCGGCGAGGGAGTCTGTCCGTACTGCGGCCAGCGGTTGCTGTCGAGCCAATCGCGCCAGTGCTTTAGCTGCGGAGCCGATTGGCACGACCCGAACAACGTCGTGCTCCGCGGCAAGCCCACACCGCCTCCCCTGAGCACGCCTCCGCCGGTGACAACGAGTTCGCAGTTGCAAGGCGTACAAGCTCCTGGGGTGGTCACCGACTTTCGCGCGCTCGATGCGGCACGTCGGCCTCCGCAGTGGCAGGCGAAGCCGAATCAATTGCTCTCGGGACTCGATGATGCCGGCCCTTATGCGCCCCTGAGCAGCGACCAGATTCGTGCGCAAGCAGCGTGGGGACAGAACCTGCTCTGGGGCAATGGCTGGTTCGGCCGTCGCGACCGCATTCCACCGACGTCAGACAAGCGAACGGAACTCATCGACCGTGGCATGGTCGGCCAGGGACTGATCACGCCGGCGGAACTCGCCGAGATCCATCGCATCGGACTGGAGATGGATCGGATCCGTCCGGAACTCGATCAAGCGCACGAGATGGCGCGCCAGGTGGTGGCGGCCACCAAGGAAGAGAAAGCCGCGATCAAGGCACAGAAGAAAGCCGAAGCCGCCGAGCGGAAACGACAGCGGGCGGTCGCCATCGAGCAGCGCAAGCAGACGGACATTATCTTTCTCGGCCGGGGTGTCTCGCGCGGGCTGGCCGATTGTGCATCCAACCTCCCCAAGCTGATGCAACTGGGCTTGCCGATGCTGGCCACGCCCGGCAATGTCGCGCAGGCACTCGGCATCAGCATTCCGCAACTTCGCTGGCTGGCCTTCCATGCCGAGACGGCCACGCGCACGCACTATGTCACCTTCACAGTGCCCAAGAAGAGCGGCGGGCTGCGTCGCCTTTCCGCGCCGCACCGTCACCTGAAAAAGTGTCAGACTTGGATCCTGCAAAACATTCTGGCCAAGGTACCCGTCCACGACGCGGCTCACGGTTTTGTGCCAGGGCGAAGCACCGTGACGAATGCCCAGGCTCATGTCGGGCAAGCTGTGGTCGTGAACACCGACTTGGCCGACTTCTTTCCAACCATCGGTTTTTCACGAGTCAAAGGTACCTTTCGTTCGCTTGGCTACTCGCCCGCTGTGGCCACGATCCTCGCGCTGCTTTGCACCGAAGCGCCGCGACGAATGGTAGAGTTTCAAGGGAAGACTTATGAAGTGGCAACAGGCCCGCGGGCACTGCCGCAAGGAGCCTGCACAAGCCCGGCGCTCAGCAACCTGGTGACACGCAGGCTCGATAAGCGCCTCAGCGGCATCGGCAAAAAGCTAGGCTGGAACTACACCCGCTATGCCGACGATTTGACGTTCTCGGCCAGCGGCGAGGCCGCGAAGCCCATCGGTTACATACTTGCCCGCGTGCGGCACATTGCTCAGGACGAAGGCTTTGCCGTGAACGAGACGAAGACGCGCGTGCAGCGGCGGCACGTGCGGCAATCGGTCACAGGCGTCGTCGTCAACGACAAGACCAACGTGCCGCGCGATCTTGTGCGTTGCATTCGCGCGATTCTGCATCGTGCGAAAACGGAAGGTCTCGCCCAGCAGAATCGCGACAACATACCGCACTTCGAAAGCTGGCTGACTGGCATGATCGCTTACATCAGCATGCTCAATCCGGACCAGGGACAAACCTTGCGTGCTGCGTACGAGGCACTTGGTTCGCAGAGCTAACTTCGCAACACCGGTTCTGCGGGCAGTTCGTCGGGCTGTGCTCGCCTGCGGGCAATAAAAATCAACAGCGCGCCGACCACTACCAGCACCGTGGCAACCGCGATCAGTTGCCAAGGAAGATGCGTCTGGTCCTTGGGATCGAAGCCCAGTTTTTGAATCTCTTCTTTCCAGCGAGCCATGGCCATCAACCAGCCGTTGTGCACCATGTGCAAGAGCATGCCGGGATAGACGCTGCCGGTGCGATAACAGATCCAGCCTAGCACCAGGCCGAGCATGGCGCTGGAGATGACGCGTTCGAGAATCGCGAGTCCACCCACCGAAAGGTGAAACACGCCAAAGAGCGCTGCAGAAATCAGGATCGCGCCCCAGGCAGGCAGCTTTTGTTGCAAGGCCGTTTGCACGTAGCCGCGGAAGAACAACTCTTCGCCGAAGGCGGGGACGATCGCCATCGCGAGCAGGACGATTGGAAACGGCACCTGTTGCAACTGCTCGATGTACTTCTCCATATTGGGCACGAGCTTGGCGAGTTCTTCGGACGAGAGCGTCGAAAAGCCGTATTGCTGCGCGAACACGATGACCTCGTGGGCAAACGGCCACAAGCTGATGCCAAGCAGCAGCGAGCCGATCAGCGCTAGTGGCGACGGGAGCACCATTCGCCAGGCACTGCTCAGCCGCAGGTGCTGCCATAGTGCCAGACAGAGTGGAATGAAGAAGAAGACGAACCCCGCGCCTGCGGCGGTGAGGATCAACTTCTGTTGCATCGATGCCGAGGCGAATTGGCCCAGCATACCGTTCATGACGAAGTAACTGGGATAGACGAAAGCAACCGCGGTCGCCGCTTGGGCCAGCGTCGCTACCGGTGATGGTTCGGCAGGGCGGCGCAGGAGTTCCGCCCAGCTCCCTTGGCTGCCATACAGAACGGCATCGCTACCAAAGATCTTGGCAGCGAACGCGAGGGCAGCGAGTGCGTAGAGCGCCGTAGTAATCACCGCCGTGGCTGCGGCAATCGGCTCAACTTGATCTTGCAACAAATCCCGCGCTAGGAGCACGATGTTCGCCAGCGGGGTAATGGCCAGAATGCCTTCCAGCTTCAAGCCGGGCAGCAGACTTAAGAAGCCAGGTGCCAGCGCGAGCAACACCAGCGGAATGAGATACGCCTGTGCTTCCTTAAAGCTGCGGGCAAAACTGGTGACCGTGAGCATGACCGCCGAAAAGAACGCAGCGAACAGCAACAGCAGACCGAGCACCGCAAATACCGTTGTCGCCGGCAAGCCCTGCGGTCCCAACAGCAAGGTGCTGAGCCCGCTGGCTTGCAAGGTGATCGTCATAGCGGTGAGGTTGATGACCGCAGTGAGCAGGGCGACGCAGAGCACGGCAAAGTACTTGGCCAGCAACAAGCCGAGCCGGGGCACAGGCGCAGCCATCAGGGCTTCGAGCGTGCCGCGCTCTCGTTCGCCGGCGGTGAGATCGATGGCCGGATAGACCGCGCCGGTAATGGTCATCAGGATCAAGATCAGCGGAATGAGCGAGGCGATTTGAAAGGCTTCGTCATCGGTGTGAATGGGTTGGTGCGTCCAAGAGACGCGCGGGCGAGCATCGCCCCCAAGCTTTTCCAATTCGCGATGCAGTAGCGCATCGTTGGCGGCGCGCAGGCGGCGGTCGATGAACTTGGCCAGGTCGCGCGCGTAAGCGCTCTTGGGCAGATACACTAGGTCGAAGTTCAGCCGCTGCGGATTCTCTGCGTCGGGACGAAACAAGCGAATGGCAACATCGGCCTCGCCACTATTGATGAGGTTGTTGAGGTCGTCATCGAATATCCCGTCGATGCGTTCGAGCTGCGGTTCGGGCAGGGCTTGCTGCAGCAGCGAAGTTGGACCCGGCGCGGACGAAGCAGATTTCGGCGCATCGACATTCTCGCTGGCTGATTTCACCTCGCCTGTTTCGCGTAGCCAGGCATCGCCCAACTGCAGACGCTTTACCAGTTCTAGCAAGTCGTTTTCATTACGGGCCGCGATCTTCCAGCTAACCTCGCTGCCGGGCTTGGCACTCAGCAGCATGAACTGTTGAAAGACGACGGTGATGAGCGGATAGAGGAGCAGCGGCATCAGCACCAAGGTGACGATGGTGCGGCGGTCGCGCAGGGTCTCGCGCAGTTCTTTGCGAGTGAGCCTGAAGACGCGAGTGACCCACGACTGGCGCACACTGCCGGGCTTGAGCGGGAGAAGGCTGGAATCGTGAGCCATTAGTTCTGTGCCTCCTGCAGATCCGCTGCAGAGAGCCCCTTCAAGAACATTTCGGTCAGCGTGTCGCAGCCGGTCCGCTGGCGCAGCTCGGTCATCGTTCCTTCGTGCATCAAGCGTCCTTTGTGCAGCAGACCAAACCGGTCGCAGAGTCGTTCGGCTTCGTCGAGCCGGTGCGTGCTGACGATCACCGCTTTGCCCAAGTTACGGGCGGCGCCGATGAAGTCGAAAATCACCTTGCTGCCGAGCACGTCCAAGCCGCGCGTTGGTTCGTCGAGCAACAGCACCGGCGGATCATGAATGAGCGACCGCGCCAGGTTCACGCGTTGCTTTTGCCCGGTGCTGAGCGTGGCACTGCGGCGATCGATGAACTCTTTGAGATCGAACAACTGGTTGAGCTTCTGCAAGTTCTGCTCGGCGATGTCGTCCGGCACACCGTACAGATCGGCGAAGAACAGCAGCAGCTCGCGCGGCGTCAGCCATTGGTACAAACCGGCGCTAGTGCTCACCAGACCGATGCGGGCCTTCACGGCATCGGGCGATTCGACCGAGCGGAAGCCATCGACCTCGGCATAGCCGCTCGTCGGCGAGAGCAGGCCGAGAATCATCCGCAGCGTCGTGGTTTTGCCGGCTCCGTTCTCGCCGAGCAGTCCGTAGACCTCGCCGCGGGGCACAGCCAGCGACAGACGATCGACCGCGAGCACGTCGCGCCCCGGATTGGGAAACTTTTTGGTCAACTCTTGGACGGTGATCATTGAGCCTCAGCAGCGAGGGCAGTCGGTCGACGGGCAACAGGGCATTATCCGCCGTGCCCCCGCTTTGGGCGATGGGCCTGTGCGCAATTTCTTCACGAAAAGGCAGGAATTGCCATGATGCCGAGAAGAGGCAATCGGCACAGAGTATTCTGGTAAGTTGCTCTTTGCCCACTCCCGCCTTCTATCTTCCTTTCTCACTGTCTGCCCCCTCCAAGTGTCTTCTCTCTTTCTGGTGCTGTTGATTCTGCTGGCCAGCAGCATTGTGCAAGGAGCCGTGGGCTTTGCCGGAGGGCTATTTGGTATTCCGCTCTTGATGCTCACCGGCATCAGTTTGCCCGAGGCGGTGCTCATCAACATGGTGGCCTCGCTCGTGCAAAACGCCCTGGGTGCCTGGCGCTTGCGGCGCGAGATTCCGCTGGCACTTGCCTTTCGCCCGTCGATCATCCGCCTGATCACGCTTCCCTTGGGCGTGGCGACGCTTTACTGGGTTGGCAACGCGAACAAGGATCTGGCCTCGCAAGTCGTCGGCTGCATCATCCTGCTGATTCTCGCCGCCCAATGGCTGCTAAGCGTCCCGCCGCAAGACCACCTGCACTGGGCTTGGGAAGTAGTGGCCTTCGGTATGGGCGGATTCCTGCTGGGACTCTGCGGCATGGGTGGCCCCATGATGGTGCTGTGGGTGATGGCTCATCGCTGGCCGATCATCCGGGCCAAAGCGTTCCTCTATTTCATCTTTGCCACCGGCATGATTCCGCAAGCGTTCTTTCTCTGGCTCTTTTTTGGTAACAGTTTGTTTGCCGCGCTCTGGCTCGGGCTGGCCGGCATTCCGGCCCTCGTTGTTGGCATGCTCATCGGCTTGAAGATCGGCAGTCACTTGCCCGATCATGTGGTCCGCAGGCTGACCATTGGCGTGCTCGTGCTGATTGCAGTCAGCTCGATTCTGGTGCCGATGGTAAGATAGTGGCACGCTTGCTTCTTCCCTCTTCATCACCATTCGCAGCCCGCTATGTTCGAACGTCGCTCGCTCCGTTGGCCCATCACGCTCGGCGTCGTGCTCATCGTCCTCGTCGTGGTGGTGCTCGTCGGTTCGATCCTCACCCTGATTATCGCCGCCCTCGATACCGGTGCAGGCTGGTACTGGGCCTGGCTCTCGATCGGCACCACCCTGCTGACGTTCATCCTGCTGGGCGTAGTCATGTACCTCGTCCTGTCGATCAAGGCGATCAACCTCAGCCGGCGACAGTCGAATTTCATCGACAGCGTGACGCACGAACTCAAATCGCCGATCGCTTCGCTCAAGCTCTACATTCAAACTTTGAATCGCCGGCAGATCAGCCAGTCCGAGCAAGAATCGTTCTTCAAAGACATGCTCGAGGACGTCGAACGACTCGATACGCTGATCAATCACTTGCTCGATGTCGCGCGGCTCGAGCGTGTAGCCAAGCCCGGCGAAGAACAAGACGTCTCGCTCGACGACGTCCTGCGCAGCTGCTCCGAGCAAGTGTGCCTGCGGCATCAGGTCCCCGTCCAGACGGTGCAACTCGATTTGCAACCGGCCATCGTTCGCTGTCGCCGCATCGACCTGGAATTGGTCTTTCGCAATCTGATCGACAATGCGGTGAAGTATGCCGCCGATGAGAACCCTGCCGTCGAAGTGAAAATGGACCTGACTGAGGCCGGGCGAGTGATCGTCCGCGTCAGCGATAATGGCCGCGGCATTCCCCCCGAACAAAGACGCAAGATCTTCGGCCGCTTCGAACGCCTGGGGAGCGAACTCGAACGCGACAAACCCGGCACTGGCCTCGGCCTCTACATTGTCCGCACGTTACTCGCCCGCCTGCGCAGCAAGATTCAGGTGCGCGATCGTCAGCAGGGCCCAGGGACGATGTTCGAGGTCAGCTTACCAGGCAAACCTCGCCCGGCAATTGCACCCGAGACACCCGTACCTGCCGAGCCCTAAGTCACCGCTGATCGCCACCGAACCTCATCACGCTTACGGTCATTCATTTCCCCTTGCTGATCACCTCCTTAGCCCACAACAACCGGTGACAACAGACACGGCTTGATAACTTTTTCGCGAGTTTTTTGCTGATAACTTTCTGCCGCAAGTCCCATAAGAAAAACCACTTCGGTTGACTGATAACCCGTTTTTGCCGTGCCGCGCGATAACCATTTGATAACCACTTTTCACTGCCATTTTGGCACTCGGGAACCGCGCGATGCCTGACGTTCTGTTCCTTGCTTGGGAAATTAAACATCCCTAAATTGGACATCAATCGACAGTATCTAATTGCCACTTGCGACGAACGTCGAATTCAGTGATCGCAAAGTCGATTACTGCATATCCTGGACATTGCAAAACTCTAGTGACGAGAATGCTTTTCGCTGGCAGACAGGGTTGCCATCGCACGGCCATTGTTTGCAGGCATTTGCTGGATGCGCGCAGGGTCGCCAACGGCCTCGTTTCTCGCCGCTACTCGTTCCACCACATTTCCGAAGAACAATCCGACATTTGCGCAAAGTGCTGATCTTTTGTCAACACTGTCACAAGTAGGTTCTTGGGAATAGGTGAATGACTAGCTGCCTAAGGCCGGCACCCTATCCCGCAGCAGGTGGCTGGCCGCCGAGATTGGCGAGGCGATCTTGGTCGCCCGAAAGAACCGCCAGCAGTTGTTCGAACCGGGCTCGCAGCAACTGAGCCTTGCGAGCCGGCACAATGTCCGCTTCCTCGCGGCTCAAGCGCAAGTCTCGCAGCCGTTCGAGCAACGGAGAAATGCCCGTGGTCGATGTCGTGGCCAGAGCCGGAATCAATTCCGACTCCGTATCGCTGTCGCTCTCTTGATAGGCGAGCGGATCGGCATTACCGAACAGGGTGAACTCGCTCGCGTTGTCGTCGTTGCCGGTGGCCAGCACGAACTCTTCATGATCGTGCTGATCGTGCTCAATCCCGTGGTGGTCGAAACCATCTAGTTCGAAGTGAGCTTCCACCAGATCTTCGACGTGTACATGATCGTGATGGTCTTCACGGATCGGCGTGCCGTGGAAGGGAAGGCGGGCAAAGTACTCGTCGGCCGTTTGCGCGGGGGCTAATTCTCCACCGCCGCTACCACCATTGCCGTTGCCGCCAGCCACAATCGCCGGGGGCGTTGTCGGGGGAGCTACTGCTTCGCCGCCACCACCACCTCCGCCGCCAATCGGGTTCTGATTGAGGTAGTTGATCACCAACAGGGCATCGAAGGCCGTGCACTTGTTGTTATTGTCGACATCCAGGTAGTGGCCGGGAATCGCTTCGCTGGCCACCAGGGTGTTGCCGGCGGGATGCAGATTGAGGTAGTTGATAATCAGCAGCGCGTCGAAGGCTGTGATGCCGCCACCGCCGGTGGTATTCAGCGGATCCAGCAAGTTATGCCAAGGATTGCCGCCGAACTGATAGGCAAAGTACAAGTTCGCCGGGGGACCGCCATTCGCGGGAATGGTAATGGTGGTCCGGCCTTCGAGCGGCGTGATCGCGTTGTAATTCGGCGAAGCCGGCACGATCTTCAGGTTGTAGGTGCCTGCTGGCAACGCGGCCAGCGAAAAGCTGCCGTCCGGGTTGGTTGTGGTCGAAGTGGCTGGGCCCCAGTTCAGGCTGTCGAACATCACTTCGGTTTCAAGATGCCCGCGGGCAATCACGTACTTGATATCGGCCACGCCATGCGTGATCGACATCATTTCGCTTTGTCCGACACCCAGGGCCCCCGTGGTGTAGCGACCGATCAGGTTATTGTTCGCATCGTACGCTTCCAGCTGACCGACGCTTCCCTTGCCCGAGCCAATCGCGGCACTGATCGCTCGCAAGCTGACCGAAGTGACGGGCGAGGCAAACTCAATTTTTAGACGGCGGTCGAAGAGCAGCGTATTAGTGTTCGACGGATTGCGTAGCGTGCCGTAGGTCTCGTTGGCGGTGCTGCCCGCGTAGAAGATCGAGCCACCGGCCCGCGAGCTAATCCGCGACATCACCAGATCGCCACCAGCGGTGACGCCGATAGTGCTCAGGGTGACCCCGGGCATGATCGTGTTCAGCACCGTGTTATTGGCATAATCGCTGGGGCGCAGCGAGTGGGCGAGTGTCAGCAGATGGTCGTCGAGATCGCGGACCTCAAAGCCCCAATCGCCCAGGCCCGGTTCGTTGGCATCCCACCGGCCGTTGCCGTTGTCGTCGCGATACGCAAACCCGCTCACGGTTCCCGGACTCGTCGTCAGCTGCGGCGGAGTAGCTTCGCCGGGCGAGTTGATTTCGGCCGTGAAAATATCAGACGAAGCGCCGGTGCGGCCGTCGAAGGTGCGAATCTGCAGCGTGTGTTCGCCGGCCGTGATCGGAATCGAAAGATCGAAATTGGCAGTCGTCGGCGTATCGACAAAATCGGTGATCGTCGTCCAACTACCGCCATCCAGCGAGTACTCGGCCCGGCGAATCTTGTTGATCGAAATGTCGTTGTACACGACGTTAGCATTCGGGCCGCCGAACGTGTTCTTGTTAGGCAGAGTGCGAACGCTGCTGGTGCCTTGAAAGCGGTAAGTCCCTGTGCTCGAGTTGTACGAGCCCTTGCCAATGAGCGTGAAGCTGACGTCGTTGACGTCCAGCACACCATCGCCGTCCGAATCTTTCCAGCCAATGGCCTCTTTCGACGAAGTCGAGCTGATGTGTTCGAGCCAGGCCTGCAACTGTCCGCTGCCGGTCGCCATGATGCTCGGCTGTTGCACGCCCAGGAAGTTCTCGGTGGGGTTGCCGTTCGCGCCGTTGGTATTTTGCGTGTTGTAGTAGCCCGACTTGGCCCCGTACGAATGGCCGTTCGAGTACTCATCGAGGGCATAGAACATGTGCCCCACTTCGTGGGCAAACGTCATCGCCGGACGATCGGAAGGGACCACCACGAACTGCCCACCCAAAAAGGCGAAGGCCCCGCGATAGTTCACTTCGTCGGGTGCGGGGGACGGATTGAGTGGGAAGAAGTCGTCGCCATCGTTGGTGCTGTTCGCCACAAAAATGGTGAAGGCCCAATCGGTGTTGTGCTTCTCGCGCTGGAAGTTGTTGAACGCCTTGATGTCTTTGTAGATATCGAGGCTCTGAGCAAAGTTCACGTCGGGTCGATCGAGAAAATCGTTGACCCACAGTTCGTGTACCGACGAGTACCGATTGATCGGCTCGTACATCGTCTCGACGGGGTCGAGCGCCCAAGTCCAGTCGTACTTGAAGTTCACCAGCGGCAAGGCCGGGTTACTATAAAACCCACTGATGTTGTTGAACGTATCTTTCCACCAAGTCATGCCTTCTTGCACTTTGGCTTGCAAGGCATTGATGGTGGACGCGGTCCAGTTTTCGGTGCTCGGATCGGCGCCGGGTAGCGTCGGGTCCGACTCCATCAGCACGACCGTAATCAGAATGTCGCCCAGCATGTACTCGGCTGTGTCATCCGGAAACGCGCCCAAGGGGGCGAACACTGTCCGGGCTTCGAGCGTTTCGAAGAAGGCTCGTCGACGCATGCCGCTGCTAGCAGGTCCACCGCTAGCACGGACCGTGCGGCGCGGTTTCGCGGCGGTTTCGCCAGCCTGGGCCGCTTGGTGAACGGTTGGCTGGGTACGACGGTGGGAAAGGAATTGCATGGAGATGTAGGTCCAACCAGACGGAGACTCACCCCTGTGACGCGTTCCGGCACGCCCCAAGGAAAGATTTGAATCCAATTACCCGCTGGCGAGCGCCATCGCATTCCTTCGACTAAGCGCCCATCGACTAAGGGTCTATCGTAAGCAGACTGTACGCACAAAACAATCTTCAGACGTTCGATCCCTTGGTTTCGTTCCCCACCTCAGCGGTTTTTAGCAAATTTGCTGATAGCAGCAGGGCTTGCCCCCATTCCGGGTGTCGATTGCCTTCAGTGCAACTCGATTGGCCTCACAATCGAGTCAATTCGGGCGACCGGCTCCCCGTAACGTGCCGCCGCTGGGCGGGTACTAAGAATAAGAATGGCCTGCTGCAGCGAATGTACTCAGAGAAGCAGATTTGGCGGTTATTTGCCGGCCGCGGAGCGAAGCAGCCGGTGATAATGCAAGTAGGCGACTGCCGGCGGATTTAGTTGGTCCAAAGGCCCCAGCCAGTTAAACTGGGAATTGTGTGCAAACTCTTCTCTCGCCACGCTGACACTCGTCGGATTTTGTAACGGGAAACGTCCCTGGTGCGATTCGTCTTGTCCTCATTCTCGACCACACACCAGCCGCTGGTCAGCATGCTGGTTTGGGCCTGGCTGGCGGTCTCGCTCTGCGCACCGGTTCTGCCCACAGCTTGGGGTCAGAACGAAAAAAACAAAGCCGAGACGAAAGAGCCTGCGGCAGAAGGGGCTCCCGCTGAACCATCTCCGGCCGCCAGGACATTTGCTCCACGCCTGGGTCCCGCTGCCCCGCCGGCCAGCGAACTAGACACTTACATGATCCGCGACAGCAAGGGGAACTTGATCCCCGTCATCGGGCTGTCGTTCGAAGACTTCGAAAAGCTGGTGCAGATCCAAAAGGGGCTGCTTCCTCCTCCACCGCCTGCCTTTGCCTTCGACAACCTCACGATCACCGGCAAAGCCGATGGCCCCACCGCCGAGTTGCAAGTCTCGGCCAGCGTGCGCGTGAAGCAGCCAGGCTGGGTGCGCGTTCCCCTGAGGCTGAGTGGCGGCGCGTTGCTGGAACCGGCCAAGTACACCGGCCCAGGCGAACACGTCCTGAGCGTGGCCGGCGAGGGCGAAGGCTTCTTGCTCTGGCTGAAGGGAGAAGGCAAAGCTCATCAAATTCAACTGAAGCTGGCCGTGCCGGTCACTGCCACGGGACTGGAGCGCAAACTGCAACTCAGCCTGCCGCGCTCGACCGAATCGGCCATGCGCTTGCAAGTGCCACTTACTCAGGCCACTGCTTCGCTCCGCAGCGGATCCGAAGGAATTCTTTCGACCAAGAGTCTCTCCGCCGGGCAAAGCGAAATTCAGGTGGTTGGTCCCACCGGTGAATTGCAACTCGCCTGGCAAGCAGGCCGGGCTCCTTCGCCAGAAGCCAAGCCCACGCTCGAAGCCAGCGGCGAGATTATCGTCCGCGTCGAGAGCCGCAGTCGCATCAGCGCCGAAGCTCGCCTCAAGCTGCGTACGCTCGGCAAGCCCATGGAAACCATCACTGTTCGCTTGCCCCCCGACATGCAACTCGTCCCGGCACCCACGACCGGCTACACGGCGGCCATGGCTGAGTCGACCGATGTCAACAAGAACAACGCGGGGCGGCTCGTCGATGTTCGCTTCGATCGCCCCACTTCGGGTCCCGTTGAGATTCGCCTGCTTGCTGAACAAGAAGTCGCGGCCAACGCCAACGATACTGCCGTGCGCCCTGCTCGGTTCGAAGTCATCGGCGCGCAGCGGCAACGAGGTACGATCGATTTTCTCGTCGAAGGAGACTGGAATCTCGCTTGGACCGAAGAAGCTTCCACGCGCCGTGTCGAACTGCTCGAAGCGCCCGTGGCGAATGGCCGTCCGGTGGCTCGCTTCGAGTATTTCAAACAGCCTCTTGATTTGAAACTCTCGATCACGCCGCGTCCCACGCGAATTGCGGTCGAGCCGCAGTATCAAGTGTTCGTCGATGCCACCCAGTTGCGCCTGGAGGCCAGCTTTCGTTTTCGCATTCGCGGCCCCAAAGCAACCGCCAGCAATCTCGATTTGGCAGGTTGGCGAATCGATCGTGTCCTGGGTGAGAACGCGGCCGAACTGCCTTTGCCGCCGGCAGAAGGCGTGACGACGCTCGCCTTGCCACTTACGCAAAACGATGCAGCCAAAGGGGAACTGACGTTTCGCATCGAAGCCCATCAACCTTTGGGAGCCGAAGCCGAAACGGTGCGTTTCTCGCTTCCTCGGCCGCAGGTCGATGTTGCCGCGCCCGCCAGCATCGTGGTGCAACCGGCCGACAATGTCGAACTGGTGCCCACCGCCACCGAACTGAAAGGTCTGGTCGCCGATGCCGCGCTCGCCAGCGCTGCGGCACTAACCAACTCACGTCAACAGCCCCCATTGCTCTATCGCGACTTGGGTTCCAGCGAATCGATTGCCTTTGTCGCCGCGCGGCGCGTTCGTTCTCGTCACTGCAGCGTGAAGGCCGAGACCGCTATTCGCTTGCGACGCGGGCCAGTCGAAGTGCTGCAACAACTCGACTATCAAATCGCCTATGAATCAAAACGCTCGTACCTGCTCGATTTGCCCACCGATCTGAGCGAGTTGAAGGGTTTTCAGGTTTCGCTGAACGATCAATTGCTAGAGCATCGCCCGGCCCCTAACGACGACGGCCGCAATCTGCTGGAAGTGATCGACATGCAAGATCGCCTCGGCGCGGTCAAGTTGCAAATTCGTTACTCGCTGCCCATGCCAACACTCAAGGCCGAGCCGGCCACGCAACTGCAGATTCCACTCGTCGTCCCCGCCGATACCGACTTCGATCGCTTGCTCGGTCAGACCATTCGCATCGAGCATTCCGAAGAGCTGCAACTCAAGCTGCCCGAGGCAGACAGCGGCGACGAAACTCTGGCCCCCAGCCAGCGCGGGGTGCTGGAAGGAAAATCCGACAAGCTCCTCACTTCGTTGAACATCGATGTTGCCCTGCTGCAGACGCCAGAAATCAGCGGGCTGGTGATCGACCGGATGTGGGTGCAAACCTGGCTTTCGCCCCAGCAACGGCAAGAACGATGCGTGCTGCAGCTACGCACCGCCGCGCCCAACGTGGTCGCTCGCTTGCCCGTCGCGACTGCCAACAGCAACATTCAAGTCATGGTCGACGGCAAGAACGTCCCTGCGCAAACGGCTGGCGAACGGACCGTGCGCATCGAACTGGGTGCCGCGACCAGTCCGCAACCGCATGTGATTGAACTTTGGTATTCACTTAAGCGGACCCCCGCAGGCTGGTGGCTCGCCGATCACCAGTTCACACCGCCACAGCTTGAGGGAGCCAGTGCTCCCCAGCGCATCCAGTGGCAAGTGGTTCTCCCTGCTCACGAACACCTGCTGTTCGACCCGCGCGATTACGCGCCCGAGATGAAGTGGAGCTGGCGCAATTATTACTGGTCGCGCGTTGCCAACTACGATCAGCGGTCGCTCGAAGATTGGTGCGGAGCAAGCCGGCAGGAAGCTTTGCCCACGTCGCTCAACAGCTATCTCTTCTCCAGCGTCGGTAGCGAACCGACGTTGCAGCTGCAGACCATCGGCCAGCGATCTTTGGCAGCCTGGCTCGCCGGAATTGGCCTCGTCCTGGGAATGCTCATTTTGCATGTGCCTCAGGTGCGAAGTTCGACGGGCCTGTTGGTGATGGTTGTTGTCTTGCTCGCCCTGGGAATCGCCGCACCGCAGACAACGCTCTTCGCGGCCCAAGTAGTCGCCCTCGGGTTGGTCATCGTAGCTGTCCTTGCCGCGATTCGCTGGCTATGGACGGGGCAAGTGCCGCGCGCACCACAGCCTTTGCCGCGCGCCAACTCGAAACTCTCCAGCCCTCGCTCGACGGGCAGTCGCTCGACGCCACCAGCCACAACGGCCGCCGCTCCCGTGCTGCCTCCGTCTCCCCAAGAGGTGGAGTCGTGATTCCCCACCGCGCGAATCGACGCGCGAAATGCCTCGCGTTTGGACTGTTGACACTCGCGCTGGCTCTCTGCGGTTCGTCGCTGAGCGCTCAACCACCGGCCGCGCCAGCGCCGCTGGTCGTGCAGCCGCTGAGGAAGATTTATGTGCCTCAGGATGATCTGTCGGCCGAGATTCGCGACCTGCGACCAATCAAGCGGGCCGAGTTCGAACGCCGCGCTGCCAACTTTCAGCCTGCAGCGACACCCGACGAGGCTCCCCCCACCGCCACCATCACTGCGGCCAACTACCAAGGGACAATTCGGGGCGATCAGATCGTTGGTGGCACGGCGGAGTTGACGGTCGAGTTGCAATCGGCGTCTGCGACCACCGCAGTCGTTCACTGGCTGCCGCTTGCGCCTTGTTCGTTGCCCTTGGCGAACGTGCAGTGGAAATCGTCCGGCAGAGACACCGGAGAACCAGCCACTTGGGGCATGAGTGACAAGCAACAACTATTGGTCGCCGTGGCCAAGTCCGGCACCCTGCAGTTGTCGTGGTCGCTGCGCGGTCGTCGCGATGAGCGCGGTCGCGTCCGTTTTGAATTCGACCTGCCAGCTGCTGCGCGGCAAAAACTCGAGCTCCGCTTGCCAGCCAACTTGTTGCTCGTCAGCGAAACAGCGATCGTCCGTGAACGCGGCGCGGTGACGCCCGAAAATGGTAACAAGCCTGCCGATGCATTGCCAGAATCTCTGTGGGAAATCGAAGCGGCCGGCGGACGCCGCGTCGAATTGGTCGTGCAACCTCGCCAGCGCGAAGAACAAGCTCAGCCTTTGGTGCTCGTCCGCGAGACCAGCAGCTATGTCTTCACGTCGGGGCAGATGGATTTGGATTTATCGCTGGAACTCGATATCGACCGTGCTCCACTGCGGCAGATTCGCATTCGTCACGATCCTCGCTTGCAATGGACCTCGGTGCGTTGGGGCGAGCAATCACTCAGCTGGACGACGGAGAAATCGAACACCGACGAGCCGGTCGCGGTGATTCAACTTCCCGAGCCACTCACCGGCACCAGCCGATTGATTCAACTCACGGCGGTTGCCGATTGGACTCCGCTGCCGCAAAAGTGGTCGCTGCCGCGCGCTGCGGTGGAGAACGCGATCTGGCAAGAAGGCCGCGCAAACATCGCCGCACCGCGGTGGTTGCAGCTGGATGCCATCGCCGGAGCAGGAAGTCGCTTGACGGCCACCACACTCGCCAGCGATAGCCAGGGAGCCGACCTGCTGCAGTTTCAACTCGAACGCAGTGCTGCCGTCATCGAAGTGCAGCCAGCGGTGATGGCTCAGCCTCTCGATGCCCTGAGCATGCTCACCCTGCAAGTGGAGCCGAAGCAACTGGTCGCTCAATTCGCAGCTGAACTGACCGTCACGAGTGGCAGCCACTTCACCATCGAGTGCGAAGTACCGCGCTCGTGGGTGATCGATTCCATTGAAACCGTCCCTGCCGATTTGCTAGAAGATCGCACGCTGAAAACTCGCGGCAATGTTCAAGTTGCCACGCTCCAACTTCGCCAGCCTTTGCGTTCTTCACGTCCCTTGCGAGTTCAAGCTCGCTTGCGGCACGTACGCGGCTCGGGCGCCGAAGCGTGGAACGACGATATTCTGCAGCCCGTGCGATTCGTCACGGCCGCCACCCAGACGCGCTACGTGACACTGCAACTGGCCGATGCCAGTTTTGAACCGCGGTTGCTCAGCGCCGACGGGCTCGAGTTTCTTTCTCCCTCGGTCCTTTCTAGCAAGGCCCGCGCCCTGGCCGATTCCACCATCGGCACCTGGCTGGTCAAGCTCACCGATAGTGCCCGTCAGCCTCGCTTTCTTCTCGCGCCGGGTTCGCCCCGCTATGCAGGCGAGTCGACGTTGCAAATTCATCTCGCCCCCCAGCGCGTCGACTATCGGCTCTCGCTCCGCTGCGATCCGGAGTCGTCGGCAGTTTCCAGCGTGCTCGTACAGATTCGTCCGGCCCCGGCCAGCGATCCGCAGTGGCGGCTGGAAGCAGAGCCCCGTCCGCTGGTCGCCGAGCGCGTCGAAACGCTTGTCACTCCCAGCGATCAACCGGGACCAGGGCTCTATCGCATCGAACTGCCCCGCGCACGCGATGCTTCGTTCACGCTGGAAGCGGTCTGGAATGAGTCGATCGTGGCTTCGACATTTGCGCCGATGATCGAACTGCCGGAAGCCACTTCGCATGCCGCGCAGGTGGAGCTGATCGGGCCGCTCGATACGCCCCTGACGTGGGAAGCTCAGCGGATGCGCCCGCTGCCGATTCCGCCGTCTTCCTCCCAAGTTCGCGCACGATTTCGCTACCAGGCGGGCCAAGATGCTCGCCTGAAGCTACTGCCACTGCTCGAAACCCAACGTCCCTTGGCTGGTTGGATCAGCCGCTGCGAAATCGAAAGCTGGTTTTCTCCCACCGGTGCTGGCCGACACGAAGCGCACTATGTCGTCGCCGGCGATGATGTCGAAACGCTGGAACTGCGACTCGCCAGCGACGCGCGACTAGCGCGGGCTGTCGTCGATGGCCGCGAAGTGCTCGCCTTCTCGCGCACGAGCGATCCTCGCTGGCTTTCCATTCCATTGCGAACGACGAATGGTGCTCGTAGCAGTGAGAATCCACTCGTCCGGCTCGAGTACACTTCTCCCGCGAATGAAAACTATGCGTGGTTTCGCACTCGCTGGACGGCACCGATTCCGGAGACACGCCTGCCCGTCTTACAGAGTTATTGGCATGCCTACCTGCCGAACAATTGGCAACTGTGGCCCAGTTCGCAAACCGACGGCGACACCGCTTTTCGGAGCACGTCGTTCCTTTCGCTCATGCTGCCCAGTGAAGGAGCAGCCTCGCTCTCGCGCGATCTTCCCAGCGGCGGCAACGTACAAATCGATGTTTACTCGCCCACCTGGTTCGCGCTGTTAGCCCTGGCGGTGGCTCTGTGCTCTGCCGCAGCGGTGTTGTATTTCAAACAGTGGAGCACGTTCCGCCTGATAGCTGCCGCCATTGGCTGGCTCGCCCTGAGCATGCTGATTGCTCCTCCGCTGCGCATCTTCCTGCAAGCGGGTCTCGCTGGTTGGCTCACCGGCTGTGCGTTGCAACTATTTCGCTCGCCGCTCAAAGCCAAAAGCCCTTCGTCTTCGACCACTCCCAGCACACAGTTGCTGCAACCGCTGATGCGGCTGTTCCTTGGCTTTTTGCTCCTCTCGGCCGTGCTCTTCGCGGCCACTTCGTGGAACTTGCTTCCTGCTGGCGCCGCTGAAGAAGCTGCTAAACCTTGGCGTGTGGTCATTCCTATTGATGAAGACCGCCAACCTGTCGGCGAGTACGTCTACGTTTCGCCGCCCCTGTGGGAAGCCTTGTTTCGTCACAATCCACAAGTGAGCGCCGGCCAGCCCGATTGGCTCATTCGCTCGGCCCAGTACGACCTCCGCTGGCAAACCGAAGCGGCCACAACCGCCACTGAGGTTCAAGGCATCACGTTCCAGGGAGTCGTCGCGCGGTACGAAGTCGAAGTCTTCCGCGCCGGCAGTTCGTTCAAGTTGCCATTCAGCCGCGAGCAGGTTCGCTTGGTTGATCCGGGCGTGCGCATCGAAGGTGAAGCAGCGTCTGCCACCTGGTCTGCGGCTGGCGATGCCCTGCAGATTGAACTCGACGCCGAGCGAACCGGTCGCCAACGCATTGAAGTGGGCCTGGCGCTTCTCGTACCACCCAAGGACGGCGCGGTCGGTGCCACGATTCGCATTCCCGCGGTCGCGAATAGCCGCGCGATTGTCCCCGCCCTGACCTCCGCCGACAAAGTGCTCCTTCCCACTGCGCGCGGTGCCGAACAGGCTACCGATGCCGCCGCGTGGCAAGCTGACCTGGGAGCCACGGAACAGCTGACGGTGCAATGGTCGCGCTCGTTGGCTGAGCCGCCGCCAGTGATCGAAGCCGAGCAACTTCTGCTGTGGAGACTGCGCCCCAGTTCGGTCACCGTCGAAGGCAAGTGGCAGTTCCGCCCCCTCACCGGCAAATTGCGCGAAGTAGTGATTCGCGCCGATCCGCGCTTTCGCTTGTTGCCGACCGGCAATGGTTCGAACATCGTAAAGCAGTGGCTCGAAGAAGGTGAAGTGAACCTGCACCACTTCGTGCTCGAGCGCGCAACGACCAGCGATGTATCCCTGACGGCTTCGTTTCTGCTGGTGGGTACGACCGGCATTGGCAACCTGATTCCGCCACGGATCGAACCTGCTGCCGACCGCATCATGCGCGACTGGCAAGCAGCTTGGACCGCTCCCGGCCTGCAATGGAATGGCAAGCCCGGCGGACTGCCGGCCGCCGAGTTTTTGCAGCAATGGGGCGATGTCACGCTCAGTCCCGTGCAGGCGTTTCGCAGTACGGTCGAAGTGCCTCGTCCCACGCTGGCAGTCTCGGCCGTGCAAAATCGCTTGCAAGCTACCGAACAGATCGAATGGTCGCTCACTCCCGATCACACGGCGGTCCGCTATCGCTTGCAAGGGCAAGCTGCTTCCGCCAGCTTGAATCAGCTCCGCTTTCAACTGCAGCCGCAGCTTACCGTTCGCCGAGTGAGTGTCACGCAGGGCGACGTCGCGGTCGCCTCACGCTGGTTCCGGCATGCCGACGGCTTACTCACCCTGCTCCTCGACGAAGTCCGCTCCGAACCCTGGCAAGTCGAAGTGTTGGCCGATCGTCCGCACCAAATGGGCAAACTCGTCAACCTGCCCGTGCTGCAAGCCACCGATATTGAGGTGCAACATTACGAGTGCCTGATTCGCCGTCGTCCCGGAGCAGATGTAAAACTCGGCAAACTCGCGGGCTGGAAACAACTGCCACTGAAGATGGACCTCGACGAGGTCGCGACCGTCGACCGTCTGATTGCTCAACTCGAATGGACCGGCACTCGCCCCGGTGCTGTTCCCCCGCAAATTCCTGTCACGCTCGCCGCTGCTTTGCCTGGCTCATCGGGTGAATTGCTCACGCGCATGGTTCCACTGGCCGAAGGCTGGCAAGTCGAAGTGATTGCCAACTTACGAGCACCCGGCGGAGTGTTCGACGAATTGCAATTCTCCGTCCCTCGCGATTGGAGCGGCCCGTTCGACTTGCAGCCTGCCGCGCGCTCGCATCTGGAACTGCTCCCCGGGCAGTCGCGCAACTTGCTGCGAGTGCAGTTGCAGGAGCCAGTCAAAGATCAGTTGCTGTTACGACTCACTGTGCCGTTGGAAGCCGAACAAGAATTGATTCGCTTGCCGGCCATCGATCTGGTCGGCACGCACGACCTGCAGCGCTGGGTTTCGTTACCTCGCCAGGCCAGTGACTCGCGCCTGCAGTGGCAAACCGCGGGCTTGCAGGCGCGGCCCGAATTGCCGGCGATCTTTGCCGCGAACGAACCGCCGACGAATCTCGCCTACGAAGCCATTATCGATCGCTACCGCGCGTCCGCTCGGCCCGAACGAACGCGCCGCGAACAGCCCCGCGTGGTCCTCGCCGATCATCAAGTTTCGTGGCAGACCGATCGGCGCATCGTGGGCCGGTCGGAACTGACCGTTGTTCCCGGCGGTGCCAAGAGCCTGCTGATCGAACCGCCCGATGCCCACGAACTGGTCGCGGTGGTCGTCAACAACATTCCCGGTCAACTGCGCCGCGAACCAGGCATCAGCGGAGCCGCTACCGTCGACTTGCATTCCGATAGCTGGCCGCAGTGGGTCCAGGTGATCTATCGCGGTCGCTTGCCTGTCCGCGACGAAGCTTCCGGCAAGTGGCAATTCGCCGCACCTCAGTTGGCCGGCGCTCCGGTCGAACGCACGCGCTGGCAGATCAGTGGCCCAGCGCTCCTGGTCGCTCCTGCCACGCTCGCGGGGAGTAAATCGACCGACGACAACGACCCGCTCGCGCCGCTCGAAGCGTTGGCAAAAGTTGCTCGCGGGGCCACCGATAGCCCGGCCGGCAATCTGGCCGAATCGGTCGATACCTGGCTGCGACTCTGGCGACAACATTGGGATCGCGAATGGCAGGCCATTCGCAAGCGGCCTCCTTCGTCGCCGCTTGCGCCCGTCGTCAACGCCCGCCTGCAAGCGCTCCAAAACGAGATGTCCGACTTGCTGACCCTGCCCCTCGCCGAAATCCCGACGATGGTCCCGGGCACAACGCTGGCCAATCTCACGCCCATGCAGGAAGCCGTCGTTGCCCGGCCCCTGTTCGAACTTCGCCACACGCAGGCCGGGGACATGCCCACCTGGACGGTCTCGCTGCCGGCAGCGCCGCAGCAGCCTGCCCGTTCCTACGATTGGCTGATCGCGTTCTCGCTCCTGGGCTTTGCGGTAATCGTCACGCAGCTGGGACGCAGCTCCGTCCTGCGAGATTGGCTCGTCGCCTTCCCCCAACTCGTCTTCGCCCTCTTTGGCGTCGCGGCCCTGCTCATCCCCGGCTATCTCTGGCTCGGCGTGCTCATCCTCGTGCTCACGCTTCCCGCTGCGTTTCATTCGCCCTGGCGGCAACGAGCCTGAGCGAAGTGGGGTGCGGGAGACGAGGGGCGAGACGCGAGGGGCGAGAGAAATCAGAGGCGGCGGTATTTGTATTTCCCTCATCTCCCGCACCCCTCACTCACCGATTCTTCATCCGCGGATCAAGCGCATCGCGCAAGCCATCGCCGAGAAAGTTCAGCGCGAAGAGGGTAAGGGCCAGGGCCAAGCCAGGAAAGAGTACCAGCCACCAGTGAATGCCAATGGGGGTGATGACTTTGATGCCATCGTTCACCAGTTGTCCCCAACTGACATCCGGCGGTTGTACGCCGAGGCCGAGGAACGATAGAAATGCCTCGAAGAGCATGACGCTGGGGATCGTGAGCGTGAGGTAGACAATCACAATGCCCAGCACGTTGGGAACAATGTGGCGAAAGACAATTCGTCCGCTCCCCGCGCCGATAGTCCGCGCGGCATCAATGAACTGTTCGTGTTTCAGCGAGATGACTTGCCCGCGCACGACGCGCGACATCGTGAGCCAATACACGGCACCAATCACGATGTAAAAGATCACGATTTGGTTGATGCCGACCTTAGCGAGCGTCGCCTTGATGGCATCGTCGCTCAGCAACATGATGAGATTAATCACCACGAAGATGAATGGAATGCAGTAGAGAATATCGACGGCGCGCATCATGCCAGCATCGACCATGCCTCCTGCATAGCCGGCGACAGCTCCATAGCTGACACCAATCACCAGCGAAACGACGGCCGCCAGTACGCCCACCATCAATGAAACGCGTGCGCCCCAAAAGATGCGCGAGAGGACATCGCGGCCAAGATTGTCGGTGCCGCAGATTGAAGGAATGCACCACTGACCAAAAATGGCCAGACGAGTGCGAATCATCGCTCGCGCCAGCGGCCCAGGGTTCGTCCACAAGCGATTGAACGGATGAGCGCGGGACTTGCCTTGCAGTTCGGCTTCGAGTTTGGGCTTTTCAGTGGCACTTGCCATGCGAACTTTGGCCGTGAGATCGGCAACTTCTTGATCGAACCTTTTGACATCGGCCAGCGAGACGCTCAGCGGACGTTGCAGCGTTCGCGGCGGCTTGAAGATGTTGGCCTTATCGACGACCTGAAAGCTGGGGCTTTGTAGGGGCAACAGCGGAGTCAGCCAGGCGACGGAGGCGAGGGCAATCAGAAAATAGAGCGATGTCATGGCCGCGTAGTTTTTGCGCAGCCTGCGCCAAGCATCGTGCCAGAGGGAAATGCCTCGCACCTGCGCAGCTTCGGTCAGCAGGGCCGCATAGCGGTCGGCGGTATTGGTCGCAGGTGAAAGATCGGCAGACATAACGGCCAGCGGCTATTCCAACTTCACGCGAGGATCGATGACAGAATACGACAAATCGACGAGAGCATTCATCACGTACAGCAGGGCCGTGTACACGAGCACGGCTCCCATCGCCAGCGGATAGTCTCGCTGCAGGGCTGCATCGATAAAGTGCGAACCAAACCCCGGCACATTAAAGATTCGTTCGATTACTAGCGAACCGGTGAGAATGCCAGCCGCAGCCGGCCCGATGAACGAAACCACGGGCAAAATGGCTCCCCGCAACGCATGTCGGAGGATGACAGTCCGCTGAGGCAGGCCTTTGGCGTAGGCCGTACGGACATAGTCGAGGTTCAGCACTTCGAGCATGCCGGCCCGCGTCAGGCGGGCAATGTACGCGGCATAAGGAGCGGCCAGGCAGATTGCCGGCAGGATAATTTGTCGCGGGCTGCCCCAACCAGCAGCGGGCAGCAGTGGAATGTAGAAACAGAAGATAATGATCGCGAGCGAGGCCAAGACAAAATTTGGAATGGCGATGCCGAGCGTAGCGAGACCCATAAAGCCGTAGTCGTAGATGGTGTTTCGTTTGACCGCCGAGACGACGCCGGCAACCGTGCCGACCAGCAGTGCCAGAGTGAGCGCAATCACACCCAGCGACATTGACACGGGGAAACCTTCGGCAATCACTTCGTTGACGGTATAGTCCTTCAGCTTTTGACTGGGGCCAAGGTGTCCCCGCATCACGTTCCAGAGCGTCGTCAGGTATTGCTCGTGCAGTGGGGCATTCAGGTTGTAAAACTCGTCGAGGTTGCGGCGGATTTCTTCCGGAAGTTTCTTCTCGCCCATGAAGGGACCACCGGGCGAGAGCCTCATTAAAAAGAATGACAAGGTAAAGACAGCCCAAAAGGTCACCACGAACCAACCGAGCCGGCGAAGCAGCGCGCCGAGCAACTCCAGAGCACTCATTTCGCTGCTCCCGACGGCTTGCCTTTGGTTTTGGCATCGCGGTCGATTTCCAGCAGCGTGAGTGGGTGCAAATCTTGCACGTCATTACAAAAGCCTTTGACGTGCGGTTTGATCAGATTTTTGGAAACATAGAAGTACATCGGAATGATCGGCAACTCGTCCAAAAACAGAGCCTCGGCTTCTTTGAAAATAGCCATTCGCTTGACGGGATCGGCTTCCTTCCCGGCGTCGGCAATCAGTTGGTCGTAGTGGGGATTGCCCCAACCTGTCATGTTCTGATCGCCGCCCGTAACAAACATATCGAGAAAAGTGTTCGGATCGGGATAGTCGGCAATCCAACCAGCGCGGGCAATGTAATAGTCCTTTTTATCCTGGGCATCCAGATAGACGCCCCACTCCAGCCCACGCAATTGCACGTCGACGCCCAAATGTTCGCGCCACATCTGCTGCACCCGCTCGGCGATGGTGCGGTGAAGTGATGGCGAGTCGTTATACAGTATCTCGATGTGAGGGAGTTGATGCCCTTCGGCATAGCCGGCCTCTTTGAGAAGCTCTCGGGCTCGCTGAGGATCGAAGGTGATTCCCGGCGGGCTTTCGTAGCCGGCCAAACCAGGAGGCACATATGTTCCCGCCGCGACTTCACCGGCCTTGGTCACGAACTCGCAGATGTTCTTCTTGTCGATCGCCAGATTCAATGCCTGGCGGACGCGCTTGTCCTTCAAGGCATCTTTTTCGGTGTTCAGCCGGTAAAAGTAGACCGTAAGCATCGGTGCGGAAGGAAACTCGTCTTTCAACTCCCGTTTGAGTTGCGGAATCATGTCGGCTGGAATGGTCGTCGCCCAGTCGACATTCCCTTTCAGATACATGTTGAGTGCCGTGGTCTCGTCGCGCAGGGCGAGCACGTCGATGCTGTTAAGTTTGACATTCTTGGCATCCCAGTAGCGAGGATTCTTTTCTAGACGGATCCGATCGCGCAGTTTTCGCAACTTGAGATTGAAGGGGCCGTTGGAAACGATGTTCTCGGGCTTGGTCCAGCGGGGCGAACCGTACTTCTCAATGCAACGACGATTGACCGGGTAGAGCGGATAGAAGGCGACCAGCTCATGAAAGAACGGCGTGCGATCGTTCAATTCGACGACCAGCGTGTGGTCATCAGTGGCCTTGATGCCGACGGTGCTCTCCCAATCGGAGAGCACCTGCATGCAAGCCTCAGGGATCTTGTCTTGGTAGGTGAGCGCTGCGCCGGGCTCTTTGCTGAACGGGGTTGCTTTGCCGTCGATGTCGACGACATAGGTCCAACTCTTCTTCCAGTCGGCCAATTGACGCGACTTGTCTTCCGGCGTGACGGTGCCAGCAATTTCAGGCTCGGAACTCTTGAGAATCTCGACCAGCTTGCCGCGCACCATCGTGCCACGCGGCCAGGCCTGGTACTTGTCTTTGCGATCGGCCAGTTCCACTTCGACCGAGTCGCCAGGCTCAAGCTTGGCCTCGGTGTACTTGCGTGTTCCCCGCACATAGTACAGCTGATACGTGTACTGACTGCCGGTTTCGGGATGCAGCATTCGCTGCCACGAGAAGGCAAAGTCGTGCGCGGTCACCGGAGAGCCGTCCGACCAGAGAGCATTCTTGCGAATGTGAAACGTGTACGTTTTGCCATCTGTCGAAACGTCGTACGACTCGGCCATGCCAGGCTGAGCCGTCAGCGGGGCGTTTTCGCCCGGCCCATACTTCTCGCGATAATCGGCTGGCGGCAACGAGCGGAGAAGCCCCTCGAACAACCCGTTGATCATCCGGTTCTCGGGATTGCCGGTGGCTTTCGCCGAGTCGAGGGTTTGCACCTCCGTGCCATTGTCGAAGGTGAAATCGGCCGGCGGGAGCGGGCTGAGTGCCACTGCCCACACCACCGCAGCCGACACTAGCAGCAGCATCACATACGGAAACACCTGGCGAAAATTTATCGGCATGGTCTGGCTCCGCAGTTGGCTGGACCGGTCCGGTTCATGGAGTTTTTCTCAGAGTGGTGGTGGCGGAGCGAGGCAGGTCCAACGTACTGCTCTGGGGAAACGATTGCAACGGACTCTTGCGGGCTTCCGCTGGCGTAGCGGGAAAGCGCGACAAGAAGCTGGCATTGTTTAATACGCAGCGCAACCACCCTCCGTTCGACCTACGGCGGTTATTCGTAGTCCCACTTCATGATCCAGGGGTCGCTGGTCCGCTGCTGAAAGGATTTGAGCTCGGCCTTCATTTCGCTTAACAGCTGGGCGTACTTGAGGTCGGTAGCCAAGTTCTGCACTTCGTGCGGATCGGTTTTGAGGTCATACAGTTCGAACGGTGCCCGTTGAATGTAGTTCTTCACGGTGCGCTTGCCGTAGAGCGCGTCGGGGCCCTGCTTGTAGGCCGTTTGCCAGGTCGGTGCTTCCCACAAGTCGCTGGCGAAAGGGAAGGGGAGCGGCGCGGCGAGATTCCAGATCAATTTGTACTGCCGATTGCGGACCGCACGCATCGGGTAGTACATCGTGATTTCGTGAAACGTGTGGGACGCTTCGATTTTGTCCCAGCCCTTTGGTTCTTCCTGCTGCAGCACGCGATAGTACGAGCGACCCTGCAAGTTCGACGGATTGGCGGCTGCCCGCGGACGCTTTGGCGCGGGACCTTCCGCGGCGACAGG
This sequence comes from Anatilimnocola aquadivae, assembly GCF_049819085.1. Lineage (GTDB taxonomy): Bacteria > Planctomycetota > Planctomycetia > Pirellulales > Pirellulaceae > Anatilimnocola. The sequence goes on from NZ_CP187419.1 coordinate 7,790,843, forward strand.
CAACGCCTCGGCGGCGTCGAGCAGCGTGGCTGCCAGATCCACATGGCTGACCATCGCCTGGCAGACGCGGTTTGCGGTTTCCGCCGTCGGCTTGCCGGGCAGTTTATAAATCATGGGAACCGTCAGCCCTGGTTCGTAGACAGTTGTCTTGCTGCCGGGCATCGCGATGCCGTGATCGGAGGTGAAGACGATGAGCGTGTTGTCGTACTGGCCCGCTGCCTTCAGCAGCGACACCAGTTTCGCGAGCCCCTGATCGACCCGCGAGATCGATTGATAGTACTGGGCCAACTCCGCGCGGCAGGTGGGAGAGTCGGGCAAGAACGGCGGCACAATCACATCCTTGGGATCGTACTTCACTTCGGTCACACCCTCGTAACCAGCAGGCTTGTTGCCAAACGAATCAGGCGCGAGCGGATCGCCCGGTACGGGGCCGCCGCCGCGATGCGGATCGGCCGTACAGTAATACAAGAAGAACGGTTGCTCACTTTTCTCTTCGATCAGCGAGCGGCAATTCTCGGCCATCAGCACCGGGTTGCGTTCTGCTCCCTTGATGACCTGCTCGAACTTGTAAACCGCTTCGGGCTCGACGTGATACTTGCCGACGCGCGCGGTGCGATAGCCGGCCGCGGTCAAGCGAACCGGCAGCGACTGAATTTTGGGATACGACGAAAAGTGATGATAGGCGTGCGCGTGGCCGTAGTGCGCGTTCGCATGATTGTGAATGCCCGACAGAATGACGCTGCGGCTGGCGCTACAACTGGCCGTGGTGCAAAACGCATTTGGCAGGCGGATACCATCGCGAGCCAGGGCATCGAGGGCGGGAGTCTGGATGACCTTGTTGCCAAAGCAGCCCGCATCGGGGCTCATGTCGTCGGTGACAAACAAAATGATGTTTGGTTTCGCAACATCCGCGGCTGCGGCAAGCGAGCCCAACAGAGTCAGTAGCAACAACGATAAACTACGCAGCACCATCGCCGGCTCCCAGTGAAGAGGTTTGAAGCTGCGCCGATTATGGCAGGTGCGGCCAGTGGTGCCATCCGTCGTCCGCGGGAGGCTGATTTTCAATTTCGAATTGCGGGCAGGATCTCGCGATCATTTTGATATAAATTATTAACGAAATACTTGACTACCGCTCGCCACATAGCAATAATGGAAAAACGCTCTCTGGTAGTTTGGTGGTTCTGGTTGCGCCCGCGATGTGCGGTTTGTCCGCTTCGTTCTTGGCGGGACCGGCTTCGATTCAGACCGTTTGTCGTGCAGGTCGTTTGAACGGCCTATCCATAAAACCGGCCGGTTGTTGGACGAAAGGAAGTGGTGCGAAAAAAGCACTCTGGAACGCAAGTGATTGAAGCGAAGCGAGTTCCGGCCAAAATCAAAAACAGGTGCGTGTCCAATAACCTCGGGGGTTGTTGGACGTTTTGAGGCGAATATTCTTTGGGGCGAGTATTCAAATCAACCCGGCATCGTCATGGATCACGACAACAACCTGGCTCCCTCGCTGACGCGTCGGGCTACTTGGCAAGACGCTTTTCGCTGAGAGCTTGCGAAGAGGGGAGCTTGATGTTCCAGGCAAGTCCGCAGGCTTGCATGGCACGAATGACGAGCCAGCTGGTATCGAACTGCCACCAGCGGAGACCGTGGCGGGCGGAGGTGGGAAACGCGTGATGGTTGTTATGCCAGCCTTCACCGAAACTGAGGATGCCACAGACCCAGTTATTGCGCGAGTGATCGCCCGAGACATACTCGCGCTGGCCCATCACATGGCAGATCGAGTTGATCGACCAGGTTACATGGTGCGTGAGAAAGACCCGCACAAAGCCACCCCACAAGAGACCCAGCACGGCTCCTTCGAGCGTGCCGGTCACCGCCCAGGCGATGGCCGTGGGAATGATAAAGCTGAGCAAGATCCAAACAAAGTAGAGCTTGTCGAGTTTCACCAGCAGTGGATCGGCGAGCAGGTCGGGAATGTAGCGTTGCATTTCGGGATGGCTCCAGATGCCCGTGAAGAGCCAACCACTGTGCGAGTGCCACAGCCCGCGCCAAAAGCCGAGCCAACCTTCGCCAGCCAAGTGCGGCGAATGAGGATCGCCCTGTTGATCGCTGTACTGATGATGCCGGCGATGCACCGCGCACCAGACCAGCGGCGAACCTTCCACCGACAGTGCGCCGATGAGCATCCAGGTGGCACGCACCCAGCGGTAGGTATCGAACGAACGATGCGTGAGCAGCCGATGAAAACCGATGGTGATGCCCATGCCGGTCAGTGCCCAGCCCACAAGCAACATCGACAAATAGAGCCAGCCCATGAAGCCCCGTTGCCAGAGGAGCACGATGCCAATGACGAGAGCCGCGAAGGGCAAGGTCACGGCCAGCAGCATCGCCACTTTTTGTCCCGTGGGGGCTTCGAGCGGAAAGTCGCGCTCGTGCGAGATGGCTGGGCCGGTACTTCGTTCGCTGGTGACGGTGGAATACGAGTCGACTGCGGGGGAAGACATCGACGGCGCTGTAGACCCTTCCATTCCCGGCAATCCTCCACTCATTCGAGCGCTAAGAGCAACTAAAAACAGAGCCGGGAACAGACCCGCTCCCGGCAATGGAGTTACTATAACGATTCGCCCAGTCCCCGCCCTACACAGGGGCGTGAAAATGCCGTCCCGGCAGCGTAAAAGTCGTGTTATTGCCTTCCCTCACCCTGGCAGCACCACAGTCCGCCGGGTTTGGATTAGACTGAAGCCGACCAACCCTCCCGCCCAGTTGCCCCCCACTACTCCCGCCTGTTGGAGCTTGCCGCCAATGATTCGCTGGTACTGTCTGACCGTGCTTGCTGGTTGGCTGTTGATTGCCCCGCTGCAGTTTGCCGGCGCTGAAGATTGGCCGCAGTTTCGCGGGCCTAATGGCGATGGCATCTCGCTCGAAAAGAACCTGCCCGCCGAATGGGGTGCCGAGGTTGACGGCAAGCAGCAAAACGTCGCCTGGAAGCTGGAAGTTGCCGGCAAGGGTTGGTCTTCACCGAGCCTTTCTCGCGGCAAACTGTACCTGACGACGGCTGCCCCAAAGGAAGGTGCCGAACCCGACAGCGGCGATCTCTCGCTGCGTGCGCTCTGCGTCGATGCCAAGACCGGCAAGGTCGACTGGGACAATGAGATCTTTGTGCAGGAAGGCAAGAACGCCCCCAAGATCCACAACAAGAACAGTCACGCCAGCCCGACTCCGCTGGTCGATAGCAACCGCGTGTTTGTTCACTTCGGGCATCAAGGTACTGCCTGTCTCGATCTGAGTGGCAAGGTGCTGTGGTCGACGCGCGAGCTGAGCTATTCGCCGGTACACGGTAACGGCTGCTCGCCGATTCTGGTCGATGGCGGCATCGTCTTCAGCTGCGACGGTGGCAAAGACCCGTTCGTCGCGGCACTCGAAGCCGACACCGGCAAGCTGAAGTGGAAGTTCAACCGCCCGGGAGAATCGGGCAAGCGGTTTGCCTTTTGCACGCCGACCGCCATCAGTGTGAACGGCAAGCAGCAAATCGTCAGCGTGGGGGCGGGCATCGTCAATGCGCTCGATCCGGCGACCGGCGAAAGCATTTGGCACGTGAAGCACGAAGGTTACTCGGTAATTCCCAAGCCTCTCTTTGGCCATGGACTCGTGTTCATTAGCACCAGTTATGACAGTGCCCAAGTGATGGCGATTCGCCCCGACGGGACCGGCGACGTGACCGAAACCCACGTCGAATGGACGCTGAAAAAAGGTGCGCCGCACACGCCGTCGCTGCTACTTCTTGGCAAGGATCTATACATGGTTGCCGATAAGGGCGTGGCCACTTGCGTCAATGCCCTGACCGGCGAGCAACATTGGCAAGAGCGAATCGGCGGCAACTATTCTTCGTCGCTTCTGTATGGCGACGACAAGATTTACATTCAGAGCGAAGAAGGCAAAACGCTGGTACTCAAGCCAGGCACTACATTCGAGAAGCCCACCGAAACGGGCTTCACCACCGAACGAACGCTCGCCTCGTATGCCGCCGGTGATGGCGCGCTCTTCATCCGCACCGAGAAGAATCTGTATCGCGTGCAGAACATGAAGTAGTCTCGCCCTGCCGCCAAAATTGATTCCATTACCCAAGAAGGTTGATTCATGTCTCAGGTTTCGTATCGTTCGCTCGGTCGCAGTGGTGTGAAGGTTTCGAACTTGTGCCTCGGCACCATGATGTTCGGTGGACCGACGAGCGAGGCCGATTCGCACAAGATCATTCACAAGGCGATCGATTTCGGCATCAACTTCATTGACACCGCGAACATGTATTCGCTCGGTGGTTCGGAAGTGGTCGTTGGCAAAGCGCTCGCCGGTAAGCGAGACCGCGTAATCCTGGCCACCAAGGGTCGCAATAAGATGGGCGAGGGGCCCAACGATCAAGGGGCCAGTCGCGTGCACTTGATGCACGAACTGAATGCGAGCCTGAAGCGACTGGGAACTGACTACGTTGATATTTACTATGTGCATGCCCCCGACTATGGCACGCCCATCGAAGAGACGATGCGGGCTTGCGACGACATGGTCCGCAGCGGCAAGGTCCACTATCTGGCTTGCTCGAACTTTCGCGCCTGGCGCGTCTGCGAAGCGCTGTGGACCAGCGACAAGCTGAACCTGAACAAATTCACCTGCGTGCAGCCGCTGTACAACATTGTGAATCGTGATATCGAAGTCGAGCTGCTGCCGTTGTGCAAAGAGAAGGGCCTGGGCGTCGTCACGTACAGTCCGCTGGCCCGCGGCATCCTCAGCGGCAAGTATCAGCCTGGCAAACCGTTCCCAGAAGGTAGCCGCGCCGCGCGTAACGACGTGCGGATGCGTCAGGCCGAACTGCGCGACGAGAGCCTGGAAGTGGCTCAGGCCCTGACCGGCTATTGCGAGCAGAAAGGCGTGGCGACGTCGCACTTCGCGTTGGCCTGGTGCTTGGCGAATCCGACGCTCACTTCGATCATTCTCGGTCCGCGCACGATGGAGCAGTTCGACGACAACCTGGGCTGTCTCAACGTGCAAGTGACCGCCGAAGACGAAGCGTTCGTCGACACGCTCGTTCCCACAGGCGAGCACTCGGGCAAGGGGCACCAAGACCCGCTCTACCCGATCACGGGGCGCGGTTAGTTTCGAAAGAGACGCTCACTACTCAAACAACCAAAGCCCAAAGCCTTCGTGGCGAGCTTTGGCGGTGGCGGGGTGCGTGAACGACTGCAGAGGTTGGCCCGGGACGAGGCGTTGCAGACCTACGACCCACATGTCTTGTGGTCTGGGCGGACCAGCGATGAGTTCGCGCCAGGGGATGGCGATTTCCGCTGTCCAATAGAGGTCGTCACCGGCAGCGGCCACAAACCAGTTCGGGTTCCAACTAGCATCGCCCACGCACGACTCGGCAGTGAAGCCGCGGCTGTCGACTTCCAGCAAATAGCTGCTGCTGTAATCGCGATCGATGTCGAGATAAATCTGCACGTGGTCGTGGGCTGAGAGATCGCTGTCGCGCGGACGTGGTCGTTCATCAACGACATACTTCGCACCGGGCGCTTTCGTGCAACTCACGGCCAGGTACAGAAAATCTTGATCCCAGGCAGCGACCACGACTGCGGGCCACGCATAGTCATTTTGCGCGGCGGTGCGCAGGGTCACGGGCTTGGCAGTGCGCCATAACGGATCATCGAGCTTGCCATCGAGCTGCGGCGGGCCAGCAGCGGTGACGCAGGTAAAGAGCTTCTTCGGCGGCAGGCCATTGGTGTGCCGACGCCAGTGCTCGGCAGCGACGCACTGCGCCCACGGATTGTCTTCGCCCAAGCTGGTAAACGCATCGAGCATTCGTTCGGCCTGACGTTCGTTGCCCGCGAGGCGATGAGCGACCGCAAGTGGAAAGCGGACACTGGGCTCGGCATAGAGCGCCGGACGTGTTTGTTGAATTTGAGTGCCGATTGCGATGGCTCGCTCGGCTCGTTCGCTGGCGGCAGTTCCCGGGGCCGCAGTGCCACGCTGCGAATCGCCGGTCGCGTGCGCGATGAGGGGACCATTGGCTCGGGGTGCAGGCACACCCGACTTTAACACCGGCCGTTGGTTGGGATCTTCCAGCGGGGTGCTGCCGGTGGCGAGTTTTACTTCGTACTTCGTGCCGCGTCGCTCGCGCCAGGCAGCTTCGCCGCTGACGGCCTGCTGCAACAACAGCACGGCCGCGCGATCGGACAGCGGGTGCTGCGGATAGCGTTCCATCAGTTGTTGCAAAGCATCTTGGGCCGATTGTCCGCGCCCCGACTGCTGATACTTCTGCGCGAGCTGAAACAGCACTTCGCCGCCACTCTGTTTCGAGAGTCCCTTGGTCAGATCTTCGACCTGGCCAAGCCAACCGGCACTGGCGGGATCGTTTTGATCGGCCTGCGAGAGCAACTGCTGGACGTTGTGTCGCTTCTGCGCGGCACGGCTGAGAGCGTCGAGATTGTCTTGCACCACTTCGGGCAGTTCACGGCGGGCATCGCCACCGGGGATCAGCGAAATGCCGCTGAACAAGTCGCGCCGGCCCGTTTGCTGCGGCAGATGATCGACTAGAAGGGAGAGGCCAATCTGCGAAGGACCTCGTTCGTAATCTGCGTTAATCAGGCCGCTGCCGCGCTGAGCATATTCACCGATCGACCCGCCGAGTCTGGGTGCCCACTGCGCTGGCGAGAGGGTAACAACTCCCGAGCGGCCGCCGTTTTGTACGCTGTAGACCTTCTTCACTTTCCAAGGCTCCAGCCCGGCCTGGCTGATTTGCTCGGAAGCGAACGTGGTATCGGCGGCCAGTTGCACCGCGGACAGTACCAGTTGGTTCGTCACATGGCCGAGCGGGTTCTCGCCGCGCGTGCTCACGTCTTCGGTAAGAATCACTTCCGGGCGCCAGGTGCGAATGCGTCGCACCAGGTGCTCGGTCGCAAGTCGCTGGCCGCGACCATCGGTCACTTCGTTCCAATAAGCGAGCACCGACGCCGTCGTTTGCGCGCTCCCCTCACTTCGCAGCGGAAACTGCCACGCCGTGTTTGCGGCCGAACCACCAACGGCGACCACAGCTTCGTGCGTGCGGCGCGGCACACTCGCGTTGCCCGACGCTTGCCCGTCGCGATCTTGCCGGCCGAGAATCTCGCAGACGGTCAGGTAGCCATCGTTGCCGCCCGCCGAAGCGATGACTTCCCACGGGATGCGTTCGGGCTGACTGAACACGCCCAACATGGCCGCGCGAGCGCCGCCGTTGTGCTGCGAGCGCCAGGTCTTGCCGCCATCGCGAGTGGCCAAGATCGTGCCGAAAGCACCGACGGCCCAACCTCGATTTTCATCAATGAATGTCAGCGAATGAAGCGGAGCAAACTGCCCAGTGGCATACGCGCGCCACGTCTTTCCTTGATCGGCTGAGTGAAACACCGCCGTGCCGGGTGCGCCGGCAATCCAGCAATGCGTGCCGTACACGGCCAGTGCGCGAAAGTCGAACTGTGAGTGACCAGCGGGCAACTCGCCGGCTGGCGCCGTCCAGGTGAAGCCGCTGTCTTGAGTCGAGAGAATCAGACCGCCATCGCCGATGAGCCAACCACCGAGCCCTTCGGTGAATTGCATCCGCCGCAGATATCGCAGCCCGAGATCGGCGGTGCGCGTCGGGCGAATTTCCGCGCCCGCGACCAGGCCCAGCTCGCCGGCCAGTCCTACCGTAGCGCCGCTGCGGGCATCGCGAAAGTCGCCCGCGATCCAACTGGTGGCGTTGCCCTTTGAGACGGGTGTCCAGGTCTGGCCGCCATCGTTGGTGCGAAATACGCCACTGGGATAGAGGGACGAAGTATCTCCCCAGACCCAACCATTTTTGGCATCAAAGTATTTCACCCCGCGCAGGCCGGGAAGCGTATCGGTACGAACAATCGACCACACATTGCCGCCATCGCGCGTCTTCAGAAGCACCGCCTTGGTCAGGTGCGAGTGAGGCTGGGTTTGCGCGCCGACCAGAAAGCCGTTGTTCTCGTCGATGAACTGCACCGCTTCCCAGCGGCACGAGACGGGCGTGGTTTGCTGCTTCCAAGTGCGGCCGCCGTCGCGAGTGTGCCAGACGCAGCCTCGGTCACCGACAGCCCAGCCTCGATCGGCACTAGCAAAATGAACGCTGGTCAGTTCGGCATCGGCGAGGAAAGCGTCGGCGACCTGATCGGCGGCGGAGATCGCCGGCAATAAGAGCAGCGCGCAGCAGGCCAGCAGCGCTCTCGAAAGCGCTCGAACGGTCGCCGGGTATCCTTCCCTCACCACGATGCGGGCCCCCTTCTTGTGGGCTCGGGCAGCCGCCTTGCTGCCGCGCGTGAGGATTGTAACTAGTTTGCCAGAACGGTCCTAGGTGAATCGGCAGCGGTGACAATCGGTGTCGCTCTTCCGCGTGTAAAACCGCAAAGTGAACGGTCGCCTCGTCAATCACCGAATTCCGATCCGTTCGCCTTAAGTCGTTAATCTCAAACTGTTTGCGATGACGCCTGCCCAGGCGTCATCGCCCGTCACCCACCCGCTGGCAACATTCCGCGTGCTATCTATTAGAGACGCCTGCTGCCGCTTCGTTTCTGGCGGTTCCGGCTTTCCCGTAGAAAGACATGGTATGTCCCTCACCCGCAAGCTGAACCTGATCCTCGTTGACGACGACGCCGCCATCACTCGGCTGGCCGAGCGGTTCATTGCCAGCGAGTTCTCGGGGCGGCTGAACATGCAGGTCTTCAACGACGCCCGGCTCGCGAAGGAGGCCATCGACGCCAATAGCTGCGATATCCTCCTCTCTGACATTCAAATGCCGCAGGTCAATGGCCTGCAGATGCTGAAGTACGCCAAACAGCGAAACAGCTGGACGCAGGTCGTCTTCATGACGGCTCACTCCACCTGGGATTACATTGCCGAAGCCATGGAAATCGGTGCGACCGACTACCTGCTCAAGCCCCTGGAACGCCGCGACCTGATCCACGTGCTGGAACAAACCTGCGACCGCGTCACCCGCTGGCAACAAGTCGTCCGCGCCACCTGGCAACGCCCCGCCACTGTCTAGCTCGTGGTTGAGGCACCCAGCCTGTCATGTCTGCCTGCGCGGCCACTGCCGCGCCTTCTTGCCCCTCTTGGGCTGCACCCGCCACTGCCCCCCAGCACAGATTGCGCTATAATGGGCCTGTTCGTGCGAATAGCACCTCAACTGGCCCGATTGCCATCTCTTTAGCCTGACGAGAATCATGACCACTCAAATCCTTGCTGCCCGTGCCGGTGAAATCACTCCCGAAATGGAATTCGTCGCCCAGCGCGAAAGCCTCACCGCCGAAAAGGTGCGTGAGGAAGTGGCGATTGGCCGCATGGTCATTCCCGCCAACAAGGTCCACCTCGCCGGCAAGCTGGAGCCCATGGCCATCGGCATCGCGGCCCGCTGCAAGATCAACGCCAACATCGGCAACTCGGCCGTCACCAGCAAGGTGCAAGACGAACTCGATAAGCTGCACACCGCCGTTCACTTCGGTGCCGACACGGTCATGGACCTGTCGACCGGCAAAGACATCGACAACATCCGCGCCGAGATCATCAAGAACAGCCCCGTGCCAATCGGCACCGTGCCGATCTATCAAATGCTCGAAGAACTCGGCGGCAATATCGAAGACATGCGCCCGCAGCACTTCCTTGACATGGTCGAACACCAGGCCAAGCAGGGCGTGGACTACATGACGGTCCACTGCGGCGTGCTGATGGAGCACCTGCCGCTGACGATGGGCCGTGTGACCGGCATCGTCAGCCGCGGCGGCAGTTTGATTGCCAAGTGGATGATGGCCCACCGCAAGCAGAACCCGCTGTACGAACATTTCGGCGACCTGTGCGACATCATGCGCGAGTACGACGTCACCTGGAGCCTCGGCGACGGTCTTCGCCCCGGCAGCCTCGCCGACGCCAGCGACAAGGCCCAATTCGCCGAGCTCGAAGTCCTCGGCCGCTGTACGCAGTGGGGCTGGGACAAGGGGACGCAGGTCATGGTCGAAGGCCCCGGCCACGTGCCCATGGACCAGATCGACATGAACATCAAAAAGCAGATCGAAATCTGCCAGGGTGCTCCGTTTTACGTGCTCGGACCACTCGTCACCGACATCGCCCCCGGCTACGACCACATTACCTCGGCCATCGGCGCCGCCCTCGCAGGCTGGAGCGGCGCGGCGATGCTCTGCTACGTCACGCCCAAAGAACACCTGGGCCTGCCCAACAAAGAAGACGTCAAGCAAGGCGTGATCGCCTACAAGATCGCCGCTCACGCCGCCGACGTCGCTCGCCAGCGCCCGGGTGCTCGCGACCGCGACGACGCGCTCAGCCGGGCCCGCTTCGGCTTCGACTGGAACGAGCAATTCCGCCTCTCGCTCGACCCAGAAACCGCCCGCGCCTACCACGACGAAACGCTCCCCCAAGACACCTTCAAGTCCGCTCACTTCTGCAGCATGTGCGGCCCCAAGTACTGCTCCATGAAGATCACCGAAGACATCCGCAAGATGGCCGTCTCCGGCGACCTCAGCGTGAAGGAAGACGCAGCGGGGGAGAATCTGCTGACGCTGAATGCTGGGTCGTAGAATTGGGGTTTTAGGTTTTGCTTCGCGCCACGCGGAGACTCGCGAATGGTAGATCGCTCGATCCAAAGCCAGTTAGTTGCTTGTCTTGATGACTTGGCGGTTGCCCAGCAACGCCAAGTCTTAGAGTTTGCACTCAACCTCCGCGCAAAGCCTGTCGTTGGCGTCCCCGGCTCTGCGCTGCTCGTGTTTGCAGGGACGATCGACGAAGGTGATTTGAATTTGATGTCGGCAGCCATGGAGGATGGTTGCGAGAGGATCGACACCGATGGCTGGTAAGCATCTGCTCGATGCAAACGTGACTGATGCCCGTCGCATCAAGTGCGAATGGCTATTTTGCCAATGCTGTCTAAGAATTTGACATGCGCCTTTAGATCATCGGCAATCTTGCTGCCTTCGTTCCAGAACTCCGTGAATCGATTGATGTGATCAGATTTCTCCATCGCCAAACGCTTCAATCGTGCAGAAATGCTCTCAACGACGCGGCGTTGAGGTAGGTCCAAACTTGTGGCAGAGTATGTGAGAAATTGATCCAGACCGAAGGCCACCGAAAGATATACATGGGCACCAAAATCTAAAAACTTATCCTGTCCGGCACCGATTGCATTGAATTTCGCCATTCGATCTTGAAAGTTCTTGGCAATTTCGGGAAGTGTCACTCCGAAGTTAATCAAGGTTCGCAGCCTTTCATCAGGCTGGGCGTGTTTTGTAGATTCTTCTGTGACTGACTGACGCTTTTCAGGGAGCGGCAACTGGCCGGTGAGTACCTCATTGACTTTGGCCTCGAGATGACTGTAAACATCTCGCTCAAAGTCTGAAACTGACTTGTATTCGTGGTACAAGCCTTGAGACTGTATCTCCTTCTTGAAGTCCTTCAGCTTGACGAGAGACAACGCGTCGGCATCGTATGGAATATCACGCGTGCAAAAATATAGCATCGCACGCCTTGGGCCTTTTGCTAAGATAAACTCTCGAATCTCTTCAACAGTCCCTGAGCTTGCCGTTGGAGTCGGGGTTCCGAGCTTTGTCCAGAGTATTGCAATAAGCAAGTCGCTCTTTTCGATTATCGCTTTGTTGAGAATCGACTGAGGCGAGTCGCCCATGGTAGGAACCGACTTGTATTCCCACATTTCAGGATGCAGCACGACATCATCATGCCGACCATTCCATCGATTGCACACTCGTAAGATTGCTTCACGCTCTTGGCTGACGTCGCCTGGCGATGCAATCGCAATATTTAATCTTTTTACGTTCATATTGGGTAAGCAACGCTGGCAGGTGCTAAGTACTATCTTGCATATCATTCTAGCCGATGTGAATTGCTCAAAACAAATCCCAAATCTCCAGGTCCGTCAGCGACTTCAACTGGTGGACTTCGAGCCGTTCTGAGGTAAGGCTGCGAGGCAGCTGGTAGGTCAGGTCGGTACTCCGCCCTGACTCAAGGCGGCGGGAACTTACTTTGAGCGTTGGACGTTCAACGGCGGGACGCGCAGGTGAGGTGCAGCATTTGACCAGCGCGATTTGTTGGTGAATCGCGGGTGATCTACAATCGGGCTGGGTGGAACCATTCTCGATCCGCGCTTCTGCCATGTCGGATTATCGTCGCAATTTTGTCCCCGGTGGGACTTTTTTCTTTACGCTCGTAACCGAGCGACGAGCCCCACTGTTTGCGAACGAGTCGGCCCGAACCTTGCTGGGCGAGGCGCTGCGCGAGTGTCAGGCAAAACATCCCTTCAAGGTCGTCGCGATGGTGCTGCTACCCGACCATTTCCACGCGCTGTGGGAATTACCCGCCGGCGATGATGATTTCTCCACACGCTGGAAGAACATCAAAAGCGCTTTCACGCGCCGCTGGCTGGCCCAAGGTGGCCGCGAACAACCGCGGCGGAGGTCACGCGTTCGTGAGAAACGCCGAGGCGTTTGGCAACGACGGTTCTGGGAGCACACCATTCGCGATCTTGTTGATCTCGAAAACCATTTCGATTACATCCACTTCAATCCGGTGAAACACGGCTACGTGAACCGCGTCCGCGATTGGCAGCCGTCGACCTTTCACCGCTGGGTGGAGCATGGGCACTACGACATTCAGTGGGGCGCGGGTTACATTCCGGTTCTCTTGCCGGGCGATGCGGGTGAGTGATTGCTCCAACAAAGGTCGACCTGCATGTGCGTCAGGGCGGAGTACCGACCTGACCTACGGGCTCAAATCGCTCTACCCGATTCCTGACATTGAGCGATAGTTAGACTACTACGGGCTACTACTCGCTACAATCTGGCGTCGGCGAGGATCGTAACGGCGCCCTCAGCGCCGAATGCTTTTCATAGAAGTGGCACCTGGCGGAAAATGGGATGATGACCATGAGTTCAGGGACGTGAACGGTCTCGCAGAACGGAAAGGACATCGTGGTGGCACGTCCCAAGAAAAAGCAAGTGATGAAAAACAAGCGGCCGCTTGGCGACTGGCGCGGCGACAATCTGTATGACCTTGTTTTCTGTGAAGCTGAAGAGACTTGGCGCTCCGAAAAGGAGTCTCAGCAATTTGCCAAACAAAAGGGAGTGAAGATCACTCGCCGTGCGTACATTCTCCTTGAAGAATACGGTGAATCTGATTATTCGTCGGTTGAAGGTGATGTGCTTCGCGCGTGGACCTTCGACGACACCGGACTCGTGGAGATTTCACTGGCAGAGCACGCCTTGCATCGAGGAGAGATTGCGGGGCGAACTTTCCCGTTCGTGATGATGATGTTTCACATCCACGAGAACCGGAAACATATTGTCTTGGGGTATTGCGAAGCCAATACGTCAGGAAGTGGGTGCGTTTATCGAGTCGAAAGTTCTGGCGAGGAAGTGTCTTTAGAGCACGACGAGTCGTTGGGATTCTGGCGTTCGTGATGGTCAGTTCGGCGGGGTGGCATGGGTTCTACCCATGTCTTGATGGCCATTGTCGAACGAGGTCGAGCGGCGATCGCTGGTCGCTTCGTGATCTTTTGAGGTAGCGTTGCACTGCGAGTGGTGGCGAATTCCATTTGAGTTCCTGCTGGGTTTGTGAGGAGCCTTACCTCAGAAGGCGAGGGAAGACATGGGTAAACCCATGCCACCCGACCTGACTTGCTTGGCTACGACTCGGCTAGAAATTCACCAGCGACAATGGGCAACCAGTTCTCCCGGCAAGCCAAAGATGGGGCGGCTGCCCAGAGGGAAGGCAGTACCTTCCCAAGGGTCACAGATCACAACGGGACCCTTCCAGTCTTTGGGATTTGGAACGGCGTACGCATTGGACCCGAGTTCGCGCCCTAGAACGACGAAGGCGTGCTTTCCCGCACCCCCTTTTTCATAGATCCCCATATATTCGACCGGCGACACGCCCTGGTCGCGCAGATAGGTCGCAGCTACCGCGGCACACTCCATGCAGTTTCCGACTTTCGCAGCGGTCGCGACATCCGAAATCATCTGAACCTTCTGCCCTCCGCCCAGATCGCCATTCATCGAATGAACCACTTTTTGAACGGCATGATTAAGGAGGTTCTCGCCTTTGGCCTTGATTGTGTTCGCGATGAAATTCTTGTTGATGTTCCCCAGGCTTAAAGTCGCTTTGGTGTGCGCGACCGCGGCTTTGGCTTGCTGAAGGAGCGCATCCGCCGTGGGGACAGCTTTCCCCTTGCTGGCGTTCAATTTCGCCCAGGTCTTGGGGCCTACGATTCCATCGGACTGCAGTTGTTGCTGCTTTTGATAGGCCTTCACGGCTGCGACCGTTTTAGCTCCGAACGCACCGTCCGTTGCCAACTGAGGACTCGGCTGCAATTTTGCATTGAGCAGCTTTTGGAGCGTGACGACTTCTGAGCCTCCACTGCCTTGTTTCAAAACGGCGGGCATATCTGGATCCCTACCCTCACTCAATTGATGTTTGCCACTCGAAAGCTGGAGGAGTCACGCTATTCTGACCCATCTCGATTGTCAAGCTTCGCGTTTCATGCCACGTCCCATGAACGGCTGCGCGGGCTACCACGCCGATAAATTGTCGCCAATTAGGCAATAAATGCTTGACAATGAATCACGATAATGAGCCAATAGCGGAGAGCATGCTCTTACCGGTGAAGTCAAGTTTGAACTGCAAGACAGCAATGTTTTGAAAGGGCTTCGTGGGGTGTTTGAAAATCCAGTCGTTTTCGAGGTCGGTGATTGAGTTTTTCCTGGACGGCTTGGACCTCGTAGCGAGTGACCTGGCTGAAGCGCGTGCCTTTCGGGAAGTATTCGCGGACCAGGCCGTTTGTGTTTTCGTTCGTGCCGCGCTCCCAAGGTGAGTGCGGATGTGCGAAGAAGATCAGCAGGGTCAGGATCCACTGCAGCCATTCCCAGCGGCTGAATTCGGAGCCGTTGTCGAACGTCACGCTCTGACGCAACTCACGCGGGTGTTTTCCCAGGCGAACACGAATAGCGCTCATCACCACGTCGGACGTTTTGTTGGGAACCAGGATCAGTTCGACGTAGCCCGTTTGACGTTCGACGAGACTCACCAGCGAGAACTGGTCATGACCGCCGCTGCAAATCAAATCTCCTTCCCAATCGCCGCAGCGGCCCCGTTCGTTAATGATCGCGGGTCGTTGTTCCAATTGCGGGCAGATCCGCTCTTTTCGCGCGCGGCAACGGCGTTTGTGCAGGTGATAACGACGCAGGCACTTCTGCAGTGGGCGTCCGTGGTCGTCACGGCGGAGCGAGTTGTAGATCGTCTGCCGCGAGATCCAACGGCGCGGATCCTCGGGAAACTGACGCTTGCTCACACCTGCGATCTGCTCCGGAGACCAGCCTTCTTGGAGTTGCTTCTTGACCGCCTCCCGAATCTCTGGCTGCTCGAACTTGCGACGCGGCCGCCCAGCCGCCGCCCGCCGACGCATCGCCAGTCCCTGGGCCACCGATGCCGAGTAACAACTCCGCGGCCGATTGCGACTCAATTCGCGACTGATTGTCGAAGCATCGCGATGAGTCGCCTCGGCGATGGCAGCCTGAGTACAACCCTGAGCATTCATCGTCGCTATGATTTCACGCTCCTCAACCCTAAGCTGCTTGTAAACCATCGCTGGGCCTCCGTTTGAGTATCTGCAAGTGAGATTCTGATATTCAAACACCCAGCGATGGCCTTTCCTACTCTCAGCCACCATACGCTAGCTTGCACTTCAATTTTGCACGCACCACCGGCCTGGTCGTGGAGGGGAGGGCTGCGCGGTGAGGAAGGGGCTGCGATCGGAACGCTGAGTTTTGGCGAGAGCGAGTCATTGGGCAGGAGCTAGGGCGGGGCTCCGAACTCTAACCGCGCTACATCGCGGCCAGGCATGAGGGTGAGGATGGGCAAAGATAACAACTGGTTATCAAACGGTTATCAGCAAATCGTCAGAATTCGCCAATAATATTTCGCAACACGTTGACAAATCATGGCTTACGGCGAACGGTTATCGCGAAAAAAGAGTCGAAAAAGTTATCAAAAGTGGTTATCAGAGGGGCGGGCGAGGAAGTTCAACGGCGGCGGCGAAATAAAGGCTGTTGTGGAGTCCCCTCGCTGACGCGTCGGGCTACTTGTGAGGGCTACGAGATCGCGCCGAGGAAGTGGAGCGTGGGGAGAATGACGTGCTGCAGGAAGGCAGAGTGAAAGAGGAGGCCGACGGGCAGGAGGACCACGGCGGCGGCGAAGGCGCGGCCACGCAGGCCGCGGCCGAGCCCCAGGCGTTTGCCGAACGGGCTGCGTTCGAAGAGGACCCCGACGGCTTGCAGCAGGAAGTAGAGCGTGGGGAGGCCGATGCCGCGGCGGAGCGGGACCGACATTACCAGGTCGTGAACGATGCCAGAAAACAGAAACACGGCGAACGTCGACCCGATCACACCGATGCGGCGGAGCAGGGGACGAAAGACGTATTCGCGGCCTACGTCGTGAAAGGCGAGGTTCCACCGCTGGCCCCAAAAGTCGCTAAGCGAAAAAGCCCAGAGCGGACGATTCATGATGGGCTGAGCATTCACGCCGAGCGAGCGCCAGGCGATCGAGACAAAATGAGCAAAGCCAAACAAGATCGCGAGCGCCAGGCCAACGATGCCAACCCAGCCCGTGACGAGTGGGGGGAGCGACATGGTGAAGCGCGCGACAACGAAAATCAGCACGAGGCCCGAGAGGAATTTGAGGACAGCGAAAAAGATCTCGCGACTGGTGGGTTGCGGGACCGGTTTGTTGCCGAGGAACGCTTCGGCATCCATACCCGGCCACAGGAGCAAATAGTTGAGGACATCGGCGAAGGTGGCTTCGCGGGCCGCTTCCGATTCCGCAAAGGTGAGCCATTTGAAGCCAGCGTACACCGCCGCGGCGAGTACCCAGGCGAGCATCCAGACTGGCAGTTGGCTGCCCAGGGCAAAGGCCAACAGCGGAAGCGCAACAGCCGGCAGCCAAGCAAACCGGTGAAAGGCGAGGGACTTTGGGGCGGTGTTCGCGAGAGTAGACATCGTATGAGGATGTAACCGCAAATCTGGTGCCGGGTTAACGGGCGGGAGGTCAGGAGTCGGAGGTCAGGAGTCGGAGGGTCAGAGGTCGAGAGTCGGAGGACCAGAGGTCAGAGGTCGGATAATCGACGTAAGTGGCAGATAGTCATTTGAGGGGGTGTTCACAAACCGGGGGCGTTGGCGAGTGGCGGATGCAGTATTCTTCGAGCGCGGCGCGCGGGAGTGGCCACAAGGCCAGGGGGTTTGTGAACACGGTTTTTCTGGGGGCGTTTTCTGAGGAGCGGCGGAAGAGGAGATTTAGCGATCGTCGCTGGGGCTATCGGCGGTGTGGATGACGGCGAGGACCTGGCCGATGGTCAGTTGCTGTTCGGGGCCGACGCAGCGTTGAATCAGGCGGCCGCTGGCAGGGGCTGCAAGGTCGACCGTTACTTCGCCGGCGACAACTTCCAGCAGGCGATCGCCCTGGACGACGCGAGCCCCCTGATCGACGAGCCACGAGCAGGCCAGGACGGGAATATCGCCCAGGTCGAGGTCGGTCAGTAGCAGCGGTACTTGGGGCATGAGTTGGAATGCAGAAGGAAGAAGGCGGAATAGAGAATGGCAGGGATGAGGTTCGGACTTGTACCCGGGGAGGATTGCAGCGGTCAAGGTCAGCGGGTGGGAAGAGGGAGATTACGGAAGCGCCATTCTGTCGTAGCGGGCGTTTTTCGCGGTCGTCTGCCGCTTCTCCCCACCCTCGATTGCCCGCTATACTGCCAGCATCGCACAAGTCGGCAGGTGGTTCGCGAAGTAGGGCCCGCGAGCTTTCCCGTCCACGAAACTGTCCCCAGCGACAGTTCGCAACGCACACGCACCAGCAAATCAACGTGAGGGGTCGAAAGGAAATCGCATGGCAGAAGTTGCCAAGGGGATCGAGGGGACGAAGTTAGCCGCAGCGGCCCGTCTACAGTTGGGGGGCAAAGAATACGAGTTGCCCGTCGTCGTCGGCAGCGAAGACGAGAAGGGTGTCGACGTCTCGAAACTGCTCGCGACGACCGGCCATATTACGCTCGACGACGGCTACGCCAATACCGGCTCGTGCACGTCGTCGGTCACGTTTCTGGACGGCGATAACGGTATTCTGCGTTACCGCGGTTACCCGATTGAAGAACTGGCCGCGGGCTGCGACTTTTTGGAAGTCGCCCACCTGCTCATTTATGGCGAACTGCCAACCGCGAAGCAGCTTGAGGACTTCCGCAACTCGATTCGTCGCCACACGATGATTCACGAAGAGATGCGGGCCTTTTACAACGGTTTTCCGCGTGACGCTCACCCGATGGCGATTCTGTCGTCGGTAGTGAGTGCCCTCTCGACGTTCTATCAAGACTCGCTCGACCCGATGGATCCCCGGCAGGTCGAAGTTTCGATCCATCGCTTGCTCGCCAAGCTGCCGACCATCGCCGCCTACAGCTACAAGAAGTCGGCTGGCCAGCCTTTCATCTATCCGCAGAACGATCTGAGCTATTGCCAGAACTTTTTGCAGATGATGTTCGCCGTGCCCTGCGAGCCTTACGAGTTTGATGCCGACGCCGTCGCCGCGCTCAACCTGCTGCTGATCGTGCATGCCGATCACGAGCAAAATTGCAGCACGTCGACTGTGCGCATGGTCGGTTCGTCGAACGCCAACTTGTTCGCCTCGATCTCGGCCGGCATCAGCGCCCTGTGGGGCCCGCTGCACGGTGGAGCCAACGAAGCGGTCGTGCAGATGCTGGAAAAGATCATTGCGGACGGCGGTGACGTGGGTAAGTCGGTCGCCATGGCCAAAGACAAGAAGAGCAACTTCCGCCTGATGGGCTTCGGCCATCGCGTCTACAAGAACTTCGATCCTCGCTGCAAGATCATCAAGCAGGCCTGCGACAAGCTGCTGGCCAAGCTGAAGGTCGACGACCCGATGTTCGATGTGGCCCAGCAACTGGAACAGGTCGCGCTCAACGACGAGTATTTCATCGAACGAAAGCTCTATCCGAACGTCGACTTTTACAGCGGCGTGATCTATCGCGCACTCGGCATCCCCATGCAGATGTTCACGGTGCTGTTTGCGATGGGTCGCTTGCCGGGCTGGATCGCCCACTGGACGGAAATGCACCGCTCGCCCACCAAGCGGATCTATCGCCCGCGGCAGATCTATACCGGTCCAACGGAACGGAAGTTCCAGCCGATCGAGAAGCGGTAAAAGCTGTCTTAACCCGGCTCTCCGCGTAAGCTACGATTAGCTACAGGTCAGCCCCTCACCCCAACCCTCTCCCCGGAGTACCGAGGAGAGGGAGTAGGAAGTTGGTTGTCCTCAGTTTCTAGACCCAGATCCCTAGCCCCTTCGCCCAGCCATGCCGATTGTCAAGTTCGTCAAAGAGAAGAAAGAAATCGAAGTCCCGGTCGGCGCGAACTTGCGCAACGAGGCCATCAAGGCTGGCGTCAACCTGAATCAAGGTTTGAACGGCGTCGGTGCGGGCGTGAACCGCATTCTGAACTGTGCCGGCAAGGGCGTTTGCGGGACGTGTCGCGTGTTGATCACCGCCGGCATCGAAAACACGAACAAACTGACGATGTCCGAATGGGTCCGCTTCAAGACGGTCCTCATTCCCGATCCAATTCCGCCGCTCGCTTATGTCGGTCACGAAGATGAAATGCGGCTGGCCTGCTGCACGGTCGTTCAGGGAGACATCACGGTTCAGAGCGGGCCAGAGATGAACCTGTTCGGCGAGAACTTTTTTAGCTAGTCCACGTCGGGCGATCTTCTAAGCGGCACGAGCCATGAAACAAGTGGTGGCCATCGTTAAGCCGCATCTGGCCGAAGGGCTGGTCGAAGCATTGTTGCGTGCGCCCGTCGAAGCGCTGACGGTGCGCGAAGTCCGCGGCTATGGCCGGCAGAAGGACTATCTCAACCAGTACGGCGAGACCGAATACGCGCTCGCCTTTTTGCCCAAGCTGGAAATTGAAGTTTGGGTCGACGACTCTCGGTTGGAAGAAGTCGTGCAACTGATTCAAGAGCAAGCGAACACCGGCCGGCTGGGCGACGGCAAGATTCTCATCTTGCCGGTCACCACGTTTAAGCCAGTCGTTTAACGTCTGAGTCGACTAGTCGACGGGTCCGCGATCTCGATACACGGCTTCGCTGAGCCAGGTGCTGACGGCCATTTGTTGCCGCTTGATCTGCGTGAGGAGTTTCATTCCCTCCTTCTCAACCTTGGCGCGTTCGTCGGCGACCTTGGCTTCGTCGCTGAAGACGGTCGGGGCACGTTCACCCAGCAGGTGCAGTTCGCGACGGAACTCTTCGAGCTGGAGGAGGAACTTCTTCTCTTCGGCAACGAGTTGCTCGACCTTCGACATGAGCTCGTTGTCGGCCTTGACGATCTCCTTGTACTCGGCATGCAGCACGTCGAGGAACGGCCGGATTTGCTCGTCGAGGTCGTCGGCCGCATCCTGCACGGTGGTTACCCAACCGGTAAGTTCGCCAGCGAGAACGGGCGTTAGTAACGCTTGTTCCAACTTCTCGACGACTTCTTTCAACTGCACTTCTTGCGGGTTCTGAGTCATCATGTTGCACCTCCATTTATTGAGGATGCCCGGGCTCTGATTTCAGCCACACTGGCTGCTGACAGGCCAGAGATCTCCCCTACCAGCGAAAAACATGGTCATTTCGCGCTAGCACGGACCGAGCCATTTTGGACGGAACATCAAGAGCAAGCGGTGTGCCGAAGAGATTGAGCCGTGCATTCGCGGTTGTCCGAAGGATTGGAAAGCGAGCCGTTTTCATCGACCACTTGATAGGCGAGCTGCCGAAATCGAATCACTCCCAAATAGCGCTCGGAGTTTTTCCACAGTGAATGGGAAGTTGTAATCAATCCGTCGAAAGCGAATGGACCCGCCGTCGTACAGGACATAGGAAGCACGATTGTCTCCGTCGCGAGGCTGCCCTACGGAGCCAACATTACATAGTCTAAGACCGGGCTGCACCTCCCACTTC
Source organism: Anatilimnocola aquadivae (assembly GCF_049819085.1). Lineage (GTDB taxonomy): Bacteria > Planctomycetota > Planctomycetia > Pirellulales > Pirellulaceae > Anatilimnocola. Next base: position 7,811,918 of record NZ_CP187419.1, read on the forward strand.
CGATTATGTTCTGCTCCCTCATAGTCCCAAGTGGGACTGACAGGATCTCGCCAGAATAGCCCCGCCATATGAGTCGCGCCACAGAAACACACTCCGGACATCATTGCCGCAATGGCTTCCATTTTCTTTGGGTTGTAGCAATCTTCTGGCACTACATAGTCTGCAATGCTTCGTGGCGACGCGTGCACATACATTGCCCCTTCGTGCTGATGAGCGCGAGGCAGGGAGACAAGATATTCAAGCCAGTGGACCTGCGCTGCGTTCGCAGCAAGTTGGTCGCGAAACATTTCGACGCTTCGCCTTGCTTCAATTGCGGTCCAACCAGCTAAGTCGGAAGACAACGACATTTCGAAGAAGCCGAGCAGTAAAACATCCCAATCTGAGGTTAGGGCCAAACGCGAAATAACTTCCTTTGGTACTGTCGCATGATAATCTGAAGGGGGGGCATGGAGTCAGTCACAGGAGGGCTCAGCGATGAAGGTTTATCGGGCAACGGTCGAGCGGCAGATGGTGAAGGTGTATGGGGCGTTATCCGAGAAGGATCGGCGACGCTACGCGGCGGTCGAAGCGGTGAAACTCGGGCATGGCGGTGTGCAGTACATCGCCGATTTGTTTGGTTGCGATCCCGACACGATTCGCCACGGCGCGGAGGACATCGAGCAGCTGCCGGAGGACGAAGCTGCGGGACGCGTTCGCAAAAAAGGGGAGGCCGAAAGCCAGCTAGCGTTGCGCAACCGGAAATCATTCCTGCAGTGGAAGCCCTGATCGAGCGCGACACGGCCGGTTCGCCCGTCGACGAAAACATTCGCTGGACGAACCGCTCGGTTCCTGAATTGGCGGAGGAGTTGCAAGAGCAGGGCTTTGAGATTGGTCCCGATGCGTTGCGGCGAATCTTGTTCGACGAGCTTGGTCTTTCGCGGCGACAGGCGTACAAGGACGAAGCGGCGTGTGAGTTTGAACATCGCGACGAGCAGTTTCAATTCATTGCCAAGCTCCGCACGAAGTACGAGCGGAACGATTGGCCGGTGCTGAGCATCGACACGAAAAAGAAGGAAATTCTCGGCGATTTCTTTCATCCGGGCCGAGCGATCACCGATGGCCGCGTGGTCGTGCAAGATCACGACTTCGTAACTGCCGAGCAACGACTGGTGCCTTACGGCGTGTACGACACTCGCCGTAATGAAGCGTTCATGTACTTGGCCCGCGGCGCCGACACCAGCGAACTCGCTTGCGATGCGATCCGTCGGTGGTGGGAACGAATGGGTCGGGAACATTACTGGTACGCGCCGCGACTGTTGTTGCTGTGCGACTGCGGCGGCAGCAACGGGTGTCGCCAGCATCGCTTCAAGGAAACGCTATGCCACCTGGCCCATGATCTGCGCTGCGACGTGCAGGTGGCTCACTATCCGCCGGGCTGTTCGAAATACAATCCCATTGAGCATCGCCTCTTCTGTCACGTCTCGCGCGCGATCAAGGCCGTGGTGCTCAAGACCATTCAAGTTGCGCGGAACTTTATCGCACGCACTCACACGACGCACGGACTGCATGTCGTCGCGGAAGTTGCCCGCCGGATGTATCAGAAGGGAATCAAAGCCAGCCAAGCCTTCCTCGATCACAATCCCATTCGCTTCAATAGCTTCCTGCCCCAACTCAACTACACAGCGCCCGCCTTCAACCCCCTATGATCAAAAGCCGAAGTTATTTCGCGTTGGGTTCTTAGTTGCAAGCAAGCGAGAGCATCGGGCCCATATCCAATGAGATCTCCTAGACAAATGATCTCGTCGACATCGTGCATTTCGATATCGCGCAGCACTGCGGTCAGTGCTTCCAAATTGCCGTGAACGTCGCTGAGAATTGCCTGCAACATCACTCTCGCTCGCTACTTCTTCCCGACCAGCTTTTTCAGCTGCAGCCAGGTCTTGGTATTGGCCACATCGGCCTTCGTCAGTCCTGCTCGGCGAGCTTGCAGAATGCCGTAGCGAAGGACGGCGAGGCCATCGGTGCTGTGGGCATCAGTGTTGATGACGATAGGAATGCCATGCTGCTTGGCGGCGGCAAGGTGGACGTCGTTCAGGTCGAGGCGCATCGGGTTGGCATTCAGTTCGAGCAACTTGCCGTGCTGCTTGGCCGCAGCGTAGACGGCGTCGAGGTCGACGTCGTAAGCTTCGCGGCGATTGAGCAAACGACCCGTAGGATGCGCGACCATCGAGACGTAGGGGTTCGCAATGGCGCCGAGAATGCGGTCGGTGATCTGCTCGCGCGGTTGCTTCTGACCATAGTGAATGCTGGCGATGACCCAGTCGGCCTCGGCGAGGACATCGTCGGGCAAGTCCATGCCACCCTTCTCGAGAATGTCGCATTCAATGCCTTTCAGAATGCGAAAACCGCTGGGCTGATCCTGGTTGATGCGGTCGATCTCTTTCCATTGCTCCAGTGCGCGGGCCGGCGTGAGTCCGTTGGCCATCGAGACCCGCTGCGAGTGATCGGTAATGGCAATGTAGGCGAGCCCTCGGGCGCGAGCGGCCGCAGCCATCTCTTCGATAGAAGCTGTGCCGTCAGTGGCATGCGTGTGCATGTGCAGGTCGCCGCGAATATCGTCGACCGTGATCAGTTCGGGCAAATCACCGGCTGCGGCCCAATCAAACTCGCGGCGGTTCTCGCGCATCTCCGGCGGAAACTCTGGCAGCCCGAGCGTGGCGTAGACATCGGCTTCGCTCTTGCCAGCGACGTAGGTTTCCTGATCCCCTTTCACCTTGAAGACGCCGTACTCATTGATCTTCAGCCCCTTGGCTTTCGCCAGCGAGCGGACGACGACGTTGTGCTCCTTGCTGCCGGTGAAGTACTGCAAGGCGGCGCCGAACGATTCGGCGGCGACCACGCGCAGGTCGATTTGAAAGCCCGCATGGGTGCGGATGCTCATCTTGGTTTCGCCGCGGCCGATGAGGTCTTTCGTTTGATCGAAGGCAGCGAGGCGGTCCATCGCGGCGGTCGGATCAGCAGCGACGACGAGAATATCGAGATCGCCGACGGTCTCCTTGCCGCGACGATAGCTGCCGCCGAGCTCGAACTGTTCCACTCCCGGGCAATCGCGAAAATGCTCGCGCAGCGAATGGGCGATCGTATCGGCTTCAGCCCAGAGCAACCGCAGGCTGGCGGTTTCGGCGAGCGACATGCCAGCGAGAATCAACTGCTCGGTCTTCTCGCCAAAGCCTTTCAGTTCGCGCACCTTGTGCTCTTCACAGGCGGCCTTCAACTGATCGAGTGTCGAGATTCCCAGCTGCTTGTGGAGCGCTGCTGCCTTCTTTGGCCCCACGCCGGGAATGCGCAGCAAGGCCATCACACTCTGCGGCACTTGCTCGCGCAGCTCTTGCAGGAAAGGCAGATCGCCCGTTTCTACCAACGTGACGATCTTAGCCGCCAGATCGTCGCCAATGCCTTCGATATCGGTGAGCTTGGTTTTGTCGTCGGCTACGACGGCAGAGAGCGGTTCGGAGTAATCGCGAATGGTTCGCGCGCTATTGCGATAGGCTCGCACGCGAAACGGGTTGGCTCCTTGAAATTCCAGCAGGTCACCAATCAGATCGAAGGCATCGGCAATTTGCGCGTTGGTCATGCGGAGGGACTCAGCAAATAGACAAAACGTCTGTCAAACGAAGTAGCACAAAAGAATAGCGAAACATCCGGCCCTATTCACTATAGTGATTGCGACTCGCTGCGCCATGCGCCCTAGCTCGCCGCTTCTCCCGCCGGAGGTCTTCATGCTCATTCGTGCGTTGCTCCTGACTCTTGCTCTGGTCCTGTTGCAGCCCATTCTCTGCCTGGCTGATGAAGCAGCATCGCTCACGGCGGAATTGAAGAAATTCACCGCCCCCAAACTGGCGGACACCGATGCTCAAAAGCTGCGCGACTATGTGGGCAACGATCAACGCCGCCGGCGCGAAGCAGCGAACCAGAAAAGTTCTGCCGAGTGGCGAGCCATCCAAACCAAGGAACAGTGGCTGGCCTTTCGCCGCGACAAACTCCAACTGCTCCGGCGCTCGCTGGGCAATTCCTTGGCAGCAGACGATTGGCGGCCACCGCAGCCGTTGCGAGTGGAAAAGGCTGGCGAAATTAAGGGGGACGGCTATCGCATCGAAAAAGTGATCTACGAATCACGGCCCGGGCTGTGGGTGACTGCTGATTTGTACGCGCCGGAACCGCCGCGAGCCAAGATGCCGGGCTTGGTGCTCAGCCATGCGCATCACACGCCGAAGGAAAACGGCGAACTGCAAGACATGGGCGTGCTCTGGGCCCGCGCAGGTTGCTACGTGCTCTCGCCCGATCATCTGGGCCATGGCGAACGACGCGGCCATCCCTTTCGTACAGCGGCCGACTATGACAAGCCCTTTCAGGCGAGTCGCAACGACTATTACCATCGCTACGATCTCAACGCCCAGCTGACACTCGTCGGCGAATCGCTTATGGGGTATCTCGCTTGGGACTTGATGACTGGCGTCAGCCTGTTGCTCGATCAGCCCGGCATCGATCGCGAAAAGATTATCCTACTGGGTGCTGTCGCCGGCGGTGGTGATCCCTGCGCAGTGACCGCCGCACTCGATGAGCGAATCACTTGCGCGGCTCCGTTTAACTTCGGCGGTCCACAGCCAGAGACTCGTTATCCGCTGCCCGATGATGCCGAGACGTCGTTCAATTACGCGGGCGGCGGCAGTTGGGAATCGACGCGCAACCTGGCGATGTCGATGCACGACGGTACACTCCCCTGGGTCATCGTCGGCAGCATCGCGCCGCGCAGACTCATCTATGGCCATGAGTTTGCCTGGGATCGCGAGCGCGATCCCGTTTGGAAGCGTCTCGAAAAGATCTATGGCTGGTACGATCAGCCCGCGAATCTTTCGTTTGCCACCGGCTACGGCACCATCACCGCCAAAGATCCGCCGGGCAGTCACTGCACTCACATTGGGGCTACGCATCGCAAGAACATTCATGCTTCGCTGGCCAAGTGGTTCGACATTCAACTGCCCGAAGGCAAGGAATCGACCGACCGGCACGATGCGGCGGAACTTCGTTGCTGGACCGATGAGCTGCGCTCGAAGTTGAAGCCGCAACCACTGCACGTGCTGCTGCAAAAAGCGGAATCAGCTCCGAGCAAGATCGCCGCTGACGTCACGCGAGTACGACCTCTGCGCGGCCCGATCGAAGTGGCCCATTTTCAGAATATCAAAGTCGAGCAGTTTCGCGTGGAGCAACTGTTCTTGAACGTGGCCAACGAACGGACCGTTCCGCTGCTGATTCTGGAACCCGTCGGCACCAAGGCTGTGGCTGGTACCGTGATCGTCATTTCCACGGGCAAGAACGAAACGCTCGTGCAAAATCGTGCGGCCGAGTTTTCTCAACTGCTCGCGAGTGGCCTGCGGATCGCTCTTCCCGATCTGTATGGGACCGGGCTGACTGCCAGCGGCAGCGATCGCGGCCGGCGCAGTAGCGCAACGAGTCGCTCATCCACCGAACGGATGCTGGGAAGCTCGTTTCTCGATCAACAAATTCAAGATCTGCTGCTGACCATCGAATGGCTGCAAACAGGGCGTGGTAAAGATCAGCCCGTGGCCCTCTGGAGTGACAGCGGGATTGATCCTCACCCTGCGAACACCAATTTTCGTATCCCTCGTGATGAAGATGGCCAGCTGCCGCGTGGCGCTGATCCGCTGCCGCAACTCGTCACACTGCTGACAGCGAAACAACGGCCCGAGATCGCCGCGGTGTATATTCGCGGTGGACTGAGTTCGTATCGCACGGCTCTCGACAGTTACCTGATGCTATTGCCCAACGATGGCATCGTTCCTGGCCTCTTTCCCCAGCACGACTTGCCGCGACTCGCCGCTAGCCTTGCTCCGCGGCCCGTTCGGCTCGACGGCTTGGTCGACGCCTGGAATCGTCCCAGCGAACCAGCGGCTACCGCCACATTGCTCAATCCCGCGACGGTCGCTTATCGAAACTCTCAGGCGGCCCCGCGGTTGGAAGTGCAAGGCGATCCCACGACCGCCGCAGGCTGGCTCGTCAAGCAACTGTCGGCCAAGAAGTAGTGCGTCTGTAGAACCCGGTAGCTTGGTCGCAGTGAGACGAGTCGGCGACAGCCTGATTCTGTCAGTAGCTAAGATTAACGGATGGGCACCCCAATCAACGACGATCTCACCTGGCACTTTAGTCGCTTGAATCACCGTACCGATTCTACCGGCCCAGGAACGAAGTGCCTCGTCGTGTTCGTACCGGGCCTCTTTAGCGGGTGGCCGGGCTTTCGTAACTACGACGATCTGCTCACCTTGGTCGATCGGGCAATCGTTGAACGATTCTCTAAACGCGATTTTCTTCCCGTCTCGTACCTGGCGACCTTCTGGTCCCCTAGCGATCCAGACCAAATCGCGCGGAAGATTGGTCAGCAGATTGACGAGCTGACTCAGCAGCAGCATTACGATGCGATTGTCATCGTCAGTCATAGCTTTGGTGGTCTCCTCGCGCGACGTCTGCTGATCCTCTCGCAGCAGCGACCCTGGTTTCGCAAGCTTGATCGCGTGCTGTTTCTTGCCAGTACCAGCCGCGGCTTGCACCCGGCGACGCGCTTGCAAAGCATCGCTGTGACTTTGGGCAAACGACTCGGAGGCTGGTCGTACTTTGGCGGGCTCGCCCTAGCCGGCATGAAACCTTCGCCTTGGCTCACTTCGCTGAGCAACGACTGGCGAGCGCTGCTGGCGTCGACGGTGGGGCAGCGACTGCAAGTCGTGCAACTGCTGGGCGAGCTCGACCGCGTGGTCGATCCAGGGGAAGACGACGACCTCCTCTCGCACGCTCACTTTCAAAAATACGTCATGCCCGCTGCCCGCCATCGCTACTTCATGCTGCGCCGGGTGTGGTTCGATCAAGTCGATGCGGAAGTAGGTGCCACGCTTCGCCTGACACAACAATTCATCGAGAACGCCCTGCGATAAAGCGCTGGACGGCTGCTGAGGCATGCACGATGATTGCGGCAGTCGTTGACCGTTCTTCCACCTGAGTTCACTGCGATGAAACGCCTCTCTCTCCTGCGCTTGCTCTTCGGCCTGGCACTGTTTTCCTTCGCCCTGCCAATCGCGGCCGCCGATCGTCCCAACATCTTGTTCATCCTGGTTGATGATCAAAGCCCGTTTGATCTGAAGACCTATAACCCCAACTCGCCGCTGCAGACGCCGAACATCGATCGGCTCGCAGCCGAGGGCATGGTCATCGACGGCGCGTATCACCTCGGTTCGTTCAGCGGTGCAGTTTGTACTCCTTCGCGACACATGATTATGAGTGGCCGCTCGGTCTGGCACTTGCCGATTGCTCCTGGTGCGATGCAAAAGGGGCTCTGCCCGCCGAATCTGGAAAAGAACACGATCCCCGCTGTTTTCAACCGCGCAGGTTACGCCACAATGCGCACCTGCAAGCAAGGGAACAGCTACGAAGCAGCCAACAAGCAGTTCACCGTTCGTCGCGATGCCACCAAGCGCGGCGGCACCGCCGAAAGCGGTAGTGCCTGGCACGCCGAGCAAGTCCTGACTTACCTGGCCGAGCGAGAGCAGGCGAAAGAGACCAAACCATTTCTCATCTACTACGGGTTTTCGCATCCGCACGACGAGCGCGACGGCACGCCGGAACTGCTGGCCAAGTATGGTGCGGGCAATCACACCGACAAGACTCAACCACCAGCCTTGAACGACAAGCAACCAAAGGTTCCGGCCAACTATCTGCCGGCTCATCCCTTTCCGCACGGTCATCCGGGGTTGCGCGACGAAGTCGCCGTGAGTGGCGTTTGGGAACGTCGCGACCCAGCAACCATTCGCAACGAACTGGGGCGCGAGTTCGCGTGCAGCGAAAACATTGACATGCAAATCGGCCGGGTGCTCGACAAATTGAAGGCGCTCGGCGAGCTCGATAACACCTACATCGTCTATACCGCCGATCACGGCATCGCCATCGGTCGGCATGGCCTGCAAGGAAAGCAGAACCTGTACGAACACACCTGGCGCGTGCCCTTCATTATGAAGGGTCCCGGTATCAAGCCCGGTTCGCGAGCGCAAGGCAACATCTACTTGCAAGACGTGCTCGCCACCCTCTGCGATCTGGCCGCGGTCCCCGCGCCCGAGAGCAACGAAGGGACGAGCCTCAAGCCAGTGCTCGAAGGCAAGCAAGCAGTCGTGCGCGATGTGCTGTACGGCGTCTACAACGGTGGCACGAAGCCCGGCATGCGCTCGGTGAAGAAGGGAGACTGGAAGCTCATCAAGTATGACGTGCTGGAAGGCAAAGTCCGCGAGACTCAGTTATTCAATATCGCCGAGAATTCGCACGAGTTTGTCAAGGAACATCACGATCCAAAAGTGATCGCGCAAACGGGCATCACGCCGACAGCCAATCAGGTGAACCTCGCTGGCGATCCTCGCTACGCGGACAAGCTTCAAGAAATGGAACTGCTGCTGCTCGCCGAGATGCGCAGACTGAATGATCCGTGGCGGCTTTGGAACCAGCCCGACGACGGCCTGAAGCCACCAGCAGACGCTCCTAAGGCCAAAGTCAAAAAGAAGGCTCGTTAGTTGACGAGTGCCGAATCAATCTTGTTGGCAGAGAGTAATTCGCAACAGCTCGTCCCGGCACACAAACGATTGTTGAAATACGACTTTAGGTTGGCCCGGACCGGCAAGCGTCGATTCCTTGGCAATGCAAGGAATCGACAGAAACGAAGGGGAGTTGACCAGCCCTTTGATGTTGCCGCCAACCATGTTGGTGATTTCGGCCAGTGCATCTTGCAGGTCGTCTTCGCTCACCGAATTGGTGCTGATGCCGAACATGCCGCCCGCGATGTCGCGGGCGAGACCGAGCGAAGATTCGACGATTACCGTTCCTTCCCACGCGCCGCTGATTTGCACGAAGCTGGAAATCTGCTCAGCGGAATCTGGTTCAGCCACGAAGTCGGTCGTGGCGACATCAAAATCCAGCATGGTTTTCAGCACGTTTTCGGTGATGGCGACGACATCGTCAGACTTGACCGTCATGGGTGACCTCACGTTCGGGCAGGAGGAAAGGAGCTTTAGTTCTTGGCGGTAGCGGCAGGAGTCTCGAGGCAATAGCAGACCGCTTTGCCAACTTGCGTGCGGACGAAAGTGGTGTCGAGATTCATCGTGGTTTCGGCACCACCGAGGAACAAAAAGCCGTCGGGCTGAAGAATCTTGCGAACCTTGCCGAGAATGGTTTTCTTGGTTTCGGGCGAGAAGTAGATCAGCACATTTCGCAAGAACACGATATCGAACTTGGGAAGCGAGGTCGGCCAGGTTTCGACCAGGTTCACTTCGCTGAACTCGACCATCTTGCGAATCTCGTCTTTGATCCGCCAATGGACACCATCGCGCTGAAAGTACTTCACCATCAGGTTCGCCGGCAAACCACGATTGACTTCAGTCTGATTGAAGACCCCTTCCCGCGCTCGAGCGAGAATCTGGCTGGAGAGATCACTGCCGATGATGCGCACTTTCCAGCCTGCCAGGGCGGCAAAGTGTTCGCGCAGGATCATCGCAATGGTGAACGGTTCTTGTCCGCTGGAGCAGGCATTTGACCAAATGTTCAAGGTTCGTTCGCTCGAACGCTTCGCGACGAGTTGCGGAATGATCTGCGACTTGAGTGCTTCAAACGGATGAATGTCCCGAAAGAAGCTGGTTTCGTTCGTGGTCATCGCCTCGACCACTTGCCGAGACAAATCCTGTTTGCCCGGTCGGCGCATCTCGGCAACGAGTTCACGCAACGAGGCCAGGCCTTGTTCGCGAGCGATGGGTGCCAGGCGCGATTCGACGAGATAGGCCTTGCTGGGTTCAATCTCAATCGCCGAACGAGTCCGGACAAGATTGCAGACAAACCCGAACGAGTCGCTATCGAGCGTGGTGGAAGAACCAAGGGTAGCAGCGGTAGTCATCAAATCACGCCCCTATTTCTTTCGGTAAAGTCCGGGTTGGACGTCCCTGTTGTGTTAGTCGAATGATTTCCGCGGCAATGTTGTCGAGTGAGGCCACGTGATTTGCCAGACCCGCATGCGAGACCGCAGCCGGCATGCCCCACACGACCGAACTGGCTTCGTCTTGAATCAAGATCGTTCCGCCGGCATCGCGAATGGCCTCGCAGCCTCGCAGACCGTCTTGTCCCATGCCGGTCATGATGACGCCCAGGGTCCCACGACCGTACAGTTCAACCACCGAGCGAAAGAGCACATCGACGGCGGGTCGACAGGAGTTCTCGGGTGGGCCTTGGTGAATGTTCAAACGGACAGTTGCTTGCTGGCGTTCGAGAATCAGGTGATAGTCGCCGGGGGCGATCCAGACGCCCCCTGGATGCAGCACGTCGCCCGCTTTGGCTTCATGCACTCTCAGTTTGCAAACTTGATTCAGCCGGTCGGCCAGATGCTTGGTGAAAATCGGCGGCATGTGCTGCACGAGCACGATGGGGACCGGAAACGACTCGGGCAGACTCGAAAGGACCTTCAGCAGCGCATTGGGGCCACCAGTCGAAACTCCAATCGTGACGATATCGATGCGACTGGGGACTGCCGGCCGCAATCGATTGCTACCGACAGCCATCGACGAGCCAACCGGTTTGGCAGCAGTTGGCGCAGGCTTGCTCCAAGCACACAGCCCTTTGATCTTCGGGATTAGCTCGTTGCGCACATTCTGCAGCGCGGCCGTAATGCTGCCCACGTTCGCGGGCTTGGTGACATAGTCGTTTGCTCCCTTCGAAAGCGCATCGAGGGTACTTTCGGCCCCTCGTTGCGTGAGGGTGCTGAACATGACGACCGGCAGCTTGGGATAGGTCTTGCGCAGTTCGACCAGCGTGGCAATGCCGTCCATTTCCGGCATTTCCATATCGAGCGTGAGCAAGTCGGGATTGATCTGCGCGATCTTGGCCAAGGCGATGCGACCGTTGGGCGCGGTACCGATGACCTCCAACTCCGGATCACTGCTAAGCGTATCGGAAAGCAAGCGGCGGATGACGGTCGAGTCATCCACAATGAGAACACGAATCCTTCGCATGACTAGGCGCACCCCACTCCAATCAGTTGCAGCTTGTCTTGAATCGCGGCGCGATCGAAGGGTTTCATGACGTACTCGTTCACCCCTTCGGTCAAAGCCTGCACCACGCGTTCCATCTCGGTTTCGGTGGTGACCATAATGACGGGGACGAGATCGTAGTCAGGGTTGGCTCGGATCGAGCGGACGAAGTCGAGTCCGTTCATGACCGGCATATTCCAGTCGACAATGGCGACATCGGGGGCACCGTGCAGATCGAGTTGATCCAAGCCTTGTTGACCATTCTCGGCTTCAAACACTTCGAAGTTCAGTTCCCGCATGATGTTGCCCATGATGCGGCGGATGGCTTTGGAATCGTCGATGACTATGGCGCGCACGGTACTTGTCCTTCAGAAAACGATATCGCAGTACGGTAGAAAGTAAGTAAGACACCGATAGAGACCTGCTCCCTTGCCCCAGGCTGAACAGGTCGTCTCTATCGGCGTTGGTCCATTCGGCACCCGCAGGTAGGTACCAGCGGTTTAGTACTTGAACTGCGAAACCAGGTGCTGCAGTTCGGCAGCCATGCGAGAGAGTTCGCTGGCGGCCTGCTGTGTGTTGCTGGCACCTTGGGTGGTGCTTTGGGCGGCAGAAGCCACAGCCGTGATGTTCTGGGCGATCTCGCCGCTTCCCTTCGAAGCTTCGGCGACATTGCGACCCATTTCGTTCGCAGTGGCAGTTTGCTCTTCCACGGCACTGGCGATCGTGTTCGAAATGTCGTTGATCTGGTTGATCACACCGCTGATCTGCTTGATGGCCTCGACAGCACCCTTGGTGTCGCCTTGGATGGCTTCGATCTTACGGCTGATGTCTTCGGTGGCCTTGGCGGTTTCCTTGGCCAGTTCTTTGACTTCGTTGGCGACCACGGCAAAGCCCTTACCGGCTTCACCGGCCCGAGCGGCTTCGATGGTGGCGTTCAAGGCCAGCAGGTTAGTCTGTTCAGCGATGGAAGTAATCACCTTCACCACCTTGCCAATTTCGGCGCTGCTTTCGCCCAGCTTGGCGATGGTCGCGTTGGTGGTGTTGGCAACGGTAACTGCTTGTTGCGAGACCTTCGCCGCTTCGGTGGCATTCTTCGCGATTTCGCGAATCGCCGAGTTCATCTCTTCGACGCCAGTCGAAACCGTCTGCACGTTCTTGCTGACTTGCTCCGAGGCAGCCGACACGACGTTCGCTTGCGAAGAAGTCTCTTCGGCATTCGAGCTCATTTGCGTGCTGACCGACGACAGCTCTTCCGAAGCACCGGCCAGAGCCGAAGCATTCTGAGCGATCGAGGTCACACTGCGGCGCAGGTCGGTGAAGAAGCGAGTCAGCCCTTCGCCCATCTGGCCGATGGAGTCGGTTCCCTTGACGGTGATTTCGCGAGTGAGGTCGCCGCTGGTGGCAGCAGCAACCACTTCCAACATGCTGTTGACCTTGTTCTTCAGGTCTTCGCGGGCCAACACTTGAGCGGTGATATCGGTGGCGTACTTCACCACTTTGAAGGGCTTGCCGTTGAGATCGAAGATCGGGTTGTACGAGGCTTGAATGAAGACCTCGCGTCCACCCTTGGCAACTCGCTTGTACTCGGCGGCCTGGTATTCGCCGCGACCAAGCTTGGCCCAGAACTCTTTGTACTCGGGGCTTTGACGATAACCTTCTTCGACAAACAGGCTGTGGTGGCGGCCTTGAATCTCGTTGAGCGAATAGCCGAGAGTCTTCAGAAAGTTCTCGTTGGCCGCTACGATCGTGCCATCCATCTTGAATTCGATGACAGCTTGCGACTTGCTAATCGCCTCGATCTGACCTTCGAAGTCTGCATTCTTCAGCTTTTGGGCGGTGACATCGGTCGCGTACTTCACCACTTTGAAGGGCTTGCCGTTGACGTCCATGATCGGGTTGTACGAGGCCTGAATCCAGACTTCCTTACCGTGCTTGCCGATTCGCTTGTACTCGGCAGATTGATACTCGCCACGGCCGAGCTTGTTCCAGAAGTCTTTGTACTCGTAGCTTTGGCGTTGGCTTTCTTCCACAAACATGCTGTGGTGGCGACCTTGGATTTCTTCCAGCGAGTAGCCAACGGTCGTCAGAAAGTTGCTGTTCGCAGTGATGATCGTGCCGTCGAGTTGAAACTCGATCACGGCTTGCGAACGGCTGATGGCCGCCACTTGTCCGGCAAAGTCGGCGTTCAACTGTTCGGCTGCCGACTTGGTGGCGCGAGGCTTGGCTTTCGCGGTAGAGTTCGAAGGGCTAGTGCGGGTTAACGTGGCCATGACAATGTTCCTTGAAGTAAGCAGGCGGGTGAATGATGCGGTGGGCAGTTGGTGGCGGGGTGAGGCTTAGAGTCTCACGTCCAGGGGCAGATCCAAGACACGGGAAGTCTCGAGCAAGAGGAGCAGCCGATCCTTCATTTTGTAGGCGCCGCTGATCATGTTGCGGGCTTCGCCCCGCAAGGTTTCTGGCGGCCGTTCGAAGCTCTCGGCATCCACCTCTTGAACGTCGCCGATTTGATCGACAAGAAGGCTGACAGCTCCCTCGTCGCTGCGGACAACAACATTCATGGGCAAGCGATCGGAGGCTCGTTCCTCCAGGCCTAGTCTTCGTCGCAGGTCGATCGCGGTGACGATCTGACCTCGCAGGTTAATCAGTCCGCTCACCGACTTGGGCGCAAGCGGAACTCGGGTCATTTCCTGATAGCGAATCACTTCTTGGACCGTTTGCACGTCCACACCGAAGAAGTGGTTATCGAGGAAGAAGGTGCATAGTTGGCGTGAGGCATTCATTGGGCAGCTCCGCTCGCAAGGGTGGCACTGTTAGGCAGAACGCCGTCCTGCAAAAAGTGCGGATCGACCTGGCGAATGATGGCCGGCAGGTCGAGCAAATCGGTAACGTGATCTTGAATGACGGCCGTGCCGAGCAGGCCGGTGCGGCGGGAACGGCGAGTGTTTTCCAGCGTGGTTTCGACGATGTCGACAATGCGATCGACAACCAGGCCCACGCTGCGTCCGTTCTCCTTGTAGACAATCACTTGCAGCGGCAGATCGTCGGCCTGAGCAATCGAATCCACGCCGAGCACCGTGCCGAGGCGAATCAGCGGCAAGATCTCGCCGCGATACTGCACCACCTCTTGATGGTCGGCATGTTCGATCAAGTGCGGTTCGATCTTCTCGAGCCGGGCGACCAGCGAAATCGGCAAGGCAAAACGCTGAGCGGGGCCAATGCCAAGTACCAGCAGCGTTTGACACGCCTGCGTGTGATCTTGACCACGCGAGTGGCTGTCGGAACGGCTGCGATCGTGCGACTCCGAAATGACGTGGGCCGAGTGAGCGAGCCCGAGCACATCCAAAATCAAGGCGACTTTGCCGTCGCCCATAATCGTGGTGCCAGAGTAAACGGAAACGGCCTTGAGTTGCTTGCTGAGTGGTTTGACGACGATTTCTTCCGTGTCATTGATGCGATCGACGACCAGCCCGAACTGACGATCGTCGGCGCGAAGCACCACGATGTTCGTCACTTCGAGATCGGCCGATTGCTCGGCGGTGACATCTCCGATCTGCAGCTCGCGTCGCAAGTAGACGAGCGGCAGCAAGCGGCCTCGCAGGCGATAGACGGGCGCACCTTGGATCCACTCGATTTCGCTGCGTGTTTGATCGCCTTCCAGCCGAACGAGTTCCAGCAAGTTCACTTGCGGAATCGCATAACGATCGTCGTCGGCCGTGACGATCAAAGCCGGAATGATTGCGAGCGTCAGCGGAATCTTGATCTTGATGGTGGTGCCGCGTCCCGCTTGCGTTTGCAGATCGACGGTGCCACCAATTTTTTCGATGTTGGTTTTCACCACATCCATGCCGACGCCGCGTCCGGAGACGTTCGAAATCTTCTCGGCCGTCGAGAAGCCAGGGAGGAAGATCAGCTGGGCAATATCTCGGTCCGCCATGCGGGCCGCATGTTCGGCCGTGACGAGGCCACGTTCGATGGCCTTCTGCTTGATTCGATCTAGGTTAAGGCCGGCGCCGTCGTCGATAATCTCGATGTTGACCTGGCCGCCTTCATGAAAGGCCCGTAGCAGCAGGCAACCTTCGGCGGGCTTGTGGTTAGCAACGCGCACTTCGGCTCGTTCGATGCCGTGATCGACCGTGTTGCGCACCAAGTGGGTGAGCGGGTCTTTAATCGCTTCGATAATCGTCTTATCGAGTTCGGTCTCTTTCCCTTCCATCTCGATGCGAACCTGCTTGCCACAGATTCCCGCGAGATCGCGGACGAGACGCGGAAACTTGGCCCAAACATTGCCGATCGGTTGCATGCGGGTCTTCATGACCCCTTCTTGCAACTCGGTGGTGATCAAGTTCAGCCGTTGCGAAGTGCTGTGCAACCCACTGTCTTCGATGTTGCCCGTGTACTGCAGAATCTGGTTGCGAGCGAGCACCAGTTCGCCGACGCGCGTCATCAGCTTATCGAGCAGGGCGACATCCACCCGAATGGTGCTGTCCGAAAGGTTCGACGACCGGGCATCATTGCCACTGGCCTTTGTTGCGGTGCGGTCATTCTCCAACGGCTTCGTAGCGACAGGCTCGGAGACGGGATCTGGCGACGGAGTGTCCAGTTCGACCTTGCGGCTTGGAGCAGCTGGCGCCTGAACAGTCGTCGAGGCAGGTTTGTTGATCGGAGCGGCCGCTGCGGGAACTTCGCCTTCTTGCAGCCGGCTGAGCAGCGAGATCACATCGGAGAACTCTTCTTCTCCTTCGTTCCCTACGCCTTCGATACTATCGAGCATGCGCCTTACCGCATCGACCAGTGATAGCAGACCCGTGGTAATATCGGGGCGCAGGCTCATTTCGCCATCGCGCAACTTGCTGAGCAGGTTTTCGCCTACGTGCGAGACTTTCTCGAGCTTGCCGAAGCCCAGAAATCCGCAGGTTCCTTTGATGGTATGAATCGTGCGAAAGATGCTGCCTAGCAGTTCGCAGGAGTCGGGGTTCTGTTCGAGAGCCACCAGGTCGCGATCGAGTTGATCTAGACTTTCGTGGCTCTCCACGAGGAAGTCGTTGATGATTCCCTGTGACTCTTCCATTGCTGAATCCTCGATCTTGAACGATGCATCGCTGGCCCGCACATCTTGCCTAAGAGTAGATGCCTCACAATTCGACAAAGCCAAGCAGCGTATTCCCGTGAGCCACTAGGTAGTTTCCTTGTGTCAGTGCCGCAGAAATCGGGGGGAGAATACCGATCACGAGAAGGACCGACATTCACAATCAAGGTTGTGATGGTCGACCAATCCCTAGAACGTGCAAAGTGTTCACACAGAGCGAAAAGTTCGCTAGCAGTACGCTGACAGCAGGAATTTTCGCACTTGCCGACCTCCTATGATTTGCATGACGTTAGGTCGAAGGAACGACACGCTTAGAAAGGTAGAAGGTCAGTCTGGATGCGCAAGGATGGCAACGTTGAGCTCGACCACCTCGCGCAATCGATCGCAGACCGAGCACTTCTCGCTGTCCAAGGTGGCGTGTGGGAATGGTCGATCGCTGACTCCAGCGAAATCTGGCACCCATCGTTGCAGGCTCTGCTTGGTTCCGCTTGCGAGCACTCCGCTCCCAGTCTTCGCAAGCTTTTGTGTCCGACCGACCAAGAGCGGCTGAACCAGGCTCTGAAGTGCACGGCCCGCGAGCGATCTCCTTTTGAGCTGTCGGTCACCATCAAGGGCGGCGAAGAAGCGAAAAGCCTGCGCATGCGCGGCGGAGTTGATCCGGCTGATTCGCAGCGCATCTTGGCGATCTGCGAGCTTCGTCCAATCCTCGTCCGCTCGCAGGAATGCAGCGCCAACACTTGCACCACCAGAGGAGAGTCGCTGCAGCCCGCCAGCGCTCGCGAGGCTATGTATCGCTCGCTGATCGAGCGCGCTTCGGACATGGTGTTTCGGATGTCGGTTCCCGAGGGTCGCTACGAATACGTCAGCCCATCGGCCGCGAAAGTGATTGGCTACTCGGCTGACGAACTGTTGGCCGAGCCATTCATCATCGGCAGAGTCATTCACACCGATTTTCAAGCGTTCCTCAAACGCACCTGGGATGATATCTGCCACGGGAGAATCGAGCCGCACTTCGAGTACTGCATTATTGACCCGGACGGCAAGACACGATGGATCACGCAGTCGAACGTCGGGATCTTTGACGAACGGGGGCAGATCATCGCCCTCGAAGGCATCTGTCGCGACGACACCGAACATCGCCAAAGCGAGCTTGCCATATACGCCAGTGAATGTAAGTACCGAGCCTTGATCGAATCGGCGCCGGAAGCCATCCTCGTGCTCGATCAGGCCACGGGACACTACGTCGATTGCAATGCCGAAGCCAGCCGGCTGTTCGGCTTCTCGCGATCGCAATTGCTCGAACGGGGACCGCTGGAACTGAGTCCCGATCTGCAACCCGATGGTCAGCCATCGGCCGTGGTCGCGGCTAGAAAGTTGGCACAAGCGGCAGCCGGCTTGAAGCCTGTCTTCGAATGGATGCATCGCAGTGCCGACAACAGGCTGATTCCTTGCGAAGTTCGCATCATGCGCCTGCCCGACCCCGATCCAAATCGAATCCTGTTTCGTGGCAGCATTGTCGATATCTCCCCTCGTAAGAAAGTCGAACGACAGTTGAAGGAGAGCGAGTCGCTGCTGCGCCGTGTCGTCGAAGGTACACAAGACGCCGTATATGTGAAGGATCAACAGGGGCGCTACCTGATGATGAATTCGGCCGGCGCCCGCATGATCGGCAAGAGCGTCGAGGAAGTAGTTGGCAAAGCCGACGCCGACGTTTTTAGTCCCGAGATTGCCAAAGACATTGCACAGCTCGATGCGCAGTTGATGCAGAATCGCGAGCACTACACGTTCGAGAAGACACGCACGATCCACGGTGTCAAACGAGTGCTGATCACCTCGAAGTCTCCCTTGATTGGCGAGACCGGCGAACTGCTGGGACTGATCGGCGTGACGCGCGATATCACCGACGTGCGCGCGGCCGACGATGCCCTGCGCGAGAGTCGCGCGCTGCTGACCAGCTTTTTTGAGATGTCGTCGGCCGCGATGGCCATCTATGATGCCGACGGCCGCTTTGTGCGAGTCAATCGCACCATGGCGGAACTGTTTGGTCAGTGCCCCGAATGGTTCCATGGCAAGCGGCCCAGCGAGTGCCTGCCTGCAGAACTTGCCGGCGATCTGGAGGCCAGCGCCTGTCGCGTGATGGATGGCCGGCAACCCGAAATCAACCGCGAGATCTCCGGCGCGCTGCCGCACATGCCAGCCATTCACAGCGGGATCTACTCGCACTTTCCCATCATTGGCGAAAACGACGCCATGCTGGGCGTGGGCGCGGTGGTGATCGATACGACTCGCCAGAAGCAGGCCGAGTTGGCATTGCGCGAAAGCGAAGAGCGGTTTCGACTCTTGTTCGAAGCCGCGCCGACTTCGATCGTGCTCACCGATGACCTTGGTCGCTATACCGATGTGAACCCCGCGCACGAACTGATCTCGGGATTCACTGCGGCCGAGATGATCGGCAAAACTCCGAACGAACTGGGCGTGCTTACTCCCGATAACGATACCTTGGCACCTGCCCGCGAAGTACTGGCCGCGACGGGGCGCTTGGACAACATCGAGTTCACCGGGCCCACGAAAACGGGTGAGCAAGTGAGCATTCTGCTCTCGACGCGCACGATCCAGATCGGCGGCCTGCGCAAGTATTTGACCGTCAGCCTCGACATCACCAATCGCAAGCTCATCGAGTCGGCAATTCGCGACAACGAGCAGATGCTGCGCACCTTCATCGAGAATGCCCCCGTCAGCGTCGCGATGCTCGATCGCAACTTGTGCTATCTCGCGCACAGCCGGCGTTGGTTGCGCGATATGCACGTCGACGCGCAAACGATCGTCATCGGGCGTCCCCATGGCGAAATCTTTCCAGAGAACGCCGCCCGCTGGCAAGCCATTCACAAGCGGAGCCTGGGCGGTGCCTCCGAGCACTGCGATGTCGACGAACTGCAGCGGTCCGACGGCACTTCCGATCTTATGCGCTGGGAGCTTCAACCCTGGCTGCAACCCGACGGCAGCGTGGGTGGGCTGATGTTCTTCTCGGAGCTGATTACCGATCGCGTCCGTGCGGAACGCGCCCAGCGCGAGAGCGAAGAACGGCTTGCCGAAGCGCAGCGCATCGCCCACGTCGGCGACTGGAGCTGGGATATCAGAACCGATGCAATTCAGTGGAGCGACGAGGTCTACCGCATCTTCGGCCACGAGCCGAAGTCGTTCGCTCCCTTCTTCCATCAAGACTTTATCAAGGCCGTTCATCCCGATGACCGCGATCTGGTTGCCGAGGCGATCAAGCAGGGTTGGCACCGCGAGGAGAGATTCGCCATCGAACATCGAATCCAACGTCGCGACGGCCAAGAGCGGATTCTGCGCTTGCTTGGTCAGGTCGAAGCCAAGGAACGACGCGCTCCCCACCGAGTATTTGGAACCGTGCAGGACATCACTGATATCAAAACCGCCGAACAAGAGATGACTGCCCTGCGCAACCAGATTGCTCATGCCGGCCGAGTTTCGACGATGGGCGAGATGGCTGCAGGGATTGCCCACGAGTTGAATCAGCCGCTCGCCGCAATCAGCCTGTATGCCGACGGTTGCCAGAACGCTTTGACCGCGGGAAGCCTTTCTATCGAGGAGCAAAGTGCGAAGCTCGAAGAAATTGCGAACCTCGCCAACCGCTGTGGAGAGATCATTCGTCGCCTGCGAATGTTCGCCACGAACCGCGAAATCAAGCGTAGCAGTGTGAACCTGGCCGAAGTCGTCCGCGCTTCGATCGCCCTTTTGAACCATGAGCTGCGTAAGTCGGAGACGCGCTGTCTGGTACAGTTTAGTGCGGAGCCGCTGCCGGTCTTTGCCGACTCGATTCATCTGCAGCAGGTCTTTTTGAATCTCATCAAGAACGCGATGGAAGCCGAAGAGCACCTCGATCACGCCAGTCGCCGCATCGAAGTGACGGGCTCGTTTCGCACTCCCGAGCAGATTGTTGTGACCATCCGCGACTTTGGCTGCGGCATGCAACCCGATCAGCGCGACCGGATTTTTGAACCGTTCTATACCACCAAACCAACGGGACTCGGCATGGGCTTGAAGATCTGTCAGACCATCATTCGTACCCACGGTGGCGAGATCACTTGCCAGTCCGAACCTACCGGCGGAACTTCCTTTCATATCTTACTTCCCTCACTAAGGAGACAAGCATCGTGAGTATCCTGCCCGAACCACGCGTGAATGTCCATGTGATCGACGACGACAACGACGTGCGCAGCTCTGTCGACTGGACCCTGCGCTCGGTCGGCTACAACGTCAGCCTGCATGCCGATTCGCAAGAGTTTCTGCAAACCTTCGACTTCGTAGCGCCCAGCTGCCTGGTTGTCGACTTGCTGCTGCCCGGTATGACTGGCCTCAAGCTGTGCCACGAATTGGTTGACCGGCGCGCGAACTGCACGTTCGTTATGCTCACCGGGCATGGCGATGTTTCGTCGGCCGTCGAGGCGATGCAACTCGGCGCGGTCGACTTTATCGAGAAGCCTTGCACACGGCAAAAGTTGATTCAGTCGGTGCAAAGCGCGGTCGACCTGCTGAAGTCGATCCATCAAGAGTCGCTCGAAGAAGAACAAGCTCGCCGCCGCTTCGAACTCCTGTCGCCGCGCGAGAAGGAAGTGTTCGAGTGGATGGTCGAAGGTCTCGTGACCAAGGAAATTGCGATTCGCCTGGGCATCAGCACCAAGACCGTCGATGTGCATCGCTCCAAGATCTCGCAAAAGCTGCGCATCGACTCGCCCACACAACTCGGTCACTTGGTCGCCGTCCATCTCCGCGGACGTCGCCGGGCGGAGCGCCGCCCCGGCTAGGCCTTGGAGTCGCAGCAATCGAGGCTGGTCGCTGGCCAGCCATCGCCACAGCGCTAGTATCCGCCCGAGTTGACCCTCGCTTTTCAGCAGCGGATACTGTCGCCCACCAATCCGTGGCGAAAGGTCAGCAACCTCCTTATGAAAATCTCCCGCCGGTTTCTCGGCTTGCCTGCGTGGGCTTTGCCCCTTCTGGCGACCGTCGTTATCGTCGTCGCGGCCAACCTGCCTCCACCGCAGCCGGCCAACAACCCGCCCAAGGTCTCGCAGATCTTCGAGCCGCCCCTGCTCTTCACCATCGACCCCGATGGCGAACATCGGGCCGTGCCGCACAAGCAGCGAGCCAGCGTGAGTCCGCTTTGGACGGTCGCGCCGACCACCACGCAGCAGTGGAGTGTCACTCGCTACCATCCTTGGGGACCCTTTCTGCGTGGGCTTGGCTTCTTTGTTGGCAAGTCGACTTGGAACTACAAACTCACGGCGATTCGCTTCGATCCTGGCCCATCGCTCTCGACTGACGTGCCTGCCGTGGACGACACCAAGTTGCGACAACTGGCCGTGAACGAACTGAATCAACACACCGGCGGCAAGCGGACTGGCGATACGTTGGCCCACTTGCTCGACCATCCGCTGGAGCGATCCACCATTTGGTGCGCGCAGAACCTGGTCGTATTGCTCGCCTGGATCGGCCTGCTGCTCGCTGTGGCGGCGGTCATCTGGATGTTCGTTCCCACGCGTCGCGAGCAGGCTACGAATTGAGTTGCCGCGCTCGCTTGTTACAATCGAGTTGCCTGCTCGCCCAACCAACCTCCGCTGCGGAAGTCGCTTGTCATGGTCGTTCGCTCTCTCCTGCTCGCTGCTCTTTGTTGCACCTGGACGAACCTGGCCCGCGCCGAGAATTGGCCGCAATGGCGCGGACCAGCAGGCACGGGCGTCTCGAACGAACGCGACCTGGCGATTGTCTGGCACGAAGATCGCGGCCTCTATTGGAAGACGCCTTTGCCCGAATGGGGCACCAGCACGCCCGCCGTCTGGGGCGAGTCGATCTTCCTCACCACGCACACCGACGAAGACAAGCTCCTCCTCCTCAAGCTCAACAAGCAGGACGGCAAGATCGTCTGGCAGCAAGACGTCGGCACCGGCGAAGCGGTGCGCGAAGCACCCAAACGCCAGACACAAAAGTTTCATCAGCTGCATAACCTTGCCAGTCCTTCTCCCGTCACCGATGGCCACACGGTGGTCGCTCACTTTGGCAATGGCGACCTCGCCGCTTACGACTTCGATGGCAAGCAGCTATGGAAGCGGAACCTGCAGCAAGAGTTCGGCGGCTACACGATCTGGTGGGGGCATGCCAACAGCCCGGTGATCTTCAAAGACTTGGTGATCTCGGTTTGCATGCAAGACTCGCTCGCCGACCTGCAAGAACAGCCGGTACAAAGTTACCTGGTTGCTCATGACTTGCTCACCGGCAAGCAGCGGTGGAAAACGCCGCGTATGACCCGCGCCGATTCCGAACAAAGCGATTCCTACACTACGCCCCTCCTTACTACCTATCAAAAGCAACTTCAGCTGATCGTGATGGGTGGCAATCAGCTCGATGGCTACGACCCAGCCACTGGCAAACAGTTATGGTTTCTCCCCGGCCTCGTCGGCGGCCGAACCGTCACCGGCCCGACCGTCGCGGGCGACTACATCTTCACCACCCGCGGCATGCGCGGACCGATGATCGCCGTCCAGCCTCGCAAGGCCGGCGAAAACGACTTCAAGAGCATCGAGTGGGACTACAAGGAGGGCACCCCCGATACTTGCTCACCTGTCATCTGGAATGAACTCCTGTTTGCCATCAGCGACGACGGCATCGCCCGCTGCATTCACGCCCCCTCAGGCAACCTGCGCTGGAAGGAGCGACTCAAGGGCAAATACAAAGCCTCACCGGTTGCCGTCGACGGCCGCGTCCTCTTTCTCAACACCGAAGGTCTCTGCACAGTCGTCTCGGCCCAGCCTCGCTTCGACAAACTTGTCGAAAACCAACTGGCCGACGAAACGATCGCCTCCCCCGCCATCAGCAACGGCCGCATTTACATTCGCGGCAAAAAGTTCCTCTACTCAATTGGCAAGCGCTGAGGCCGGAGATCGGGAGTCGGGAGGTCGGGAGTCGGAGGTCAGACGTCGGAGGCTTACTCTCTTTGCCTTTCCTCCCTCGCCTCGGTACTCCGGGGAGAGGGCCGGGGTGAGGGGCCTGAACTCCTCACCGCCGACCATTTTGACAACCACTTTTGATAACCTTTTTGCCACTTTTTTCGCGATAACCGTTCTCCATAACTCTCAACCCTGCAATGCATTGCGAAACATTATCAGCAGATTTTGTCGTTTTGCTGATAACCATTTGATAACCAATCGTTATCTTGACCCAGCTTCACTCCTCTCCCAGTCAACCCGAAGCGTCAGCGAGGAGAGTGCTCTTCGCCGCACGGAAGCTTAGTCGCCGCTAATTCATTCATTTGGACGTTCGGACGTTCACCACCAAGTCGCCGGCACGACCCACGACAGAAATCAGTTCTGTACTCCCCACTCGCTTTCCTCTCGCACGCCTCCGGTTAACCGATAACCACTTTTGATAACCTTTTCGCCACGTTTTTCGCGATAACCGCTCGTCGTAAACACCACTCCTGCAATTCCTTACGAAACGCATTCATCATATTTTGTCGTTTTGCTGATAACCACTTGATAACCAATTGTTATCTTTGCCCAGCTTAACCCCCGCCCCCCGCCCCTCGTCTCCCGCCTCTCGCCTCCCACCCCTTCCCCTTTCACCCTCTCCCCCAGCCCATTCCCACGGGCGGCAACACCAGCGTGCTCAGCTGCAATGGGGCTGGCGCATGTCGCGAGCTCAGCTGGGCCGCATAAGCAGCGGCGTCGATCTGGTCGGCCGGTTCGAGCGGGTCGCCCGTCCAGGCGAGCCATTCGGCTTCGAGTTGCGGCCGCCAGCTCACATCGTGCTGGGGCAGAAAGATCTCGCCCCGCTCCAACTTGTCGATGAGGAGCGCCGCCCGCGCTACCTTGTCGCGCGATTGGGTGGCGATGCACCGGAGCGGCATCTCTTTTCGCAGCACGTCGACGGCGGCCTGCCCCAGCTTCTCGTTTTCGATCCACAGCTCGTGTGGTTTCCACGCGCGATGCACCTCGCGCAGCAGCCGGC
The DNA here is from genome assembly GCF_049819085.1 of Anatilimnocola aquadivae. Lineage (GTDB taxonomy): Bacteria > Planctomycetota > Planctomycetia > Pirellulales > Pirellulaceae > Anatilimnocola. Next base: position 7,836,125 of record NZ_CP187419.1, read on the forward strand.
ACAAGCCATCGAAGCCCACGCGCTCACGAACTTGATAGCGCAGCAAGAGGACCGGCGCAAATCCGCCCCGAGGTTGATCCCAAACTTGGATCACCGTCCAACTGGCCGCACGACCTTGCCGCTCGCGGGCGCGATCGGCACTCGTACCTGCCGGGTCGATGGTGACGAACCGCCGGCAATCTCGAGCTGAGACCGTGCCGACTATGGTTCCCTGCGGCGAGAGCAGGCTAAGCGATTCGCCCGTTGCCTGAAAGTACCGCAGCCATTCGGCCCGCAGCAGACCTTGTTCCTGAATGGTCCAATCGCCATTCATTAGCCGCTCGCGGGCCAGCGGCGGCAAGTGCAACAAGCTCTGCCGATACTCCTGCTCGCGGAGCGCCGGATTGTCGACGATTCGCGCCGGCACGTACGCGCTCCCGGCATTCCAATAGACGTTGGGTTCTGCTTCTTGCCGGGTCGCGGCCTGCAGCGCAGCGGGACTAATGAATCGCGAGCGAACCCACAGGTGACCGATGTTGCCCGGATTACTGGCCGATCGCATTCGCAGCGGAGCGTCGACTCCCTTGCTCCGCCGCAAACGGCTGAACAGAAACAAGTAGTCGTCTTCGGGAAATTCCGTCAGCTCGTCGAAGGCGATGTACTGAAACTCGCTGCTGCCATAACGATACTTGTCGTGGCGATCGCGCAAGTAACCGAACGTCAGCGTGGCCGGCGCACCGCTAGTGGGAAACGACCAGCGCTTGTGGGCACCCTGCCACTTGGCGGCAGTGCCCGCCAGCCATTCGTGCGAGCGAGGAATAAGCCCACCGGCCAGACTCAACCGCTGGGTATCGCGCCGCAAGATGAGTGCGGCATAACTGGGCACGTGTACGTATTCGAGCGCCGCCATCAGCAGCGCTTCGCTCTTACCGCCACCGGCCGCGCCGCCATATAGCGCCTCCAGACAATTCAATTCCAAAAATGCCCGCTGCTTCGGCCAAGGCTGATGCACGATGTAAGCGCGGGGCGCGGCCTCGTTGGCTGCTGGTGAGTTGGCCGGGACATCACCGCGCGGATTGCCAGACTTACTGCGAACTCGAACTCGCTTCATGTTGCACCTGTTCTTGAAACGGACGGAAGTATTCGAACGTGGCCACACCGCGACCGGCCGAACTGGGAATATCGCGGGCCGCGTAATGTTGCCGGCTGCGATTTCCCAGCGGCTTGTACGAGACGAGGTGCCAGTTGGTCGAACGGCGGCAAGCGCCGATCACTGCCGGATGACTCGCGGTGATACTCACGCGAAAGCCTTTCGAGCGGGCATCGTCAGCCACGCGCTCGGCCAGGCGCAGGCCGATGCCCAGCCCCTGATAGTCGGGCAAGGTGACGATCCGGCTGATTCGCTTGTGTGTTCGTTGACCGAGAATGGCCAAGAGCGCGCAAAAGGCGATCGGCCGGCCATCGAGCCAGGCGGCATAGCAAGTAGCCGCCTTCGAGAGCCCGCCACTCAGATAATGATGTCGAGCAAAGAGGCTCCAAAGTCGTTGCGGGCAGCGGATAACTTGCAACTGCAGTCGCGGTCGCCGAAGACACCCCCGTGAGAGTACCGGCCCGCTTGCATTTCCGCTGGCGGACACCGCGCCCAGATCGAGCATCCAATCGGGCTCCAGCCACGGGGCAATGTCGGCATGACAGCTCACGGCCACGAAGCGGCATTTCAATCGCTGGCTGCGAATCGCCTTGGCAATCGCCGCGCTGGCCACCTTTGCCACGGTGCGATCGACCAGCGAAGTGAATTCGTCGAAGACGACCAGGCTGTTGGCGTGGTCTGCTGCCGCTGTCTGCAGTAACGCTCGCGCTAGTTCGCAGCGGAACTTCTCGCCATTGCTGAGGACGGAAAAAGGCTTGAGCCAGGCAGGTGGACTGCCGAGCCCCACCGCTGTGAGCGTTTGGGTGATCTGTTGGATGGGCGCGTTGCCCAGGCTGTCGATCACCGCGAGATTCGCCGGCCAAGGTTGCGCCTGATAGACCGCATCGCCAAAGGCGGCCCGGGCGAGCGTACTCTTGCCACTTCCCGAAGGACCGATGATACAGCCGATCGACCAAGGCTCGTCCAGGCTGGGCACTTCGGCGGCAAAGGTCTCCGACCAGCTTGCACGCACCGGCAGGTCGAACATGCCGATGACCTGGCGAACGCGAAAACTATCGTGGACGGGCGTGTGGACCGTAACCTGACATACGGGCGACATGACTTCTCCTTGAAATGAACTTTGAGATCACATCGTCAACACGCGGCAGCGGAGACCGTCGGCCGTGAAGCGCTCGAACAGAGCCCGCTGCTCGGATTCGCCCGCGCACTGCACCACCAGCTGATAACTGGGTTCCAGTTCGCGGTCGTCGGCCAGCCTGTGATTTGCGGTCGAGATCTCGCCCTGCAACTGGTCGAGCAAGTTCTGCAGTTCGCCGCTGCTTGTTTCCACGAGCGCGGCGAGCGCTGCTACCTGCTCTTCATCCCGGCCAGCGAGGCCGCCGAGTGGATCGTAGAAGGCGAGCAGCTTGTTGGCCTCGTCCTCGTTCACGTCGAGCACCAACACCGGCACCAGCTGATCGGGCGTTGTCTCGGCCCGCAGATGGCCGTCGATCAATTGCAGCGAGCCATTGGGCAGTTCACGCGCCAGTAAGGCACCGGCGTAACCCACTTCGTTCAGCAACGACCGCAGGGCCCGTTGCTGGGCCGGCGGATGGGTCCGCCAGTTGCGCGGGTTGGGCAGCAACTGGCTCGCGGGGATGCGGCGGAAGGCTTGAATACGATCTCGAATCAACATGGGGATGGCTCCTAACATTCAACGGGTGATGGATTTGCCGGTTGTTCCGTGTCGCTTAACTGGCAGGCCAGACAGGGCCAGAGATAGACGAGAGACCCGCAACAGGGGCAGCGACGCAGGTTTTCGGGATCGAAACCCGGGGGCGGATCAGAATTCCCGACTATTTTTGCGGCCGGCTGGGAAGATTTTTTCTCGGCCCGGCGCAGGCAGCGACTGATGGCCGACGGGGAGACTCCGAACCGCTGCGCCAGCCAGCGGCGCGAGTGCCCTTGCTGGAAAAGTGCGATAATTCGCTCAGAATCGAGGGGTAGCAGGGGAATAGACACAACGAACTCCTGAATAGATTAATTGCAACTGCGCACGACACGGCGATTGGCCAGCCGCAGATACTATACATCTGTTCAGTTGTTGTCAATAGTTTTTGACGATCTTTTGATGAGACAGGCTTGACGGCCTAAGGAAAGCCCTGCATAAATTAGATGTGAATCATTCACTATTCGCAGCGAATCTGCTGTAGTCACTTGTAGGAGGTTTTCAGGTGGGAAAGAAGAAAGCAGCTAAGAAGCCCGATGTGATGGACGACCGCGTACCACGCAAGGAGCCCTACACCAGCGCCCGGATGACCGGCGTGCTCGAGCGGATCCGCGAACAAGCGACCCGCATGTCGGCCCTCGCTCGCTCGCTGGACGACGCGAAGATCGATTCGATCGTCGTCGATGGCCACGCGATGTTGATTCGCGGCCTGAACCAGATTGAAAATTTCCTCGACAACGCCTCGCGCGCCGTGCGTGAAGCCAAGTCCTCGCGAGAAGCTCTCTAAGCTCTCTCGCGCAGCAAATCTCTCCCCGGGCAAGCAACAACGGGCCCACGAGATTCAGGCAAGTTTTCGCTCTCTGAACGACGTGTGTCATGTCCCGACTCGTGCGGGACATGCACACGCGAGCTGCCGCTATCTACGTGCGGGCCGCTTCGAGCCGCTGCCAGGCTTCTTCAGCCCAGGGGCTATCGGGCGCGAGTTCCACAAATCGCTGCCAATGGGTCTCAGCCTGCGAGGCTTCGCCCGCTTCATCGAGCAACCTCGCCAGGTGATAGTGCGCGTCGGCATAGCTGGGATGATGCACAATCGCTCCTTCGAGCGCGGCAATCGCCAACTCTCCTTGCTGCAACTCGGCCAATACACAGCCTAGATTCGCGCGAGCCTCGACAAAGTCCTCGTCGAGTTCGATGGCCATGTAGTACCGCTCTCGCGCGCCAGCAAGATCGCCGTGGCGATAGAGCATTTCTGCCAATTGAAAGGACCATTCCGCCGACGGTCCATTCGCGGCGAGCGCTGCTCGCAGCATCTCCATCGCGCCGGGCAGGTCCCCCTGTTCATCGAGTTCCAGCGACCAGTTCAACAGCGTTGAGGCCGGCGTGCTGTTGGCGCTTCCAGCGGCCAGAAACTGCGCCGGCGAGAGGATGGTGCTGGACGCTTGTTCGGCGGCAGCCTCTGCGTCGAATTCAAACCGCTTCTGTCCGCTCGGTTCGACGAGGCCTGCGTCGCGGCGGAGCAGAATCTGTCGTCCGTCGAGCACCACGCCCAGTTCGGCAATGGGTCGCGAAACATTCGGCGCCGCGCGTTCCAGTTCCGCCAGTTGTTCTTGAATCTGCTTGGGCGAAGCGCCCGCGCGATGCAACTGAGCCAATTGCCGCGCCACGGCCACTTCGGCGAATTCGAAATACGAAACGCGATGCTGTTGCTCGCTGGCACGCAGCCAACCGCGCCGATGCCAGTTGCGCACGCGCCAGGTATCGACGCCGGCCAGTTCGCCCAGCATGGCGGTAGTGTAAAGCCGGCAGGTGGTATCGGGCGCACTCATTGCGAAGGGTTCGTTGGGAAAAGTTCGGTTAGCGGGCCTTGTGGACAATTTCGCATAGGCGGCCGAGATCGCTGCCCACTCGCTTCGAGTCGACACCGTCGCGGGAATGCACGCCGTTCACGAACGCGGCGAAGGCCAATCGCTGGCCACTCGCGGTGGTCAGATAGCCGGCCAGCGCCTTCGCGGTGATCAGCCCGCGATCGTTGAGCACATTGTCCCACACCAGTGTACCCGTTTTGGCGTTGACCTTACTCTTCACCAGGCTGTCGGGCTTGACGGTCTTCGCCAGCGTCCCGTCGACCCCCATGATCGGCAGGGCCCGTTCGAAAGCGGGGAAGTCCGCGCGGGTCGACAAGTATTGCAGCAATTGCACCGTGGCGTGAGGGGTGACGTAGTCGGCTCGTGCGCCGCCAGCACCGCCGCCAAACGAGAGGGTGTCGACATCGAGCCCCGTGCGTGCCAGAAACTCGCGCTGCAACTTCATGCCATCGGCCAACGTGCGCTTTCCTTTGCTCGCGGCCAGTAACAACGGCAATTCGCTGGCGTGCAGGTTATGGCTGACCTTCAAAATCAGCTTGGCGTTCTCGGCGAAGGGGAGCGAAACCAACTCGGCCACTTGTTTGTGCTCGCTGTAGCCGCTGGGGGTGGGCAATGACGCGGCCGGATGCTTGAGCGATGGCTTGCCCTCGACAGTGACTCCCGCTCGTTCGAGCGCCTCGATCAGCAGCGACCTGGCCCAACCTGCGGCATCGGTCACTTCGTGAATCTTCACGAGTGGAGACTTATCGGCGGGAATCTTGCCGGTGACAGTGATGAGCCCGTCAGCTTGCTCACTCACGAAGATTTCCGACTTACCCCCGGCCGCGATCGTTTCGACGCGAGCTTCGACACGCACCACGCTGCAATGAGGTCGCCAGGTCAGCTCGGCCGGTTTGCCCACTTCGCCGGGCTTGAGCACCAAATCGATGACATTGTCGTTGATGATGATCGGCGAAACCTGCTTGGGCCCGCTGCCCGAGCCTTCAGCACTTTCGAACAGGCGATCGTCGACGAAGACATCGCCGCTGACGTGGGTGATGCCTGCCGCGCGCACCTGGCGAGCGAGTTCATTCAAACCGGTGAGCGGATCTTGCGGCGTGATGCCGGCGTCGCCACTCCAGTTGGCATAGGTGTGATCGGAATCGCTGAAGGCAATTTCGCCTTTGTCCGTCGTGCGGCCCCCCATGGTCGGGTCGCCACTGGCTCGCAGAATGAGATCTCCCTTCAGCTTGCCTGCGTCGATTTCTCCGCGAGCAAAGATGGGCGTACGAAAGCGGTAGTCGGCACCGAGGGCATCGAGCGCCGCGGAGGTGGAGAAAACCTTCGTTACGGAAGCGGGCGCGAAGAGCTTGTGCCGATTGTGTTCGTAAACCGTTTCGCCGGTCTTCAGATCGACAAACAACAGCCCCCAGTGAGCACTGCGGTAGGCAGCATCGTCCAGCACCTCGGCGATTTGCTTCGGCAGCGGTTCGGCCGCCGGCAAAGAAGCAGCCGCCACCAGGCCCAGCCAGCCAATCAACAAACTGCAAAGCGAACAGCAGCGAAGGAGTGGGGAGTGCATAGGCGGTCGATCGTTTTGTGGGGAAGTGCGAAGGCGAAACACCAGTAGCCCGCCCAATTCTGGCTGCTGCTCATTCTAAGTTCCGCCGCCCGATGGGGCGAGTGGCGAAAAATCTTGGCCTGCGCAAACCGTTGGGCCGCAAGGACATTTGCACACATGTGGTGAATATGTTTTAAATTATATCGACTCAACTATTGACAATGATTCACCAACTTCTAAAGATTGGCTCATCACTTGGCCGTCCTGTTTCATGCGGATCGGGATGGCTGACAAGTGCTCGCAACCGCTTTCTTTTAGGGGTGAATTCATGTCCGACTCTGTCCTATCCCTCCCGCCAGACGGTGATTCCATCGCTGCATCAGCCGCCGAGGATCTAGCTGCGGCATTGTGCGAACCCGTCTTGCCCGAGGCTGTGTTGTCCGAGCCAGTAGCGCCGGCCAAAGTGCCCGTCGATCTGGTCGCGCCACATCGTTCCGCAGCCGTCTCAGCGGTGCAAGCGGCTCACGATCTGCCTCCCGGAGTTCGGCAACGACTGACCTCGCTCGTCGAGCAAGCCGCCAATTTGAATGCGGATGGCGATCCGCTGTTGTCGACGCGGCAGGTGCTCGAGTTGCTCGCGCAGGGCTTGCCACCCGTGTTGCGGCGAGAAGCGACCACGACGGTCAGCCAACCGGTTCATCCGGCCGGCGACGCCTTCTTCCAAGTGCACAGCGATGAGCTCTCCGACCAGCAGGCCGAGCAAATCGCCCGCACGCAACTGCAACGCGCCGGGCTGTTGCAGAAGTAACTCGCGCCGTTGGCGTCAACCGAACTCAATCACGATTTTCGTTCTCTTTTTTTCCTTTTGGAGTTGAATGCAATGTCTCAGTTTACGACTGGCAATGTTCCCGGATTCGATGTCGCCATTGAATCGGACCAAGCACAGGTCACCTGGTCGGGCCGTCATGGCCAAGACCAGATTGTCACGCAGCGCGTCATGCTCGCTAGCGAGTCCGTCGATGGGGGTAACACGCCCGAAACCACGCTACGTGGCGGTACCGTCCTGGCCCTGCGCGACAGCGACGGTCAGGCGGTGGTCTACGATCCCGATGCCAACGACGGCTCGCAAATCGCCGTCGGCGTACTCGAGCAACATCAAGACATGCTCGTGAATGGCGTCGCCACGGATCGCTTTACGCAGCTGATTGTGCATGGGCTGCTGCGCGAAGCAGAGCTTCACAATCTCGACCCGCGGGCCCGTCAACAGCTGGCTTCGCGAATGCTTTTCGATCGCAAGCCGGCCTCTACGGCTCCGCTGCTCAGCCCGCGCGGTGTCTATCGCAAGAGCACCAACTACACGCTCACGGCGGCCGATAGCGGACTGATGTTTCTCGCAACGGGGGCAGCTGTCTTCACGTTGCCGACCAAGGCGAACGGACTTGCGTTTCGCATCACGCAAACCGCTGACAACGATCTCACGATCGGCGGCAGCAGCGATCTCATTCACAAGGGAAATGCTGCAGCCAGTTCCGTCACCTTTAGCACCGCTAGTCAAAAGATCGGCAGCCAGGTGCTCGTCGAGTGCGTCTACACCAACGGCGGCACGCTGAAGTGGTTGGTGACCAATCTCGGCGGCACCACCGCGACTGTTTCGTAGTGAGGAAGGGGCCAGAGGCTAGGGACCAGGGGCCAGCGAGAAATACTCACCACCCCGACTCCCGACCTCTGACTCCCGAATCCCGTCTTCCCCAGTTCCCAGTTCCCAGTTCCTTTTTTTACCGGAGTTTCCATCATGGGTCTTTCTGTTTCTCAAGTTCTCGCTCCCAAAACGATCATCAAAGCGGTCAACCAACTCAACCTGCCGGGCACGACGTTGCAGCGGTTGTTTGGTTGGCACTTTGCTGGCACCAACAAGGTGCAACAATCGGGACGCAGCTTTGCGTACGACGTTGTGCCGAGCACGCGGACGGTGGCGACTGGCCGCACTCCCGGGCAGTCGTCGAGTCGGCAGCGTCCTCAAGCTGTTCAAGCAGTGAAGGGGAGCTTTCCTCGCGCTGCCGAGACCATCTCGCTGCTCGACGAAGACCTGCTTAATCGCCGCGCGATTGGCGGTCCCAGTGACGAGCTCGATGTGCGCGGCGAGACGTATGTCACGCGCCAGGAAGCATACCTGTCGCAGCGGTTTGCCAACCTCATCGAGTTTCAAACCGCGGCCATGCTGCGGGGCAAGTACTCGTTCCTGGAAGACGGCGACGATCTGCGTCACGGCTTCACGGGCGGCCTGACCGATGTTCACTTTCGCATCCCCGCGGGAAACCTCGACCAGCTCAACATGCTGGGCGATGGGAACATTCTGAATGCCGACTGGGCGACCGCCGGCACCGACATCCCCAAGCATCTGCACCAGATCAACGCAGCGATGGTGCGGCTGACGGGACTCGGACTCGCGCACGTGGTGCTGACCAGCGTGGGCTGGCAGCACATCGTCAACAACACGAAGGTCCAAGCCCAAGGTGGCTCGGCCAATGTGGTGTTCGAGTCGCTCCGCCGCGTCGGTGCGGGCGAGTTCTCGGCCGTGCTGCGAGCGATTCCGTGGGTCACTTTTCATGTCATCGATTACGGCTTGGAAATCTGGAACGGTTCGAGCGAGCCGTTCACCAAGCTGATCGACGATACGCATGCGGCGTTCTTCCCCGACCCTTCGCGTCGCTGGACGCAGTTTCTCGAAGGTTCGGAAATCGTCACCGAAGGGCCAAACGGACCCAAGTCCGAACGGTTTGGCTTCCACCCGTTTGCGTTCCCCACGCACGACCCGAGCGGTTGGCAATTGAGCGCTGTCTTCAATGGCATCCCTGCGCTCTACATGCCCTCCGCCGTCGCCTACGGACGACTCACGGGTGGATCGTACTAAGAGGGAGGAAGGGGCCAGGGGTCAGGGACCAGGTATCGGAAGCTAAACACTTCCGACCTGCCCGACTCCTGAATCCCGACTCCTGAATTCCCTGGTCCCTAACCTCTAACCTCTGGCCCCTACCCATGACCTACTGCACTACTGCCGATCTCGAAGCCATCTGGGCCCCAGACCTGTTGCTCGCAAGTGTCGACGACGACGAAAGCGGCACGCTCTCGCCGGCGGAAGAAGCGCACCTCCAGCGGGCGATTGAACGAGCCGCAGGTCGCATGAATGCGATCTTGGAAGTTCGCTACTCGCTGGCCAGTCTCGCGGGCAATGCCTGGTGCCGCGATGCGAACGCCGCGATCGCCGTTTACTTGCTCGCGATTCGTCGCGGCGAACAAGCACCTCAAGCCCTGCAAGAACAACACGACACCTACTTCGCAGAACTGCTCGAAATCGCCGCCGGTCGGCGAAACATCCCCCAAGCAGTCATCACGCTCGATACCAGGCCCAGCGTGACGAACTTCCGGGTCGATTTTTCGCAGGCTCGCGCGGTGAGGAGGGACTAGGGGCTGGGGGCTGGGGAAATGCTGATGCAATGGCATTTGCGGTTTCCTCTCCTGCTGCCTCTCCTCCCTCTCCTCGGTACTCCGGGGAGAGGGCCGGGGTGAGGGGCTGAACTGCGATCGAGTATCCACCCCTAGACCCCTCACCCTAACCCTCTCCCCAGAGTACTGAGGCGAGGGAACCAGACATTTCCCCCGCGACCTCTGACTTCCGAATCCCGAACCCCGACTCCCCGAGGAACCCATGACTCTGTTCACCAAACTTCGCGATACCTTGCTACGACGGACAACTCCCCAGCGAGCGGCAGCGCCGGTGACGGCCACGCCGGTCACAACGCGCGTCGATGACTTACCGCCGTTCACGCTGCAGACCGCTGACTTGATGCGCTATGATCCGCAGGTGCGGATTGCTTTGGGTGCGCGGAATGGTCTGTTGATGGCGGCGCAGATCGATGTGACTGGGCCGCAGCCCGCGATGAATCGCTGGGTGCAGCAGCAGTGGGATCGCATCTGGACACAGTACGCCCATCAATTGCTCAAGGCGAAACTGTACGGCTTCATGCCGTTCGAAGTGGTGTATCGCGAATCGCAATCGGGCGAGTTTCGCGGGCTCATTGAATTCGCGGCGCTCAAGGATCGTCACCCGCGCGATTGTCGCCTGCTGATGCGCGGCGACGAACCGATTGGCTACGTGATGCGCGAAAAAGAACGCGAGACCGAAGTCTTCGCGCCCCTCGCGCTCAACGCCACCTTCGATTCCGAATGCACGAATCCCTATGGCTGTGCCCTGCTCGCGCGGGCTTATCCCGCCTGGTACGAGAAGTGGATGGAAGGAGGTGCCAAGCGAACCATCCGCCTGCGGATGATCAAAGATGCGTACCTCGGCGACATCTTTTGGTATCCGCCCGATCGTAAGGTGCAACTGGCTGATGGGCAGGAACTCAGCTGGCGTGACCTGGCCCGCGAAGTGGTTGAATCGCGGCAATCGGGCGGCGCGATGACCTTGCCGCTGCTGTACGACCAGGATGGTCGCAAGCTGGTCGACTATACGCCGCCGCAGGGTGTTGCCGGCTACACCGCCATCTTTCACTGGAAGAAAGATCTCGACCTGGAGATCTGGAAAGCGCTCGAAGTGCCTCCCGAGATCATTCAGGCCTCGACAAGCGGCAGTGGTTTTTCGGGCCGCTGGATTCCGTTCGTCGTCGCCCTCAGCGCCGTGCAAACCGAGCTGGCCGAACTGATTCGCTGTCTCGATCGCGATATCCTCCGGCCCATCTCGCAACTCAACTTCGGCGAACAACCTCAGTACGAGATCAAGCCCCGCCCGCTCACGGAGATTTACTCCGAGCGGTTTGGGTCGCGGGGTTAGGAGGCGGGAGGCGGGGTCAGGAGATCAGAGGTCGGGAGTCGGAGGTCAGAGGAAAATGCCTTCTGCATTTCCCCAGCCCCTAGCTCCCAGCCCCTTTTTTTTCTGCTAGCTCGTGACCTAACTAGTCACAGCCGATTGCTCTAATGTTCAACCGTACACTATTCATCACGATTAGGAGATTCTGTCATGTCGCAATTGCCTCCGCTGTTTTCTGTTGTGTTGTTGCCGAGTCGCGAGACGGTTGCTCGCGGGCTAACGCTGCGCGATGCCTCGACCTGGATTCGCACCTACAACGAGGTGATGCAAGGAAGTCCCGCGCAAGCGGTCATCGCCGAAGAAGGTGCGGCGAGTCCGGTTACGTACCGGCGGGCCGCTGCTTAAAGAGAGCGGCCCAGCGCGTCGTTTTTGGAGAAGCCATCGATGGGCGAGTGCGTTTGGCACTCGCCCAGGAAGCGACTCGTGCGCGCTTAGAACTTGTAGGTGATGACCTCACCGTCCATCACATTGCCCAGGTAGCGATAGCTGATTTCGTCAATGGTGTACTGGATGACTCGCACCGAGCCATCGCACATCACCATGTTGAAGCCACCGGGATGAGCGCTGCCGAAGATCTGCAGATTGGCAACCAGCCGAGTGTCTTGACGCGGCGGGAAATAACCGGGGACGGCGACGGAGCGGCTGTTGTCGTTATCAAAGCCGACATACAGGTTTTCGTTATCGGCGGCGTCGGTGCCCGTCGTGTAAGCCGTGGGGCTCAGATACTTTTCGCCCACCATAAAGGAATTGGACAGACCATCGGTAATGTCCTTGAGCTTGACCGTGCTCTTGTCGAAGAGAATGCCGGGATAGGTCGCATGGGCCGAGGGAGCATCGGCGGCTGCACCGCCGCTACGTTCGTTGCCTCCATCGCCGCAGTTGGCCCCATAGTCGAGCTTGGCACCCTGGCTCACGGTTGCAGCATTCACAGGCTGAACGGTGATCGGATAAATACGCGCGGCTCGTCGCGACGGACAGTGATAGAACTTGATCGGCACTCCGACAAGACGAGCCAACTCAGCTTGCTTGAGCGGACCTGTTTGCCCCAGGCCAATATCGCGCAGGGCCTGCTGTTCAATGAACGGAAGAATGTTGTACGTCCAACCGCCGGGTTGATTCTCGCCGAAGCCACCATCGGGATCGCCAACGTAGTTCCAGCCCCAGCCACCCGTGGGCAAGTGTCCCAACGTGTCGTGATGATTGTGAAAGGCCAGGCCGATTTGCTTCAAGTGGTTGCTGCACTGAATGCGGCGAGCCGATTCGCGGGCTTGTTGCACTGCCGGTAGCAGCAGCGCGACTAGCACGCCGATGATGGCAATCACCACCAGCAGCTCCACGAGAGTGAAGGCGGAGAGGCGACGAAGGGAAAGTCGCCGCGCGTGAGTGCGGAGAGGGAGAGGAGGCATGAATGACATTCCTGGCAGTAAGAATCGAGAGAGAATGAATCGTGTTAGTGAGCTTTGAGTTCCAGCACCAGGCCTCGCTCCTGCCCAGGAGCATCGGGCGCGACTTCGGCACCCAAGGTGGTGTTGGTGTTGAACTGCGACGGAATGGATTCCGCGCCGGCCGGGTTCTTGGCCGAAACTTGCACGCGGTACATGCCCAGCTGCAAGGCGGGAAAATCCAAGCCTTCTTTTTGCAGCGAGACACTGCCATTGGCGTCGGTGGTTCCACTGGCCGACGTGATGGCGCCGCCAAAGAACTCTTCGGGCACAAACGTCACACTGGCATTTGGCAAGGGCCTGCCGTTGTAGACCACCTTGCAGACCAGCGGCATGACGCCGATGGGTTGCGAGCCGTAATAGGCGACGCGCTGACCGATTTCACTGGCGGTAAGTTGGCCGTTGCCATCGAGATCGATGCGTGGCAGCGCGGCTTGCACGCCCGGGCAGGCCGACAGTTCCGCTGCTTCGATGGTGCCGTTTTGATTGGCGTCGAACAGTTTGATGGCCTGGCTACCCGCCGACCCCGAGTTGTAAGACGGAATCGAAACATCGGGACCGCTTGGACCACAGCCCACGAGTGCGCAGGCAAGGACGAATAGCGAACCCAGCCAACAGGAATTGCTCGGTGGCAACATCGACGTACCTGAGATCAGCGACCAGGCGAGGGACGCCTGATAGGAAGAAGGGGAGAGAGTTGTATTGATGAGCAGGCTTCGGCAATAAGGCTTCCAGAGCGAAGATCGTCCGCTTTCAGCAGCCGGCTCAAGTACCAATCCATGTACTCAGCCCCCAGGATAGGAGGGCTGCTGATGCCGCTCAAAGGTTAATTTCGTACCAATTTTTATTTTGCGCAAACCCGCTGAGATTAGCTAGGGCAATTGATGCCAAAGGACAAGCTTGGGTTGCAGTTACAGCGACGAACGAAGAGCTCTGGGCGGTTACTGTGCACAAAGTGCGAAGGTTATCAAACCACCCGTTTAGGGCCTGTTCAGCCGTGAGTGTGAACAGGGGCAAAAGGTGGGTATCAAACGGTTATCAGAAAATGGCTTATTACTACTCGATTCTCGACGCAACGTGTTTAAAGGATGATGTTTATGGCGACAGATTTAAATCAATTTTTAGCGCAAAAAGTTATCAAAAGCGGCTCGTCACGAGCGCTGAAAAGGGACTGTTCAAGGGACGGTCATTGGCCGGCGAGCAGATACGCGAGCAAGTGGCGGATCTCGTCGCGCGAGAAGGTATCGAGCAGACCGCTGGGCATGGGGGACGTTTCTGTTGGTCGGTGTGCCGAGATTTGCTTCTTGTCGATTTCGACGGTTAGCTCGGGGCGGAGGGGATCGGTATTGAAGGTCAACTTTTCGGAGCGGTAATCGACCGCGGCTACGACGCGCCCCGTGTACGACTTGCCGTCGTCGGTGAGGATGGTTTCCAGCCGGTAGTTTTCGGCTACTGACAGATTGGGGAGCACGATCGACTCCAGCAGGTCCCGCTTGCTGAAGCGGCGACTTACCTGCGTTAGTTCGGGTCCAACTGCTGCGCCGCGTAAGCCGACGCGGTGACAGCGCACGCAAAGCGCGTCGCGAAAGATCGTCGCTCCGAGCTTGGCGTCGCCGGGTGAGGCTTCGTTGTTGTAGAGGGAGGCGAGTTCTTCGAGCATCCACTTTTGTACGTGGGGTCGCGGCGGCGGCAGTGGTTCGGTGGGTTCTGGTTTGGGTTCGAGCAAGTCGGCGAATGCTTTCTTCTCGTCCTCGCTGAGAGTCGCCAGGATTTGTGGTCGCAGCCATTTCTCGAATGGCGGCAAGCCAGCGCCGCCGATCATTCGAGGAATGTTGTTCAGGGCAAGTAGTTCTGTGCGGCGAGTTTCAGGGGTCCAACCAGCGCGGGTATTGCGCAAGGCCAGCAGGCCGGCCAGTTGATCTTCCTGCACGCTACCGACGAGCAATGTCTGCGCAGCAAAGGGGGGCAGTTCGGTTGATTCGAGTTCACCCATCAGCAGCGCGACGCGGCGGCGGAGTTCGTCGCTCGTTCCTGCGGGCGCTACTGCGAAGGTGGCGTTAACGGTCAGCTGTTGCGCTAGCGACTGAAGTTCTCGTTGCAGGGCCATTCGGTTTTGAGCCACGACTTCCGGCGCTTGCTCGTGACACAACTGCACGATCCGCAGCCAGGTGAATTGCGCGGAGAGATCGAGTTGCGAGAGCTTCCGCCGCAGTACGCGGCGCAGGAGCTCGGGAGCATCTTCGGCGCGGCGCGCTTGGGCGAGTGACAACGACAGGAGTAACAATTCGCTGCGATCTTTCGCGACCCACTTCTCCCAATCGCTGGTGGGCTGACATTCGAGGAAGAGTCGGCACGCGTAGCTCAGGACGGGATCGTCTGTGGTGACGGCTTTCGCGCTGGAGACCAATTCCGGAAAGGTCGGTGGTTCTGTAGAGGGATTCAAAATGGTCCGAAAGTTCGTTCGCACCAGAGCAGCATGCTCGCGGGCTTGGGTTTCGTGCTTGCCGAGCGCGATTGGCTGAGGCAGCTGGCCGGAGTAGCGCACGCGATACAAGGCCGACTGGGTTTTGCGCCCGCCGGTGATCAGATACATATCACCATCCGGCCCCGCAGCCACATCGGTGACATTGAGCGGGCGACCTTGCAGAAAGAGTTCTGCCGCCGCGCGATAGCTGGCACCGCGCGGCGCCAGATGAACCGCGATGACGCGGCCGTAGGTCCAGTCGAGGGCGAACAGTGCCTGGCGATAAGGATCGGGGAAGTTCAACTGATAGCCGAACATTACCGAGGTCGGCGAACTGCGGCCGATATCGAGCAGTGGCGGGGCATTGTCAGGCTGGTCGTGAAAGCGGGGCGGAAACTTGCCCGTCGATTCGCGGTAGCCGGCATCGCCGCCGGCCAGCAACTGCAAGATGCGCGTCGGGCGATACCAGGGCATCCCCATATCGAATTCGTTGTCAGCATCGAACGTGAATGGCTCGCCCGACGAGTGAATGGCGATGCCGTAGGGATTGCGCATGCCAGCGGAGAGAAGTTCCCAGTTCTGGCCGGCGCTGTCGGTGCGGAGCAGGAAGCCTTCGCGCTTTTGGTCTTTCCGTTTCGATTCGTTCAGCGGGGAAGTGAAGTCGCGAATGTGCTCGCGCGGCACATCGACCGAATCTCCTTGGATGGGATAGAGGACGTCTTGATCGCCGACTCGCACCACCGCCAGGTCGTTGCGTCCGTGGCCGACGTTGCCGGGAAACTCGCGCAGCAGGGTTTCGTGCCGCACCTTGCCAGCGTCGTCGATTTGGAAGCGGTATATCCCTTTCGAGTTGTTGGCGTTCGCAATCAGCCAGTCACCAGCGACCACGAGTCCGCGAATCTCTTTGAGCGACGAAGCGATGGGTTCCACTTTCTCAACCGACTTGCGATCGGCTGCCAAAGTCATGCGCAGCAGGCCCTGGTCTTCGCGCGAAATGAGGAGTCGCCCTTGAGGATCGAATATCAAGCTGATCCAGGAACCCTCGTCGGCATGGGCCACGCGCAGCTCATCAATTTCGAAGCCTGGGGCGGTCCAAAACTTGGGAGCTGTCTTGTGGGGCGAGTCGGTCTTGGCTTGTTGCCACTGCTCGTAGTTTTCAAAAGGGGAAAGCTCGATGCCGCGCCGACCGAGGTTCCATAATTCGGGCAATACCGGGCCCAGATCTTCGGCGGACCAGTCCTGATCGGTAACGAGGTGCGTTGTGCTCGTGGGGTGCTTCACCGCGAGCGACATCGCCACGGCGGCGGGTCCGGGAACTGGCCGGGCGCGAATGATCAGTTCGTTCTCGCCCCGCTGCAGCCAGCGGGTGACATCGAGCGTTTGCAGCTGGCAGTAAGGAGCGACGGCGAGAACAGGCTGGCCATTGATCTCGATCGTTGCCCGACAAAAATCTGCTGCTACTTTGAGCTGGGCCGTTGAAATGGGAGCATCGAGTTTAAAGCGGCGCTGGAGTTGGATTTCGGCCGTGGGATCGTCACCTTGCCAGAGCCAATGCGGCGTGGGTTCCAGGCCCTGCTCGCGACCATCGGCGGCCATCAGAGCGAGGTGAGGACTCGCTGACCAGAATGCCAGCAATAAGAAGCAACCAAGGCCCTGGGTAGTAGCACGGCGAGCGAATGGCATTTGCGGTTATCCGTTTTGCGGCGGGACCGTGAAGGGGAACCAATGGCTGCAGTAAGTCGCAAGTTTTTGTTAGTCTAGCGTGTGGTCATCTGCCAGGCGAAGCAGTTTGATCGTAGCGAGTTCCATGAGGTGGCGATGCATCCCGATTCTGCAAAAGTACACGCTTCGGTGGCTACCGCTCCGGCCGAATCGATTGCCGAGGGAACGAACCTGCAGGTGCTCGCCGAGGTCTTTCGGCTGTCGCCCGCTTTTCTGGCTGTGCTGCGTGGCCCCGATCATGTGTTTGAACTAGCCAACGATGCTTACCAGCAACTGGTTGGCCACCGCCCGCTGGTGGGCCGTTCGGTGCGTGATGCCTTTCCCGAACTCGAAGGCCAAGGCTACTACGAACTGCTCGATCGGGTGTACACGACCGGTACACCCTTCGTGGGCGAGAATGTGCAAGCACTGATCCGGCAAGAGCCGAACGGCCAGCCGGTCGAGATTCGGCTGAACCTGGTCTATCAGCCTCTGCGAGATTCGCGTGGCCAGATCGTCGGCATCTTCGCTCACGGTGTCGATCTCACGCAGCATCATCTGGCCGAGCAGGCGCGGCAAGAGATGCTTGTCCAGATTCAGCAGCAGGCGCAGATTTTTGAAACAACGCTTGCTTCGATCAGCGACTTTGCCTACACGTTCGATCGTGCGGGGCGTTTTTTGTATGCCAACAAGCCGCTGCTTGACTTGCTGGCCAAGCGGCTGGACGAAGTGGTGGGCAGGAACTTTCACGACCTCGACTATCCGCCCGCGCTAGCCACCAAGTTGCAGCTGCAGATTGCTCAGGTCTTTACCACCGGTCAACAGCTGGCCGATGAAACCGAATTCACCGGTGCCGATGGTACGCCCGGAATCTACGAATACATCTTTCGCCCGGTCTTCGATCTCGCGGGGCAAGTCACGGTAGTCGCAGGCTCGACGCGCGATATCACCAGTCGCAAACGGGCCGAAGAACCTCTCCGCCGCAGTGAGGCTCGCTTTCGCGCTCTGTTCGATCAAGCGGCCGTGGGCATGGTCGAGTTTGATACCAAGGGCGTTGTCACACGGACGAACGAAACCTTCTGTCGTCTGGTCGCCAGGCCAGCGAGAGAGATCGTCGGCTTTAACTCGAACCACTACACCCATCCCGCCGACATTGACATCGGCCGCGAGAACGTCCGGCTGATTGAGTCCAAGGGAGCCTCGCGGGCGAGTTTCGAAAAGCGGTACATTCGTGCCGACGGAACTCCGGTGTGGGCTCGCGCGACGTTGTCACCGCTGTACGATGGCGACGGCAAACTAATGAGCTTGATGGGAATCGTCGAGGATATCTCGGAGCAAAAGAGCGCTGAAGATCGCATGCGGTTTTTGATGCAGGTGAGCGATACCGTTCGGCCGCTGATCGATCCCGACGAAATTGTAGCCGCCACTGCCCGCCTGCTGGGTGAGTTCCTCGACGTCGACCGCTGTGCCTATGCCGAAGTCGAAGCCGATCAAGACACGATGAACCTGGTGGGCAACTATACGCGCGGCGTGAAGAGCATTGTCGGCAAGCTGACCTTTAATGCTTTCGGCGATGAAGTGCTGCAGCTGATGCGCGACGACCTGCCGTTTGTGGTGTACGACATCGACAGCCACCGGCCTCGCTTGGATGTGGATGCGTACCGCGAAATTGAGGCGCAGGCTGTGATCTGTGTGCCGCTGCACAAAGGGGGCCGATTTGTAGCCTCGATGGCTGTGCATCAAAGGCAGCCTCGCGTGTGGACGAGCGACGAGGTTCAACTCGTTCGCGCCGTGGCTACGCGCTGCTGGGAATCGATCGAGCGAGCTCGTGTCTCTCGCCAATTGCAACAGCGAGAGGAACGCTATCGAACCTTTGTCGATACGGTTTCGTCCGTGGTATGGCTGTGCGATATCGACGGGCGAATGACCAGCCACAATCCCTCGTGGGGTGGATTCACCGGCCAATCGAAAGCGGAGTATGAGGGTTTTGGCTGGCTCATGGCCATTCATCCCGACGATCGCCAGCGGACGGCGGAGATCTGGCAGCAGGCAGTTGAAACGCGACAGATGTACGAGTGCGAATATCGAGTGCGTCGTCATGATGGCGAGTATCGCCACATGATTGCCCGTGGCGCGCCCGTGTGTACCGCCGATGGCAAGATTAAGGAATGGGTCGGCAACTGCACCGACAATCACGACGAGCGTCAGCTGATCGAACAGAACGAACTGCTGCTCGAGTCCGAACGCGCTGCCCGTACCGAAGCGGAACGAACCGGGCATATGAAGGACGAGTTCCTGGCCACGCTCAGTCATGAGCTGCGCACGCCGCTGAGCGCGATTCTGGGCTGGGCACAACTGCTGCAGCATGCCGAGATTGCCGCTGACGAAGCGCGCGAAGGGCTGACGACCATCGAGCGCAACGCACGGGTCCAAGCCCAGCTGATTGACGACCTGCTCGATATGAGCCGCATCATCTCGGGCAAGATTCGCCTCGACGTGCAGACGGTCGATGCGAGCGCCACCATCAATGCGGCCATCGACACCGTCCGCCACAGTGCCGAGGCCAAACGAATCGCCATTCGCACGACGCTCGATCGTCAGGCAGGTCCGATCACGGGCGATCCGCATCGCATTCAGCAGATCGTGTGGAACCTGCTTAGCAACTCGATCAAGTTCACTCCCGCCGATGGCCAGATTGAAGTGTCGCTGCGGCGGATCAACAACCATGTCGAGATCAGCGTGCGCGATAGCGGCGTGGGCATTGCGCCGGAGTTTGTGCCGCACGTCTTCGAGCGCTTCCGGCAGGCCGATGCTTCAACGTCGCGCCGCTTCGGCGGTCTGGGACTCGGGCTGGCAATCGTCAAGCAACTGGTCGAGTTGCACGGCGGCGCAATCTACGCGACCAGCGCCGGCGTGGGCCAAGGGAGCACGTTCACCGTGCAGTTGCCAATTTCCATCATGCTTAGCCGCGAAGAACAACCGGCGAAGACCGATCGCACACGCTTGGTCGCTGGACGAACCGATCCGCGCGACTGGCTGCAGCCCAACCTCAGCGGCGTGCAGGTGCTCATCATCGATGACGAACGAGACGCTCGGGAACTAGCCAAACGGATTCTGACCGAATGCCAGGCAACGGTGCTGGTAGCTCCGAGCGGCAACGAAGCGCTGCAGATTCTGGAAACCGCCAAGCCCGATGTCATCGTCAGCGATATCGGCATGCCTGGTCTCGATGGCTACGAACTGATGCGCCGCATTCGTGCTCAGGGACATACCGTGCCCGCTGCAGCGCTCACTGCCTTCGCTCGGGCGGAAGATCGCAACCAAGCGATCCTCGCCGGCTTTCAGACGCACCTCACCAAACCTCTCGATCCAGGCGAGTTGATGACCACCGTGGCCAAGCTAGTTGGTCGCACGGGCAGCAATCTCTCGGCCGGCAGCAGGTCGACGATTAGGTCACCAATCCCTTGGTCACCATCATGAAGACGTCTTCCAGCGAAGGGTCTTTTTCGGCAAAGCTGCGGACCTCGACCTTGTTGTGGATGAGTTGCTGCAGCAGTTCGGCCACGCCGCGGTCATCGGTCTCCAGCTCCACCACGCAGCTATTCACATCGGCCGCGACCCGTCGCGTGTAAGGGCTGGAGCGAATCACCGACATGCCGACGTCGGTGTTGTTCACAAAACGAACCTCGACGGTCCGATTGCCGCGAATTCGCTTGTACACATCTTCGATGGGTCCGTGCATCAGCAACTGTCCACGCTCGATGATGCCAATGCTCGTGCAGCAGTCGGCCAGTTCCGAAAGAATGTGGCTGGAGATGAGAATCGTTTTCCCCATCTTCCGCAACTCTTTGAAGAGCGCCTTCACTTCGACACGAGCTCGTGGATCGAGGCCGCTGGTCGGTTCGTCGAGAATCAGCACCGGTGGATCGTGCACCAGCGTCTTGGCCATGCACAACCGCTGCTTCATGCCCTTCGAGAGACCGTTGACGTAATCGTCTCGCTTGTGCCCCAGGTCGAGCAGTTCCAGCACGTCGCCGATGACTTGCTTGCGGCGGCTTTTGGGCAAGCGATACGCAACGGCGTAGAAGTCGAGAAACTCCCACACCTTCATGCCGTCGTACACGCCGAAGTTATCGGGCATGTAACCCACGCTTTGCCGCACGCCCATCGGGTCCTGCGTCACGCTGTGGCCGTTGACGATCCCTTCGCCGCGGCTCGCTTTGAGCAGCGTGGCGAGAAAGCGAATCGAGGTGCTTTTGCCGGCGCCGTTCGGGCCGATAAAGCCGAACATCTCGCCCGCTTCAATCTTCAGGTTCAGGCATTCGACCGCGCGAAAATCGCCGTAGTCTTTGCCGAAGTCGATCAGTTCAATCATGCGAATTGAATCTAGCTGGAGTTGGACCCGCGTTGCTCGTACCGACATCGTACCGCGAATCTCTCGGCGAAGTAAGTCTCGCCGGTTTCCGCGGGCCAGCCGCCCGAACTCACAACGCGTGTGCCTTCCGCCGCCTTCTCCAGCCGACAACGCCTATCCCCGCCATGCCAAGGCTCCACATCACCAGCGTCGCGGGCTCGGGAGCAACAGTGGTCGCACCCAGGAACGAAGCAAAGTTGCCGACGAGGCCACCGGGAGTCGAGCCGAACATTTCGTGGTCGAAACCGACGATCATCCGCGCCGATTCTTTCCCAGTGATGTCGCCAAAGTCCCAGGCAAGTAAAGATCCTTGCCCAGGCACGAGGCCGGTCTGGGTGACCAAAAAGCCTTGCCCCGTTTCCGAGACGACTCGCCCCGCGAAGAAGTTCACACCAGCCAGGGTGGTCGGCGAGTTCAATGCTTGACCCTCGGTGGTAAAGGTCTGTGTCCCGGAGAAATTGGTGTTGGCGACGAGGCTCACCGGCCCAGCACCCGTCGCATTCAGGAAGCCCAGCAGGCTGTTGTTGCGCGAAGCATCAAAGCCGTTGTGCTCGCCGGTCAGATACATTCGCCCGCCGCTCTGCAGATAGGCTTCCATCGCCGTGGTATCGGTCCCACTCAGATTGGCGTTATAGCGCAGATCCCACACCTGTTCGTAACCTGAATAATTGGCGAGCGCGCCGCCGGAGTTCACCGTGTAACCAAGGCCCGTCAGCTGACTTTTGGGAGACGCCGAGAAACTAGTCACACCCGTATCAATCACATAGATGGCTGCGGACGACTCCGCGACCGCCCCTAACACAACGGTCCCCAGCACAGCCAGACACGCCAGAGCGCAGCGAACGAATCTCATAACCGGTCCCTTGCAAACAACAGTTTCCGGGCGATGAAGCAACCGCCTCTCTTCCTAGGCACCAAACGCCAAGAAGCAGGGCGCTGCCTGGAGATTTTTCCCGGATGACAACACGCGTATCAGTCAGAGACCAGGACCAATTCGTCTGCAGCACCAAAGGTGCTGTAAGCCTCGCCATGTGATCCACGCTCCAGATCAACCTCGCCATGCCCCGCTTGTCTCGCATGGCCACTCCTCGCCAATCAATTTGCGTGCGAAGGAAGCTCCGTGTCTTGCCAACTCCGAACTGCGAACTGCGAACTCGAAACTCTCGTGGTTGGGGAAGATGGTAAACTACGAACCGGTCATGGCTACTTCTGAATTGAATCCGGTGCTGCTAGAGAACATCGCTCGCGTGCGCGCGTTGGTGGCTGAGGCAGCGGTGCGAAGCGGCAGGCAAGCGACAGACGTGACGATCGTGGCAGCGACGAAGTACGTCGATGCGAACATTACGCGGCAGGTAGCAACAGCCGGCATGCTGGAGCTGGGAGAGAGCCGGCCGCAAGAGATCTGGTCGAAGGCGCCGGAACTGACCGACCTGCCGATTCGCTGGCACTTGATCGGCCATTTGCAACGCAACAAAGTCCGTCGCACGCTGCCGCTGGTCTCGCTCTTTCATTCCATCGACAGCCTGCGACTGTTGGAAGAACTCGAAACCGAAGCGGCCAAACTGGAACAAACCGTTTCGCTCTTGCTCGAAGTGAACATCTCGGGCGATGCCGCCAAGCATGGCTTTTCGCCCGACGAAATGCCCGCCGCCATCGAAGCAGCCGCCAAGCTGAACCATCTGAAAATCCGCGGCCTGATGAGCATGGCCGGTCTCGATACCGACGCCGCCACCGCCCAGCGGCAATTCGCCGCCGTTCGCCAGCTGCGCGATCAACTGGCACCCAGCGCACCACCGAACATCAGCCTCGCCGAGCTGAGCATGGGGATGAGCGGCGACTTCCGCGAAGCAATCGCCGAAGGAGCCACCATTGTCCGCATCGGCTCCAGCTTCTTTGAAGGGCTGTTTTAGAATTGTCCCAGGTATTATCGTGGCGATTCGGCGTTTGCCGACAAATCGACAATTACTCCAAGGACTTGCTTAAGTGACAGATTTTCCCGCTGATGCCGATGGTGATGCGCTGCGGCGCGTGGTGGCCGATGGCAACGACCTGAGCCAGCCGATGCAGGTCGATTTTCCGGTCGTGTTCGACAGCCTGGAAGCGACGCCCGAATTTGTCGAGGCAGCTCGCAGTCGAGGTTATGACGTCGAGATTGGCGAACTGGATGACGAAGCCGACGAAGGCGAGAAGATTGATGTCTTCTGCGTCAAGACCATGCTGCTGACCTACGACGCGGTCATTGCGTGCCAGAACGAGCTCAACGAATTGAGCAAACCTTACGGCGGCTTCTGCGATGGCTGGGGCACTTTCGGCAACGTGGAAGGGGCGGAAGAGTAGGGCGAGTCGAACCTCTTCGTCTGCGCCTGCCAACCTCGCAGCTCGGGCCCCTCACCCCGACCCTCTCCCCGTGAGTACACGAGGCGAGGGAGTAAGGAAGCAGACCTCCGACCGTTATCCCAGAACGTAGTTCACTACTCAAAACCTCTCCTGCGGAGTCTTCTCGTGACGAGCATGCTGTCGGTTGTTAGCCGTCGTACTATTCTTGCCCTGACGATCTCAGCCTTGTGCCTGGCCAGCACGGCTGCGGCTCAGACGCCTAAGGCCACACCGAGCGAACTGGCCAAACAGTCGTTCGAAGCGCTCAAGGCGAAGGACTTGCCCAAGTTTGTCGGCATGTTCCATTCGGCCGAGTTGAAGCGGTTCAAAGACTTCGCCGTCACGATCTTCAAGGAAGAGAAGCCGCCGGAAGAGATCGCAGCCATTCGCAAGCAGTTTGCGCCCTACCAGGATCTGGCGGCTGTGAACGCCGCGACGAGCGAACAATTGATGTCGGCGCTGCTCCAGAACAGCCTGCTGAGTATTCCGGGGATCGACACGATTCTCGGGATCGCCGACTTGACCGTGATGGGCGAGATTCCCGAAGGGGCTGACACCGTACACGTCATCACCCGCAGCTTTTTGCCCCGGCCTCAGCCCGTCAGCTTTCAGAAGGAAAACGGCGAGTGGAAGCAGATGCTCACCGCCGAAATGGCTCAACTGGTAAAGGCCATCGAGCAGAAAGAAGCAATTCTCAAGAAGGGCCTGAAGCCCGAAGAAGTGCTGAGCCAGTTCAAGATCGAAAAGCTGGTGGTCCTCGGCCATGTGCCCGACAGCGAAGAGCGAGTGCAGGTTCTCGCCCGCACCCACGGCAAGTTTGGCGACTTCGAAACTGTCACGCTCGGCTGTTATCCCGTCACCAAGGCCGACCCCGCCTGGCAACATCTGGCGGACAAAGACAAGACCAAGCTGAACGAAGCGCTACAGAAGCAGTGGGTGAAGTGAGGGGCGGGGAAGAGAGGAAGAGGTTAGGGACCAGGGGCCAGGGACCAGGGGCCAGAGATCGGGAGGCGGGAGGCGAGAATGTTCGCTTACGCCCTCGCCCCTGCGGCGGGGGTTTAGTGGCTTTTGCACTAGCGATTTGCTATCGACCAACTAAGTTATTGTCGTATAAAAAATCTTAAACAACTTATTGACAACAGATCTTTCTGTCTGCACAATATCTCACTGCGTGTCGGCTGTTGTCGTCCAGAGTGGTGAGGAGTTGTGCCATGGTGTCGAATCGAGAAAGTGCTGCGAGCGAAGAAGCTGGTCGTGTCCAAAAACCTCACGCAATGGGAAGTGGCAATGCGCCTTCTCTCGTGGGAGTAATGCCAGAAACTGTGCGGCAGCAGGCAGGGTTTTTGGACAAAAAGGATAGTGTGGAAGCGGGCGCCGCTATTGCGAATGTCGCCAACAATGGCCTGCAACCTGCCAATTCTTCACTTCCGCAACGTGTCCAAAAACTCCAGGGTATGGAGAACGGTATCGAGAACCGCGTCGAGCAGTTTCTCGCGAAAATGGCACCGGAAGCTGTGCGGCAGCCGGCAGGGTTTTTGGACAAAAGCGATAGTGTAGAAGCGGGCGCAAGTGCCGAGTTGGGCTTGCCGGAACAAGCTCCGCTGGTGAAGGGTGGTCGGCCAACGGTAATGACTGCGGCCATGGTCGAGCGGCTGTTCCTGCTGCTGTCGGTCGGCTTTTCTCGGCGACAGGCAGCCGAATATTTGAAGATTGCCCCGACCACGATCACCAATCTGGCCAAGCGGGATGAAGATCTCGCCGCCGAACTGCTGCGGGCCGAAGAACTGGGCCGGCTGCAGCCAGAACTCACACTGATGGCCAAAGCGCGTCGCAATTGGCGGGCGGCGGCGTGGTATATGAAGTTCAAGCTCAAAAATCCCACTCCGCTGAGTGAAGAAGAGCAAGAAGAACGCCACCAGGCAGAACTAGCGGTCCTGCGTCGCAAGGCGGAGTTGAAGCGAGCCAAGCGGCGAGCGAAGTGAACGCCGGCGTCAATCGCCGAAGTCAATGATTGCCGGGCAGCTTGGCCGACGACCAAAGACCCGCCAACCGGTGCCTAGTGAAATCGAGCGAGATATTCCTTTTCTTTGGAGTGACTTTCCTCTATTGTAAGCGAGCCAAATGCTTCCGATTCCCTTTCCTGGATTACTCAGCCGTCCAACTGAGTTCTGTCTTAAAGCGGAGATTTTCGATGAAGCTGTGTCGATCGATGCCTCGCCGCGCGTTCACTCTTGTCGAACTGCTGGTGGTCATTGCGATCATCGGCGTGTTGGTCGCTCTGCTCTTGCCCGCGGTGCAAGCCGCGCGCGAAGCGGCTCGCCGGATGCAATGCGGCAACAATCAAAAGCAGCTGGCTCTCGCTTGTCACAACTATCACGACACGTACGGGTCGCTGCCGTGGGCCGCTTCGCAAGGCTTGGGCTTTACCTACCATGCCCACGTCTATCCCTTTATGGAGCAGCAGCCGCTCTACAACATTATTCAGTTTCAGGAATCGGGTGAGGGTAGCGATAGTTCTCCGAATTCAACCTTTTCCGTCGTCGCCAAGACATTTGTGAAGACGCTCAAGTGCCCTTCCGAGATCACCGGCAACCACTGGTCGCAGGCGATCAACAATCTGTCGGGGCGGGCGGTTGGCAACTATGTGGGTTGCGTCGGGAGCGATGTGCAGCTTGATACGCCGCAAGCGGCGGGGAACATCGACGTCCGCAATGGCAACGGCACCATGCTGGTGTTTCATGTGGCCCAAACCACCAATCGCACGGAGCCGATCCGCTTCAAGCAGATTACCGATGGGCTCTCGAACACTTTTTTGGGAGGTGAATCTCCTTTTTCGGTCGTGGGCGTGTGCACGATTTGCGATCGCATGTACGGCTATAGCTACGATGTCGATGCCGCCAATGCGGCTTCCGGCAGCGGCGACTTTTCCGAAGTGGTCTGCTCGACCTTCTACAAAATGAACCTGTCGATGGCGAAAGGGACGGCCAGCGGCAACGAGCGGGAACTGTCGTTTGGCAGTTATCATCCCGGCGGCTGCATGATGTACCTGGGCGATGGCTCGGTCCGCTTCGTGACTGAGAGCATCGACCTCAACATTTGGAAAGCCGTGGGATCGCGCGATGGCGGAGAATCGCTGCAACTTCCTTAGTCCTAAGTCTCTGGCACTATCTACTTCGTCCTCCCTCTTTCTGAAAGTGAATCGATGCTCTGCAACCTGCGTTTGTTCGTGTCGCTCTTTGTCCTGGGTTGCATCCTGTCGCTCGCCGGTTGTGGAGGGAGCCCGACAGTGCAACCACCCAAGGCAGAGCTTGTGCCGGCCGACGCGGTGACACCTGAGATGCCCTCGACGGATGAGAAGTAACGGAAAGAGCAGAGACCAACGAACAAGGCCGAGCAAAGTTCGCTCGGCCCTGATGCTGATTGATGGTTTGCAATCGCTGGCGACTACGGGCCGAAGCCACCGCCGGGATTGAAGGTGTTGGGGTCGAAGCCACCGGGGCCTGGTCCGCCGGGAGGCGTGCTGGGCTGCAATTGCTTGATGCCGTCCACTTCGAGCTTGCGGAACGAGTCGATACCAAAGCCTTCGTCCTTGGCGCCGCTCGAATCCTTGACGATGTCGGCCCGGCTGAGGTGGATCTTCTTGTACACGTCTTCCGAGATGACGTAGTACCAATCGGCAAAGCGGCCGTTCAACTCGGCGACGCGGCCGGTAGCCTTCTTCTTGCGTTCTTCCCAGTCTTCCATCTTGCGGCGATTCTCTTTGCGGATCCGTTCGATGGCTTCCTTGTTCAGGTCGATCACCGGCGGCGGGCCTGGCTTGACGGGCTCTGATCCAGAGGCCGGATCGGCAGCCTTGTCGTCGCCCTTCTTCTCTTCTTCCTGACAGCTGGCTGGATCATCGCCACCACCGCCCGACTTCTTGTCGGCATCGGCTGGCTTCTCGCCGGCGGGAGCCGGTTCGGGGGCAGCAGGGCCGGCAGGTTCGGCTTCGAGCTTGGGAGGTGTGAGAACGTCTGGCGCCACTTGGGCCGAGACGAACAGGTAGCGATTCATGGTGCCATCAGCAGAGTCTTGCTTGGTGGCGACATTGCCGAACCGCAGCTTGTATTGCACGCCGTCCTTCATATCGACGATGACTTCGCCGTTGGCGGAAGCGAGTTCCAGCGTGTTCTCGTCGGTGTTGCGACCAACCGGATAAAAGCCGAGCTCTTGCAGCGACAGCAGGCCTTCGCGGTTCTTGAGCAGTTCGTCGCTCAGCTTGAGTTCGGCATCGAGGCCCGCGGGCTTGCGTTCGACATCGACAATTTTCAGATCGTCGAGCGCGGTCTTTAGATCGTCGAGCTTTTGCTTGTTGAGTTCTTCTTGTGGGCCCAGACCATCAGCAACCGGTTGATTGCGCGAGAAGCGAGTCAGTTCGTCGAGCCGCCATTCACCCTTTTCGGTGTTCCACGAAATGGTGGCGTCCATGCGAGGAAAGCTGGCATAGCGCCCCTGAGCACTGGGCAGCACGTTGTAGTCTTTGAGGGTGACCTTCGAGACATCAAGCGCGTTGAGCTTGAGCAGGTCCTTTTCGATCCATTGATCGAAATCGGTTGGCAACTTGGCGATATCAATCTTCGCGACGTACACCACGTCTTCGCTGGGCTTGCGCACAAAGCGGAGGTTCGGCAAGTTTTCACCATCAGCGCTGGCCGGCTTGCCGACAATCAAACGGAACAGATCGTTTCCCTTCGCGTCTTGGACGGTCACGAGTGTGCCGACCCCTTCATCTCCCGCTTTGGTCTTTCCCTTGACTGGTTCGACGACGCCGAATTGTTGATGCTCTTCGGCGACTTCGCTGACCTTGTCGAGCGGCTTGAGATCGATCAGTTCGACGGCGACATCTCGCAAACGCCCCACGGCATCGGCGGGATAATTGTCGCGCGAAGGGATCGCCCAGCTGCCCGTTTTGGACTCGGCCACGCGAAACGGCTTCATCTCGCCGAGCTTCTCATCGAACTTGTTGATCTCCAGGCTCTTGGCGGCCAGCGGATCTTTGAAGTCCGGAAAGAGGGGCTTGTCGCCGACCACCGTGTCTTGTCCAGCCGGTCGCGTCCGCGCGAGCTCCATGCCCACGACTAAGGCAATCACGCCGGCGACGGCCACATGGAGTAGGGTGCGTGTCTTTTCGTTCATTTGGATCAATCTCCCGGAGGAGCGAAAGGCTTGTGTTCTTTGGAGGACAGGAGAGACCAACGGGAACTAGTAGCGGAGGCGAGACTTCGAGACGCCCTCGCGTTCGCGAACGCGGCGCTGAGCATACACCAGCAGGCCAATGACCAGCGGGAAGATCAGCGGCAAGGTTGTCGCGGCGATCTTGATCGAGTTCTGCGTCGACTCGATCTTGCGATCGCCATCGCGGCGAATCTTCTGCTGCTCCGATTCCAGCTTCTTTTGAGCCTGTTCCTTCTTCACTGTGGCGTAGCGGTTCTGCACCTCACGCACGCGGTCAAGCTGCTCTTGCTGAGCTTTAAACTCAGCCACTTGAGCCGGGTCGAGTTTTCCTTCGTCACTCAGTTTCTGCAACTCTTCGGTCTTCTTCTGCAGTTCTTCGGTCGCCTTGCGAACGGTTTCTTCGTTCTCGGCGATCGACTTGGTGAAGGCCTCTTGATGCAGCTTGAGCGACTTGGCTTCTTCCGAGCGAGTTTGAGCGACCTTGTCTTCGATCAATCGCAGGGTGCTATGACGAGGCTTGCGAGAACGAATCTCGAGGAAGCGATCGTCGCCCGCGGCGAGGTCGATGGCGTTGAGAGCGAAGGCGACGTTATCGAAGCGGAAGTTGTTGTCCGCATCGGGATTGTTGCGCAGTTGCAGGAACTGGCTATCGAGCACGTCGATATCAGCGACATAGACGCAGTGGATACCGGCGGGCTTCTTCGCCTCGTCAGCCTTGTCATCGGTCTTCTTGCCGTCAGACTTATCTTCGGACTTGGGAACCTCGGAGCGAATATCGGCAGCGATGATGTAGCGGCGATCGCTGCGACCCGCTTCGTATTCTTTCCGCATTTCGCTGAGGTTGCCTCGATTGGCCATCCACTTGTCCACGTCGAGCGTGCCTGTGTTCTCCGAAGCGGTCGTGACCAGTTCGGTAAACTTGAGCTTGGAACCAATGGCTTGCTCGATGGCGCTTGGGAAGGGGAACAAGATTTCTTCGAAGCCCGCCACAGCCGGAGCTTGCGAGTTGAAGACGTTCTTGGCACCCGGAGCTTCTTCGCGAATGAAGACCAACTCGGGACCGATGCCGGGCATCTGGAATCGCGGATAGGGATTGTAGTCCTGCCAGACAATGGTGCCCGGGACTTGGGTGGGATTGCCATTGTCACCCTGCGGCTTGATGCCCAGGGCGCTCCACAGAGCGCGAATGTCCCCCTTTGGCGGCGGCGGTCCACCACCCATACCCATGAAGCCACCCTGCGGCGGCTTGGGTTGATTGGTGCCGACCACCGAGCCACCGCCCAGAACGATCGGAGCGGGATCTTCGAAAATCGCACAAGGCTGGCCAGCCTTGATGGCGTCGACGACGTTGGCCAGTGCTTGCGGGCCAAGACCCGAAGGCTGGACGACGAGCAGGGCCGCGTACTTGCCGAGTTCGATCGGAGCTTCGGGATCGACTTGCTCGACCCGATATTGTTTTTCGAGTTCTTCGATGATGGCTTGCTTGGGAATGTTGCGAGGCTGCATTCCCTGCATGCTGAAGCCGCCGAACATCTGAGCGTCAGTCGTGACCACGCCCAGCTTCTTGCGATCGCCCTTCGAGACGGTCGCGATGGAGCGAACCAGTTCGTACTCAACGGGAATGCCGTTGCCGAAGAAAGGAACGACGACTTTCTCGAGACCACAGGTGAACGCCGCACCCATGATCAGTTCTTCCTGACGCATCTTTTCGTTAGCACGGCTGAGAACCGTTTGTTTCTTGATGCCGAAGCGGCTTTCGGCGCGGGCGGCTTCTTCCGAGAAGGGTTCGAGGTTGTCGTGCATGCGGACGGTGATCTTGCCACCGCTGCGCTGGGCCAGTTCCTTCAAACCCGAGATCAAATTGTACTTGGTCTTGATGAATTCCTTCGGCACTTCGGCGCTGATGAAGGCATCGATGGTGACGGGCTTTTTGGCGTCGATGGCCGAGATCAGCGTGAGGCTGTCGGGCGCGAGTGAGGCCACTTTGCCCGACGTGAGATCCCGGCGGAACAGTTCGTGCCGCGAGAGGAAAAAGCTGGCCCCGAGCATGGCGATGAGCAGGCATTCCACCCGCAGCATGTAATGCCCGAGCATACCGCCCTGCATCGCATTGATGATCGCACTGACATTGATCGTGATCAGCGAGAGAATCAGCAGCGTACTGCCGGACCACGAGAGAGCCAGGATGGCTCGCGGGTTGCTGACAAGCGACGTGACCAGAAAGCAGACGAGACCCAACAGGAACAGGCCGAGCGAAACACCAATCGTGAGCGTGGTGAGTTCGGACTGTGTTTTATCCTTGGTGCGGCCCGACCAGTGACGGCGGCCGATCAAAATGATGCTGATGTAAATGCCCGTCGCGATGATGGCCAGAAAGTAGATCGTCGACGATAGGCTGATCACACCGCGGCCAAAATCGTCGAACCGGCTCGCCAGGCTCCACTGCATCACCTGGTTCGAGATCGACGGCGTTGCCAGCACACGATCGGTGTAGCTGATGGCCACCAGAAACATGTTGAAGATCATGCCCAGCACAAAGCTGACCGTGGCATTGTTCGTGAGGAACGAGGCCACCATGCCCAGCGACAACATCGCCAGACCCATGAGCCAGTAGCCGAAATAGGTCGTGAAGATCAGGCCGACGTCGAGGTCGCCCAGCGACAACAGCGTGAGGACGGTGTAGCTGGCGAACTGCGAAAACAGCAGCGAGAACGTGAAAATGGCAGCAGCGGCGAGGTACTTACCGAGCACGATATCAAAATCGGTGGCGGGCAGAGTGAGCAGCAATTCGTCGGTACCTTGCCGACGTTCTTCCGACCACAGACTCATGGTGATGGCAGGAATGAAGAGCAACAGCACCCACGGCATGTAGCTGCTGAGCTGATCGAGATTGGCGAGGTTCGACGTGAAGAACTGATCGGGCCAGACGGCGCACACCGAGGTGAGCAGCACGAACACGCAGAGGAAGACGTAGCCCGTGGGATTGCTGAAGTAGCCAATCACGTTGCGCTTGACGAGCGCGAACGAGGCCTTTTTGAACATGGCCAGCGGAATCAGCAGCGCACACAGGGCCGCGACAAAAATGACGTCGATGACCAACAGCTTGATCAGTTGCAGGAGTATTTCGCCCATTGTCTCTATCTCGTTCTCGGGATCAGTGCCTTGATTCGTGCGAAACCAGTCTTGGGAAGCCCGTCGTTGGGAACTAAGCTTCCGCCACCGAGGCCCGCGTCAGCCGATGGAAGGCCGCGTCGAGCCCTTGGCCGTTTTGATCCAAGTCTTTCACCGAACCGTCGTAGACGAGTCGGCCTTCGTTGATCATCACCACGCGACTGGCGATGGCTTCGACTTCTTGCAAGATGTGCGTCGAGAGCAGAATCGTCTTCTCTTCGCCGATACGGCGAAGCGTGCGGCGTACTTCGGCAATTTGATTCGGATCGAGACCAGCGGTCGGTTCGTCCATAATCAGCACATCGGGTTCGTGCAGCAGGGCCTGAGCCATGCCAACGCGCTGGCGAAAGCCTTTCGACAATTTGCTGATCGGCTTGTGTACGACGCTGGAGAGGATGCAGAGGTCGATGACCGCTTCGATCCGTTCCTTTTTCTTGGCGCCGGTCAGCCCGCGAGCATCGGCGAAGAACTCGAGCAGCGAGTGCGGGGTCATATCGGGGTAGAGCGGGCCATTTTCCGGCAAATAGCCCAGTCGTTCGCTGCCGGCGAGACGATCGGTGGCCATATCGTGCCCGGCCACTCGCGCGACGCCGGCTGATGGGCTGAGATAGCCCGTCAGCAGTTTCATCGTCGTGCTCTTGCCGGCACCGTTCGGTCCCAGGAAGGCGACGAGTTCGCCTTTGGCGACGCGAAAGGAGACATCGTTCACCGCGGCGAAGGCTCCATAGAACTTGCACAGACCGACGGCTTCGATCATGGCGGGTGCGGTGGAGCGGCTCTTCGGTTGGGGGTCAGCCATATTCGCTTGTACCTGACAAACCAGGGAGGAATCAAAAAACGTGGGAGCTGGCTGACAGTCGCGCGTGGGTCCTGCGCGGCTAGCTGCTCGCAGACTGTCCGGGCAATAGGTCGCCATCAGAGCCCGAGTAGGGCCGATGGAAGCGCATTCGCGCGGCAGTAAAGCCCAGTAGTATAACGGCTTGCTGCGCCTGCTCAACCGGCAAAGGGGGATAAACTCTCCCGCCTGACCCAGTTTGACATATTGCCTTGCCAGCTTCGCTACGTAGCACGAAGGCGAAAGGTTCGCTGGCGGAACTGCCGCCTGCGAGGCATCTGCTGGCACGAGAAACCGCCAGCAAATTGGCAGCTAGCTGGCCCGTTCAAAGCTTCGTTAGACTTGCCTTGCCCTGCTCGCCAAGGGCCACTAGAATCCCGCCCGCTTGTCGTAAGGTCTTTCGAAAGCGGAGCTTATTCCGAAAGAGTCGTTTCCATCACCGCGGCAAAACTGCTTCGCGGCGATCCCCATGTGTGCCTGGCAAGGAAGCCGAGCGCTGAAAACCGTTCATCCCCCACGACGTTGCCCGCCTGGCGACGCGCTCTCGGTAGCGCGTCGCGGTGCTCTCGCTGCGCACGTAGTTCGGCAAACGGCGCAGGGTTTCTTGAATCATTGTGCCGCACTTTGCGGCGCGATCTTGCTGAGCGTGATTCTCGCCGCGCCAGTTGCGGGTGCCGGAATCGAACTGCCGCAAGAAGAAGTAAATCAACCGGTCAGCATTCGCGCGACCGAGGCTTCGCATTGGAAGCAGGGCTCGTACGATGTCTACGCCCTGCGCGGTCAGGTCGAAGTTCGCCAAGGTTCAACAGTAGCCTCCGCGCCGGAAGCGGTGCTGTGGATCGATCGCGCCGAACCCTACACGGGCCGCGCGAGCAAAGTGATCGCCTATCTCGAAGGTCCGCGCAATAGCGTGCGAGTCGACGTTGGTCGCAGCGGCGCGCAGCACACCCAAGGTGGGCGCGCGGCCCAGTCGCTCGTCGATCGTACCTGGCTAGGCTGGTTCTATACCGAGGCCGGCATCGAACTGAGTGTTCCCGTTCCCACCGAAGAACCGAGCGTGAAGCCGGCGATCTTCGAGCGGGGCCTCGATGCTCGCGATCCCTCCAATTTTGGTGTGCAACCTGCCCAGCTTCGTCAGGAAGAGTTGGCCGCTCCCGTTGGTCAACCTGCGCCACCGACAGGACGACGCGTTCGCTTTGTGCCCCGTAGTGGCGGCCGGATGAACTTCAGCACCGAAGTAGATAATGCAGCCAACGAGCGAATCGTGACGGGAACAAGCGGAGTCCAGATTCTGATCGATGGTCTCGATCAACTCGGTTCCGTGGCCATTGAAACCGATCGCTTCGTGGTCTGGACCGCGAACACGGGCCTCACCACACCCACGGGCCAGCAGATGGACCTGAACGATGGTCCGTTGGAGTTGTACCTGGAAGGGAACATTGTGTTCCGCCAAGGGGACCGCATCATCTATGCCGACAGGCTGTACTACAATGTGCGGCAAGAGTTCGGCGTCGTGTTGGAAGCCGAAATGCTAACGCCCGTGCCGCAGTATCAAGGCTTGTTGCGGTTGAAGGCTGATGTGCTGCAGCAAGTCAATCGCCAACAGTTTCGCGCGTACAACTCGGCCCTCACGAGCAGCCGCATCGGCGTGCCTCGCTACTGGCTCCAGTCCGAAGACATCAATGTCATCGACATGCAACGGCAGCCGATTGATCCCGTGACGGGTCTGCCCGCGGTGAACCCGGCGAACGGCCAGCCCGCGGTTGAGCATCGCTTGCTGGCGACCGCGCGCAACAACTACATCTATCTGTTCGAGACGCCCGTCTTTTACTGGCCGGTGATCGCGACCGATCTGACGAGCCCGACGTACTACCTTGAGAACATCAAGGTGAATAGCGACCAGGTCTTTGGCCAGCAGCTATTGCTCGACTGGGATCTGTATCAACTGCTGGGGATTCAAGAGCCGCCGCAGAACTCGAAGTGGACGCTCTCGACCGATTATCTCAGTCAGCGTGGCTTGGCGCTGGGAACGACGTACCGCTACGAGAGTGAGAACTTCTTCGGCTTACCGGGACCGTACAAAGGCTATTTCGATGCTTGGGGCTTGAAGGACGACGGCACCGACAACCTGGGTCGCGATCGCCGCGTGATCGTGCCCGAAAAAGATTGGCGGGGCCGCGCGATTCTCAATCATCGTCAGTACCTGCCCAACGAGTTTGTACTAACCGCCGAACTGGGCTGGATCAGCGATCGCAACTTCCTGGAGCAGTACTACGAACTGGAGTGGGACACACTCAAGGACGAAGATACGGGCATTGAATTGAAGCAGTACAACGACAACACGTCGTGGAGCGTCGCTGCCGATGTGCAACTGAATGCGTTCTTCACCAAGACGCAAGGCGCGCGGCTCGATCACTTTTGGATGGGACAATCGCTGCTGTTCGATCGACTCACCTGGTATGAACACTCGAGCGTCGGCTACGCCGACATGAAGGCCGCGAGCACGCCCACCAACCCCGTCGACTTGGCCAAGTTTCAGTTGCTCCCCTACGAACGAAATGTCAGCGGTCCAAAGGCCTTCACACGCCAAGAGATCGATGCGCCGGTTGAACTTGGTCCCGTGAAGTTCACGCCGTACCTGCTCGGCGAAGCTGCCTATTGGGGAAGCGACCTGAACGATGAATCCATCAGCCGCGTCTATGGTCAGGGAGGCATCCGTGCGGCTCTGCCGATGTGGACCGCCGATCAAAGTGTCTGCAGCGAACTGTTCAACTTGAACGGCCTCGCGCACAAGGTGACCTGGGAAGCGGAGTACTTCTACGCCCAGTCGAACCAGAACGTCGATCTGCTGCCGATGTACGACGCGCTCGACGATGACTCGACCGAAGCGTTCCGCCGCCGCATGCTCTTCAACACCTTCGGCCTGACGTTCGGCGATCAGATTCCCAAGCAGTTCGATGCTCGCTACTTTGCCTTGCGACAAGGTTTGCAAAGTAGCGTGGCTTCGCCCGTCACCGAAATTGCCGATGACCTGACTGAACTTCGCCTCGGCGTAAAGCAGCGTTGGCAAACGAAACGCGGGTTGCCCGGACAGGAACGCATCGTCGACTGGATCGTCCTCGACATCGACGCGGTCCTGTTCCCGCAGGCCGATCGCGACAACTTCGGCGAAAACCTGGGCATGATCGACTACGACTTTCAGTGGCACGTGGGCGATCGACTCACGTTCCTCTCCGACGGCTTCTTCGACATCTTCGATCAGGGCATTCGACAGGTGACCGTGGGCGCGCTGCTCAGCCGACCAGAGTCGGGGAACGTCTATCTGGCCATGCGTTCGACCGAAGGGCCGATCAGCAGTAACGTGCTCGCCGCTTCGACCAGCTATCGCATGAGCGAAAAGTGGATCGCCACCGCGGGAGCCAGCATCGACTTCTCGAAGGCTGGCAACCTGGGGCAGAACGTCGCCTTTACGCGCGTGGGCGAATCGTTCCTGATCAAAGTGGGCGTCAACTACGATGCCAGCCGCGACAACTTCGGCGTGAGCTTTGGTCTCGAACCGCGCTTCCTCCCCAGCAGTCGCCTGGGCCGTGTTGGCGGCGTGCAAGTGCCGCCCGCCGGAGCGTTGGGGCTGGAGTGATCCAAGCAGCCAGACGCGTGAGCGAGGGACATTTCCTGCGAGCCTCTCTCGTCGCCGACGATACTCTCGCTTAGGCTTGGCGTTTATGAAACCCAGTTTCCGCCTGAGCCTGTTGGAACTCTTTTTTCTGATGACGCTCATGGCGCTCGCTTGCGCCGCGATGATCAGTGCGTCATCTACGGCGCGCGCCATCGTTGCTGCGGTCGGCGCCGGCCTAGCCTGCGTCTGTATTGTCGCTGCCTGTTCGCCCCGCTCGCCTTGGCGCTGGACAGCAACAGCGGCCCTCGCGGGCGCTGTCTTGTTCTTCAATGTGTTTGATTCGCTGCAACTCTATTCGCTGATCGACTATCTCATTCCGTTCGGACAAAAACCCGGCGAGCCTTCTTACCTTTCGAACTACCGCTACGAAATTGCCAAGTTGCTGGGCTCGACGTTCTTCGGCGGTGTTCTCGCGTTCGTTACTCGCTCGCTGAATGGCAGTGAGCACCCCACAGAATCGGTGGTCCGACGTACAGAAACATGAACGCCAAGCTTCGCGATTGGCGCAGACTTCGCGCTAGACTCTGCCCGAGTCGTATGCTGTAATGAAAGGGCTGTTGGGACTGCTGGTCTTTACCGACCGAGCTGGCT
Organism: Anatilimnocola aquadivae; assembly: GCF_049819085.1. Taxonomy (GTDB): domain Bacteria; phylum Planctomycetota; class Planctomycetia; order Pirellulales; family Pirellulaceae; genus Anatilimnocola. Next base: position 7,873,118 of record NZ_CP187419.1, read on the forward strand.
TGTCATGCCTACCCGCTTTCAACCCACCTGCGGGAATTTCCGATGCGCAATACCCATCCCTGGGTTCGCACCCTCGCGTTTGCCTGGAATCTTCTGGTCTCCGGTGCCTGCGTTAGCCTTGGTTTTGCCACCCACGCCTTCGCCGCCGATCCGCCGATTGACTTCAATCGCGATATTCGCCCGATCCTCTCCGACAACTGCAACAAGTGTCACGGTTTCGACCCCAAGACGCGCGAAGCGGGTCTGCGGCTCGATACGCACGAAGGTGCCATCGCCAAGCTGGAGTCCGGCAACCAGGCGATCGTGCCCGGCAAGAGCGCCGAGAGCGAACTGCTAAAGCGAGTCACTTCGACCGACGCTGGCGAGCGGATGCCGCCGCCGGACTCTGGCAAGACAATCTCGCCACAGCAAGCAGAACTTTTGAAGCGCTGGATCGATCAAGGAGCCAAGTATCAAGGGCATTGGTCATTCGTCACGCCCGTTCGTCCACCGCTGCCGGAGATCACCGCGAAAGATCGGGCTCGGAATGCCATCGATACATTCATTCTCGCCCGGCTGGAGAAAGAGAATGTGCAACCCTCGGCCGCGACCGACAAGATCACACTCATTCGTCGCGTTACTTACGACCTGACTGGCTTGCCACCGACCATCCCCGAGATTGAAGCCTTCGTCGCCGATCAATCGCCACAAGCCTACGAAGTGCTCGTCGACCGCTTGCTGAAGTCGCCTCGCTACGGCGAACACATGGCCCGTTATTGGCTCGACGCTGCCCGCTACGGCGATACTCACGGCCTGCACTTCGACAACGAACGCTCGCTGTGGCCCTATCGCGATTGGGTCATTCGCGCCTTCAACGAAAACCTGCCTTACGACAAGTTCACCACCTGGCAAATTGCCGGCGACTTGCTGCCCGAAGCCAATCAAGAACAGAAGATCGCTTCGGGCTTTAATCGCTGCAACATCACTACCAGCGAAGGTGGCTCGATTGCCGATGAAGTGCTCGCGCGTTACGCCGTCGATCGGACCGAGACGATGTCGACGATCTTCCTCGGCCTGACCATGGGCTGTGCCGTTTGCCACGATCACAAGTTCGACCCGGTCACGCAAAAAGAGTTCTATCAACTCTATGCCTACTTCAACTCGGCCGCCGATGCCGCCATGGACGGCAACGCTCTGCTTCCAGCGCCGGTGATGAAGATTGCAGCCCCCGATCAACTCGCCAAGCTGGCCGAACTCGAGAAGCACGTGGCTAGTCTGCGCAAGCAGATGGACGAAAAGATAGCCGCCATCGAATACACCGATCCCACACCGGACAGCGATGCTGCCAAGCCGCTCGAACCGGCCGAGTATGTGTGGATCGACGACACCACACCTCCTGGCGCGAACCTGCAAGGCGATACGCCGTGGAAGTTCGTCACCAAAGAGGATGGCGTGGTGAACAGCGGTGAGAAGGCGACGACTCGCAAAGCGACCGCCGTCAGTCAGCACTTCTTTACCGAGGCCAAACCGGGCCTGATCGTTGGCGAAGGTGACAAGCTGTTCGCCTACATCTATCTCGACCCGCTCGATCCTCCCAAGACCGTGATGCTGCAGTGGAATGACGGCGCGTGGGAACACCGCGCGTTCTGGGGCGAAGATCTCATTCCCTTTGGCGGTGGCGATGTCCCCGGCCATCGTCGCCTGGGCGATCTTCCCGCGCGGGCCGAATGGGTTCGCCTGGAAGTGTCTGCCGAACACGTCGGCCTCAAGCCCGGCGCAGTCATCAACGGCTGGGCCTTTACACAATTCGGTGGCACCGTCCACTGGGACACCGCCGGCATTGTGACTCGCACGCCGCAAAACGGCCAAGGCTTTGAGTCACTGGCTGCGTGGCAGGCCTACCAAAAGACGCAAAAGAAATCGACGTTGCCCAAGGAAGTTCAAGACGCACTCAAGCCTGCTGTCGACAAACGCAACGATGCCCAGAAGAAGACGATTCGCGATTACTTCCTGAAGAACGTCTACAGCAAGACGACAGAACTTCTCGCGCCGCTGCAAAAGGAAGTCGACAAGGTCGAAGCCGAGCGCAAGGCTGTCGATACTGCGATTCCCGCCTCGCTCGTCATGGCCGATATGGCCAAGCCGCGCGATACTTTCATCTTGATTCGCGGCGCCTACGACAAAAAGGGAGAGAAGGTCGAGCCCGGTACTCCCGCCGTGTTGCCGCCACTGCCGAAGGACGCGCCGGCCAATCGACTGGGTCTGGCCCAGTGGCTCACCGATCCGAATCATCCGCTGGTCGCACGCGTGACCGTGAACCGTTTCTGGCAGCAGTACTTTGGCACGGGCCTGGTGAAGACTGCCGAAGATTTTGGCACTCAAGGAAACCTGCCGACGCATCCCGAGTTGCTCGATTGGCTCTCGCGAGAGTTCATCGAAAGTGGCTGGGATGTGAAGAAGCTGCAAAAGCTGATCGTGATGTCGGCCACCTATCAACAGTCGTCGAAGATCACGCCGGAACTGCTCAAACGCGATGGCCAGAACGAACTCCTCGCACGCGGACCTCGCTTCCGGCTTGATGCCGAAGCCATTCGCGACTCAGCGGTGTTCGCCGCCGGTCTGCTCACCGAAAAGCCCGGTGGCCGCGGTGTGAAGACCTATCAGCCTGAAGGGATCTGGGAGGCTATCTCGTTTAAGGGAAGCAACACCGGCACCTACACGCAGGATCAAGGTGACGCACTTTATCGCCGGAGCATTTATATGTTCTGGAAGCGAACGGCACCTCCTTCCGCTTTGCAAACGCTGGATGCTCCGTCGCGCGAATCGTGCGTGGTCCGTCGCACGCGAACCAACACGCCGCTGCAAGCGCTGCTGCTAATGAACGATCAGCAGTACATCGAAGCAGCCCGCAAGTTGGCCGAACGAGCCATGAAAGAAGGTGGCGAACAGCCCGAACAACGGCTGACCTATATCTTCCGCCTCGCCACCGGCCGTGTGCCCGCCGCCGATGAACTGGCCGTGCTCACACGAGTGATGAACAAGCATCTGGAAGGCTACACCGCCGACAAACCAGCCGCCGAAAAGCTCCTCGCCAACGGCGCTGCCCCGCGCGACACCACCATTCCCGTTGAGCAACTGGCTGCTTATACGATGACCTGTAATCTCATTTTCAACCTCGATGAAACGATGACCAAGGAATAAATCCGTCCTTCCCATCTCATTGATACTTCAAGCGGAAATACTGTGGTTGACCTAGGCGAATTTTCACTCGACCGAATGGTGCGTGCTGTGGAAAAAGTACGTGAACGGCTGCTGCGCGCGACGGCGGCCTTGTCTTTACATCAAGTTCCTTATGCAGTTGTCTGCGGCAACGCCGTGGCTGCTTGGGTCTCGCGCGTCGATGAAGCTGCAGTTCGCAATACTCAAGATGTAGACATTCTTATTCGCCGAGCAGATTTACCACTGGCGAAAACGGCATTACAGAATGCGGGCTTTGTTTATCGCCATGCAGCTGGGATTGACATGTTTCTTGATGGAGCAAGCGCCAAGGCACGAGATGCCGTGCATGTGGTCTACGCTCAGGAACGCGTCCGCCCTGAGTATTTGCTAGTCACGCCTGATGTTGCCGAGAACGATGAGAGCGGTGCTTATTCGGTGCTGCAACTGGAATCTCTTGTCCGCATGAAACTGACGTCTTTCCGCGATAAAGACCGTACTCATTTGCGCGACTTCATAGAGGTCGGACTCATCGATGAAACTTGGGTCCGCCGATTTGCCCCCGAGTTGGCAATTCGTCTTCAATCGCTGCTTGATACACCACACGGTTAATCTGATTACGAGAAACACCTATGTCCCCCTTCGAACAACAGGCCCTCCAAGAAACCCGTCGCTACTTTTTCGGTCGCATGGCCACGGGGCTGGGCACTGCAGCGCTCGCGTCGGTGATGAATCCGCAACTCTTCGCTGCTGATGCTACGAAGCCGAATCTCGACCCAATGGCCAGCCTGGGCGAGTTGAAAGCGCTCCATCATGCCCCCAAGGCCAAGCGTGTGATCTGGCTATTCATGGCCGACGGTCCGTCGCAACTCGACCTTTGGGATCCCAAACCCAAGTTGGGCGAGTTCTTCGACAAGGACCTGCCCGAGAGTGTGCGCAACGGCCAGCGCATCACCACGATGACCTCGGGGCAATCGCGGTTTCCTTGTGCACCGTCGATGTTCAAGTTCGCCCAACACGGCAAGCATGGTGCCTGGGTCAGCGAACTCCTGCCGAATCTGGCGAGCGTCGTCGACGACATGGCGATCATCAAAACGATGCACACCGAGGCCATCAATCACGACCCGGCGATCACGTTTATTCAAACGGGCAGCCAAATTCCTGGTCGCCCTAGCATGGGCGCATGGGCCAGCTATGGCATCGGCAGCGTGAACGAAGACCTGCCCGCCTATGTGGTGCTGCATTCACGCATCGCCGCTGGCTCACAAACGCAGGCGCTCTTCTCGCGACTTTGGGGTTCGGGCTTCCTGCAAACGAAGCATGCGGGCGTGGCGCTGCGCAGCAGCGGCGACCCGGTGCTCTATCTATCGAATCCTCCGGGCGTCTCGGCCGAAACGCGCCGTACCATGCTCGATGGTCTCGCAGAAATGAATCAGAAGAAACAGGAGCAGGTCGGCGATCCGGAAATTGCCAGCCGCATTGCCCAGTACGAAATGGCGTTCCGCATGCAATCGAGCGTGCCCGATCTCGTCGACATCTCGCAGGAATCGGCCGATACGCTGGCGATGTACGGCGACGAAGTGAAGACGCCTGGCACCTTCGCCTATAACTGCCTGCTCGCGCGTCGCCTCGCCGAACGCGGTGTTCGCTTCACGCAGGTATTCCTGCGAGGCTGGGACCATCACGGCAACCTGCCGAAGCAAATTCCGAACCTGAGCAAGGCCATGGATCAACCGGCCGCGGCCCTTATCAAAGATCTCAAGCAGCGCGGCATGCTCGACGACACGCTCGTTGTCTGGGGCGGTGAATTCGGCCGCACGGTCTACAGCCAAGGGACGCTCACCAAAGACAACTACGGCCGCGACCATCACCCGCGCTGCTTTACCATGTGGCTCGCTGGCGGCGGCATCAAGCCGGGCATCGTTCACGGCGAAACCGACGACTTCAGCTACAACGTCACCGAGAACCCCGTCCACGTTCACGACCTCAACGCGACGATCCTGCATTGCCTCGGCGTCAACCACGAACGGCTCACCTTCCGCTTCCAAGGCCGCGACTTCCGCCTGACCGATGTGGAAGGGAAGTTGGTGAAGGAGATTTTGGCGTAACCGACAAAAGTTCAGCAACGTCGAATGTATGATTGCACGCAAACTTAGTACTGTGTACCTGGTACAAAGTACACAGGTTCTGGATGATGAACAAAGTCCCTCAGAACCCAGCGCGAAATAACTTCGGCTTTTGATCATAGCGGGTTGAAGGCGGGCGCTGTGTAGTTGAGTTGGGGCAGGAAAGCTATTGAAGCGAATGGGATTGTGATCGAGGAAGGCTTGGCTGGCTTTGATTCCCTTCTGATACATCCGGCGGGCAACTTCCGCGACGACATGCAGTCCGTGCGTCGTGTGAGTGCGTGCGATAAAGTTCCGCGCAACTTGAATGGTCTTGAGCACCACGGCCTTGATCGCGCGCGAGACGTGACAGAAGAGGCGATGCTCAATGGGATTGTATTTCGAACAGCCCGGCGGGTAGTGAGCCACCTGCACGTCGCAGCGCAGATCATGGGCCAGGTGGCATAGCGTTTCCTTGAAGCGATGCTGGCGACACCCGTTGCTGCCGCCGCAGTCGCACAGCAACAACAGTCGCGGCGCGTACCAGTAATGTTCCCGACCCATTCGCTCCCACCACCGACGGATCGCATCGCAAGCGAGTTCGCTGGTGTCGGCGCCGCGGGCCAAGTACATGAACGCTTCGTTGCGGCGAGTGTCGTACACGCCGTAAGGAACGAGTCGTTGCTCGGCAGTCACGAAGTCGTGATCTTGCACGACCACGCGGCCATCGGTGATCGCTCGGCCCGGATGAAAGAAATCGCCGAGAATTTCCTTCTTTTCGTGTCGATGCTCAGCACCGGCCAATCGTTCCGCTCGTACTTGGCGCGGAGCTTGGCAATGAATTGAAACTGCTCGTCGCGATGTTCAAACTCACACGCCGCTTCGTCCTTGTACGCCTGTCGCCGCGAGAGACCAAGCTCGTCGAACAAGATTCGCCGCAACGCATCGGGACCAATCTCAAAGCCCTGCTCTTGCAACTCCTCCGCCAATTCAGGAACCGAGCGGTTCGTCCAGCGAATGTTTTCGTCGACGGGCGAACCGGCCGTGTCGCGCTCGATCAGGGCTTCCACTGCAGGAATGATTTCCGGTTGCGCAACGCTAGCTGGCTTTCGGCCTCCCCTTTTTTGCGAACGCGTCCCGCAGCTTCGTCCTCCGGCAGCTGCTCGATGTCCTCCGCGCCGTGGCGAATCGTGTCGGGATCGCAACCAAACAAATCGGCGATGTACTGCACACCGCCATGCCCGAGCTTCACCGCTTCGACCGCCGCGTAGCGTCGCCGATCCTTCTCGGATAACGCCCCATACACCTTCACCATCTGCCGCTCGACCGTTGCCCGATAAACCTTCATCGTTGAGCCCTCCTGTGACTGACTCCATGCCCCCCTTCAGATTATCATGCGACAGTACCAAAGGAAGTTATTTCGCGTTTGGCCCTCAAGAGAGTGAAATTGAAGATCGATCAATCGCGTACCCGATGCTTCAAATGAAAACCCGCCAGCTTCCGTTTCGAGCGATATGATGAACAGTCCGCGCCGTTGGTGGCCTCGTTTCAGCATCCGCACATTGCTCGTCCTCATTACGCTGTTCTGTGCCGTCCTGGCATGGTGCGGCAGTATCTTCACCCGCAATTACAGGCAGCGCCTTGCCGCCTCGCGCCTTAGGGCTGAGGGGCATCTCATTTGGTACTCGCACAGATTTGACAGAAAGCCACCCCCCGGTCCTTTCTTGGGTCGTCTCATGTTCGGTGAGGACGCTTATGCTGAGGCAGAAAAGATCAACATTATCGGCGGTACGAACGAGGACGTGCTCTCGCTCGAAAATCTACCGACTGTGAAGGTGCTCACAATCGCCAGCAGCGAGGTCACCGATGCTGGACTCGCTAAGTTGAGCAAACTGCCACGATTGAATAGCCTACATGTCATGCATGCGAAAATCACTCCGTCGGCGATGGGCTCACTTCGCCCAATACAGTCGCTCGACTTCTTATTGCTTGCTGGCGAGCACATCACCGATGAGGTGCTGGCGAATGTATCAGATCTCACGCAACTAACGGCCCTGGAGATCAAGAGGTGCCCAATCACTTCCGTCGGGCTTACCAGCATTGCCAAGACGGAAACAATGGAACAGCTCACTTTAAACGGTCTATCTGCGCTTCGCGAAGATGATCTTCAGGTTTTGCAACGGATGAAGAAACTCCATTGGCTGAAGATTTCTCATTTAGATCTGAGCGAGCGCGGGCTTGAACACCTCGCGAAGATACCCAGTCTGGAGACGCTCTGCCTTTGTGATGAGCGTCAATCTCCGCTCTCGGTTAATGATCTCGATGCACTGAATCGATTTCCAAAACTGAAAGCGCTCTCGTTTGAGGCGAGGGCATCCAGCAATGATGTCTTGCTAGCCGTCGCGAAGATTTCGTCGCTCGAAGAATTGCAATTAATTGGCGACTGTTTTACCAGTCCATGCACGAGTGACATCGCGCGTCTAAAGAACCTTGAGAGACTAGCAATCGACAAAACCAAGATTGATGCGGAGGGAATCAAACCTCTATTGGCCCTAACGAATCTTAAGGAGATTTGGCTCCCACAGGACGTAAGTTCTGAAGCGGCAATGTCATTTCAGGGAAAAATGCCTGCCTGCAAAGTACATGTTCATCACAACGCGAAGATCCAATAGTGCGGCGGCGGATGACATAGTCGGATTGGTGTCCAAATCCGGTGGAACGGCGAGTAGTCTTCGAGCCAACATCACCAACAGGAATGGCAGGCGCCTGGGAGCCGCTTTCATCTCGGCGGAGCGAGATGACTACGGTACTTAGTTTGCGACTTCGCCGTCGTTGCCGCTGCAGTAGCGCAGCCAGGTGGTCGGGTCGATTTCGAACATGACGGGGCGGACGGAGCCGTCGCAGAAGACGGTTAAGAGCGTGGTGTGCGAGGAGCCAAAGATCTGACCGCAGGTGCCGCCGGGGACGCGCGTGTTGCGCTGGGGAGGATAGATCGGGTTGGTATCGTAGCCGGCCTTGGCCCAGCAAATGGTGTCGTTGTCCCAGCCATCGACGTAGCCCTGGTCGTCGTTGCATTCGGGAACCGAGCGAGGCCAGTTGATCCACTTTTCGCCCACCAGCAGCACGTTCGCCGAGCCATCGGTCAGGTGCTTGAAGTTGCGCTGATAGCCCGAAGGGCCCAGCGGACCATCCAAGCTGTTCGAAGCGTCGGTCCAGGGACTCCACCAGCCACCGTAGGTGCCGCCGTTGCCGACGTAGTCCATCATCGCCCGGTTACCGTTGGGGTTGCTTTGGGTGTAAGGAAAGAGCGTGGGCTTGCGGACCGTGGGACAACTGTAGCCTTTGACATGGGTGCCGGCGACGACGGCGCTACTGGGCTGTTGGTACAGATTCTGTTGTTCGATGTACGGCAGAATCTGATAGGCCCAGCCCCAATTCTGTTTGCTGGGGCCTTCGGGCGCGCCGCCCGGTGTGACATTACGATCGGCGGCCCAATCGAGCCCGCCCGAGGGAAACGACAGGTAGGTGTCGTGATGGTTATGAAAGGCGAGCCCAATCTGCTTGAGGTTGTTCGAACATTGGGTCCGCCGCGCCGATTCGCGGGCCGCTTGCACGGCCGGCAGCAGCAGCGCGACGAGCACTCCGATGATCGCAATGACAACGAGCAACTCGACGAGGGTAAACCCTCGACGCTGGCGGCAGGTTCTGGACATGGTGGCAATCCTGGGAGAGTCAGAACTACGACTACTAATTACTACTGCGCCGGTTGATGCCCCGGCGGAAATTTGGCTGCTTGAAACTCGGCGTCGGTTAACAAGGTCACAATCGAAGGTGGCTTGAGCACATGGCGTTTGCCATTCTTTCCCCGTTGTTCGTAAGCAAGGACGACATCGACGCCGCCGGTCTTGCGAGCCAGTTCGCCAAAGTTGACACCCCACACGATGACGTAGTTTTCGTTATCGTCGGGCGATTTGAGGACGGTGGCGGGGTCGGGATTACCCGGGCCGTTCTTCAGAAACTCGTGCAGGTCTTTCTCGCTGGCGGGAGCCCGGCCCAGTTTATTGGCGGCTTGCGAATAGGCCGCGCCGATCTGCTGCAGGTTTTCGTAAGACTTATCGTTCGCCGCCGAGGGAGGAGCGGGGCCACCGCAACCAGAGACAGTTGACAGGATCAGCAGTCCGCTCACGACCGCGAGGTTTCCTATGATAACCGCCGCGCATCGTACGACTAATTGCGACCCGCGCATCGTCTACCTATTTCGCTGGAGATCACTGAGAGTTGTGAGCGTCAAAGCTAGGTGGAATTAGACTTGTCCCGGGTGGGTGATTCAAGCAGAAACCAGGCAGTTTTGGAGTTTCCTCACCGTAGTCATCTCGCTCCGCCGAGATGAAAGCAGCTGAATAGCTTCTGTCATTTATGTTGAGGAAGTCTGCGCAAAAAACTACGGTGGTGAATGCAAACTTGAAGTGCAACGCAGAAGTGCCAGCAGGTGCCGCTACCAGGTGTCAGACAGCATTTTTGCGGTAGCAGTGCTTAGCGAAGTCTCGATCAAGCTTTGCGAATAATAAGTAGACGATCCCAGACATCAGCAATTGCCGACGATTCCATGCGGTATTGCACTTCAAGTTTGCATTCACCGGTGAGACAAACCACTTGCGCGTGCTACAAAATCTCATCTCGGCGGAGCGAGATGACTACGGTGGAGGTGGCATTCTGCGGTAGTGTTGCGGCGTGGGGATGGTCGTTCTCCGGTTGTTATTTCCAGAACCAGTGCTGAGTCTTCGAGCCAGAATCACCAACCTGAATGGCAGCCGACTGGGAGCTGCTTTCATCTCGGCGGAGCGAGATGACTACGGTGGGAATGCTGGGATTAAAAAGCTGCGGCAAAATTAGCTACCGGAGTGATGTGACAAAATCTCATCTCGGCGGAGCGAGATGACTACGGAAGATATATTAAATATGTATTGACTTAATGTCAAGCACACTTTAATATTTGTTGGCGGTTTAGAGAGCAGGAGTCTGCGGTAGTCATGGCGGGTAGAGGTCAGGTATGGAGTACCTGGACCTACACGGCACCCTGTTCAGAGCGGGTTTGAACAGGGGCGGAAAGTGGTTATCAGGTAAACTTTGATGCGTTGCCTTTTGTGATCGCAAGAGACTGACAGGCAAGAGGTTGTGACTTTTGGTGATCGCAGAAAAAAGGCGCAAAAAGTTATCAAAACTGGTTATCAGCAGCGCTGATGGGGGACTGTTCAGGGAAGCGGCAGCGGGTGTGAATACCAATGACCGAAGAGTCTTGCCGCCCCCTGTTCAGGGCCTGTTCAAGCTGGGTTGGACCCGGGGTGGAAAGTGGTTATCAGGTAAACTTTGATGCGTTGCCTTTTGTGCTCGCAACCGAAGGGAAGGCAATTGGTTATGACTTTTGGTTATCGCAGAAAAACGATGCAAAAAGTTATCAAAACTGGTTATCAGCAGCGCTGAGCTCAGCTACGTGCGCGATGGTAAAACTTATCTCTCGGCGGAGCGAGATCGCTACGGTGAGACTAACGAAACGCAATCCAAGGAACGAACATCATGGCTGGTCCCAAGATTCTGGCATTTGCTGGCAGTACGCGACGCGATTCCTTCAACCGCAGGCTGCTGCCGATCGCAGTGGCCGGTGCGCGCGAAGCGGGAGTCGAAGTTACCGTCATTGAGCTGAGCGATTACGAGCTGCCGCTGTTCAATCAGGATCTGGAAGCCGAGAAAGGGCTGCCTGCGGCGGCCCTCAAGCTGAAAGAACTGTTTGTGGCTCATCAGGGACTGCTGATCGCCTCGCCGGAGTACAACAGCTCGTTCACACCGCTGCTAAAGAACACGCTCGACTGGGTCTCGCGTGCCGCGCCGGGCGAAAGTGGACTCACGGCTTTTCGCGGCAAGACGGCGGGGATTATCAGCGCGTCGCCCGGCGCGCTGGGCGGCTTGCGCGGGCTCGTGCATCTGCGGGCCATGCTTAGCAATATCGACGTGCTGGTGATCCCCTCGCAGGTCGCCGTCGCCAAAGCGATGGACGCCTTTGCCGACGATGGTTCGCTGAAGGATGCCAGGCAAGCCGCCAGCGTAAAGCAGGTCGGCACGCAACTGGCCGAACTGCTGAAGAAGATCGGCGCGTAGGGTTTTGCCGAACGGCAACCACGGATTCACACCTCAACACCGAAGGCGCGCTCCCCTCGCTGACGCGTCGGGCTACCTGAGGCACTCGCTCGGCGGTTGGGGGCTCGGTAGAGTAAACGGAAGATCGACGGTGAATTTCTTTTCAACAGTTAGGCACTCTCTCCATGCACAACACATCGAATAGCCGGCGGCAGTTTTTGACGAACACCGTGGCAGCATCGGCGGCCGGCGTCACACTCGCGAACTTGCACGCCAGGGCTTTTGCCGCGGCCAGCGACAAGCCCAAGCGGGTAGCGCTGATCGGCACGGGTTGGTACGGCAAGAGCGACCTGTATCGTCTGCTGCAGGTCTCGCCGGTCGAGGTTGTCTCGCTCTGCGATGTCGATAAGAACATGGTCGCCGCTTGTGCCGAAGAAGTGGCCGCCAAACAGGCTTCGAAGAAGAAGCCGCGGACGTATGGCGACTATCGCGAACTGCTGAAGGAGAAGGATCTCGACATTGTGTTGGTCGATACGCCCGATCACTGGCACGCGCTGCCGATGATTGCGGCTTGCGAAGCGGGGGCCGATGTCTGGGTGCAAAAGCCGATCAGTCTCGATATTGCCGAAGGTCAGGCGATGGTCGCCGCGGCTCGCAAGCACAAGCGCGTGGTGCAAGTTGGCACGCAGCGGCGCAGTACGCCGCACCTGATCGAAGCCCGCGATCGCATCATCAAGGAAGGAAAGCTCGGCAAGATCGCGCACGTCGAAATCTATTGCTACTATCACATGCGGGCCAAAGACAACCCGCCCGATTCATCGCCACCCGACTATCTCGATTACGAAATGTGGACCGGTCCGGCTCCGATGCGGCCGTACAACTCGCTGGTTCATCCGCGCCGGTGGCGGGCGTTCAACGAGTATGGCAACGGCATTGTCGGCGATATGTGCATTCACATGCTCGACATGGTCCGCTGGATGATGGACCTGGGTTGGCCGCAGCGAATCGAATCGGCGGGTGGCATTCTGGTCGACAAGGCGAGCCGGGCGAACATCAGCGATACGCAGCAAGCCACGTTCGACTACGGCAACCTGCAAGTGGTTTGGCAACATCGGTCGTGGGGTGCCGCAGCCGACCCGGCGTATCCGTGGGGCGCGACGTTTTATGGCGACAAGGGAACGCTGAAGTGCAGCGTGAATGGCTACGACTTCATTCCGATGGGTGGCGGCAAGCCGGTGCATGTCGACGTGAAGATGGAGCTCGAAGAATACCCGGAAGACAAAACCGAGAAGGACCTGGAGAAGCATGTGGCCCCGGCGATTCGCGGACACATGAAGGACTTTCTCGCCAACATCGAATCGCGCGGCAAGCCCGTCAGCGATATCGAAGAGGGGCACATCACCACGGCAAGTTGCATCCTCGCCAATCACAGCATGCAACTGGGCCGCTCGCTGACGTGGGATTCGGCGAAACAACTGGTTGTGAACGATGAGGCAGCGAACAAGCTGTTGAAGCGAGCCTATCGCGCGCCGTGGAAGCATCCAGCGGATGCGTAGGAGGAGTCAAGTTTGAAGTTTGGCAACGGCAGCGATCAGCTGCGCGAGAATGTCGGCCGTGTGGTGCCAGGTGAGGCTGAGCCGCAGGAGCGATTCGCCGGCGGGGACACTCGGGGGGCGAATTCCCGGCACGAAGAAGCCTTGCTCACGCAGGCGGGCCGCGAACTGCATCGTGCGCTGCGCATCGCCGATGCGCAGCGGAATGATCTGGCTGCCATGCACGGGCATCGTCCAGCCGAGAGCACGCAGTTGCTCGCGAAGGTCGCCCGCATGCGTCAGCAGTTCGGTGCGGCGCTGGGGCTCTGCGCGGACGATCTGCAAGGCCGCGAGTCCGGCGGCAGCGACCACTTCGGGACAGGCCGTCGAGAAGAAATAGGTGCGGGCGCGATTGGTCAGCCAATCGATAAGCCGCTGCTGACCGACGACAAAGCCTCCCATCGAGCCGAGTGCTTTGCTGAGCGTACCGACGCGAATGTGTACGGCGTCTTCCACGCCCAGTTGCTCGCACAGGCCGCGACCTTGGGCACCGAAGACTCCCGTCGCGTGTGCTTCGTCCACCATGAGCATCGCGCGATGCTCCGCGGCGATCGTGGCCAGATCAGCGAGCGGGGCGAGATCGCCATCCATGCTGAAGAGGCTATCGGTAACGATCAGCTTGCGCCTGGTCGTGGATGGAGTGGACGAGAGGAGTTCTTGCAGATGGGCTGCATCGCAATGTCGAAAGACCACAACCTTCGCGCCGGACAAGCGGCAGCCATCGATCAGGCTCGCGTGATTGAGCGCGTCACTGAAGACAACATCGCCGGGGCCCACGAGTGCCGCGACGGTTCCCGCATTCGCGGCAAAGCCCGTGGGAAACAGCAGGGCCGCTTCGGTTCCTTCGAAGCGTGCCAGTTCCGCTTCGAGCCGCGCGTGAAACTCGCCGCGGCCGGTAACCAGCGGGCTTGCTCCCGCGCCCCAGCCCGCTTGGTGCAGCACGTCGTTGAGTTGTTGCTCGCCGAGGGACGAGGCAATTCCCAGATAATCGTTCGAACCAAAATTGACCAGCGACTTGCCGTTCCACAGCAGCTGCGTCCCACGCTGCGGCCCCGATCTCACCCCCAACGTGCGCAGCAAGCCCGCCGACTCCAGTCGTCGCAGTTCGTCATCGAGCCAATCCAGCGGGTTATGCATGAGAGGATTTTAGCAGGCGAAGAACACTGCCGTTCCCGCTGCTACAGTTCTGGATTCCAATCCTCTGGTGTGATGTTGTAGGGATTCGGGTCGCTGTAATAGATTCCTAACGACCGAAGGCGAGCTAGGATTTTTTGAATCGTTGGCCAATGTTCGCCCCACAGATCCTGCTGTAGGTCATTCCAGTCGGCCATCGTTTGCTCGCTGAAATCGGGGGCTTGATCCAATGTGACCTTGCCAAAATCGAGAATCCGTGGGGGCTGGACGATGTCAATTTCTAGCGTGAGGAGCGGTATCGAATAGTCGATCAAACGTGGTACGGCAAATCCACAGATTTCCGTCATGTTGGCTTGAAACAAGCGGCGATAACTCTCTAGTTCCTGATGGAAGGTTTTCTGAAGTATCAGACTCTTAACCGCTGTGCGTCGGTTGGTTTCCCAGACACTGCCATCGGTTCCGCTTCCCAATTCGCGTACAATTACACACTGTCGTTCGCGGCAGTACAAAGCAGCGCGTTCGAGTAACTGAGGTACACTCATGGCAGTAATTCATAGCGACGGAATGTCGACCGCGGTGCGGATCCATTTGCAGGTGGAAGGCATGCGATTGCGGGTCTCACAGGTGGGCGAGAACTCACTCATCTTGCGAGAGCCTGAGGATTTTTGCTCCGGAGACGCGCAGTTAATCATCAGCGTGGATGGGAACGAAATTGTACATCCGATCTATCTGACCGACGGAATCACCGGTCGCCATGTTTCGTTTGCAGATCTCGATCAATGCTCGGTGATTCCATCCCCCTCGGCATCCGCGAGCGAGACTCCCTTTTAGGTGAGTCTCTGCGGGCCGGTTGCCAATGGGGGGCATTCACAAACCCCGGTAGTTTGTGAACAGCAGGTGCCGTAACTCTCGGGAATGGCGCGAGGTTGTGTTCACAAACCTCCCGTTGTGTGAACACGCTTTTCCAAACGGGCTCTCGGTCGAGTGCCTTCAGGCGGATCAAAAGAGCGGCCACAAGCGGAGTGATTCACCAAGGAAGCGAAGTCCTTCCCCCAGTTCCTAGCTCCCAGTTCCCAGCCTCTTCCCACTACTCGCGTGGGTTGCCGATGCGGCGTAGATACTCCGATAGGCGAGCCTGCAGGTCGATGAGTCCCTGCCACTGACGAAGCTCGAGCGTCATCTTGCTCGACTTGCCGTCGACGGCCGCGGAGTTGATGAGATTGCGCAGCCGCACGTGCAGAAACTCGAGCATCTCGGCCAGCTGAGCGGCCTGGCCGGGCGTAAGTCGATCGGGCAGTTCTGGGGGCTCGAGGGCATGCAGCGTGGCTTGCATGTCGCACTCATCGTCCCAGTTCAGTTCGAAATCGAGCGACGAAAAGTTAGCGGCTTTTTGGACCTGCTCGGGATCGATGGTGGCTCCGCCGGCTTCGCCGCCGTTGTCATCTCGCAGGCGCGCCAGACGGCCGGCAATCTGCTCGCGCGAGCCAAACAGCAAGACGCTGCGGCCGACGGCGATCATGTCGCCGAATTTGAGAATCCGCAGCTGGATGTCTTCGCCGTTGACCTTGGTGCCGTTGGTGCTGTCGAGGTCGGTGAGGACGAGGCGGCTGTTGTCTTCTTGAATCTTGATGTGATACCGGCTGACGCGCTCGTCGTTCAGCTGGATCGTATTTCCCTCTTCACGACCAATGGTGATGGGGGGTCCGACGTTTTGATAGATGCGCCCGCGGTCAGCGCCATCGAGGACTCGAATAGTAATGCCGGACATCGCGCGCGTGACCAACGTACCCGAATCGGGCAATGAGAGAAGTTCTGTTCCTACCTCGCTTATAGCATCCCGATTTAAGCGGGGTCAAGCGCCCGCCGGAGCGTCCCTCCGCAAAACCGGCCGTAAAACCCGCAGCGGACTAGCGTTCGACCGGAGTCGTCGGCTCGGCTTTGACGGGTGTCTCGTCCGGTTTGGCTGCCGGTTTGAACCGCTCCCGCAGCGAGCGCACCCAGTCCGATTTGAGGATCGGCAGCAGGCTGCTGTGTGTATCGGTCCACAGCACTTCGTCCTTGATGTCTACCGTCAAGGGCTCCGAGAGATTGCGGACCAGGTCGATATTCGCAAATTCTTCGTTCTGGGTGAGGAGCACCCAATCGCTGCCGGTGAAGGCATCGGGTTCGTAGGGTCCCTCGGGTGTGGAGACTTGCAGGGCAATCAGATCGTTCCGCCGAGCGAGCGCGGCGACCACGGGAGCCAGGTCCAAGTGCTTGTTGCTGATGTGGACGGCCAGAATCCCTTGAATCTTGCCGTTGGCATCTTTACGCAGATGCCGCTTGTACAGTTCCAGCGATTCGACCGTCAGCAAGTGAGCGGGAATCGCATCGCCGCTGAAGGCATCGAGAATGATGACATCGTAGTTCTGATCTTCTTCCTTCTCCATGCGAATGCGAGCGTCGCCGAGGACGACTTCGGTCTTGGCGCCGCGCTCTTCAGCATCTTTGCGGAACGAGAAGAATCCGTCGGAGATGACAATTACCTTGGGATCGATTTCGTAGAAGCGGTAGACGTCTTCTTCCTGCGCGTGAGCGGCCATGGTGCCCGAACCGAGACCCACGACGGCAACTCGCAGCCCTTCGTTGTTTTTGCGCGGATAGTGCAGCACCGAGAGCCCGGCTCCACTTTCGTTGACGTAGTAGGTAGTGGCTTCCAGCTTGCGAATGGGGTCCTTGAATTGATAGCCGTGCAAGATGCCGCCGTGCACCAGCCGATGAGCCAGCTGGTCATCCTCCAACTCGTGCTTCTTCACGGTCAGTGTGCCGTAGAAGTTGCGCATCACGGCCAGGGTCTGTGGCGAGAGCGGTTCATACGTGCTGGTGATGACAAAGAAGACGCCACCCATAATGAAACTCGCCGCTGCCCACTGCAGCAGTTGTCGCTTCTCCAGCCACGAGTTGCGGCCGTCGTTGATGATGGCAATCCAGGCGACGACATAGCCCAGCACAATCCCCAGCGACAGTTCGAACTGCAGCTTGAAGATGTACGGACAGATCAAGGCGACGAACAGACCGCCCAGGGCACCGCCGGCCGAGATCATCAGGTAGTAGAGTGTGAGATGCTTGGGCTTCGGCTTTTGCTTCACCAGTTCGCCGTGGCAGAGCATGCAGATGATGAACAGCAGAATGACGTACACGAGGGCCTGAAAGGCGAGGTTCGAGTCAAACTCGTCTGCCCACTTCGACGTGAACAGCGTGATGCGGTGCAGCCAGTAATTGGGATAGTAGGTCAAGCTCTCAGTGACCGTCTTGGCTTCGCTGGGTGCCGACCAGTTGCCCCAGTCGTCTCCCTTGACGAGTACGCACAGCGTGAGAATCCCCAGCACACCGAGCGGGCCCCAAAAGCGTCGCTGATACCAGAGTTCGCTATCGAAGCAGAGGATGAACGAAATGAGATACAAGCTCAGCGGCACGATCCACATGAACGGCACGACCGCAATGTCTTGGCACAAGTGATTCGTCGTGGCCAGCAGCAACATCGAAGCGAGCGCCGGCAACGAGAGCCAAATCAGCAGGCTGCTGGTCGCGGGAGGTGCATCGTCGTCGCCAGGCTTTGGTTCCGCGTGTTTGGAACTTGCTGCGGCTTCTTCCGGTTCGATCGGCAAGCGATAGATCATCCAAGCCAAGATGCCGGCCAACAGTGCGAACGCGATGAACGCGCCCGACCACATCCAGCCTTGATGATGCACGGGAAAGAACGGCTCGAACACGATGGGGTACGAGAGGAGTGCGAGCAGCGAACCGACGTTCGAAAGCGCGTACAGGCGATAGGGCGAAACTCCTGGATAGGCGCGGCTGAACCACGCTTGGACCAGGGGCCCGCTCGACGACAGCAAAAAGTAGGGCAACCCGACTTTCGCCAGCAGCAGCACCAAGATTCGCAGCGCCGGCAGCGTGCCGTCGTCGGGCTTCCATTCGGGGTTGGGTATAATCGGCAGCGTGAGGATGGCGAGCACCAATAACACGCCGTGTACGATTCCTTGTCGCGCCGGCGAGACATAGCGAATCAGCGCGTGGGCGTAACCATAGCCGGCGAGCAGCACGAGTTGAAAGAACAACACGCAGGTTGTCCAAACCGCGGGACTGCCGCCGAACCAAGGGAGAATCGTCTTGCTGATGATCGGTTGGACCTGAAACAGCAAAAACGCGCTGACCAGGATAGTGATGGCCGCCCACCAGCCAATTGCAGGGTTGCGGGCAGTAGTCATCGGCGGGGTCCTTGGGAGGGGCAATGTCGGTCAGCGGTCACGGGCGGGTCGCTTATGCCGGGCACGAGGGACGGTGCGCCCGAAACATCAGCGTATCGGAAGGAGCCTGCTGCGGGCCACTAGTCGGAGAAAATCTGCCGCGGGCAACAAGCTTCGCAAGGATACAACCTGAATCGCACCCACGCCGAGAATCGCCCGGCAGATTCCGCTCGCAGCGGTTGTAGCGAGTAGGTCCAGGTACTCCGTACCAGACGATCGGTAGGCCGACTCCGTCAATCCCGCAACTTCCTACAGGTCGGAATCATTACGTCGCCTGCTGAAATTGCCTTGAATCGCGGGGTCCTATCGTCAACAATCCGCTGGAACCTGGAGATGCAAGCGAGTAGAAGTTACCAGGTGGATTGGCGATTTCAGACCTACAACGGAGCAGCCAGATGCGGTCGACTGGAATCATCGTCTGCAGTTGCATTCTGCTGTTGGCCTGCGCTACCGAATTGCTCAGTCAGGCACCCGCACCAAAGCGAGTTTGGAAAGACGCCTCCGGGATGTTTTCCATCGAGGCTGAGTTCCTCGGTCTGGCGGAGGGAAAGGTGTCGCTGCGGAAGGTCGACGGCAAGGTAATCTCACTACCGCTCGACAAACTCTCCCCTGCCGATCAGGCTGCCGCCCAGCAACTAGCCGAGCCGGTTGCCCCGTCGCCGGCCACGCCTGCGGCGCAAGTGCCGCTCGACGAAAACAAGTTGCCCATTGCCGCCAAGGTCGTCTGGGGAGATGCACCGACAGCGAGCGTCGTGGCCAAAGAGATCGAAAGCATCGACATCGCGAATTCACTGCGAGACTTGGATCGCAAACCGGTTCCCTGGAAAGCGCCCGCGTTCACGCCGCCGCCACTCCTTACCTTGCCTCCCAAGGCCATCAACTTGAACTACCGCGGTTGGTCCGTAGACGAGCATGACCACCGGTTGAAAATCGATCCCAGCCGCAGCTGCCTGTGGATCTCGCGCGCGTACAAGGGGCGGGAGTCCTCCGACTTTCGCTTGGACCGGATCGATCTCGGCACAGGAAGCTTTCTCTCGGCATTTGCCATGCCCAGCGAACAGTTCGTGCTCGCAATCGACGCCACGGGCAAGCGTTTGGTAACCGTCGGGAAAGGAGAGCTTAGCCTCTGGAAGCTGGACGGCGATCAACTCATCCGCCAAAAGAGTCTCGCGCTGCTTGAGCAGAAGGATTCCACCGATACGATTTTTTCCCCGCAGAGCGGTACCGGGACGTTCGTCGGACCCGACCACTTTGCCCTGCTCAATGGTTCGGGCCTGTATGTCATCAAGCTCGCCGATTTCCAGCCGACGCTACGGATCTGTTTCCAGCGGCAGATGCAAGGTCTTGCGACCCTCTTTTTGCCGGGGAGTCGCCAGATGGTGATTGCCGAGAGCCACCTGATCATGCTGGTGGATATACCCACCGGCAAATTGAACGGCACGATCATCGCCCCGAATAACACCTCGGTGAAACAGGCCGGCAAACTAGCGCTCAGCAGCGATTGTCGCTGGCTGTATGTGGACCCACTGGGCGACGATGTGCTGGTCTACGACTTGCGAACCGGAAAACTCGCCAAGTCGATCGAACTGCTCGACGGCACCAATTGGGGCACGACCATCGCCGAAAGTCCGCCAGGCATGCTTCGCTACGGCGGTCACGGGCTAATCGACCTCAGCCGAGGGTTGCCGCTGGTTCAGGTGCGTCACAACTGGAGACTCGGGTATCGCCAAAGATGGAGAGCCCACCTCTCCGCTGGCGGCCGCGATTTCTATCTGATTAATGGTGCCGAGTGGGATGAAGGGCAACTTCACGAGCGAAAAGGAGGGCTGGCGCTCATCATCGCCGAGATTCCCGATGCCGCGTTGAAGGCCAAATTCAGCACGCTGAAGGCCGACGACTATCGCTTGCTCAAACCGGGCGACAAAGTCGCCGTCGTTTATGACCCTGCCCACGTGAGCGACAACTCCGAAAAACTCCTTCCCGGCACCCTGACCAAAAAACTCGCCGGCACCGGCGCCACGCTGGTGAAGGACCCCGCCCTGGCGACGCACGAGTTCCGCTACACCTTCGAAGTGAAAGAAGGATACCACCGTCACCGCGTGATCCTGGTTCAAAAGGCCACCGATAAATCGGCGGAAAAAAATCTCTGGGAGGACTGGAACCATCCCCTCAACCCCGGCGAAGATGCCTTCAAAGACCGCTGGCTGGAAACAACCTTCGATCTGAACCTGAACCCAGGTCTCTTGCAGCCCCCCACGGACGGCATCTTTAAGCTGGACCTCACCCCCACTGGCCTAAAAGAGTTCACCCACGAGGAATTGCAGCAGAAGAGAGAAGATGAACGCGGGGAATCCAAAGCAGCTACGAACAGCGAGCAAGAGTGAGGCGCTTGCCGCGCGACAGAGTATCTGAGGCCGGCTGGGTGGCGAGCCAAGAGCACCACCGTGCCAAATTGGCCCGCACACAATCGACCGGTAGCACTGCTGCTACACATCGGGCACTGGCAACACAGAAATTGAAAGTGCAACGGGCTACAAGCCATGATGATAAAGAGCAATCCTGCATGGAGTCGCGTCAAGCTGCGAACATTAGTAATCGTTGTTCCTGTTATCGCAGCAGTTACCGCGTGGCTTTGCGCCGCGCCATTGCGTTCCGTGATGGATACTAGGCGAGAAAATGCAGTCGTTCAGCATGCCCATGATGTGCTGGTGAGCGAGGGCTTTGACGTACGGATGACGCGATCCGGTCCTCCCTGGTTACAGCGAGTGTTTCTTCGGGCGAGTGGAAGATTGCATATTGGGCAAGTGTCAATTCGCCGTCCTTTGACAAATCCCGGGGCTTCCGCGACGCCGGTTCGAATGCCGCGCAGTCACGCTGCGTTTCGGTCGCTGATCGCTGTTCCGCGAGTGTACGTATTGGATGTCTCGCAGTCCGATTTCTGTTGCGAAGATCTATCCAATCTTTCCAACGCTAATATTATTCGTCTGGAAGCATCGAATACGGCTTTGGCCGATTGCGAAATAGCTGGGCTTCGACTAGAAGAGCTGGTTTCGCTCCGTGTCGATAATACAAAGATAGGGAGTCGCTTTGTTGCTAGTATAAGCAAGCTGAACAGCCTTCAAAGCATCGGCGTGCGGGGTACAGCTCTACGCGTGTCGGATGTTAACTCCCTTCGATCGATGCCAGCAATGCGTGGTGTGATGGGAGACTCTTTCTGGATTGAGTGAGTTTCCGCAGCGGGGTGGCATGCGTGGTCATTCGCCATTTCTGGGTGGCATAGGTTCTACCCATGTGTGATGGCAATTCTCGTGTGACGTCGCGTGCCAGTTTTTGGGTGGAACTCAAACCGTTCTGAGGTAACGCCGCGCTGCTGTTGCTGGTGAGGTCGAGTTGAGTTTTGCCTTGGCTAGCGAGGAACCTTACCTCAGAAGACTGAGGAGGACATGGGTAGAACCCATGCCACCCCCGAATTTGCTTGCAGCCAGGTTAGTAGCTCATCTATCGCGGAATGTCAGACTTCTGCATTTGGTTAACCCACGCGCTTGCGCGGGCGAACTGTGAAATGACTGAATGGGCAGTTCAACGGCCGCAAGCGGCTCGGTTAACCAATAAGGCAGTCTGACAAAGTTCGCTGGTCGGACTACTACAAAATCTGCGTTTGGTCATTTGACAAAGAATCACGCGCCCGCCAGATTCGGGTTTGTCGTGTTTGACGCTGGGGACCGTCGTGCGCAGTTGGCAAGATTGGTGGTGTTTGGTGCGGAGAGGCTGGAGAGAGGACGACAGGCTGGAAGCCTATCTCACGAGGGGAAATGACAGGCAAGATGCCTGTCCCACGAAGGGAGGAGGATCGGCCATTGCGGATGTGCGAGGGCGAAGAACGGGCGGCGAAGGAGGATTACCCAGGTTGCCAACAAATGGTTATCAAACGGTTTTCAGACGAACGTCAGAATGAAGGGCTAACAACCGAATGGAAAGATGATAAGCAATTGCTGCAGTGAGACTTCGGAAAAGCGGTGTTTTTTGAAAAGAGTCGCAAAATGGTTATCAAAAATCAGCTGAACAGTGGTGTTCAGCGGAGCCAAACATCGAAAGACTCTAGGGAAAGCGAATTACCCTTGATAAGCCAACCTGCGAGGTGTGCAGCGGGCTTACTTGGACGTCTCGATCTTTGCGCTGGCCCCCGGTGCTGGCACCGCGGCGGCCGGTTCTCCCTCGCCAATCGGCAGGTCGAAGAGGCGGTAGTTTTTGACGATCTTCGCGCCGCCCCGTTTCAGCGACTTGAAGCTGAGGTGGTTGCTTTCGAGCACCCAGCTGAACTCCGCTTCGTTCGCGCCCCATTCCAGCACACTGGGAAGCAGGTGGGCGAGCACGACCAGGCCGAGCCCCCACTTTTGATATTCGGGCAGCACGTTGGTGCTGATAACCCGGATCCGCTTGATCGCTTTTTTGTTGTACAGCAGTTTGAAGAAGCCAAAGGGAAACAGACGGCCATCGATCTGCTTGATGCGCGGGTTGTAGTCGAGCATGGCGAACGACGAGCCCACGGGCTTGCCGTCGACTTCGACGATGGCGGTCATTTCGGGAACGATCAGGTACTTGAGCGAGGCGGCCGAGTGCGCGACCTCGGCATCGGACATGGGGGAGAAGCCCCAAGTGCCGATGAGCGACTGGTTGTACAGGTTCAGAAACAGGCGAACCTCTTCGTCGTACCGGGAGCGATCGAGGCGGCGCAGCTTGACGTCAAAGCGTTTTTTGATTTCGGCGACCATCAGCTTGATTTTGCCATCGAGCGAATCGAGCATGTCGGTATGAGCCCAGAAGGCCGCCAGATCTTCGACTTTGGCAAAGCCGTAGTTTTCGATGAGCCGCTGATAGTAAGGCGGATTGTGCGTCATCATGAACGTCGGGGGAATGTTGAATCCCTCGATGAGCAGACCGCAGGTGTGATTGAGCGAAGGGTTCACCGGGCCGCGAATGGCGGTGCGACCGCGAGCCCGGAGCCAATCGCGGGCGGCATCGAACAGGCCGCGCGCGACGTCCATGTCGTCGATCGCTTCGAAGAAACCAAAGAAGCCGATGGTGTCGTTATGTTGGCGGTTGTGCGCGTGGTTGACGATCGCGGCGACTCGCCCCACGGGCTGGTCGCTTTGCCAGGCAACAAAGGTTTGAATCTCGGCGTCATCATAAAAAGGATGGTGAATGTAGTTCACCATTTCTTTTTGATCCTGCCGCAGCGGTGGGACCCAATTCGGATAAGCTGCATTGATGAGCCAGGGGAGCTGCAAAAACGCTTTTCGCTCGCGGCTCGTTTCGGCAGGCTTGACGACTACGGGTACCATGTTCGTCCGTGAAGTTAGTTCGGGTGATTAGAGTGGCGTCGAATGGGGGGAAGGCCACGGTGGGTCGCAATAAAACTGACCGAAACTGGACTGGCCAAAGCTGGGTAACTTGCAATGATACGAGCAGCCAAGCCGCAGCTGGCATGATACCCGATCCGTCTCGGGATCGGGACAGCAGTTTGGCTGCGAGCTGGCGGTTAACCGCTTGAGGCGAGAACGAATCTCAACGGAAGTCACGGAATGAAATACCTCATCACAGGCGCGACAGGTTTGATCGGTAACAACACCGTTCGCCGCCTCGTTGCGCTGGGTGAACAGGTGCGCGTACTCACTCGCCAGACCGGCACTCAGCGGGAACTCGCCGGGCTGAAGATCGAGATCTGCCAGGGCGACATTCGCGATGCCGCTAGTGTTCGCGCGGCAGTGCAGGGCGTCGACTGTGTCATTCATGCTGCGGCCTACGTGCAGGTTGGCTGGACCAACTTGCAGATGCATCAACAGGTGAATGTGGAGGGAACCCGCAATGTGGCGACTGCGGCCTTGGAGCACAAAGCTCGGCTGGTCCACATCTCCACCATCAATACGCTGGGCATTGGCCGGCTGCAAAGCCCAGCCGACGAAGAATCGGGCAGCCTGCCCGGGCTGGTCCCTTGCCACTATGTCACCTCGAAGGCCGCAGCCGAGCGGGTGGTGCAAGACTTTGTGGGTCGCGGGCTCGATGCCGTGATCGTCAATCCATCGTTCTCGCTGGGGCCCTGGGACTGGAAGCCTTCGTCCGGCCGCATGCTGCTGGCCGTGAATCGCGGCACCTCGGTGGCTCCTGCCGGGGCGTTTAACGTCTCTGACGTTCGTGACGTTTCTGCGGGGATTACCGCAGCGGCGAAACTTGCCCCCACGGGCAGACGATACATCCTCGGGGGGCATAACCTGTCCTACTTGGAAGCTTGGCGCGTATTCGCCCAGGTATCGGGCCGGCGCGGTCCGCACTTCCGACTAGGCCCGATTGCTCGCCACGTGGCCAGTTTGAGCACCGACCTGTGGACCCGCTACACGGGCCTCGAGGGGGGCGTGAACTCCGCCACGTTAGGAATTGGTTCGCAGGAGACCTGCTTCTCCAGCCGTCGTGCTCAGCAAGAGCTGGGCTACCACATTCGACCTTTGAAAGAAACCGTTACCGATGCCTGGTCCTGGTTTTGCGAACACGGTTATGTCGAAAGTAGTCGTTCCAGTGTGGGACGGGCGGCGGCCAGCATTCTCCCCTAGCCCACGCATTGGCGGGGCGGTTTAAGGTCGCCCGCTATGTCTGTGGTGCTGGTTACTGGTGGCAACGGCTTTATCGGCCGCAATCTCATCGAAACCCTGCTGTTTCGTGGTCACAAAGTCCGCGCCCTCGTGCGCAATCCCCAGGCGAGCGTCATCCTGCAAGATCTCGGGGCGGAACTCGTCAAAGGCGAGTTGAACGACGTCGCTTCGATGCGCGCGGCAGTGGACGGCACCGACGTGGTCTATCATCTGGCCGGCTTGATCGCCGCCAACACCATGGAAGAGATGATGCGCGTCAATCGCGACGGCACGGCTATCCTCGCCGAAGCGATTGCCGACCAGCCTACTCCGCCGACGCTGCTGCTGGTCTCTTCCGTGGCAGCTGCGGGTCCGACGACACGCGGGCAAGTGCGCAAAGAAGCCGACCCGACCACACCCATCTCGAACTACGGCAAAAGCAAACTGGCCGGCGAACAAGCGGCGATGAAATACGCCGGGCGCATTCCGCTGACGATCGTTCGCCCCGGCGTGGTCTTTGGCCCGCACGATCGGGCGATGCTGAAGGTGCTGAAGATGATTCAGCGATTTCGCTTTCATCCCGTGCCAGGCTGGCGCAATCCGCCCCTCTCGTGGATCTATGTCGCCGATCTGGTCGAGCTAATGATCAAAGCAGCCGAGCATGGCGAGCGAGTTCCGCAAAGTGCTGCGACGGCTGAGTTCTCCGCCAAGGGCGTCTACTTTGGCGTCGTCCCCGAGCATCCCACGTATGCCGACTTCGGCGACATGACACGCTACACGCTGCACCGGCCCTTCATGCCGATCATTTACTTCCCCGGAGCAGTCACCTGGATGGTGGCCTCGGTGAACGAAAGCATCTCCAAGTGGAAGAACAAAGCTGACGTGTTCAACCGCGACAAGATTCGCGAGGCGCAGGTCGACTCCTGGGCCTGCTCGCCCGAAAAAGCCCAACACCAATTGGGCTTCGAACCCGCCGCCCCGCTGAAAGACCGGCTCAACGAAACCATCGCCTGGTACCGCGAAAAACGCTGGCTCTGGTAACCAAATGCAAAAGGTAGAATGCAGAATGCAGAATGACTACCTGCGTTCTTCTCATTCTGCCTTCTGCGTTCGTCGTTCTGCATTTCCCTGCCCCCTGCTGTGCGTGCAGTACTCGTCCTCGCGAGGCCAGAGGTCGGCTTCGTTCAGGTTCTTGGCGTTGGGCTTTTGCATCGACTGGCCCGAGGCCAGGATCTTGCGAATGATCGCCGCGCGCAGCTGATCGTTGTCCTTGCGTGCCTGGGCATCTTCAGCGCGGTCGAAGTACTTGCGGCCATCGATCCAGGTTTGTTCGCAGCGCGAGAGGGTTGAGAGTGGCGGACCGTTCCAGACGACGAAGTCGGCGTCTTTGCCCACTTCCAGCGAGCCAACCTGCTTTTCAATCCGCAGTTGCTTGGCTGGATTCAGCGTGACGAACTTGAGGGCTTCGGTTTCTTCGATGCCGCCGTACTTCACCGCCTTGGCTGCTTCGTGGTTGAGATGCCGCGCCAGTTCGCGATCGTCGCTGTTGAACGAGACGTTGATCCCCGCTTGATGCATCAGCAGGCCGTTGTAGGGAATGGCATCGAGCACTTCGAACTTGTAGCCCCACCAATCCGAGAACGAAGAGCCACCGGCGCCGTGCCGCGCAATGGCATCGGCCACTTTGTAACCCTCCAGGATGTGTTGCAGGGTTGCCACTTTCACGCCGTGCGTTTCGCACACGCGTAGCAGGGCGAGAATCTCGTCCTGACGATAGCTGTGGCAATGGACGAGCCGGGTTCCTTCGAGCACTTCGACGAGGGCATCGAGTTCCAGGTCGCGTCGTGGCGGCAAGCCTTCGTGGTTGAGCTTCCACTGCGCATGTTGGCGGCGGTAATCGCGGGCTGCGATCATGGCGTCTTCCATGATCTGTTCGACACCCATGCGAGACTGTGGATAGCGGCGCGTGTACCGCTCGCCCCAGTTGCTTTGCTTCACGTTCTCGCCCAGGGCGAACTTAATGCCCGCGTGCGCGCCGGCAAACTTCAGCCCCGCTGCATCACTCCCCCAACGCAGTTTGATAACCTGGTTCTGCCCGCCGATGGGGTTCGCACTGCCGTGCAGAATGTTCGACGAAGTCACACCGCCGGCCAGTTGCCGATAAATGGTGATGTCGTTGGCGTCGATAAAGTCGCCAATGCGAACCTCTGCGGTGATCGCCTGGCCCGCTTCGTTGATGCCGCCGTCAGTGGCCATGTGCGAATGGCAGTCGATGATGCCGGGCGAAATGTGCTTCCCCTTGGCATCGACAACGAGTGCATCTTTGGGAACTTCCAGATCCTGGCCGACGGCGACGATCTTGCCCGCGCGGATCACCAGCATGCCGTTTTCGATCACCGGCGGATCTGCTGCGGTCCAGAGCTTGGCGTTCTTGATCACCAGCAGACTCGGCTGCTCAGGAAGTGCCTGTCGGCCGAAATCACCGAGCGGAAAGTTCACCTGCGAAACAGCGGGCGTTTCTTTCTTGGCTTCTTTGCTTTCCTTTGGTTCCTTGGAATCGCCCTCCTTCTCTTTTTCATCCGACGGACTGTCATCCTTGTTCGCGGTCTCTTCTTTGTCTTCGGTTTTGGCTGAATCAGGTGGAAGTTCCGAAGAGGTTCGTTTGCCGCTGAGTTTCGAGCGGGAGCCATCGGCCCAGATCACTTCGCCGCTGATGATCAGTTCGTCCTTCTTGTTCGTTGAGATCACTCCACTGCCTCGCGCGATCCCTTCTTGCTCCAGGGGTTTGCCCTCGAAAGAGAATTCGACGAGCGAATCGCGCATGCTTAGCGATTTCAGCTTGGCGGCTTTGTCAAGTTTTGCCTTTTCGTTCAGTTCATCGCTGGTCGACCATTTGCCGCTCGGCTTGGCCGCGGTTCCTTGTAAGGCGAGATAGATTCGGGCGAACTTGCCCGGACGATCGCTGAATTCGAATTGCCATTGGCCGCGCACGTCGGTGTGCGTTGGTTCGACGATCTCAAATCGCTCGCCTTCGACCCAGGTTTCAAGCAGCTTGGTCTTGCCGGCGAAGATGTCACCGTCGGTGACGATCAGGCAGGCCAGCTTGCCGGGCTCAATCGAGCCGAGCGAGCGTTCGACTCCCAGTAACTGCGCTGGCGTGGTCGTGAGGGCTTTCAAAGCGCTCTCGGCCGAAAGACCTCGTTCCACCGCGCGGCGCACTGCGGGCAGAAACTCGTTCGGATCTTTCAAGCCGTAGGCCGTGAGGGCAATCGGTACACCCGCGGCATCCAAGCGCGCCGCGTTCTCGGGGGCCAAATCCCAGTGCATCAACTGTTCGAGCGACACATCGAGCGCAGCGGCCACCGTCTCTACATTCGGAGGCTGCGGGAACGAGACCGGCACAATTACGGTGCGGCCCGACTTTTTGATGAGATCTACCTGGCGATACTCGCGGCCATTGCCCCGCACAGCTAGTCGCAAGCCGAACTCGCGCGCGAAGGCATCGGCCCGCAACAAGAACTGTTCATCGCTGGCGTCGGCAATTACCAGTTGTTCGCCATCAACAACCGGGGCCAGCGCCGCGAAAGTGCGCGAGGGATCGACGCGCGGCAACAACACGTTCGCAGCGCTCGCGGCTGTTGCCTGCCGGTGCCACTGGGCATCGAGCATCGTTTGCCGCGCGAGAGCCACGGCCCCCATCGGTGAGTTAGGGAACTCATCTCGATTCACACCAAAGGGAACGGTCAGCCGCAGATGTTGGGCCGCGTGTGTCTTGGCGATGGTGGGACGCTGATGATCGCCTTGCAGCATCACCACGCTTTGCCCCTTGATGATGCCACCTTCCGGGGCGACGAGCCGCGCGGTGATCCCTTGGCCGCGATACTTGGTGTGCGTGGCTTCATCGGCGGAGTAGAAGCCGCTCATCTCGAGCTCAGGGGTGACGCGCCGGCTCCAATGCCGCGCGGTGTTCGGCAACTTCTCGCTGGGAATCGTCTGCTCGCTGAAGGCATCGATAAATCCCGGATAGAGAGTCTTTCCCTTCAAATCCCAAACATGGGCCTCCGCAGGAATGGCCACCTTCTCGCCGACCGCGATAATCACGCCCTCGCGGATTAGCACGGTGGCACCCTCAAGGGTTTTACCCGGCTGAGCAACAACCTTGGCGCCAACCAACGCGTGGACGCGGGGCGTCCGATCGCGCAAGCCTGCGACCGGTTCCACTTGTGGTGGGGCAGCCTGCAAGTGGGTTGCGAGCCACGTGGTCCAGCAAAGGGTAAGGAGCGAAAGCCAACGCATGGTGTTATCTCAGGGAAAGTACAGCGAAATCTCTCTACGACGAGCCTAATCGGCGGCGCTGCCGCTCGAAAGCCTGCGCGGCGGGATTTCGCTATCATGAGGGCTCTACTGGTCCCGGCGAAATGAATTGAAAAGGGCGTTCCGTTGAAGCAGCGACAAACGACTGGCGTGGATGGGCTCGATGAACTGCTGGGGGGCGGACTACTGCCGGGAACCTTGACGGTCGTCGTTGGCGCCACAGGCATCGGCAAGACGCAACTCGGGCTGCAGTTTGCCCACGCAGGACTCGCCCAGGAGAAGAAGCGGGGCGTCGTCTTCGATTGCAGCTCGCGCGGCGATTCGCAAAACCATAGCGACTACACGCAGCGAATGTTCGACCACAAGCTGCCGGTCTTCGACGCGAATCAAGACATCGACCTCGAACATTTCTTCGCCGCCGACCGCAGCTTTGGCGAGTATCTGCACGTGTTCGATTACACGGGGCAACGAGTCACGCGCAAGGATCTGGACTGGGACGATTGGCGGAACTGGCAGGCCCACCTGAACGCGCGCCTGCGGGCCGCGATTGCCTTCCTCTATGGGAACCTGGTCCATGGGTCGCGCAGGATCGTCGTCGATGGCATCGAGCCCGTTGATCGGCCCGGGGAGTCGATTCAATTTCACCTGTTCGAATACGTCTATCACCAGGTGCTGCGGAAGGATCCCGAGTGGGTGGCCCGCGATCTGTTTCGCGAACACTATCGCCGCAATGCCGAAGCGGCAGCCCAGCACGTGTACGACCCACAGTCCATAGGTTGCCTGCTGCTGGTCACCAGCCACGAGACAATGCTCGACGACCTCATCAGCCGACCGCTGGCGGAAGGAGATGTGCTGTCGAACGCCAATACGCTCATCTATATGGGGAAGACGCGTAATGGCGACCGCATGGGCCGTTCGCTGTTCGTCGCCAAGCACCGCGGCAGTGCCTGTGACGAACGAATCGTGCCCTACCGCATCGACGACGCCGGCGTACACGTGGGCTGAGCGCGCTTCGCCATGTAGTCGCCTGATAAGTTGTCAAATATTATGAATTTTCTGTGACCAGACTAGTCACGACGTTGGCGATAATGAGTCGGCTAGTTCTTTGGCAATTTGGGTAGAGAAATCATCGCCTGTCTGCGTCCAATGGTGCGCAGCGAGGCAAATGACAGCTGGCGGGTGCGTGTTCCTTGGTGAGCGATTGTTGGCGGTATGCCGACTTTCTTAAGGGCGCCGCGACTCCCTTCCCGGATGGCTGACATCAGTTGTACGCCCCTGTTCAAGGGGCCAAAGACCCGGCCCCAAGCGGTTATCAAACGGTTATCGAGAAGCGGGGGTGATAGCCTGATTTTGACGCCGCAAGCTATTGATGCATAATCACTTAAGGAAGGTTCGCGGGAATGAAAAAGTCGCGCAAAAAGTTATCGCGCCAGCCCCTGTTCAGGCCTGTTCAAGCCAAGTTGATGAACAGGCGACGAAGGGGGCGGAATGCTCCTTAAGCGAAGTGTGAGGTAGGCCCGCGAACTGCGCCCGCGGACTAAGACAGCTTCGGCCACCTGATTCAGAGGTGAAGCATTTCGCTACGAAACGTGTCGCTGGTGGCACGCGAAATTGAACAGCCGGCAAACTCGCTACAACCGGCCACGTTTCACAAAGAACTCACGATGCTAAGGCAAATTTGCGTTCGGTAAGGTTTGTCGTCCAATTAGCGTGAAAAGTGTCGGCCCGTGAAACAAGTTGCGCATCAACGCGACAACTCGTCAGCAGGCCGCCTCTCAGCATTTGCGTTTTCACGATACCGCTCTGCCGGATGGTGCCCGATGACGACGACCTTGATTGCCCTGACGCGAGATCAGAATCTGCTCTTCGAACTGCAAACCCAGCTCGAAGGCAATTTTCAAATCATCGCCTGCGACTCGCTCGCGATGTTGCCCGCGCACTTACAAGCGTCGCCGGGGGCAGCCGTAATCGTGCATCTCAGCAACGAAGCGCTCGGCGATTATTCGCCGGGTCGCTTTATCGCCGAGCTAGGGGAAGTGGTCGAGACCGCGCCGGTCTATGGCCTGCTCGCTGCCGACTGCCAACCGCGCTTGCAAAAGCTGGCCGAGAAAGCCATCGACCACTGCCTGAAGTTGCCGCTCGACTACGACCAGTTCCGCCGCCTGCTGATGAATCGGCAAGATCTGGAAGGAGAGCTCGCCGGCTTCTGGAGCCAGATGCCGCACAAAGAACTGCACGGCCGCTCGCGGTCGCTGATTACGTTCACGCCCGAAATGTTCGACACGATGGAAGAGATCAAGGTCGCCGCGCGGCACAACGTAACCGTGCTGCTGATTGGCGAAACAGGGAGCGGCAAGACGTTCCTCGCTCGCTTGATTCACGAATTGTCGGAGCGCCGTGAAGATCGCTTTTGCACCGTCGCCTGCGGCGCGTTGCCCCCCGATCTGATCGAGAGCGAACTGTTCGGTTACGTGAAGGGAGCCTTCACTGGCGCCGATCGCGATCGCGAGGGGAAGTTCGCCGCGGCTGGTCGCGGGACGCTGCTGCTCGACGAAATTGATGTCCTCCCTCTCGAACAACAGGCCAAGCTGCTCCGCGTGATTGAGACGGGCGAATACGAACCAGTCGGCAGCAACGAGACGCAGTTCTCGCAAGCTCGGCTGGTGGTTGCTTCGAACTATAACCTCGAAGAACTGGTGCAAAACGGCAACTTCCGGACTGACTTGTACTACCGCCTTAACATCCTGAACTTCAACCTGTTGCCCCTGCGTCAGCGGCCTTGGGATGTCGAGTATCTGGTGCGCAAGTTCGCCCTGGAACATAGCCGCACGCACAGCATTCCGCTGCGTTCGATCGAGCCGAGCTTTCTCGAAGCCATGCGGGCCTACAATTGGCCGGGCAACATTCGCGAGATGGAAAACGTCATTCGCCGCGCAGTCCTTTATTGTCAGCGCGGTGTGCTGACGGTGAACGATCTCCCCAGCCCCATTCGCGCTGCGGTGCAAGGCCACATGTCGTCGCTCGCCTCGCATCAGGCAGCCCTCGAACTGAGTTCGCCGCACGGCTCGGAAGATCGCGCGCCACTCGGCATGTCGAGCATTCCGGCCGGCATGGGCGTTCGTCCGCGGATGCCGAACGCACCGCCGCAAACGTATCGCTCGACTTTCCCAGCTCATCTGCAACCAGTGCCAACTCCCAGCTACGCCGGCTCGTTCGCCACCGGCCAACCGATGCTGGAATCGGCGGCGACGCTGTCCCCCGCCATGAACCCGGCCGTGGCTCGCGCTACGGCGGCCTCGCTCGAAGCCCGCGTCGATGTGCTCGAACGCCGGATCATCGAAGACTCGCTGCAGCGGAACAACTTCCGCCGCAAAGAGACCGCTGCCGAACTGGGCATTAGCCGCGTTACGCTCTACAACAAGATGAAGAAGTTCGGACTGCTGTAGGAAGTAGCACGCAGAGAGGGGCGGGCTCTATCGGCCCGCTTCTCGTACCAGGTGCCGTAGCTGCGGGATGATGATCTTTTCCATGGCGAGGCGAACGCCGTTCGGCGAGCCCGGCATGGTGAGGACGACCTTGCCGCGCATCACGCCGCCGGTCGCTCGACTCAGAATCGCGGCCGGGCCAATCTCGGCGTAGCTCAATTGGCGAAACAGCTCGCCATAGCCAGGCAGCGGTTTCTCCAGCAGCGCGGAGACGGTTTCAAACGTCTGGTCGCGACTGCTAATGCCCGTTCCGCCTGTGAGCAGGATCGCGGCAATCTCTGAGCGTTCTGCCAGCTGCAGCAGCAACTCTCGCATCGGCCCCGGATCATCCTTAATGATGTGCCGCGCCGCCAGTTGATGCCCGGCAGCTTGCAGGTGGTCGATCACCGTCTGACCACCCGTATCGGTCTCCGCCGTCCGCGTATCGCTGACGGTAATCACCGCCACCGCTAGCGAAACCGGTGCCTGCTGCTGATGCTGCTCGTGGATGGGGAGGGACATAGGAACTCAGGGGCCGGGAGTCAAAAAGTCAAACAACCGCCCCCGGGCCTGCCCCGGGGGTTTAACGGCTTTTGCGCTAGAGGGGGCGGCAATTAGTTCGTAGTTCGTAGTTCGAAGTTAAAGACAAGGGCAAAGGCAGTCTCCCAAGCTTTCCCCAACTTCGAACTTCAAACTTCGGACTCCAAACTCGCGCAGCGCTTGCCGCGAGCGCTCGCCGGATTCTATATTAAACTTGCCGGTGAGGATCTGCACCGCCCACTCTTCTTGTCGAGTTACCACGGATGCTTTTGCCGTTGCCACTTCGCGCTCGCACGCTCATGCCCTGGGTGGTACTGAGTTGCGTTGCGTTTGTAGGCGACGTGTCGAATCAAGTACTAGCTCTCGATGTCCTCACGCTCGAAACCGGCGGCATCGTGGAAGGGGACTGGCTGAACCACGACGAGCAACCTTTGACGCACTATCGCGTGCGCACCACAGCCGGGGTGACAATCTCGCTGCAACTCACGCAGGTTCGTCACGCCGTGCGGCAGCAGTCGGCGGCTCAGGAGTATCAACAGCTACTTCCCACCTATCGCGATACGGCCGAAGATCAATGGAAGCTGGCCGAGTGGTGCCGAATGCAACAACTGCCCGCCGAAAAGAACGTGCATCTGCTGCGGGTGATCGAACTCGAACCCGAACATGCCCAGGCTCGCCGCGCACTGGGCTTCGCGCTCGTTGATCGCCAGTGGGTCTTACCCGCCGAAGCGAAACGCAAAGATGGCTTCGAATTGTACAAAGGCCGCTGGCGCACGATTCAAGAGATTGAACTGCTCGAGACTGCTGCCAAGCGCGAACTGGCCGAGAAGGAGTGGCTGCAGAAGATTCGCCGCTGGCGAAAGGAACTCGATACCGACCGGGCTCGCGAAGCGGCCGAGCAGCTCGCGCAGATTCAAGATCCCGTCGCGATCTCGCCCCTCGTCGCCGTGCTGAAGCAAGATCCGAATCGCCGTACGAAGATGCTGTTCCTGGATGTGATTGGAGCCATCAAAGACCCGACCGCCGTTCAAGCGCTCGTGCAGGTTTCGCTGCAAGACATTGACGAAGAGATTTTTCATTACTGCCTCGAAAAGATCATCAAGCTCAATCCGCCTCACATTGCCGATGCCTACATCAAGGCTCTCAAGGATACGAACAACATTCGAATCAATCGTGCGGGGATTGCCCTCGGTCGCATTGGCGATCGCTCGGCCATCGCCCCGCTGATTGCCGCCCTGGTAACCATGCACTCGCAGACCGTTGGTCCCACCGGCCGCGGCGCTGGCGATACCATCAGCCAATCGTTCAACACCAGTTCTCAGCCCGGGGTGAGTGGCAATTCGTTCCGCGCCAATGAAGGGCCGAAGACTTACATCTATCGCGTGCAGAACCAGCACGTGCTCGATGGTCTCACGAAGCTCGCTGGCGGCACCAGCTTTGGTTACGACGTCCGCGCGTGGCAATACTGGCATGCCCAAGAGAAGCAGGTCCACGCCAAAGCAGGCGACCTGAACCAGCGCCAAGAGTAGAATGGAACAAACGCCCCCGCCCCTGCGGCGGGGGTTCATTGGCTTGTGCACTACGGCGCACGAGTGCGTGGCCAGTCGACTTCTAGCTTCCGCTAGTGCAAAAGCCGTTAAACCCCCGGGACAGGCCCGGGGGCGGAATGAGGTTAGTTACATGAACCGCTCCATCACTTCACTCGGTCTGCTGTTGCTGCTGGCCCCTGTTTCACAGGCAACCGCTCAAGAGGTGCGATCTCGCCCCTACGATGGCATTCAAGCGGGCGTCGATGCCTATCAATTGGCCGAGGAGCGACGGCAGGCAAACTTGCAGGCTCAGATTGGTGCCAACGATGCCGCGCGGGCCGCATCGGGATTGCCGACGACGCGCGGCGAGACCATTTACTACTACGGCACCCCGGGCACGGCCGGTTATCGCACCTACGGCTCGGGTATCGTGCCGCTCGATGCCGCCTATGCGTACGGCTTTGGCTATGGTGGAGCGGCCATCTCGTATGGTCGCTTTGGCCGCCGAGCAGTCATCTTTAACGCTGGCCCGCTCTTCACACCGTGGCCGTACATTCCGGGCGATATCTACGGCTATCAAACGCAGCCGATGGTGCGCCAGCCAATCGGCCAGCGGCAAGTACAGACGGGTGAGAACACTTGGGAATCTCACCCCGTGTACGATCCGCCGGTTCCGAATCGCCCGGTGCTGCCGCCTGTCGATTCGCCAATGCTGGACAACACTCCTTTCGCGACACCCCGGGCTGCGGCGGAACTGCCGCTGGAAGCCGCTCCTCGGCCACGCGAGCGCGCCGTCCCCGAACCGGCTGATCCGCTGCTGCCTGCACCGCGCAGCAACTCGGCGAGGGATTTTTAGGCAACCGTCTGCCTCAGCGGGCCGAACCTCTGACCCCCGACCTCTGTCCTTCTGGCTTCCGCTAGTGCACAAGCCAATGAACCCCCGCCGCAGGGGCGGGGGCGGTTGTTCGTTTTCCGACTCTCGACTCCTGCCGCCCGACTCCCGCCGCGCCCTGGAAACATCCCGGCGGTCGGTCTACCATCAGGGGCTTCCCAAAATCGGCCACCCTCCAACCCCCTCAGCAGCCAGCCATGAGCAGCCCGCTTAACAAGATCAGCAGTCGCATCACGCAGCCCAAGAGCCAGGGAGCGTCGCAAGCGATGCTCTATGGCACCGGCATGACCCCCGAGGACATGAACAAGGCTCAGGTCGGCAT
Source organism: Anatilimnocola aquadivae (assembly GCF_049819085.1). Taxonomy (GTDB): domain Bacteria; phylum Planctomycetota; class Planctomycetia; order Pirellulales; family Pirellulaceae; genus Anatilimnocola. The sequence continues at coordinate 7,909,249 of NZ_CP187419.1, forward strand.
CGGCGCGGTCTGGTACGAAGGGAATACCTGCAACATGCACCTGCACGAACTGGGCGGGCAGGTGAAGAAGGGCGTGCAAGCGGTCGGGCTGGTCGGCATGCAGTTCAATACCATCGGTGTCAGCGACGGCATCTCGATGGGCACCGAAGGGATGAGCTATTCGCTGCAATCGCGCGACCTCATCGCCGACAGCATGGAAACGATCATGGCCGCGCAGTGGTACGACGCGCTAATCGCCATTCCAGGCTGCGATAAGAACATGCCGGGCTGCATCATGGCCATGGGCCGGTTGAATCGCCCTTCGCTCATGGTCTACGGCGGCACCATTCGCGCGGGTTGCACGCCCCGCCATCCCAAGCTGGACGTTGTCTCGGCCTTCCAGGCCTATGGCGAGTACATCAGCGGGCGCATCACCGAAGAAGAGCGGGCCGACATCATCCGCTGCAGCATTCCCGGCGCCGGCGCTTGCGGCGGCATGTACACCGCCAACACCATGTCGAGCGCCATCGAAGCCCTCGGTATGTCACTCCCCTATAGCTCGTCGATTCCTGCCGAAGATCCACTCAAGGCCGCCGAATGTCAGGCTGCCGGTAAGGCGATTCTGAAACTGCTGGAACTCGATCTGAAACCGCGCGACATCATGACGCGCGCGGCCTTCGAAAACGCGATGGTCGTCATCATGGCCACCGGTGGCTCGACAAATGCCGTGCTGCACCTGATTGCCATGGCCCGTGCGGTCGATGTGCCGTTGACCATCGACGACTTCCAAACCGTCAGCGATCGCATTCCCTTCATCGCCGACCTGAAGCCCAGCGGTAAGTACGTGATGGAAGACCTGCATCACGTCGGCGGCACCCCCGGCCTGATGAAGTACCTGCTCGGCAAGGGCCTGCTGAACGGCGATTGCATCACCGTGACCGGCAAAACGATTGCCGAGAACCTGAAGGACCTACCGGGACTCGCCGAAGGTCAGCGCGTGATCGTCCCTATCGAAACGCCCATCAAGGCGAGTGGTCACATTCAGATTCTCCGCGGCAATCTGGCCCCCGAAGGTTCCGTTGCCAAGATCACCGGCAAAGAAGGAATGGTCTTCACCGGCCCCGCCCTTGTCTACGACAGTGAAGAAGACATGCTGCACGGACTGGAGAAAAAAGAGATCACGGGTGGCGAGGTGATCGTCATTCGCTACGAAGGTCCGCAAGGTGGACCGGGCATGCCCGAGATGCTCACACCCACCAGTGCCATCATGGGCGCAGGGCTCGGCGACAAGGTCGCTCTGATGACCGACGGCCGCTTCTCGGGCGGTTCGCACGGCTTCATCATTGGCCACGTCACCCCCGAAGCTCAACTCGGCGGTCCGATCGCGCTCATCAAGAGCGGCGACATCGTCACTATCGATGCCAATAAGAAGCGGATCGACGTCGCCGTCAGCGACGCAGAAATGACCGCTCGAAAAAACGCCTGGAAAGCTCCTCCCTTCAAAGCGACCCGGGGCACGCTCTACAAGTACATCAAGAACGTGAAAACGGCCAGCGAAGGTTGCGTGACGGACGAGTAGGGGTAGAAGGGGCGGGAGGCGAGGGACGAGAGGCGAGGCAAATGCAAAACGAAGAATGCAGAACGCAGAATTTGCGAGAAGCAATCGAAGTGCATGACTCGGACTTGCTGTCGGTAGAAACAACCGCAGACGACATTCGCGTGCGTATGCGGGCCTATATTCATCGATCACCAGAACAGTCAGGCGGAAAGGGGACTGGGTGGATCCAGGAAGTCGAAGTCGCCCTGCAGGACGGGGTGATTCTCGCAACGATTCCTGAACTGCCGAGTTGGCTCGATACTGGTTCGATTAAGGGATCAGCGGAACAGCACAATCTGATTCCGCTGCCTTGCGAGATCGTCGACGATCTTCAGTTCGAGTTGATCAGTCTTGCTCAAGAGCGCCTCGTCGTTCGTGCGACCGCCTTGAAGATCCAGCGCCTCGGTGAACCCAAGTTTGTCGAGCAGACTCCTGCCGACTTTTACTCGTAGCTTGGCCATTCGAAAGCGGCGAACTCAAAAACCAATCCTCCGATGCCTTTCCGCCTCCTATTGTTCCCGCACCAGTGCCTGGCGAATCGCCTGATCGACCTGCGCCCGCGATGGCCGGTGGCTGGCCAATTGCGATGGGCCACCGCCTGCTTGCATCAGCAGATTGCACATCACAAGTTGAACCTTCTCGACCTCGGCAATCGTCCAGGTCCGATCGTGAAACAGGCTCTCCATAAACTGCGACCAGCAGCCATACCAGCTTCCTGTCGCGTAACAGTGGTCCAAGCATTGGACGACAGCCGCTTTAATTTTCTCCTCGCACATTTCGGCACCCATGGCCCGCTGGGTGTTGAACAAGTGGCTCACGAGAAAAGAAGTGCAGCTATTGTGCCTTGAGCAACAGGCTGTCGTGAGTCGGCAGGCTTTGCGGTGAGACACTTAGTTTCTCACAAATCGCGAGTCGCGCTGCGATCAAGCCCCCTACAACCGCCGGATGTGAAACCCGCCGTCGACGTGAATCCGCTCGCCGGTGCTGAACGGGAGTGAGCCGCTGGCGAGCATGCTCACGGAGGCGGCCACATCGCCGGGTTGGCCCCAGCGGCGAATCGGGGACATGCCGTCAGCGATCAGCTTGTCGTATTTCTCCTGCACGGGGGCGGTCATATCGCTGGCGATTACACCCGGGCAAATCTCGTAGACGCGAATCTGCTCGTCGGCCAGGCGCGTGGCCAGCAGCCAGGTCATCATCTGCATCGCTGCTTTGGCCATGCAGTAGTCGGCGCGGTTGGTCGATACGGCAAACGCTGAGATCGACGAGATGTTGATGATCGTTCCCGGCTGTTTTTGCTGGACCATTTCGTTGGCTGCAGCCTGAGCCAAAAAGAACGGTCCCTTCAGGTTCGTCGCAAACACCTGATCCCAGCTCTCTTCGGTGGCCTCGAGCAAATCCTTGCGCCCCGGCGAAGTGATGCCCGCGTTATTCACTAGCAGATCGAGCCGACCGAAGTGAGCCATCGTCTCGGCAATCAGTCGCTGGCGATCGGCTGTCATACCGACATCGGCCTGCACCACCAATGCCTCGCCACCGGCCCCCTGCAGGGTACTGGCCACTTCGTCGGCCGCATCGCGACGACTGAAATAGTTAATCACCACGGCGAAACCATCCGCCGCCAGGCGCTCGGCAATCGAGCGCCCAATGCCGCGACTTCCGCCGGTAACAATCGCCACCGGACGCGTCGAAGGTGTGTTGCCGCTGACTGCCATAACCGTGACCACAAACAAGTGTTAAAGGAACGAAGTTCACCATGATAACGTCTTCTCCTGATCACTCTAAGGAATAGAGTGCCGAGAATTCCGCGCTGGCGACGCGAATGGTGTGGTCGTCGGAAAACGAAGGAGCGGATTGCGGCGCAGTGGTAACGGCTGCCGCCTCAAGGCCGGGTCGCGAACTGATGACCAGGACGCAGGCCGTGGCGGGAAGTTCCGCTTCCAGCAATTCGGCCGTGGCAGCGCGATGATCGCCGGACTCGCCGCTAAGCTTGGTCAACTGCTGCAGCACTTCTTCCAGGAAAACGGGGGATCGACTACCAAGCCAGCAGTGACGCTCGGCCGAGGCAATGAGAATTGCTAGCTGCGAAACATTGCGCTGAGCCAGATCGGCCAGGGCGGTTGCGACGAAACTGATCGCCGCTTCAAAGCGTGCGTGCTCGCCGGAGGTAGGAACCGCGGGCAGATACGGATCGAGCACAATCGCGACCGTCGGGCTCGATTCCCGTTCAAACTGCCGGACCATCGGCTTGCCCGCGCGGGCCGTGGTTCGCCAATGAAGCCAGCGGGTACTATCGCCCGATTGCCAGGGCCGAACCGCGAAGAAATCGCCATCGGTCGATCGCTGCTTGAACTGCGGTTCGCCTTCGCCGGAAATAGCAGCCGCAATGCGATGGGTCCATTCGGCGCTCAAGCGACCAATCCTCGGCAAGATGGCCGCCTGTCGTGGGGCGGCAACAATCGCGACTCCTTCAACCAGCCCGAGCGGAAAGCAGGTTCGCAGGCGGAGCACGGGAACCTCGTAGCGGCCCCGGCGACTGAAGACCATTTCGTAGTGCACGCGCACGGTCTCGCCTGGAGCGACGCAGGGGCAAAACACCATGGCGATGGACTGCTTGGACTTTTCGAACAGATATCGCCACAGGAGAACCGGTTCCAGAATTCCACCGCGCAGAGGCTGCAAAGTTCGGTGCTCCAGCGACCAGCGATCTTCCACCGTCAGCAGCCAGGCTGCGAACCAGCGACGCGAATTGTGGATTTCGAACTCTGCGACCAAAGGCTGGCCCGCATGCACTGCGCGAATCGGCAGCGCGCGAATCGATACTCCGCGCAAGCTGGCCAGCGACAAGCGCCAGTTGATTAGGATCGGCGCGAGCATCATGCCGCCGAGCACGACCAGCAAGTTCACATGGCAGAGTGCCGCCCCACCCACGATAAACGACAGCACGGCCAGATAGTACCAACCTTCACGCGTCAGTCGGGCCTGCAGTTGGTAGGTCATGGCGGATTAAGAATCTGTTCGACTTTCAAGCTGGAGGATGAAGCCGTGCTTCGTCCCGCATTTTTCAATCAAAGACGAAGCACGGCTTCATCCTATAATCTACCGCGGCACAGCGACCTGATCGGTTAGTCGGCGAATGATCGCTTCGGCCGCTTCACGCTGCGAGATGCGGGCGAGGCCTTTCAGCAGCACGCGATGCGACAACACCGCTGGTGTCAAGCGCTTGATATCGTCGGGAATCACAAAGGCCCGCCCTTCGATCAGCGCGAGTGACTGCGCGGCACGATACAAACTGAGCGCGCCGCGCGTGCTGACACCGACGCGCAGCTCGGGGCATTCACGCGTGAGGTGCACAATCTGCAGCAGATAATCGCCCAGCGAATCATCGACGCGCACCTGCCGCACGGCTTGTTGCAATTGCAAGATATGTTCGCCGGTGACCGCCGGCTGAAGGTCCTGCACGGGCTCGCCCAGGCGATGGCTGGAGAGAACTCGCCGCTCGTCGCTCACGTGCGGATAGCCAACTGAGATGCGCACCAGAAAGCGATCGAGCTGGCTCTCGGGAAGGGCATAGGTCCCTTCGTATTCGTAAGGGTTTTGCGTAGCGATGACCAGGAACGGCACCGGCAGTTGCAAAGTCTGGCCGTCGATCGAGACTTGCCCTTCGCTCATCGCTTCGAGCAGGGCACTTTGCGTCCGGGGCGGAGCACGGTTCACTTCGTCGGCCAGCACGATGTTCGCGAAGATCGGTCCACGATGAAACACGAACTTGGCCTCTTTGGCGTCGTAGACACTGCTGCCGAGAATATCGCTGGGGAGCAGATCGGGCGTAAACTGCAGCCGGCAGAATTGGCCGGAAACACTTTTTGCCAGGGCCTTCGCGACCAGCGTTTTGCCCACGCCCGGTACATCTTCCAGCAGTACATGTTCGCCGGAAAGGAGTGCCACAAGGCACATCCGCACGACTTCGGGCTTGCCCAGCACCACACTGCAGATGTTCTTTTCCAGCCTGGCCACCAACTCACCGATGGCTACCTGCGGTCCGGGAGCGGGACGAGCGTGAGTGGTGGCAACATTCATGCAGACAGCAGTTTCTTCGAAGAGTGCGGGCCGAGCGTACCGGGCAGGTCGTTTTGGCTACCTGCATTCTGACTGACCGGGGCCACTCCCGCTATGGTAGACCGGCGAGGGCTAGCCGTGAGGATCGACCTTGATGACCACCTTCCGCACCAGCGTCTCGGCCGGCCCCGACAAGCGTGAGGAAAAGGTGAAGTCGCTCTCCGGACTATTGGTAACTGCCACACCCGGCATGTGGCCATCGTGCGGACCAAAGACGGTGAAGTAGCCCGTTGGTACCAGCACCAAATCGCCCGGCCCGTTGAGGGAACTATCGAAAAATGCGACATCGCGATCGGGGTCATGCGGCTCGGTGACCGTGAGCCGAGCGCGATCGACCCACCCCATGCGTTCGACACCCTTGGCCACGAATTGCACGTCCCAGTAACGCTCGTGGGCTTCGAACTTCCCGACTGCACGCGGCTTGGGTGTGTACTCCTGAATGAGCGCGAAGAGCTTATCTCCTTCGAGTTCGTGCTTGCCGAGATCCAGCTTGAGCAGATCGGCGGTGCGAAGAAACTCAAAGGCCTTGGCGAAACGTGGTCCCAGGCCGTGATACAAGTCGGCTCGGGAGAGATGGTCGATGATCATGAGCGTGGCTGATGCGAGATGAATCGAGGCGGTATTGGCACTAGCCACATCATATCGCCTGTCGATGTTCTACGGCGATCCATTCGCGAGCGCTGCCTGCGCTCGTGCGAGCTTTTCAGGATTGCGAATGAAGTACAGCCGGCGAATCTGCTCGCCGTCGAGATCGAAGCCGATGATCGTCACCAACTGGGGTCCGTCGAAGATGGCAATGCCGGGCTCGTCGTTCACCATCACGTGCTCGGCATGAGCCGACAGCGAGTGCTTCCTATTGATGCCGTGCAGGAACCTAGCCGCGTCATCAATGCCAACGAGCGGGCGATGAGCGGCGATCGCTTTGCCACCACCATCGGAGAAGATGACAATGTCTTCGGAAAGCAACTGCACAATGCCGGACAACTCGCCTGTCGCACAAGCTGCTAAGAACCGCTCACTCATGCGACGCGTTGCTGCATGCGAGGCGGTGAATCGTGGCCGAGCTTCCTTCACGTGCGCTTCGGCCCGGCTGACGAGCTGCCGACAATTTGCCTCGTTCTTCTCCAGCATCTCCGCAATTTCGGCATAGTCGTAGTCGAACACCTTGCGCAGCAAGTAGGCCGCGCGTTCGACCGGCGAGAGCGTCTCCAGCACGTGCATCAAGGCGAGCGAGACAGCTTCGGCAAGTTCGGTCGGGTGATTCGCGGTGCTCATTGCGGGCTCGACGATAGGTTCAGGCAACCAGGGACCGATGTAGGTTTCTTTGCGGGCATCGATCTCACGTCGGCGATCGATGCTCAGGCGCGTGACGATGGTGGCTAGGAACGAGCGCGGCGCGCGGACGACGGAGATATCGGCAGCAGACCAGCGCAGATAAGCCTCTTGCAGCACGTCGTCGGCATCGGCGCGCGAACCGAGAATCCGGTACGCCAGCCGGCCGAGATCAGGGCGGTACGTTTCAAAATCGGCGAGCGCGGCAGTCGGCGAGGCGCTCGCAGCAGTCGTGGCGGTGTCAGGCATATTCGAGTTCTCGCACATCGTTAGTCGCAGTCGAACCATTCAGAATCAAATTCACCGCTGTTTCGGCGCTGGCCGCCGATGCATCTGCCAATTGTCCCCGCTGGCCGACCCAATCACCAGCTAGATAAACATTTGGGTAATTTGCCACCGCCACTTGCGGCCGACCAGCAACGCCTCCATGAGCAGCCTGCGGCAGCGCGTGGGTAACCGTCATCGCAGGCAGATATCGCCTCGCGAGCACATGCGAGTGCCAACCTGGCTGCCAGCGGTCGAGGACCCGCTCGAGTTGCTGTTCGTGATCGCGGGCCGATTCATTCGTCTCCGACGGGAGATACTTCATCACATGAATGACGGCGACTCCCGGCGGAGCAAACTGGGCCGCAGCGGAGTGGACTGAGGCATATGTCGGCTCATCGAGACCCAATTCAAACCGATGCTCCGGGCGCGGCAGTTGGCTCAGCGCGAGATCGAGACACGCCGCCTGTACGGGCCGAGCTTCGACTGCCCAGCGAACCAGTGCGTGCTGTTCCGGAAGACCGAGTAGCAAACTGGCAACCTGCGGACTCACCGCGAGAATGGCGGCGCTCGCTCGCAAGTCGGGCTGATGCGTGGCTTGAACCAGCACACCACTTTCGAAGTTGCGCACGGCATGCACATGCGCGCCGGTGCGAATCTGCACGCCCGCTTGCTGGGCGATGTCACGAAGCTGATCGACAATCGCTTGCCAGCCGCCGTCGATGTACCACACATTCCCCGAGAGGCCGATGCGAAACTGGTCGAGCGTCGCCCCGGCCGACAGCGCATCGAGATCGGCGGCGTACGTCGACAGTCGAAACAGGCCAAAGAGCAGATTCGCGATCGCTCCGCTGCCGTAATGAGTCGTGACCCACTCCGTCAAGCTGGTGTGCTGGAGCGAGGCGGTTTCGAGTGTGGGGATTTGCTGAAAGAAGCGGAACAGCTGCCACTTCTCGCGCCACGACAACAGTGTGGTCGTGAAGATCTGCGACACATTCCGCGGCAGCTGATGTTCCTTGCCGCCATAAACGCCCATTCCTTTGCCTGTATTGGGGAAGTCGCCAGTGAAGGGAACATCAAGCTCTTTCAATAGACGATGCGCGTGACCATGTAAGTAGAGTGCTCGCGGGCCGAGATTGAACCGCAACTCTCCCTTCACCGTCGTAGCCGCGCGACCACCGAGTCCCTTCGCTTGCTCTAGCAGCACCACCCGGCGACCTCCCTTCGCCAGCTTGGTCGCTGCCAGCAGACCGGCAAGTCCCCCGCCCACAACCACCACGTCGTTCTGTTCGCTTCCCAATTCACTTTTCGTCGCCAAGTTCGTCGCACTCATCGTTGCCTCCTATCCGCTGGCAGTCATTTTGCCTTCCACGCCAACAAGGACGGCTGCGCGACAGAATTTGTGACAGGGAGCAGAAGAAATTTTGAAAAAGCGTAAAATGATAGCTGCCACGGATCGCCCACTCGCTGACGGAACTGCCCGATGAAACTTCCCCTGAACGAAGCCAAAGCCAAGTTGCTCGACGAAGATCGGGACGTTCGTGCGGCGGCACTTTCTTATCTCGGTCTGCCCGGTAACGCTGACGGAACCGTCTTGCCGCTCGTGGTCGAGGCCTACCAAAAGTTTGGTCCGCAGGCATTTCAATTGGCCGTTTCCTGGCGAGATCTGCCGCTGACGAAAGAGCCCCTGGTTTGGCTGATCGAAGCGTTCGGCACCATTAGCGAGGCCATTGACGCTGAAGACCATTACTACAGCTATGGCGATGTGCTGGCCGAAGCGATCGCCAACGCACCGCTCTCGCTCGTGGAAGAAACACGTACCAAATGGGAGCAGTTACCCCTCAAGTTTGGTGAACGGATTAACCGCGAGATCGAGCCGCGCAAGCAACTCGCGCAGCTGAACGACCAGGACCTCTTTGAACGTGCCGTCCATTTCTGCCTGGAACAAACGAAGGCGCGCGAGGACGCTGAGCCTTGGGATGAATTGGTGCGTTTGGGTGAGGAAATGGCCCAGCGGCCTGAGGCCTTCGCCCAGCGCGCGGTCGACATGCTGCGGGCGAATCAATGCGCTGGCTTGATCGAAGCGGAGGGAGATGCCTCCGTCGATGATACCTCCGAGGCCCGGTATTGGTTACAGCTGGCGATGATCCGCGTAGTCAACAACTTGCGACTGGAAGCTGCGATTCCTGAACTGCTGAAACTCGTCGAGTCCGAGGAAGAGGCCCTGACGGAAGACGCAATTCCGGCGCTGAGTAATATCGGCACGGATGAAGTCGTGCGACAGGCCAGCGAGTGTTATTGCCAGGCCAATGAGCAAGCGCGTCTCGGGCTCCTCGAGATTATTGAAAACAGCCGCTCCGTTCAGAACACGGCAGCGCTACTCTCCCTCGCCCAGGACGAGACCGGTGCGGAACTGCACGGACTCTTGTTGCAGGGCGCGCTGAGAAATCTCGATCGCGACGCCATTGAGATCGCGCGACAGTACATCCTTACGAATGAAAAGACGCCGGAGTTGCTGGACGTGCGCACCGGGCTGTTGGTCGCCAGCAAATGCCTGGGAGTTACCTTTCCTGAGTTTGCCGAGTGGAAAGCCGATCAAGCGAACGACCAGGCGTTTCGCAAGGCGTATTACCTGAAGCATCCGCGATTCCCTACCGGTGCCAGCTATCTGCAGGAAGAGGCCGAAGACCTTCAAGCCGAACTACGGCACCGACTCTTTGCGAACGAGTTGTCCCTACCAGGCTACGGAGTAGAGCCGCCAGCGCCTCTCACGTCGGCTACCGTTCGCCGCGGCGAACGCGTCGGCCGCAACGATCCGTGCCCCTGTGGCTCTGGCAAGAAGTACAAAAAGTGCTGCCTGCGCGGCGACCAGGAAGCTGAAATTCGCTACTACATCTGAGTGCCGCGGCGAGTTGCCTCTGTGCGCTCAGCGGCAGCAATTCCCAGATCTTCGGCAGCACCGGCCAGTTCAAAGATTTCGGCGATCGATTGGGGAACATTGCCGAGTGTGAGATTTGCCAAGCGCTTGCGCAGATCGAGAAGCACATTGAGTCCCTGGCTGTCCAGCAGTTCGGCACCTCTCAAATCGATCAAGATCGCAGCGGGCTGCGAAGCGGCAATCTCTTCCACGCGCTGGCGAAGCGTATCGGCCGCAGCGGCGCCGAACAGTCCGTATTTACCGACAGGCACAACGACGGGCTGCGCCGGCTGTGCACTGGGAGTTGCGACGGTGGGTAGAATGCCTTCGTTAGGCTCATTAGCAGACATTCCAATCACCTCATTCACAGCAGTCATTCGCGAGCCTTGACCGTGGTTCGCCGAGTCACTGTTTTGGCAGACCAGATGGCCTGCCGCCAGAGGAAGGCAAATTTAGGCACGCGTGCGCTGCAAGTCGAATGCGCCTGGGTTATCATGAAACTCGGTCATCCCCACCCCCCGACTGCTTTCTGTTGCAGGACTCTCTCATGGCTCGTTCGCAAGTTTCCCGTCGTCAGTTTTTGGGCACGTCAGCCGCAATCGCTGCGTCGACGATTGCCATTCCGTACTTCGTGCCGAAGAGTGCTTTCGGCGCGGCCGACAAGATCGTGACCGGCCACATCGGTGTCGGTCGCCAGGGAATGAGTAACCTTAGCCCCTTCCTGAGCAACGCGGCTGCCGTCTGCGATGTCGACAAGTCACATGCCGCTGCCGCTGCCAAGAAGGTGACGGAGAAGGGGAACCAGTGCGAAGTCTACACCGACTATCGCCGACTGCTCGAACGGAAAGACATCGACGCCGTCGTGGTCACCACTCCCGATCACTGGCACGCCAAGATCACTATCGATGCCTGCAACGCTGGGAAAGATGTCTATGTCGAGAAGCCCCTGACGCTCTTTGTGACCGAAGGTCGCAAGATGGTCGAAGCCGCGCGAGCCAACAAGCGGGTCGTGCAGACCGGTTCGCAACAACGGAGCAGCAAGGAATTTCGCCAGGCCTGCGAACTGACCCGCAGCGGCTACCTCGGCAAGATTCACACGGTACTGGTCGGCCTGCCCAAGACCAATCACCCGGGCGAACCCGTGCCAGACAGCGATCCGCCAGCGGAACTCGATTACGACACCTGGCTCGGACCAGCCCCGGCTCGTCCCTACAACAAGCTGCGAGTGCATTACAACTTCCGCTTCTTCTGGGATTACTCGGGCGGCCAGATGACGAACTTCGGTGCTCACCACATCGACATCGCCCAGTGGGGCCTCGGCATGGACAACAGCGGGCCGGTCGAGTTCGAAGGGACCGCCACCTTCCATCCCAAGAAGTGGCACGAAGTGAGCGAAACCTGCAAGGTGAACTGCACCTATGCCAACGGCGTGAAGATGGTCATCACTCAAGGACACAGTGACGTTCCAGCTGGGATTACCTTCATCGGCGACAAGGGCCAGATCTGGGTCAATCGCGGCAAGATCACGTCCAGCATCGAAGGGCTTCTCGAGACCAAGCTGAAGGACACCGACACCAAGCTGTACAACAGCCCGGGGCATCACAAGGATTTCCTCGCTTGCATCGCCTCGCGCGAGAACCCGATCTGCGACGTCGAGATCGGCCATCGCAGCGCCACGGTCTGCCATCTGGCCAATGCGGCTACCCGAGTCGGCAAAAAGCTGAAATGGGACCCAGTGGCAGAAAAAGTCGATGACGCGGATGCGGCAAAACTTTTGGACCGTCCGTACCGCGCGCCATGGACGTTGGGCTAGCTTTCCGGCCTCCAGCCGGTGAGCGAGTTCTGAGTTCTGAGTTTTGAGTTTTGAGTTCCGAGACAGGATCAACGAAGATGCCATTGGTGGTAAACAACTGCCTGCCAATGGCTTAGAGGATGTTGATTCGTCGTAAGTAGGATCCGGTGGTTTTCGGCTGCTGAGCACCCCCTCTTCTTGCTAATTCTGCGCAGTTATCCCGGTTATCCAGATTGGTAGAGCAGGCAATTTTGGCCTGCCTTTGCCAACTGACTGGTTTGTTCCCGGCTACGACCGGCTTTCTATCTATAATCAGTAACAATCGGTTGCTCGTTTGCGCCTCCATTTGGTCTGTCACTGCTAGCCGGGCCTTTTCATTTAGCAGGCCATCCCCGATAAACGGGAGGCTACCAGTGAAGGATTTTCGCCTGCGCGGCATCACCGCCACAGGCAGAGGAGTGATTCATGGCTGTATTGGAAACTCGCCAGGTGACGAAAGTCTACGGCGAAGGGGATGCCAAGGTTGAAGCCCTCCGCGGCGTCGATCTGCAGGTGGCTGCAGGCGAGATGCTGGCGATCATGGGTCGCAGCGGCAGCGGCAAGAGCACCCTGCTTACGATCCTGGGCGGAGTCGAAGTTCCTTCCGGCGGCCAGGTGCTGCTTGAAGGGAAGGACCTCTCGGCCATGACCGACGATCAGCGCACGCTGATCCGTCGTCAACGGATTGGTTTCGTTTTTCAAGCGTTCAATTTGCTCCCCATTTTCACGGCCGAAGAAAACGTCTCGCTGCCGCTGGAACTGGACGGCATGTCTTCGATCAAGGCTAGACAACGGGCCGCCGAAAAGCTCGAAATGGTCGGCATGGGCAAACGCCGCGACCATATTCCCGGCAAACTGTCGGGTGGCGAGCAACAGCGGGTCGCCATTGCCCGCGCCCTGGCCATTGAGCCAGCCATCTTGCTGGCCGACGAACCAACGGGCAATCTCGACTCGGCCAACGGTGCGAAAGTGACCGCCATGCTCCGTCGCCTGGTCGACGAGCATCAACAAACCATCGTGCTGGTAACGCACGACCCCTTAGTCGCCGCACAGGCCGACCGTGTGATTTACCTTGCTGACGGTCTCGTGGAGCGGGAGGAAATTCGCCGCCCTAACGAGCCGGCCGCAATTCCACGGATGGAGGCGAGCCGGCGATGAGTTTACGATCGTTCTCGGTACGATCGCTCACTTCGCGCATGGGACGAACCCTGCTGACGATTTTGAGCATCGTAATCGGTGTGTCTTCCGTCGTTTCGGTGAGCGTGATCACCACCACCACGCGCAACGCCTACAAAATCATGTTCGCGACCGTCACCGGTAACGCGACTCTCGAGGTAACCACTCCGGGCAATGCCGGCTTCAAAGACGATGTGCTCGAACTGGTGAAGAAGACGCCCGGCGTCGAAATCGCCGTACCGATGGTCGAACGCCCGACGGCGATGATGGTCGGCGAACAGCGCATCAAGATGTCGATTCTCGGCGTCGATCCCGAACTCGATCCCCAGGTGCGCGACTACGCGATCGTGGAAGGTCGCATGGCGAAGGCGGAGACCGAAAAGGGGAAACCCCGCGAGATCGTGCTCGATGAAGGCTTTGCCAAGCAACTCAACATGAAGCTGGGCGATGTCGTCTCGATCCGCACTCGCAATGCCAACTACAAGCTGGAACTAGTCGGTCTCGCCAAGCCCAAAGGTGGCGCTGCGATGCGGCAAATGGCGCTCGCCATGGTGCCGGTCGAACGAGCCCAGGCGATGTACAACAATGCCCAACTCAAGGACAACGTCGACTCGATTCAGATTGTTACCAAGCCCGATGTCGATCCGAAGCAAGTGATGGCCGCGATGGCAGCGCAATTGCCTGCCGGTCTGAATGTCCATGAGCCATCGGGCAACACGCAGCTGATGAAGAAGATGCTCGTCTCGACCGAGCAAAGCCTGTTGGTCTCGACGATCTTCTCGCTCGTGCTGTCGATTTTCATCATCCTCAACACATTCTTTATGAACGTGGGCGAACGTCGCCGGCAAATGGCGATCATGCGCGCCATCGGTGCTACCGGTAAGCAATTGATGTCCGCCCTGCTGGTCGAAGCCGTCGTGCTGGGTGCGATTGGTTCCGCGATTGGCATTCCGATTGGCTTAGGCACCGCCTGGCTCATGAATCGGACCATGGCCCGCGGCTTTGATGTCATCATGCCCGATCCCCAGATCACCTGGCTGCCGATCGTCCTCTCCGCACTGCTCGGAGTGGGAGTGTCCGTGATCGGGGCGCTCGTACCCGCGTGGCGGGCGAGCAAGGTTTCGCCGCTGGAAGGAATGAGCCGCGTTTCTCGCCAAGATATCGAAGGCACAGGCTGGGGATACTTGGTACTGGGCGCTGCACTGGTGCTCGGCGGCTCCGTCGTCGTGTATCTGGTGATCACGGAACAAGTCAACGTGTACGCCGGCCCCTTCGCTGCAGTTGCCCTGCTGGTGGGAGTCGTGTTCTTATCACCGCTGGTTTTGGAACCACTGGTGCGCGTGTTTGGTTGGATTCTCAGTCCCTTCACCAAGGTGGAAGGGATCATGGCTGAGCGGCAGATCCTGCGGCATCGCGTCCGCACGCAGCTGACGATTGGCGTGTTGTTCGTTGCCGCTTGCATTGGCGTCGGCATGACCAACTCGATCAAGGACAATGTGCGCGATCTGGCCGACTGGAAAGAAGCCGCCCTGGCAGCTGACTTTTTTGTCCGCTCGATGATGCCCGATATGGCCAATGGTCTCGCACCCGATATTCCGGACGAAGTCGGGCACGAGATCGAAAGCATCCCCGCGATGCAAAACGTCCAGATTCAACGGATTGTGTTTGTCGAAGCCGCAGTGAAGGATCGCGATGGCCAAGAACATTCGGTGCGAGTCGTGGCCCGCGACTTTCCCGATCCGGGCCCACCGGCCTTCGATTTGATCGAAGGAGAGAGCGAATCGCTGCGTGGCAAACTGTTCGACGGCCAGGCGGTGATTGGCTCGGTGCTGGCTCACGACCTGAAGGCCAAGGTCGGGGACGAGATCGAAATGCTGACGACCACGGGGACCGAAAAAGTCCGCGTCGCCGCCATTGCCAACGACTATCTCGTGGCCGGTATGTCGGTGCATCTGGAACGTAAGACGGCCGAGCGGTTGCTCGCTATTCAAGGCGTGGATGGTTATGCCATCAAGGTGCCTAATCGCAACAAGATCGACGAAGTTCGCGCCGAACTCGAAACGATCACCAAAAAGCACAGCCTGCTGCTGCAATCGAACGCCGAGATCAGCTGGACGATCAATGCCATGGTCGCCGGCGTAGAAGTCGGACTGTGGGCACTCGTCTACGTCGCGTTTCTGGTGGCCATGATCGGTGTGGTCAATACGTTGACCATGAACGTGCTGGAGCAAACTCGCGAACTGAGCATGCTGCGGATCATTGCCATGACCAAGACCCAGGTGCGGAAGACGATTCTGACTCAGGCCCTGTTGATTGGTATGTCGGGACTGGTGCCGGGGATCATCTGCGGCATCCTGGTCGCCTTTTTGATGAACATGGCCTTCGAGCCTTCGTTCGGCCGGCGCATCGATTTCCACATCTACCCGGGTCTGCTGGGTGGAGCTCTGTTCGGGGCGATTGCCATTACGTTGCTCGCTGCCTGGCTCCCCGCCCGGCGGGCGGCGAATGTCGATGTTGCTCAGGCGCTGCACTACGACTAAGCCGTAGAGAACGTAGCCCGACCCTTGAGTTCGGGTCAGGCGAAGACTGCAACCGCAAAAGGGGGGTGTCCAAACAAGAGGTTCTTAATTGGACACGACCTTGCGTATCTCTCGGGTGCGGCGCAAAACCGTGTCCAAATAGCGGCCCGCTGATTGGACAAGTTGGTCTTCAACAGACTGGTGCCGACGGCGTCTCCCAGGCGAGCGCTGCCACCGCTCAATTCTTTCCCAGGCAAAAGCTAGCCGAACGACCAGTCGGCAGCTTAAATTAGGGGAGGCCGGAAATCGGTGCAGCGCGGTGCTTCGCGCGGGCACGGGTTCGGGCCGCTCGTCTTTCCAAAACATCATCGGCCGGCTGTGCCAGTTTCGATCGAACAGCTTCGATCGAACAGCCTGGTGCCGATTGGGAGTTGTCCTCATGTCGATTGTCGCTTGTCCGCGTTGTCGCGACGAAGTTACCTTGCCCGCCAAGGTGTCGCCGCAAGCGCGCGTTCGCTGCCCTCTCTGCCGCGACGAGTACATCCTGTCGGAAGCGCTGGCCAAGATGCCTCCCGCGCTGATTGTGCTCGACCCCGGTCCCGGTTTGGATGAGCCACATTACGACGAGCCCGATTACAAGGTCGCTGGCGATGCTGCCCCTGGCGGCATGTTCGATACGACTCCGCCGGGTGAAGGTGCCGTTAGCGCCGCACCTCGCCCGCTCAAGGGCGCGACTGCTCGCCCAAAGAAGAAGAGTGGCAGTGCCGTTGGGCAGATCATTCAGGTGGTGATGGGTGGCGTCGGTGCCATCGTGCTGTTTCACGCCTTGGCCTGGTACGTCCCCATGTTTGGCCTGGGTGATCCTCTTGGTGCAGGCCCAGTTGTTGCGCAGTATGTGCCGGCGATTGTTCCCGAGAAGTATCGCGGCACGAAGACTAGCGTGCCCAAGCCTGCGGCAGCGACCGACAATGGCTCGAATAACGTAAAGAAGTTCAAAACACCAGCTCCTGCCATTGTGAAGAAGAATGCTCAAGGGGGCACCAACTTCGATCCTGATGGCAAGTTCGGTTCGTTGGAGAATACCGAACCGGTCGTGCCAGACCTGGGTTCGGAAACGCCACCCGTGTTGCCACCCGAACCGGGCAACCCGGTGATTCCGCCCGAGCCAAGCGTGAAGATCGACGATCCGCTGAAGATGACCGACACTGTAAAGCCCGAACCGCCGAAGGTGGCGGAGGTGCCAAAGCCTACGGAAACCGAAAAGCCGGTCGACTTCACGCCACCAGCACCGAAGCCGGAAGACCCGAACGCCAAGCCCCCTGTTGGCTCGTTCGAAATCACCAAGGCCTATACGGCTGCCGTTGCCAAGCGAGGCATCTTCGAACAGGCTGATGCGGCCGATCCCGAGCGGAAGCAAAAGGGTCAGGAGATGTTCGAAGCGGCCGCCGAACTGGGCAACGTAGCTTCGGAAGCCGATTTTGCCGAAGCCGACCTGCAGGACAAGGCTTCGCAGATCAAGGAGTTTTCGGTGCTGCTCAGCGGGCAGTTGCCGTTCGTCAACTTCTTTGCCGCGGAGCGAATTAGCGCCACTGCAGGGGCTGGCCCCGGTCCTTTGCCTGACGGAATCGCCTTTGGCGGCAAGGTTGTCGACTTCAAGTCGGTGGGTGGCATGTTCGAAACCACCGTCGAAATTGCTCGTCGCTCGGGACCATTGACCGTCGCGGTCATCACTCCCAAGAGCCTGCAAGACGAAGGTGCCAAGGTCGGCGACACGGCCATTGTGCTCGGTCGCATTGTGCGCGATGTCCCCAAGGACCTGCCGAAGTACAAGGGCGAAGCGACCCTGGTGATTAAAGCGGGACACACTGCGGTTGTGCCCGCTGAGTAGAAGTGACTACAGCTTGGCAAACGCATCGAGCGCTTGCTCGATGTGATGCGGCTCGAGGGCTGCGGAAACTTGCACCCGCAGCCGAGCTTGTCCCTTCGGTACTACGGGGAAGCCAAAGCCGATCACCATCACGCCGAGTTCCATCAGCCGGCGACTCTTGGCGATCGCCTCTGCTTCGTCGCCGATCATGATGGGAATGATCGCGGTCGGTGAAGGGTGGCAATCGAAGCCCAGCTTGGCGAAGCCGGCCCGAATCTGCTTGACGTTTTGATGCAGCTTGGCCACTCGCTGCGGCTCGCGTTCGATAATCTCGATCGCCTTGCGAGCACTGCAGGCAACCGTTGCCGGAACCGCATTCGAAAAGAGACTCGGCCGCGAGCGTTGCAACAGCAAGTCGATGACGGTTTGCGAAGCAGCCACATAACCACCTGCTGCACCGCCAAGCGCCTTGCCCAGCGTACCCGTGAGCACGTCGATTTGCCCGAGCGAGTGGAAGTGCTCGGGAGTTCCTTTGCCGGTTGCACCTAAAGCGCCGATGCCGTGGGAATCATCCACCACCAGCATGGCTTCGTACTGTTTGCACAGCTGAATGATTTCCGGCAGCGGGCAGACATCCCCTTCCATACTGAAGACGCCGTCGGTCACGACCCAGCGACAAGCCTTGCTTTGCGTAGCCTGCAGCTTTTGTTCGAGATCGGCCAGGTCGTTGTGTTTGTAGACGGCCCGTTCGGTGCTTTTGCCCACGAGGCGGATGCTGTCGATGATGCTCGCGTGATTCAGTTCATCGGAAAGGATGGCGTCATCCGGACCGGTCAACGTGGGGAAGACTGCCGCGTTCGCATTCCAGCAGGCGACATAGCTGAGCGAGGCTTGCGTGCCGACAAAGCGGGCAATCGTCTCTTCCAGTTCGCGATGGCAGGCAAGGGTACCGCAGATGAAGCGAACCGAAGCGGTTCCCGCGCCGTACTTTCGCAGCCCTTCGTGCCCGGCCTCGATCACTTCGGGATGATCGGCCAGACCGAGATAATTGTTCGAGCAGAGTACGATGACTTCGCCGCGACCTTCGATGGTCGCGGTTGCGCCGAGCGAACCGGTGAGATACTGAAACTGCTTCAGTTGGCGAGTATCGGCCAGCCCTTGCAACAACTCTCGACCACGGGCCTGAAACTGGGCATTGGGCATGCTGACCTCAATCAAGATTCCGAGCCGGCAGCGAACGCTTCCGGCTCAGGGGCAATTCGCGTGTGACTTACTCGTCGTCGGCCTTGAACCAAGGCGTGAGTGTGGACACATAGGCGTGCAGTTCGTCGGCCTTGAAGTACAAACCGATTTCGCGAGCCGAAGCTTCCGGACCATCGGAGGCGTGTACCAGGTTCATCTGACGACTGCTGCTGTAGTCGCCGCGGATGGTACCGGCGGCAGCCTTCAGGCCGCTCGTCGCACCGAGCATATCGCGGACGACCTTGATGGCTTCCAGGCCTTCGACGACCATGGCCACGATGGGCGACGCGGTGATGAACTTCTCCAAAGCAGGATAAAACGGCTTTTGGACGTGTTCGGCGTAGTGTTCTTTGGCCAAAGCCGGGGTGACCTTCAGCATCTTAAGGGCGATCAGGTTCAGGCCCTTATCTTCCAGGCGGCTGATGACCTTACCCATCAAACGGCGTTGGACGCAGTCGGGCTTAAGCAAAATGAGGGTACGTTCGGCGGGCATGAACAAGTCCTGCTAGTGAAGATCGCAAACGGTCAGAGAGGCACGCTCTGTTCGGAAAATCGTATGAACAGGCCCCGATTTTACGAGCGGTGCGCAGTTCGGCAAATAGGGTGTGAGCCGGCGGCGACCAGGCGCGAGTCAAGCGCACTCGGCAGAGACGCTGACCGCTCATTTGCGGGAATCCTTGGCGGCAGCGTTGCCGCCCGAAATCTTGCATCCGGCTCAACTTGCGTTCAGTGCAAAGTCATTCCTGGCAATTCGATCGGTTGCCGCGGCATTACTTCTCTGTCTGCCCCTTGAACGCTAGCGGCGGAACGTGTTAACTTCGAGAGATTTTACACGCCGCCCGGTTTTGCGCTAGAACTGCGCGCGGGGGTCGCAGGCCGAAAAAGGCTGGGCGTACTCTCCTCCGGGGATCAGAGATAGCTCCCTCGCCATCCAAGGATTGATCTGCTCGTGCCAAAGCGAACTGACCTCAAAAAGATTCTGCTAATTGGCTCCGGTCCCATTGTGATCGGCCAGGCTTGCGAATTCGATTACTCCGGCACACAGGCTTGCAAAGCCCTGCGCGAAGAGGGGTACGAAGTGGTGCTGGTGAACAGCAACCCCGCCACGATCATGACCGATCCCAACATGGCGGATCAAACCTACATCGAGCCGCTGACCTGGGAGATTGTCGAAAAGATCATCGCGAAGGAACGTCCCTGCGCGATCCTGCCGACGCTTGGTGGCCAGACGGGCCTCAACCTGGCGATGGATCTGGCCAAGCATGGCGTGCTGGCCAAGTATGGCGTCGAGATGATCGGTGCCCGGCCCGATGTCATCGCCAAGGCCGAAGAGCGCGAACTCTTCAAGCAGGCCATGCATAAAATCGGCCTCTCGGTTTGCCGCGGCGAAACCGTCAAGACCGTCGAGCATGCTCGCAAGGTTCTGGCCATGGTTGGGCTGCCGGCTGTTGTTCGCCCCAGCTTTACGATGGGTGGTAGCGGTTCGGGTATCGCCTACAACCGCGAAGAATTCGACAACATGGTGCGGAACGGCCTCGACCTGTCGCCGGTCACCGAGGTGCTGGTCGAAGAGTCGATCATTGGCTGGAAAGAGTACGAGATGGAAGTCGTCCGCGATATGGACGACAACGTAGTCATCATCTGCTCGATCGAAAACTTCGATCCGATGGGCGTCCACACTGGTGACTCCATCACGGTCGCCCCGGCCCAAACGCTCAGCGACAAAGAATACCAGCGGATGCGCGATGCGAGCATCGCGGTCATTCGCGAGATCGGCGTCGAGACGGGCGGCTCGAACATTCAGTTCGCGATCAATCCGCGCGACGGCCGGATGATCGTCATCGAGATGAATCCTCGCGTCAGCCGCAGTAGCGCGCTGGCGAGCAAAGCCACGGGCTTCCCCATTGCCAAGATCGCCGCGAAGCTGGCCGTCGGCTATCGGCTGCACGAACTGGCCAACGACATCACGCGCAAGACGCTCGCCTGCTTCGAGCCTTCGATCGACTATGTCGTGACCAAGATTCCACGCTTCGCCTTCGAGAAGTTCCCCGAAGCCGATGCCACGCTGATGACGCAAATGAAGAGCGTCGGCGAAACGATGGCCATCGGCCGCACGTTCAAAGAGTCGTTCCAAAAAGCCCTGCGCGGCCTGGAAGTGGGCGCGTTTGGTTTTGGCTGCGACAACAAGGACCTGTGGGGCACGCCCATGCAGCCCTCGGCCGACGATATTCGCGGCAAACTGGCCGTACCGAATGCCGAGCGCGTCTGGCATCTGCGCTATGCCATTAAGTCGGGCATGACGCGCGACGAGATCTTTCAGCTGACCTTTATCGATCCGTGGTTCCTCGATCAACTGTTCGCCTTGGTCGAAATGGAAGAGTCGCTGCGAAAGCTGGGCGACATTTCGCAAGTCGATGATGCGACGTTTCGCAAGGCAAAGCAGTTCGGCTTCTCCGATCGCCAACTGGCCACCATGTGGGGCACCACCGAGATCGACGTGCGCGGCAATCGCAAGGCGCGCGGACTCGTTCCCACGTACAAGGCCGTCGACACCTGCGCTGCCGAGTTCGAAGCCTACACGCCTTACTTCTATTCGACCTACGAAGAAGAAGACGAAACGCCGCCGCGCAAGCCTGGCAAAAAGCGGATCATGATTCTCGGTGGTGGCCCCAACCGCATTGGCCAGGGAATTGAGTTCGACTATTGCTGCTGCCATGCCAGCTTCGCTCTGCGAGAACTGGGCATCGAGTCGGTGATGGTCAACAGCAACCCCGAAACGGTCAGCACCGATTACGACACTAGCGACCTGCTCTTCTTCGAACCACTCACCACCGAAGATGTGCTCAACATCTTCGATCGCATCGAGCCCGAAGGAGTGATTGTGCAGTTCGGCGGCCAGACACCGCTGAACCTGGCTCGCGCGCTGCATAACGCCGGCGTGCCCATCATCGGCACCAGTGTCGATACGATTGAAGCTGCCGAAGATCGCGAAAAGTTCGCCAAGATTCTGCGCGAGTGCAATCTCAAGCAGCCCGCGAATGGCATCGCCCGCACCATGAACCAGGCGCGCGAAGAAGCCGCGAAGATTGGCTACCCGGCGATCGTACGCCCCAGCTTTGTGCTCGGCGGCCGCGCGATGGAGATCTGCTACGACCACTCGCAGTTCGAGCGGTTCGTCGCCGAAGCGTTCGTCGTGGCGCAAGGGCAGCCGGTGCTCATCGATCGCTTTTTGGAAGATGCCACTGAAGTCGACGTCGACTGCATTTGCGACGGCGAGAACGTCGTGATTGCCGGCATCATGGAACACATCGAAGAAGCTGGCGTTCACTCGGGCGACTCGGCCTGCGCAATTCCGCCTTACAGCTTGCCTGGTCCTGTTGTGCAAGAGATTCGCGAAGCCACCGCGGCAATGGCCTTGCACTTGAAGGTCATTGGCCTGATGAACGTGCAGTTCGCGGTGAAGAAAGAAGACGGCAAGATGACCGTCTACGTGCTCGAGGTCAATCCTCGCGCCAGCCGCACGGTGCCATTCGTGGCCAAGGCCACGGGCATGGCAATTGCCAAGATCGCGGCCAAGGTGATGACCGGCGTCAAGCTGCCCGATCTGGGCGTCACACGCGAACCGATCCCCGCCCACGTCAGCGTGAAAGAAAGCGTCTTCCCGTTCCGCAAGTTCGCGGGAGTGGATATCGTGCTCGGCCCCGAGATGCGCAGCACGGGCGAAGTGATGGGCATCAGCGAGCGCTTCAGCATTGCCTTTGCCAAGGGGCAATTGGCTGCAGGCACTTTGCTGCCGACCGAAGGCAAAATCTTTGTCAGCGTGTCGGCGCGGCACAAAGAATCGGTGGTCGAGTTGGCTCGTCGCTTGACAGTGCTGGGTCATGAGTTGGTTGCTACCGAAGGAACCGCTCGTCGTCTGGAAGAAGCTGGCATTGCTGTGACCCGCGTCAAGAAGATCGTCGAAGGCCGGCCGAACCTGCTCGACTACTTGAACGATGGCCAGATCAAACTCGTCATCAACACGCCCAGTGGTAAGGGTGCCCGGACCGACGAAGGTCGCATCCGTGCAGCCGCCGTACAACTGGGCGTCCCTTGTATCACCACCATTCAAGCGGCCGAAGCAGCCGTCAAAGCGATGGAAGCCTTGCGTGAAGAGACGATGGAAGTGCAGTCGCTGCAAAGTCGCTTCGGGCTTCCCCCGCGACCGCCGGTATAGTCAATCACGAGCTTGAACTTTGGTCTTGCGTAAGCGAATGTCGCCCTGGCAGCATTCGCAAATTTTGAGTTCGTACATCGCGATCGAGCAGATATCGCACCAGTAGTCGATCTCAAACTTGCCCTCATCCGTGAGCTCGTACAGGCGAATGACCTGGCCGGCGGGCGAGCCGCGGAACTTGCGGACCAGAACTTCGAGATTCATCTTGCGCAGGCGTTCGTCACTGCGGAGCGCTCGGCCGCGGACATCTTCCACGATGGGGATCAGCGTGCCGTCTTTGGTTTCGATGGCCAGCGTTCGTTCTTTCGCTTCATCGACCGATTGCACGTTGTGTAGCCGCTTGAGCGCTTCAGCGAGAAACACGGCCTGGCCGCGATAGGTTTGCAACTCGAACGCAGCTGGGGCCTCAACAGCCTTGGGCTCTTCAGCGCGAAGCGAGCCTGCCATCAACAGCCCGCTCGCAGCGATCAGCAACTCGCGTCTTTCCATTCTGCGTTCTGCCTTCTTACTTCTGCCTTCCATTCACTCTCCCGCATTCCCCACCACGACCAGTTCCATTGCCTGGTCAGCCGTTTTGCCATCCTGGCTGGTCTTACCGACAAACCGCAGGATGTGCCATTCTTTTTCTTCGTTGTGCCGCACGGCGAGCTTTTCGGTCGAATCGCTCAAGCGTTGCAGCGAGAGAATCGCGGGGTGCGTGGCACCGGTGGCTTCTTTGCTGGCAGCGACCAGCGGCTTGTACTCCAGCGTCGCTGGCGAGCGGTCTCTGGCTGCGGGCAGCACCAGCAAAAAATCACGCGTGGGTGAAGTGCCAACATGGGCACCGTCGACCGGCTGCTGGCCGTAACGCAGGGTGTAGATGCCTTTCTCGATGTCTTGATCGCGGAAGTCGTTCGCCTTACGCGGATAGCGAATCACGCCGATCAATTGGCCGGGCTGCAGCGGATAGATGATCTCGCCGCCGACCTTGTCACCCTTCAGCGGCCATTCTTTGCAGATCCAAATCTCACAGACCGTCCGCGATTCCCCTTTGACGAACTTCATACCCGTAGGCTGCAGCAGCGAGGCGATCTCAGGAGCCAGTTCATCGGCTGGGGCGGGCTCTTCGATCTTCTCGACCTTGTACTCCTGAGCAAAGGCGATCGGGCTACAGAACAAACCAATCGCGAGAAATAAGCAGCAGCAAAGGGCCGAAAACGGGCGGTAAAGCATCGGTAGTCCTCGGGCGAGGAGGGCGGGGCGGGAAGATTTTCTCGCCTCATTATATCCATCAGCGGGCCAGAAAGCTCCCTCGTCGCCCGTGCAAAGCAAATTGCTCCCCCCTTGCGACGCAACCAGCCCCTCCCGTGAACAACCGCCGGTCGTGAGCCATTGCGGGGTTGGTCCCCGGGGCGGATAATTGCCGACTCTGTCAGCAGTTACGCTTCCCTTTTCTCCGGTGCGCAGCCTGCTTGATCGGCCCCCATTCGACCCCACGTGAGGAGTTTGCCCATGCCACTGGTTACCCTGCGCACTGTTCTGGATCACGCCGCCGAAAACAACTACGGCGTCGCTGCCTTCAACGTCAACAACATGGAGCAGATCCAGTCGATCATGGAAGCGGCGAAGGAAACCGACTCGCCCGTGATCGTGCAGGCCAGCCGCGGTGCTCGCTCGTACTCGCAAGACAACTACCTCCGCCACTTGATGCTCGCCGCCGCGGAACTCTATCCGCAAATTCCGATCGTCATGCACCAGGATCACGGCAACAGCGTGAAGACCTGCTTGTCGGCCATCGAGAACGGCTTTACGAGCGTGATGATGGACGGCTCGCTGGAAGAAGACGGCAAGACCCCGGCCAGCTACGAATACAACGTCAAGGTCACCAGCGAAGTGGTGAAGCTCGCCCATGCCAAGGGCGTGGGTGTCGAAGGTGAACTCGGTTGCTTGGGTTCGCTCGAAAGCGGCGAAGGCGAAGCCGAAGACGGCCACGGCGCCGAAGGGGTTCTCTCGCACGATCAACTCCTCACCGATCCGGTCCAGGCTCAAGACTTCGTTGCCAAGACCGGCATCGATGCCTTGGCCGTAGCCATCGGCACCAGCCACGGCGCGTACAAGTTCACTCGCCCGCCGAAGGGTGACGTGCTGGCCATGGACCGCATCATTGCCATTCACAAGTTGCTGCCGAACTGCCACCTGGTGATGCACGGCAGCAGTAGCGTGCCGCAAGACCTGCAAGACGAACTGAACAAGTACGGCGGCAAGATGAAGCCGACCTGGGGCGTGCCCGTCGAAGAGATTCAGCTCGGCATCAAGAACGGTGTGCGCAAGATCAACGTCGACACCGACAATCGCATGGCCATCACCGCTGCGGTTCGCAAGGCTCTGATGGAAAGCCCCGAGAAGTTCGACCCCCGCGACTACCTCAAGCCCGCCCGCGATGCCATGAAGAAGGTCTGCGTCGCCCGCATGGTCAGCTTCGGCCAGGCCGGTCAGGCCAGCAAGCTGATGGCCAGCGGCAAGGTCAAGTAGCGAGAGAGGCTGCCAGCCTGCCTCACTTCTTACCTGCTTATAACCACCGAGGGACGCGTCAACCACGCGTCCCTTTTTCGTTGACTTGCTTGTCCATGGGTCTTGGTCGGCTCTCGCTTGATAACCAATTTTGATAACCTTTTGGCGACTTTTGCGTTGATAACTTTTTGCCATTAGTCCCAGTCCAGCAAACACTTCCGTCGAGCAATCTGCCGAAATCACCGGTTTCTTGATAACCATTTTCTGCCCCTCCTCCGGGGGTAGTGCTTCTGCCCGTCGGGCGGCGTCGACGACTCCGATCGTCTGCACGAATCGACTGTTCACCGGCCTCCTTTGATAACCAATTTTGATAACTTTTTGGCGACTTTTGCGCTGGGCGCTGTCAAGTTAGAAGTGTCCGCTGGCAGAATTCGGAGAAGATTTCGTCGGGGGTTTGATAGTTTAAGCGTTTGCGTGGTCGTTGGTTCAATAACCGCTGCACCTCGGCCAGCTTGCGCCGATTCAGGCCACGCAGGTCGGTGCCTTTGGGGAAGAACTCGCGGACCAGGCGGTTGAAATGCTCGTTGCTACCACGTTGCCAAGGGCAGCGTGGAGTGGCGAAATAAATGTCGAGTGACAGACTCGACATCAGCTCTTGGTAACCGGCGAATTCGGAGCCATTGTCGAATGTCAGCGAGTGCCGAGCCTCGGGTGGAAGCGTGCCTAAGCGCCGTTTTATCGCGTTGTTCACCGTGGGAGCACAGCGGTTCTCCACTGGGAGCAGCAAGGCGAAGCCGGTTTTCCGTTCGACGAGGCTGACCAGCGAGGCCCGCCCGCCACGGCCGACGATCGTGTCTCCCTCCCAGTCGCCGATTCGCTCGCGTAGGTTGATGATCTCGGGCCGCCCGGCGATCTCGCGCGCCGGTGACTTGACCTGCCGCGCACGAGGTTTGCGGCGTTTGTGGTTTCGCAACATTCGCCGCCAAAGGTAACCGAAATCGTCGGTGTCGATCCAGCGGTAGATCGTTTGACTGGAGCAGCGACGCTGCGGTTCGCACGGGAATTGCCGCTTCAAACGACCGGCGATTTGATCGGGTGACCAGCGCTTACGGAGCCCTGCCGTGACGACTGCCACCAACTCGGGTCGGCGTAACTTGCGGCACTTCTGTCGAGCCTGGCAACGCCGCTGTTCGGACAAGCGTTGCGCTTCGCACGCAGAGTAGCCGCCATAACGCGAGTTGCGTTTGAGCTCGGCTCGGATCGTTCGCACGTCACGACCCAAGCAGCTTGCCATCTCTTGCTGCGTGGCGCGCATGGCCACCAGCTGCGCTAGGACCTGCCGCTCGACCAACGTAAAATGCCGATAGGTTTGTCGCTCTTCCATCGCCGGGACTCCGTTTGAAGAGTGGTTGAACTAACCTCATTCAAACTCCCCGGCGGTGGATCTTCACGCAAATTCCGCCCGTGATAGCGGACACTTCAAGTGTGGCAGCGCCCTGATAACTTTTTGCCATTAGTCCCGGCCCTTCAATCACTTCCGTCGAGGATTCCGTCGAAATCACCGGTTTCTTGATAACCATTTGACGACCACTTTTTGCCCCTACTCAGCGGCTCTCCTTGCGGGACAGGCTGCGCAGCCTGTCGTGCCGCGCTCCACGACATTTACACAACACCTGATGATCTATTGCTGACGTTTTGTCAAGCAAGTTTATTGCCATGCGTTTGTATTGTTTTCCGATGCGTGTTCTAGCCGTCGCTCGCGGACCAAGGTCTCATCCGCCGGATGTGACCTTGGTCCGCGAGGTCAACGCAACATCGCCAATCCAGGTCACAGCGAGCCGATGTGACCTTCCGGGAATAAATCGTCACAATATAGACAAGTTTATTGTCACAGTTATTGACAACATTTCACCAGCTCGCCACAATTGCCCGAATGCACTTCGACAATTTCGAGGACGGTCGCGGGAACGTAAACCGCGGAACGGTTGTTGATAAACGGAGGTCATCAAACCGCGAACCACAAGAAGCCGCCAGGAGCTGGACTGATTGGCGAGCGTTAGACGGTTGGATCCCAATTCGCGGGCAAAACATTTTTTGGCTTAATGTCGTAGTAGTAAATGCCGTACTGCTGAAGCGAGCGGACAGCGGACATCACTTCGTCGTACCGATCTTCGTAGATTTCCTGCAGCTCGCTGTACATGTACGCCCATTGTTCACTTGTAAAATCCGGTGTGTGATCGAGATAGCACTTACCAAAATCAAGAAGGTACGGT
Organism: Anatilimnocola aquadivae; assembly: GCF_049819085.1. Classification (GTDB taxonomy): domain Bacteria; phylum Planctomycetota; class Planctomycetia; order Pirellulales; family Pirellulaceae; genus Anatilimnocola. The sequence goes on from NZ_CP187419.1 coordinate 7,937,071, forward strand.
GCTCGAACAGTGGTTATCTCGATGATCTTTCGTTGCCCGTCGCAGTCAACCAACTGAGGGATTGCAAATCCGCGAGCCTCCTTAACTTTTGCAGCTGCAAGCCGAATGTAGCACTCCTTTTCTATTTCAAATTGCTTCCTGTCATGAAACACTTTTATCGCTGTTCTGTCGGATGTCAGCCAGACCGCGCCGTCGGTGCCATCTCCTAGAAGCTCAAGCGATGTTGACATTTCGTGTGATTTGGCGTACTCCTGAGCGTATTGTTCAAGCAAGGGTGGAGGCATGATGATCGACCATGAAGGCGGATATTCTTCCAATGTGGAGATACGTCTAGAGATTGAAGGCGCTGTCTTGAGCGTCGCGCAGGTCGGCCGCGATTCACTAGTCCTCAGCGACCCGCACGACGCTCCATTGGCCGGATACGCTCGTATCGTAATTACGGTAGACGGTCGCGAGCATCCACACGATGTTCTTCTTCACAGCAAAGACGCCCGCATCGTGAATTTCGGGTAGGTTTCCCGCTAATCGTTGCTTTTGCTTCCCGTCGTCTCGGTAGGTGCGGTCGCCTTCTCGTCCGCTGGTTTCGCCGCCAGAGACTTGCCGCACTTCGGACAGAACTTGGCGCTGGCGGTGTGAGGTTCGCCGCAGTGTGGGCACTTGGCGGTAGCGCTGTCTTTGGCGAACTCCGGCGAGTTGACGTTTAGATGCACCAGCTTCCATTCCGCTCCCTCGCGTTTCCAACGGGTGTCGATCGTGCCGCTGCCGTGTTCGAAGGTCGCGTGGTACGAGACTTCGGCAAATTGGTCCGCGTTCAGTTGGCGGACATGGAACTGCCGCATCGACTTCGTTTTGAGCGAGCCCAGTCGCGTGTTGATCTTTTGTCCCAGTTCGATCAACTGCTCGCGCGTCACGGCCTGCCTGAACTCGGCGCTGGTCTCGCTGTCGTAGGTAGCCCCGAGTTGCTCCTGCTCGATGGCGACAAACAGTTTGTCGACGGCAGGCGAAATCGACGAATCCATGCTGCGAAAACCCACGAACGCCAAACCGGCGCAGCCGACGACGGTGATCAATCCCAGGCAAGCCACGCCGATGAGAGCGACAATGATCAAGGTTTGAGTTTTCATGCAGGCTTAAGGAGTGGTTGGTTTGATTGCATCGAAGCAGCGGCCAGCTTAAAAGATTGTCTGTCGTGCTGTCAAAGACTTCCCACTTCCACTAGTAGTACCGTGCCACTCACTTCCTGTCCTGAATGCACGCGAGAAGTATCGACACAAGCGGCAGCGTGTCCGCATTGTGGCTGCCCGACCAGGCGCTCCAAACGGTCGCGAACGAATTGCCACATCTGTGGCCTGAAATCGACGCGCGCTTGTGCGAAGTGCGGTCTATTTTGCTGCGAGAACCATATCACCGCCCACAAGTATCCTGGCAGCGCGTTATGCATCAACTGCGAAGCGAAAAGACGACAATTTGCGGTTCTGGCATTGATCATTTTCGCAATCTGCTGCGCAATCGGCATCGTCATCAGCTATTGGCGCTGACCGCTATATCCTGGCCAACACCCGCAAAGAGTGTGCAATGCAACTTGTTTCCATTGACCTACAACTAGCCGAGACCTTCCGCACTTCGCCGGCGGAGTGCGAGAGTGCAATGGGTGCCACGATTGGTCCCGCCGCGGAGTGGCTGCCCAACATCTTCGACCATACCCTGTCGCTATATGAGCGGAAGCCGCGGCCGTTGCAGTGGGGCGCGTTTCTGGCCATCGATGATACAACCAACCAGATCATCGGCACCTGTGCCTACAAAGAGGCTCCGACCGCCGAGGGCCTGATCGAGATCGCGTACTTCACTTTCCCACCCTTCGAGAATCGCGGTCATGCCACGACCATGGCCACCGAACTGACCGCTTGTGCGCTCTTGTCACCCGAAGTGAACCAGGTCATCGCCCATACCTTGCCCGAGCGAAATGCTTCGTGCCGAGCGCTCGAAAAGGCCGGCTTTCGCTTCGTCGGCGATGTGATCGATCAGGAAGATGGACCGGTGTGGCGCTGGGAACGAACGAAGGCAGATGCCTATCCGGAGCACTCCTCAGCTTGATTCGCGCTCACTCCCCTTGCAGAATAGCAGACGAATTCTGGCGAACTTTCTCGCGACTGAAAAACCTTAGGGAGTGACGAGCGATGCGTAACGGGCGAATGATGGCTTGGTCGATGGGTCTGCTGCTGGCGGTGGCCAGCGTGGGTGTGGCCGCGGATCCGAAACTGACTTTCACGAATGAAAAAGACGCCGGACCCGACTTCGTCGTGCAAGGCGAATACGCCGGCTCCGATATCGAAGGTCACAAGTGGGGCGTGCAAGTGATTGCCCTGGGCGATGGCAAGTTCGACGTCGTTGGGTACCCGGGCGGCTTGCCCGGTGATGGCTGGAAGCGGGGCGACGCCACCAAGACCGGCAAAGCCGAGACCGCCACTGATGGCACCGTCAACGTCAAAGGGGACGATTGGACCGCCACGATCAAGGACGGCACGCTGACCGTTGTGCATGGTGACAAGAAGGTCGCTGAGATCAAGAAGACCGAGCGGAAGAGCCCTACGCTGGGTGCCAAGCCGCCGGAAGGGGCCAAGGTGCTGTTCGACGGCACCACCGCCGACAACTTCAAGAACGGCAAGCTGGTCGAGGGGAACCTGCTCGGCCCGACAAACTGCGAATCGAACGCCAAGTTCGGCGATCACTCGTTTCACATTGAGTTTCGCACGCCTTTCATGCCGGGTGCTCGCGGCCAGCAGCGGGGCAACAGCGGCGTGTACCTGCAAAGCCGTTACGAGCTGCAAGTGCTCGATTCATTCGGCCTCGATGGCAAAAACAACGAATGCGGCGGCATCTACACCGTCGCCGTGCCCAATGTGAACATGTGCTTGCCGCCTCTGGCCTGGCAAACCTACGACATCGACTTCACCGCCGCCAAGTACGAGAACGGCAAGAAGGTCGAGAACGCCCGCGCCACCATCAAGCACAACGGCGTCGTGATTCATGAGAATCTCGACCTGAAGGATGGCACTCCTGGCCGCGCCAAGGAAGGCCCCGAAGCGCTCGGCCTGTTCCTGCAAGATCACGGCAACCCAGTTGCCTTCCGCAACATCTGGGTGGTCGAGAAGAAATAACTCTTCTCCTTGTGGAAGATGGTGCCTACTCGCGCTTCGCTTCGCGGAGCGCCCGGCTGGCATTGCCGATGAAGTTCTCGATTTGATTGAGACCGCGGACGAGCATGGCGTGACCATCGACGTAGATCGCTGGCACGCCAGCGGTTGTCGCGACTCGACAAACTTTCTTGTCACATTTTGGCCGCTCGTTACGCGGAAGGAGATTAGGAGGATAGGGGCGCGATCCTTCGCACACCGAACCACCAACCAGTGCCTCGCTGGAATCTGCTTGCTGAGAACTTGCCATGGCCAACTTGAACATTGACGAAATGCGCGACTACAAATGTTGGCTCAAGCACTCGCCGGCCGAGATTCTGTTTCAAGCCAAAGCCTTCGGTGGTTGGGCCAAGATTTTTCCCGGACGGGTGCCGCCCTGGGCCAGCAAGGTTCGCAACTACTTCAACGTGCTGCCAACCTCGCTCGCGCGCTTGCCGCAAGAATATGCCGAAGCGCAGATGGCTTCAAAAAATGGTCCGCGGCAAACCTTTCTGGCCAATTGCCACGAAGTGCGAACATTCAACGATCGGAATCGCGGCCGGCCCACGCCGCTGGGCCCGGGACTCGATGTCTACCCCGCGCACAAAGCCTGCCCGGCCCAGGCGACGAAAGAAACCATGACCATGGAGGGCTGGTTTCCTGTTCGCGATGCGCTCTCGGGCGATGTCTATTTGGATGACCATGGCTGGATCTGGTATCAGATGTCGGCCGGGGCCACCATCTTTCACTGGGGCGGCGAAGTGAAAGGCCCGAAGCGCGAAGCGGTGTACACGCAGATGCGCGGCCAAGAGAATGTGCCGGTCTTCAAGCTGATTCGAATGGACGGCAGCGGCGGTTCGTGCGAAGTGATTCTAATGAACTACGGTGCCGGGGGCCCTCAAGGGGGCAAGAAGAACATTGGCAACGAAGACGAATACGAAGACATCTACAAACGAATCAGTCGCGACAAGATCAAGCAAGGCTCTTACAACTATTCCGAAACCTCGCAGGTAGGTTTTAGCGACCACGAGAAGCGCGATGTCAAAACGCACGTCGCCGAGACCGAGTTTTATAGCAACCCCATCAACATGCATGCCGAACTGAGCATCCGCCGATTCCCGCCCAACGACAACCGCGGCATCCCGCTTGCGATGCAAACGGAATGGTGGTTTTGAAAATCGCAAGGCGAGCTAGGCAGCACTCTTGGCAATGGCTTCTTTGGCCACGGCAAGGCATTCCTTCATTTCGCTGATCGGGTCCTTGGGATTGGCTTCGTATTCGAGGCAAAGGGAACCATCGGCGGGGAACTTGATCGTGCGCAGCGCTTTGAAGAGGCCGACAACATCGAGGTGCCCCTTGCCGATGATGACGTTGCTGGTCTTGGGTGTGTTGGCTTCCTTCTCGTCCTTGATGTGGGCACCGAACACGCGATCGCCCAGTTCCAGCACACACTTGACCGGGTCTTCGCCGCTGCGGATGAAGTGACCGCAGTCGACGCACGCGCCGAAGTTCTTGTGCCGACCAGCGACAGCCTTCTTCACGCTGTCGAGCTTGTCGAACAAGGCATTCGGGCCGTGATTGTGAATGGCGATGCGAATGTCGTATTCGGCCACGAGCTTATCGAGGCTGTCGAACGAATCGGGAGTCGGATTAGCAGTGATGACGCGCACGCCGATCTTCTTGGCGAAGTCAAAGAGCTTCTTGTTGGCTTCGTGATCTTTGCCGAAACCATGCACACCGTGACCGGCCAGCTTGATGTCGGCGTCCTTAAGCAGTTTTTGGGTCTCGGCAATTTGCTCGTCGGTGGCCTTGGCATCGAGGTGCTTGTTGTAGAACTCGGCATAGTGCAGACCCATGCCTTGCAGGTGCCGCACTGCTTCGGCCGTATTGAAGTTTCGCAGCGAATAGCTTTGAGCCCCGAGCGGAAAGCCACCCCACGGATCATCGGCCAGCAAGTTGGCCTTGGCGAGAACCTGGGGAACATCGAACCAGGTCGCTCCCGCGGCGGCAGCAGCAGAGATGGCGAGAAAGCGGCGACGGGAGAGGGAAGGATGCATGAGAACCTCGAGCGAGCTTGAAGGGAGAAGTCTGGATGCGGAAGGTAGAGACGGGCCAGCTGGCAGCAAACCCGCTGCGCATTATGAAGGGCGCGAGAGCTCGCCTCAACCAGTCGGAGCGAATTGGCAAGTGCCGCACTCAGGTGCCCGGCAGCGAAGCTCGGTGGAGCTAGTCTTTGGGCTTGGCCGCCAGTTCATCCAAGGGCGGGCGCTTCTGGTGGGCATCGCTGGCCTGCTGATAGGCATGGGCGAGAGCCAGCAGCTTGGACTCGCCAAAGAGCGTGCCGGTGAAGGTGATAGTGCCCGGTTGCCCGCTGGAGCTACCCTCGCGATCGCCGTCGGGCACGATGACGGTAGGATGACCGGTGTAGTTGGTGAGCACCAGGTCGTCGCCGCCGACGTAGGCGTCAATCCCCTGCATGACTTCCGCCATCTCTTGCATCACGAGCGTGCGAATGCGGTTGGCACGCAGGTAGTCGACGGCGGTGACGAATTGTCCTTGGCGGAACGTGGTTCCCCATTTGCCAATCCCCTCGCGCACGCTCGCGCGAGTCAGATCGTCGAAGGCCGCGGCGGCTTCGGTGTTGAGAATGAGAGTTAGTGCCCCGACCGGATACTTCTTCGGCAGCTTGATGGGAACGAGCGTGACGCCCAGTTTCTTCAGCACGTCGATCGCTCGTTTCTCTTCTGCGGGCCGGTCGCCTTCGAAATAGCCAACCTTGAGCGAATCGACCTTGTGCGGCGGCGGCCAGACAAAAGGCTGATCAACTGCGGAAATGTCGTTGGGGTCACTGCCGTGAATCGCACCCAGGATGATGGCACAGTCTTCGATGGAGCGGGCGATGGGGCCGATCTTGTCCATGCTCCAGCAGAGTGTCATGCAGCCAAACCGGCTGACGCGGCCGAAGGTCGGCCGCAGGCCCGAGGCGCTGCAACGTCGGCAGGGGGAGACGATGCTTCCCAGTGTTTCGCTCCCAAGGGCGAAGCCGACAAGGCCAGCGACGACAGCGGACGTGGAACCGGCCGACGAGCCGCTGGAACCTTCGGCGGGGTTCCAAGGATTGCGGGTCAGGCCGCCGAACCATTCGTCGCCCCAAGCCAACGCGCCAACCGACAGCTTGGCGAGCAGCACCGCGCCGGCATCTTCCAAGAGGCGCGCTACGGTCGCCAGCACATCGAGCGATTGATCTTGATAGTGTTTCGCTCCCCAGGTTGTTTTGTAGCCCGGCACGGCGATGAGGTCCTTCGCGCCCCAAGGCACTCCATGCAGCGGGCCGCGGTACTTGCCCGCTGCGATCTCTTCGTCGGCCCGCGCGGCCTGTTTCAATGCTAACTCCTCGGTGAGCGACACGACGCACTTCAGCAACGGGTCGAACTTTTTGAGCCGAGCCAGATAGAGCTTGGTGAGTTCGGTCGAAGAGACCTTCTTCGCTTTCAGAAGAGCGGCGAGTTGCGTGACCGGCAAAAACGCAAGGTCGTCATCGGTCGCCGGTCGTTCGACGGCTGCTTTGCCAGGCAGCGGGCGGATGGCCTGGCGATCGATCTTGGCGGTCGTTCGCTGGGGAGGAGCAGCGAAAAAGGTGAGCGCGGGCGGCACGCTGTTTTCCAGATCGACCTGCCGCAGCAGTTCCAGCTTGCGCTGATCTCGCTGCACCGCGTCGGCGACGGACTGGCGATCTTCTTCCGAAAGTTCGATGCCGGCAATCCACTCGGATTGCTCAATGAGTTGCGGCGTGATCTTTCCGACTTGTTCCACCTGAGCCGCCAGTGCCCGTTGAAAGGCGACGGTTCCGATGCCGGCGCCGGTCAAGGCTGCGAGCAGATGACGCCGCGAAAGAGCCCGGCCAGCGGCCAGAATATGGGGAGAGAAATCGTTGGGTTCTGGCATCGTCTTTTCTCACGGCAGGATTGTGCTGCCGCCATTGTCAGGGGCAATGCCTGGCAAGCAAGCCTTTTTTCGGTAATTGCATCTGCGCCGAAACGATCAGCTCTTCGTTTCCCCAAAGAACGACGCGCAACAAGGTTACTCTGGCCGGCTTTCTCAGACGCAGTTAAAACTGGCAGCATGAACTCCCTTTCGCAATACTCCTTCGCATCTCTGACGACTGTGCTACTTGTCCTGGTATGCGGCGGCTGCTCGATGAGTAATCGTCGCTCCAGCCAGACGCCACCTACCAAGCTGGTTCTCTCTCAAAGGCCCGAAGAGGCCAAGTTGCAATTGCTTCGCGAGATTCCCGTTGGAACTGACATGTCTACAGCGGTTGAGCAGTTGAAGGCGTTTGGGTTTAGAATCGATCGCGAATCCGCCAATGAGTGCATTGCTCGTCGCACACAACCGTCGGCTCCGTTTGTGGACATAAGCTGGATTGTCACGATCCTGGGCGAGCACGGCAAACTGAGTGACCTTGAGGTCAAAGTCGGCTTCACGGGGCCATAGTGCAACTTAGAGCCTGCTGGCTGAACTGTCGGCCGCCCCTGCTTTGCGGTAACCCGGTGTGTTTCCCCGCGAACCAAGGGGGGTGCTCGTACGTCAGAGAAATAGCGTCGGAATAATACCGGGGCGGTTCGAGCGAATAACCGTCAGAGAGCTTGAACGCACACGGGAGCTTGTTCCCAGTTCGCCGCAGGGAAAACGCGGCCTTTACCCCCAAAGGCATGCCATGCAAACCGGTCCCGGGCCAGATCTACAACTCGTTCTTTGCCACAACCGGGCCCACGGTCGTATCGCCGTCGACCTGAACGCCTTCGTCGAATACGACCTGGCCATTACCAAATCTCTCAAGAGCCTTGTTAGTAAGTGGCCCGACCCGCGCCCCGTCAGCGCTGCCGCTGGTCGCATTTCCGGCATCCCTAAAAAGCCGAAGTAGAGTCGTGCTATCACTCGGGGATGAACCAAACACGCTGCTGTCGGGTCAGGAAGGTTACCCAGCTTCGCAATGGCTGCCGCACTCGCGCCAGAGCCGTATTTTCGCCATTGTCGCGCGGTGACATCTTTTGTTAAGGTGCCGAAGTGAGCCTCCAGCTGGGGGCGACAAGGATGTCGGCTGCACTGCCAGCGGCCTTAGAATAGGCATCGTCGCGAATCGACGATGAGTTTGCCATGAACGGATGGACCCGTGCAGCCGTGGCTCGTTTGCAGACCTGGAATCAGGCAATGGTCGCCTGCTGGGCACTGGCAATTGTCGTTCCCGCCGCCATCTTTTCGCCTACGCTCGCTGCGCAAGAACCAGCGCTCGAGGCTCAGTGGATCTGGACTTCCAGCCACACCAAAGATGCCGTTCCCGCGAAGGCCGAATGCCATTTTCGCAAGACCTTCACGCTCAAGGAGCCCGAAGCGGCTCAACTGGCGATCGCAGCCGACGATGCTTACGAACTGTATATCAACGGCCGCCGCATTGGCTCGGGCGAGTCGACCAAGAAGCTCGACGAATACGATGTGACCAAGTCGCTCGTGCGCGGGCCCAACGTCGTCGCCGTGAAAGTCACAAATCAAACCGCCGGTTCTGCTGCGCTCGTTGTACGCATGACGGTGAAAGAAAAGACCGCCGGTTGGAAGTCGTTTTCGAGCGACAGCAGCTGGAAAACCACGCTCCGGCCGTTTCCCTTATGGAACACGGTTCTCTACAGCGATCGCGGCTGGGAAGCCGCGGTTGCCTATGGTCCGCTGGGCGGCACTGCCCCCTGGGATCGTCGCGAACAAGCGCCCGCCGCTGAGACCCATCTGACCGAAACAACTCGCAACGAACGGTTCGATATCTCGCCCGAGTTCGACGTGCAACAAATCATCAGCACCGAACAAGCTGGCTCGCTGATCGCCGCCTCGTTCAACGAGTTCGGCAACTTGCTCTGCTCGCGCGAAGGTGGCCCGCTGCTGATGGTCTACGACAGCAACAGCGACAAACAGCTCGATAAGGTGCGCGTCTTCTGCGACAAGGTAAAAAACTGCCAGGGCATTCTGGCCCTCAATGGCGAAGTGTTTGTGACGGCTGACGGTCCCGATGGCCCCGCACTCTATCGCCTGGCCGACAAAGACCGCGACGGCAATCTCGAAGATGTCAAAACCATTTTGAAGTTCCCTACCGAGAACGCCGAACATGGCGCTCACGGCCTGGTGCTTGGTCCCGATGGCCTCATCTACATCATGCTCGGCAACCACGTGCAACTGCAAAACGAACCCGATGCCGGCAGCCCGCATCGCGATTTTTACGAAGGTGACATTGTCGGACCGAAGTACGAAGACCCGACCGGCCATGCCGCGGGCGTGACTGCTCCCGGTGGCATCGTCATTCGTACCGATCCCACGGGCAGCGGTGTGCAGGTGGTCGCCGGTGGTCTGCGCAACCCCTACGACCTGTGCTTCAACCGCGAAGGCGAAATGTTCATCCACGATGCCGACATGGAATCGGATGAAGGTTTGCCCTGGTATCGGCCCACGCGTCTCGCTCACATTCTGCCCGGCGGCGAATATGGCTGGCGCAGTGGCTGGTCGAAGTGGCCCGAGTATTACTTCGATTCGCTCCCCGCCACGCTCGATACCGGCAAGGGCTCGCCCACCGGCATCACCAGCTACAACCACTTCATGTTCCCGCTCCGCTATCACGGCGCAATCTTCACCGCCGATTGGTCCAAGGGGACCATCACGGCCATCAAGATGCAGCGGAACGGTGCGACCTACAAAGCCACTCCCGAGGTCTTCCTCAGCGGCAATCCGCTCAACGTGACCGATCTCGAAGTGGGCCCCGATGGTTCGCTCTACTTTGTCACCGGTGGTCGGGGCACTGCGGGCGGTGTCTATCGCGTTACCTGGAAGGGGCAAGTTCCCGAACAAATCTCGAATGTCGGTACCGGCCTGACGGCCGTCATTCGCCAACCTCAAGTCGGCAGCGCGTGGGCTCGGCAGAACCTGGCCGCGCTCAAGAAGCAACTGGGTCCGGAATGGAACCCGAGCCTGATTGGCGTGGCTCAGTCGGCGGCGAATCCCGTCAACTATCGCCTGCAAGCCCTCGATCTGATGCAGCTATACGGCCCCGAGCCAACCCAAGAACTGCTGCTGCAGTTGTCGCAAGAAAAGAACGAAGTGGTGCGAGCCAAAGCAGCCCAGTTGATGGGCCTGCATCCGACCGAAGATTGTCACGTCCGCTTGATCGAACTGCTCGATGACTCCGATCGCTTCGTCCGCCGCAGTGCTTGCGAAGCTCTCTCGCGAGCCGACCAGGCTCCGCCGGTCGACAATCTGCTCAAGCTGCTCGCTTCCGACGATCGCTTTGAAGCGTGGTCGGCCCGTCGCTTGCTCGAACGGATGCCACTCGAAGCCTGGAAAAAGAAGACTCTCGATGCGCCTGGTCACCGCCTGTTGCTGCAGGGTGGTCTCGCGCTGATGGTTGCTCACCCGAGCAAAGAGCACAGCTTGGAAGTGCTGCAGCGAGTGCAAAAGCACATGCAACAATTCGTCAGCGATGGCGATTTCATCGATCTGCTCCGCTTGACACAAGTTGCCTTGCATCAAGGCGAAGTGCCGCCGGACGAACTCCCAGCGCTGCGCACCATGCTCGCCGAAGAGTTCCCTTCGGGCGAACCGACAATGAACCGCGAGCTGATTCGCTTGCTCACGGCCATGCAAGAAACCAGCATCACCCCCCGCTATCTCGAGTATCTGAAGTCGGGCGTGACCGATGCCGACAAGTTGCACATGGCCATGCACCTTCGCTTTGTCGAAACGGGCTGGACCTCCGAGCAACGCCTGGATCTGCTCAAGTTCTACGAAACGGCCAATGCCAAGAAGGGTGGCGGCAGCTATGCCCGCTACATCATTGCCGCGACGCGCGATTTTGCCAAAGGCATGAGCGAACAAGAGTCACGCCTCGTGCTGGCTCAAGGAACCGAAATGCCGAACGCGGCTCTCGGTGCCCTTTATAAGGTTCCCGAAAGCATCGACGACACAACCCTGCAGTCGCTGATCGAACTCGATGAGCGCCTCGCCGATCGCGAAGGGGATTCATTCCAACGGCTGAAGGTCGGCATTGTCGCCGTGATGTCTCGTAGCGGCGACGACGCTTCGCTGGCCTACCTCCGCAAGATCTGGGAACGCGATCCCGAACGCCGCCAGGCCATTGCTGTCGGCCTGTCGCAAAAGCCCGAAGGCGACAACTGGCCCTACCTCGTCCGCAGTTTGCCTTCGCTGGAACCGGCCGCCGCCCGCGAAGTGCTCGGCAAGTTGGCCACCGTGCCGCAAGCTCCTGAAGAAGCCGATCCGTATCGCAACGTGATTCTGCTCGGCCTGAAGATGAAAGAAAAAGGTTCCGAGCCCGCCATCGAACTGCTGCAGTTCTGGACCGGTGAAGAACTGGCCGCCGAAGGCGACACGCAGACCAAGCTCGCTTCGTGGCAAAAGTGGTTCACGCAAAAGTATCCGGAACTGCCCGATGCCGTGATCCCCGTATCGCCCGATGCCAAGTACACCTTCGAAGCACTCGTCTCGTACCTTAACGGCGAAGAAGCCGAGAAGGCAACGGCCACTCGCGGAGCCGAAGTGTTCGTCAAGGCTCAGTGCGCCAAGTGTCACCGCTTCGGCGATCGGGGCGAATCGATGGGCCCGGATCTAACGACCGTTTCGAGCCGCTTCACGAAGAAAGAACTGCTCGAATCGATCTACTATCCCTCGATGGTCATCTCGTCGCAGTATCAAGGCAAGACCGTGCAGCTGACCGATGGCCGCACACTCATCGGCCTCGTTGCCCCCGGTGGTGCCGGCGAAACCGTCATCCTCACGCAGACCGGCGAACGAATTTCGGTTCCCTCGAACGACATCGAAGAGACCAAGCCGAGCAAGGTCTCTGCCATGCCTGCTGGCCTGCTCGAAACCCTCACTCCCGAAGAGATCGCCGACCTGATGGCCTATCTCGAACGCACCGGCAAGTCCGGCATCGCCCGCCGCCCCCTCGAAAAACTGAACCGCTGAGTTCGGGCGCCGGGATTCAGAGATCGGGAGTCGGAGATCGGGAATCGGGGATCGGGGATCGGGAATCGGGGATCGGGGATCGGGAATCGGGGATCGGGGATCGGGAATCAAAAACTTCTTCTCCGCCCCCGGGCCTGCCCCGGGGGTTCATTGGCTTTTGCGCTAGCTGCGGCTGGAAGTCAGCGGGTCAGAGAGTCGGATGTCCGACTCTGCCGGCGACGACCCGCGAGGAACATCAATAGACGGCCAACAAATCGTTGCAAATTATGAAATAAATCGCAACGACACTCTTGACAAACGCTCACCCATTTGCGGAAATGGTGAGACGTGGTGAAGTCAAGTTTGAACTGCAAGACAGCAATGTTTTGAAAGGGCTTCGTGGGGTGTTTGAAAATCCAGTCGTTTTCGAGGTCGGTGATTGAGTTTTTCCTGGACGGCTTGGACCTCGTAGCGAGTGACCTGGCTGAAGCGCGTGCCTTTCGGGAAGTATTCGCGGACCAGGCCGTTTGTGTTTTCGTTCGTGCCGCGCTCCCAAGGTGAGTGCGGATGTGCGAAGAAGATCAGCAGGGTCAGGATCCACTGCAGCCATTCCCAGCGGCTGAATTCGGAGCCGTTGTCGAACGTCACGCTCTGACGCAACTCACGCGGGTGTTTTCCCAGGCGAACACGAATAGCGCTCATCACCACGTCGGACGTTTTGTTGGGAACCAGGATCAGTTCGACGTAGCCCGTTTGACGTTCGACGAGACTCACCAGCGAGAACTGGTCATGACCGCCGCTGCAAATCAAATCTCCTTCCCAATCGCCGCAGCGGCCCCGTTCGTTAATGATCGCGGGTCGTTGTTCCAATTGCGGGCAGATCCGCTCTTTTCGCGCGCGGCAACGGCGTTTGTGCAGGTGATAACGACGCAGGCACTTCTGCAGTGGGCGTCCGTGGTCGTCACGGCGGAGCGAGTTGTAGATCGTCTGCCGCGAGATCCAACGGCGCGGATCCTCGGGAAACTGACGCTTGCTCACACCTGCGATCTGCTCCGGAGACCAGCCTTCTTGGAGTTGCTTCTTGACCGCCTCCCGAATCTCTGGCTGCTCGAACTTGCGACGCGGCCGCCCAGCCGCCGCCCGCCGACGCATCGCCAGTCCCTGGGCCACCGATGCCGAGTAACAACTCCGCGGCCGATTGCGACTCAATTCGCGACTGATTGTCGAAGCATCGCGATGAGTCGCCTCGGCGATGGCAGCCTGAGTACAACCCTGAGCATTCATCGTCGCTATGATTTCACGCTCCTCAACCCTAAGCTGCTTGTAAACCATCGCTGGGCCTCCGTTTGAGTATCTGCAAGTGAGATTCTGATATTCAAACACCCAGCGATGGCCTTTCCTACTCTCAGCCACCATACGCTAGCTTGCACTTCAATTTTGCACGCACCCGTTCTCTTACAGTTTGGTGGTACGCAAAGTGAGGCCGCGATCGGCGGTTCGGCTGCGTGGTTCTTGACGAGGCGGTAGCTGCAGCAGCGGTCAGTAGCCTGTCCAACAATTCGCCCGATTGTTGGACAAAGAGGATGATGGCGAGAATTCGCCGAGCAGACGCAAGTGTTTTAAGTGCAACAACTTTCGGCAAGAAACGGGAATCAGTGCCTGTCCAATAACCAGACCGATTGTTGGACGTTTAGGAGAGAGTGGTGCGATGCGCGGTAACGCGGGCGAGTCGCTGTTGCCTCGTTTACTTCTTACCAGGCCCCGTATAGAACCGCTCTGACTCCGCCGTGGCCAGTGGCTTCAACTTGTTTAGCCAAAGCTGGCTCTTGCTGAAGTTTGCGAAGTCGTCGCGACTGAATCGCAGATCTCCGGGCGAGATGCCCTTCACTTGGTCGACAATCTTCTCTTCGTTGTGATGCTTGAGCGCGTTATCAGACACTCGGTACAGCCACACCGTCGGATACTGGTGGTTGCTCAGGCTCCGGCAATCGGAGTAGAGGCAGTCGGGGCGAATCCAAATCCCTCGATTAATTTCGGCGCTCACTGCGGAGGCATGAATAAACTCCATGCCCGTTGTGCCAAGAACGCTGTCGCCGGAGGGAATCACCAGCAGGTAAACCAGTTCTTCGCGGCCACTCGCCCGAATTCGCCAAGCTGCATAGACCATATGAGCGTCCGTGATCTGCGTCGCGGACACTCCCAGATTGGCCTGCCTCAACTCATATCCCCAAACCTTCTCGCGTTGGGCCCGCACCAACAGACCGACGCCGAGTGGCACGATGGCAACGAGCACCAACAGCCAGCGGAGCGAAACACGCGGGAGCCTACGCGTCGTTGGTATGGGCTCAGACAAGTCGCTGTACTCCGTTGCACGGAACCGCGCAACACAACAACCAACCAGCTCCGGATTGTTGGTTTAGGAGAGAGTGGCCCGTTGCACGGTAACGCGGGCGAGTCGGTCGCTGTTGGGCTCGGGCAGTTCTTGCGGGGCGCGGACGCCGGGAAGGCCGTCGCTGGTGCGAATCAGTTCCAGCGGCGGGTCGCTGAGATCGTGATGATAAAAGCGGCTACTCGGGAAGATATCGGCCGGGTAGGTGAAGTTTGGCAACATCGCCAGCGAGACGCAGAGCGAGGCACCGGCGGCGCTTTCCAGCATGCCACCGACCCAGCAGGGAATGCCTGCTCGTTGAAACTCGTTGTGCAACTGCACGGCATTCGTAAGCCCGCCGACTCGGCCCGGCTTGATGTTCGCGTAGCGGCAACTGCCCAGAGCGATAGCCTGCTGCGCTTGTCGCAAGGTGATCAGGCTTTCGTCGAGACACACGGGCGTGCGAATGGCCCGTTGCAACTGGGCATGATCGACCAGGTCGTCGTGCTGCAAAGGCTGTTCGATCATCGCCAGGTTCAATTCATCGACCTGCTGAAACAGTGGAACATCGCTGAGGCGATAACCGCTGTTGCAGTCGATATGAATCGGGTGCGTGGGATGCCGCTCGCGCACGGCGCGGACCATGGGCAGATCCCAACCCGGTCGAAACTTGAGCTTGATGCGGGGGAAGCCCTCTGCGACCGCGGCGTCGACACACGGCAGCAGTTCCTCGATGGTATCGAGCACGCCGAAATCGGCACCGACGGCCACTTCGTCGCGCGGGGTGCAGCCTGCATACTCGCCCAGCAGTTGATGGAGCGGTTTGTTCTGCAGACGACTGGCGAGGCTCCACCAGGCGGAATCGAGGACGGCCTTGGCGAACGGATTGCCTTTGAAGTGCCCCAGGCGTCGCTGCAAATCTTCGCCGCTGGTGACATCGTGGCCGAGCAAAGCCGGCGCGAGCCAATCGCGACAGACGGCAAAGATGCCGCCGCCCCATTCCGGGCTGTAGCAGGGAGCGGCCAGCGGGGAACTCTCGCCCCAGCCTACGAACGAACCACTACTGAAGCGACACAGAACCGCGTGAATCGAAGCATCTTCGCCATAGGCCGTTCGCCAGGGCGAGATCAACGGCATGGCCACATGAAACAGGTCGATGCGATCGATCTTCATCGGGCGATTTTCGCGAGGCTAAGGTTTAGCGGCTAAGAATTACCGATAGTCCTGGCTGATGACGAAAAACTCGTATCGCCCGGCGGTGTTCTTCACGCCGAAGACGGTGCGGCGAACTTCGATAATTCGGCGCTGTCCTTTTTTGACGTTCTCGAGTGTGAGGAGATTCGTGTAGGTCTCGGGGCTGTAGAACTGGAACACGACTTTGTTATCGACGTTCACTCCGGCCTTCTGCGCGAGTCGACGATCGGCGTCGCGCAGCAGCCCCGAGCGATGCATGAAGCGAAGCCGCTTTTCGTCCTTCGGGTTGCCGACACGGACTGTAGGCTTGTCGGAGGTGACGTTCGAAACGTAGGTCACATTCGGGCTGCCGCCGCCGGCGATACCCAGTTCGATCTTGAAGAAGTCGAGTTGCTTGGCGTACTCCTCGGTGGTGGTCGCATTGAGGCGCACTTCCCAGCGTTCCCAGGAAGGAATGCCATCGCTGGTGCCCGGTCCACCGGGACCTGGTCCGCGACCATCGCCGGTTCCGGTTCCCACGCCATTACCAAACCCGGAAGAGGTTTCCGCGATGCTCAGGTCGGCTACTTCCGGCGTGACGACGAGCGAAATGGCATCCAGGGTTTGCTCGATCTTGGCATCGCTGACTTCGGCCAGTTCTTGCGACGAGGGTTCTTCGAATTGCTGGTCAGAGGCTTCGCCACTGCCGCCGGTACCATTGCCGCTGCCACCGCCGCCCACGTCTTCCAGCACCATCACCGGAATCGCCGGTTGCTCCGGGAACCAGATGCGGCTCGAGGCCCAGATGATGAACATCATGATGACGATGAAGCCAAAGATCGTCAGGATCGCGATCAGGCCACCGGCGACCTGGTCGTAGGCCGAGACCTGCAAACCGGCATTGCGCGGAGTATGCACGGGCATCCTCGACGAAGGTCGGGCCGGGGGTTGAGCGGCTTGATCTTTGGTAACGGTGGCCACGGGCTAATCCAGCAGTTCGGCGTCGGGACGGATAGAGAGATACCAGGCGCGCCAGCGGCTGCGCAGAGCGGCCAAGGTCTCTTGGGTGGGGGCATCGAGTTCGATCACGCCGGTCAGTTTATGGCTGTTGAAACGGAGACCGCGATCGGCTTCGCGGATGATGCGCACATCGGGATCGCTAAGGGCGTAGAGCAGCACCGGGACATTGTCCAGGTCGCGCACTTTGGCCAGCGAACGCACAGCCACCAGGCGAGTTTCGTAAGCACCGGCCGAGACCATCGCCCGCAAGCGATCGATTTGCCCAGCGCGGCGGGTGATATCGGGATCGAGCGTGACGACCTGCTTCGATTCGGCCAGGCGAGCTAGTTCGGGGTTGCTGTCGTCTTCGAGAATGCCCAGCAGTTCGTCGACCGAACCCGAGAGGGGCGAGTCGACGATTTTGCCGTTCCGCTCCTTAAGGTCGGCCGTCTTGGGAGGCAAGCCCATGCCACCGAGCAACACGCCTTCGCCCAGTGATTCGATGCGCTTGATGGTCTTGCGCGTACTGCGAGAAAGGACCAGCACGGTAAAGGCAGTGCAGCTGGCGGCGGTATCGTCCCCCTGCCAGGAGCCATCGTTGATTTGAGTCTTCTTGAGATAGGCAAACAGGTCGTTGAACCACTTGGGTTCTTCGGGGCGATCGTTCTCGACAATTTCGCGAAAGCTCTCGAAGCGTTCGACGGCGTAAAAGGCGTAGTGCTTCCAAGGTTCATTGTCGGTATTGAATTGCTTGGCGACGAAGGCCTTGCCGTCGTCCATGGCCTTGCGCAAACGGTTCGGATCGATGCTGGTCGGTGGCCGCCGCCGCAGACCATTGGCGGCCGCCTTCTTGTCGATCACTTCTTGCAGTGCGGCCGGCAGCTTGGCCTTGGCATCGTTCTTGGCACCGCGGGTGATGTTGTCGGGCAGGACCAGCAGGTCGCTGAGCACGAAGATCGAACCCAGGGCCGCGGCCCCGAGCGACATCGTCAGCGGCGACTGCTCGACGCGGGCACCGTTCGGCCCGGGATCGATGCCTTGGTAGCCCCAGCCGCCCCCTTTATCCTGGGTGCGCAGGAGCCAGTTCAGCGCACCTTCGATGGCGGGCAGCGGAACATCGAGGCCGTTGCGCTCGGAAATCCACATTGCGAGGACACCATACTGCGTTTGCGAGGTGTCTCCCTCTTGTCGTTCTTGATAGCCCCACGACCCGTTCTGCTTTTGGCGTTGCAGCATGGCGGTCAACAGTTTTTTCGCCGTCGGCTTCAGCGCTTCGTCTTCTTGGCCGCAGAGAAAAATGATGCAGAGGCCCAGGTTGTAGTTTTCGCTGCCATATTCGCCCTTCGCGGCATAGGCCTGACAGGCGGCGATCGCGTCTTTGATTTTGGGGTGATTGGCGTCGGTGCCCGTTTGCTTGAACACCATTCCGATCAGGCACTTGCCGCCGATTTGGTCGTGGTTGGCGGTCTCCAGAAACTTCAGGGCTTTGGCGACGACAGCTTTCACTTCGGCGCTATCGGGGGTGACTGCTGCCGCGGGACGAGTAGCCAGCAAGAGCAGGGGCATAGTCAGCGCGCAGGAGAGTAGCGTCGCCCGGCTGAAGCGCAGTGAGTGCCGAAGAGAAGGAATCAAATGCATGATCATCGGCCCGATCGGGGGCTGGATTGGGTTGCCTGGAATAGCGGGGAGCCGGGCAAGAAGTATCTGGCTTAAGCGAAACTCCCCTAGCGCGATGCTAGTGTGACCAAGTGGCAGCGTCAAGTCTTTGGCAGTTCAAGTTCGGTGCTTGAACGAGTCGCAACTTGCAACGCTGCCGGGCTATGCGACAATCCAGCGATGCTTATCCCTCGTTTTACGATCAAGATCCTGCTCATAATCACTACGGTGGCCGCGCTCTTTTCGTTGGTGCTGTCGCAGGCACTCCGAGGGGGATTGGAGGGAATTTTCCTCAATTCCAACTTCGCGGGCCGGCGTCTCGGCATGGTGGCCACACCCGAAAACGTCCCCGCCCACGGCGAGCCCTGGGCCGCGGCGGTCATGTTCACGTGCGCGGCTGTCGGCCTGGTGTTCTTGCTATTTTTGCTGTTCTGGGCGTTGGGCTGGATCTGGGAAGAGACCGTGGGAGCGATCTTCCGGCGACCTGCCAGGCAGCCTAGCAATCCCTTCGCATCGGCTGGTCCGCCCAAACAAATCATTCCGCCCACCGAACCGCAGTAAGTTCAGAAGCCTCATCTGTCCCGTCGACATAGTTGCCGCTCCCGGAGATTTCGATGCACTCTTGCCGCTCAGGCTGTCGACACTCCCTCGCCCTGCGGTTCGGGCTTGGGCTCCTGCTCGCCGCTATCGGGTTCCTATCAAGAACCGAGACGTGCCAGGCCGCAGGGGGCGGCAAGCAGGTTTTGCCGATCGTCGGCAAGCTGAATACCAGCGGCGTGCAGGTTGTCCTCGATAGCCGCTGGATCGAAGGTCGCGGCTATCATCCGGTCCGCGTCGAGATCATTCCCTTGCGCGCGCCGGCGATTGGCGATCGTACGTTTCGCGTCGTCATCAGACCCAACAGTTACGACAGCCGCAGCGATGCGGTTTCACAGATCATCGAACTCGAGCAGGGGAGCAGCAAAGCGGTTGCCACGATCCTTGTTCCCCAAGAGTCGAACTGGCATGGACTGGTAGTGGAAGTGTTCGAAGACGGCGGGCGGCTTGGCGACCTTTCGGGCGATTATCTGAACTGGCCCCGCGCGGGGGGCATGAACTGGCACGAACCAACACCGGGGGTGCTGCTCATCGACTCTCAAGCACCCACCATGGACCAGCGCGAAGTGCTGCTCAATACGTTGCAGTCGTCCGGCATCGCGGCGGTCAAGAAGCTGCCTGGGGTCGACGACGTTCGCGCGCCCGACCTGCGCAATCTGCTGCGGTCGTTTCAGTACTCTCCCTTCTATGGGAGCTACGTTGCGACTGACGATACCTCCAAAGTGCATCCTGTCGAGATCCTTAACGAACTGAAGGACAACCCCAAAGGAGACATCTTGCCGCCGGCCGAGTTACCCGAGCGGTGGCTGGCTTATTCAAACTGCGATTTGATCTTCATTTCGCTGGCCGATCTGCAGCTGGTTAAAGACAAACATCCCAAGGTGCTGCAAGCTCTGGCCGATTGGAATCGCTCGGGCCGGTTCCTGGTGGTGTATGACGTCGGCGAGGACTTCGACAACCTGCCACAGCTCGAGAAGATCCTGCAGTTGGCACCGCTCCCGCAGAAAGACGGCAAAGTGAAGGGCTGGCAGAAGGCCAAGGACTATCGCTCCAGCGAAGTGTTGCGCGGCATGGTCGATGATCCCTACGCACAAAATCCTATGTATGCAGGAGCACCCAGCATGCCGGGGTCAGGGACCATCCTCCAACCACCCGACAAGACCAAGTGGCAAATCGTCTCGCGCGACATGAACTTGGGTCAGGTGCTGGCCATCGACGGCAATCCTTTCCCCGCTCACCACATCCAGTGGGTCTGGTTGTTGAACTCCATTCGCGGTGAAGCTTGGAACCCGACGATTCGCAGCGGGGCATCGCTCACCCAGCGTAACGACGAGTTCTGGAACTTTCTGATTCCCGGCACCGGGCAAGCGCCCGTGTTGTCGTTTCTGGTGTTCATCACGCTGTTCGTGATGCTCATCGGCCCGATCAACTACTACGTCCTGAATCGCCAAGGGCGGCTCTACCTGCTGCTGATCACGGTTCCCGCGAGCGCGATCCTGGTGACGGGCGGTCTCTTTCTGTATGCGATTCTGACGGATGGCCTAGGAGTCAAAACGCGAGTGCGCAGTTATACGAATCTCGATCAGCGTTCGGGGAACATAGCCTCGCTCTCACGACAGGCCTACTACGCCTCGATTGCTCCCTCGCAGGGCCTGCAATTTCGTGACGACGCGGCCGTTCAAACGTACGAACATCGGCCCGACGAGTACTCGAACCCGCGCGGCGCGCGGCGTCTCCTGCACTGGTCCGACGACGAACAACAGCTGCGCTCGGGCTACATCTCTTCCCGCACACTGAGCCAGATGTTCGTCAACACGGCTGGTCAAACGAAAGCCAAACTGGAGATTGGTAAAGTCCAGGGAGATAGCCTCAGCATTCAAAACAAGCTCGAAATGCCGCTCTCGTATGTGGTGGTGTGCGATGCCGACGGCAATTACTTTGCGGGTGAGAAGATTCCGCTCGCGGGTGAAGCCTCGCTGCGCAAAATCACTTTGAAGGAAGCGTCCGAAGAGCTCGCGAAGCGAATGGGGAATTACGAACCCAACTACCCCGAAGGCTACAGCGAGAACATGCACCGTTCGAACTTTCGCTTCTGGGGATTCAGCCGCAACTATTGGCGATCCGGTACCGGCACCACGGTCTTTCAAGCCACCAGCATGCTGGAACGCAATCTCTACCAGTTCAGTCACCTCAGCCGGCAACCTCTGGCACCTCGTTCGTATGTCACCCTCTCTGAAATTGATCCCGCGATTCCTTTGGGTGCCGCGAAGGTGAAGCAGCAACTCAGCCTGCATGTGACTGAAGGCAACTACTGATCTCCACTCCTTACCCTTCCCACTCTTCTCGTTCGCCCTGTGATCTATGGTCGCCAGTCATCCCATGATCGAGCTCCGTCGGCTCCATCGCTTCTTCGGCAAGACGAAGGCGGTGAACGATGTCTCGTTTGAAGTGCCGCGTGGCACGGTGTTCGGCTACATCGGCCCGAACGGCGCTGGCAAAACGACGAGCATGCGGATTCTCGCGTCGCTTGAGTTGCCCACCTTTGGCGACGCGCTGGTCGACGGCTTTTCGGTCATCAACGACCCCGACCGCGTCCGTCGACGGCTGGGCTTTATGCCCGACTATTTCGGCACCTATGCCGATGTGAACGTCGAGGAGTATCTCGACTTTTTCGCGCGATCCTACGGCCTGATCGGCCGCGAGCGGCATCAGCGGTTGCAGTACGTGATGCACTTCACGGGGCTCGATGTGCTCAAAGAGAAGCCGATTCGGGGACTCTCGAAAGGGATGAAGCAGCGGCTCTGTTTGGGTCGCGCGATGGTCCACGATCCGGCGGTGCTGATTCTGGACGAGCCAGCGAACGGCCTCGATCCTCGAGCCCGCATCGAACTGCGCGAGATGATTCGCGAGCTCGCCGCGCGGGGCACAACCGTGCTCGTCAGCTCGCACATCCTTACCGAACTGGCCGAGATGTGCGATCGCGTGGCGATCCTCGAGCGGGGCCAATTGCTGGCGCTCGGCACCGTCGCGGAGATTCAAAAACAGCAGCAGCCTCAGCGGGAAGTGAACGTGGGAATGATCGGCGATCCGACTTCGCTGCTGCAATGGCTCACCGCGCGAGTCGATGTCGCCGATGTGCGCCTGAACGCCAATCAGATTCGTTTCGCCCATCAAGGCGAACGCGAATCGGAAGCCGCGTTGCTGCGTGAAATGATTCACGCCGGCTTTACCGTCTGCGAATTCGGCAGTCACAACCGCTCGCTGGAAGATGTCTTCCTGGCCGTAACCAAAGGACTGGTGCAATGACCACAGCCAGCGACGCACTTCAACCCGATCAGCCCGCCAAGATCGAGGGGAACGACGCACCGATCTTGGCCACCGCCACCAATCCGCTCTGGCCGCGCATCGAGCGCGTGATGGAAGCCATCAGCGAACGGATGAACCCCATCCTGGTGAAAGAAGCTCGCCAGGCGATGAAGAGCAAGCAGTTCTCGGTCACCTTCAGCCTGCTGCTGATGTTTGGCTGGCTCTACACCGTGTTCTTTGTCGTGGTGAACTTGCCCGGAGTGTTCTACTCTCCCTTTGGCCCGCTGATGCTGGTGGGTTACTACCTGATCCTGGCCGTGCCCCTGCTCATTGTCGTTCCCTATGCTTCGTTTCGCTCGCTGGCCGCCGAACTCGAAGACGGCACGTTCGACTTGCTCTCCATCACGGCGCTCAGTGCGCGCCAGATTGTCACCGGCAAGCTCGGCAGCAGCGTGTTGCAGATGATGGTCTATTACTCGGCCCTGGCACCCTGCATCGCCTTCACGTACCTGCTGCGCGGCATCGATGTCGTCACGATCGCGCTGCTGCTGACATACACGTTCCTCGCTTCGCTCATGCTCAGCATCCTGGCCCTCACGCTCTCGACAGTGACACGCGCGCGGCATTGGCAAGTACTCCTCTCAGTGCTGCTTGTCATCGCGTTGCTGCTGTTCGGCTTCTTCTGGTGCTTGATGATGTTTGGAATCATCGAAGAAGCGCAAGGCATGCCCTACGATCAGCCCGAGTGGTGGATGGTCAATGCCATGATCATTTCCTTCTACGTGCCGCTGGCGATTCTGTTCGTGCTAATTGCCGCTGGGCAGGTGACGTTCGCCAGCGAGAACCGCAGCACTGGCGTGCGCGTGGTGTTAATGGTTCTGCAAGCGCTCATCGTCGGCTGGACGCTCTACTGGTACCTGCTGGTCGGCCAAGACGAGGTGCTGATGGTTGGTGCCGCCTGGATCACGATTCTCTGGGCCGTCGCCGGCGCGTTCCTGATCGGCGAGACCGCCGAGCTGTCACCACGAGCCCGCCGCGAGTTGCCCCAAAGCGTACTCGGGCGGATGGCATTCACCTGGTTCAATCCCGGCTCGGGAACCGGCTACGTCTTCGCCCTGCTCAATGCTTTGGGAGGCATGCTCACGCTGGCCCTCATCGCCCAACTGGCGGTGACCGTCACGGGCGTCGCCAGCTGGAATGGTCCCTACCGTTGGAACCATTGGTGGATCGTCATGCTCAGTTATCTGGCGATTTATCTGGGCCTAGCGCGGCTCTGTGGCATCGTGCTGCAGTGGTGGCGAATGGGGGGCATGCTCGGCACGTTCATCTCATACCTGGTGCTGCTCATCATGGGAGTCATCGGCCCGTTTGCCTTGCAGGTGATCGTCGCCTGGATCACGGATGAAGGCCTGGGGGAAAGCTTCGAGTACACGCTGCTGCAGGTTCCCAACTGGGTCTGGACCATCTACAAGGTGGGCGAGAATACCAACATCGGCCTGTCGGGTTCGTGGGAGGTTGCTCCCTATCTCCTCGCCCCCGTGGCGACCCTTGTGTTCTTGTTCAACTTTTTGCTGGCTGCCAAAGAAGTGGAACAAACCCGACTGGTCGCGCCCCAGCGCGTGCGCGATGATGATGAAGAACTGCATCCCACGACCAAGGCCCCCAAGCGTGGTCCCTGGGACGAAGCTCCGGCCGCTCCCTGATTCGTTGACCTCTCCCTGTTGAACTCCTTCTGATCGAGAATTTCCATGCGCGTCATGCTCTGCTCTGCCCTCCTGCTGACCAGCTGCTCCCTGTTGGCCACGGCCACTTGGGCTGCCGACATCACCACCGTCGCCGGCACCGGCCAGCCCACGAACAACGGCAACTCGGGCCTTGGCACCAAGGTCAACGTGGGCGATCCGTTTGGTGTGGAGATCGGTCCCGATGGCGCGCTCTACATTACCGAAGTCCGCAACCATCGTGTGCTCAAGCTCGACCTGAAGAGCGGCCAACTGACGACGGTCGCGGGCACCGGCAAGAAGGGCTACTCCGGCGATGGTGGCCCAGCCACTGCTGCCGAGTTGAACGAGCCCTACGAGGTGCGCTTCGATCGCGCTGGCAACATGTTCTTTGTCGAGATGCAGAACCACCTCCTCCGCCGGGTCGATGCCAAGACGGGCATCATCACTACCGTGGCGGGCACCGGCGTCGCGGGTTTTAGTGGCGACGAGGGCCCAGCGCTCAAGGCGCAGTTTCGTCAGCCTCACAGCATCGCCCTCGATAGCGAAGACAACATCTACATCGCCGATATTGGCAACCATCGCATCCGCCGCCTCGACGCCAAGCTGGGCGTCGTCACTACGGTTGCCGGCAACGGCGAGAAGAAGCCCCCCGTCGATGGCAGCCAGGCCGCTGGTAACCCCATGATCGGACCGCGGGCCCTAATCATCGCCGATGGCACGCTGTGGATTGCTCTCCGCGAGGGTCACAGCCTGTGGAAGATGAAGTTCAGCGACGGCGTGCTGCATCACGTGGGCGGCACCGGCAAGAAAGGCTTTACGGGCGATGGTGGCCCCGCCAAGCAAGCGACCTTCGATGGCCCGAAGGGAATTGCCTTCTCGCCCGACAATACCAAGCTGTACGTGGTCGATACCGAGAACCACGCGATCCGCGCCGTTGATATCACCAGTGGCCTGGTGACCACCATTGCCGGCCGCGGACCGAAGCACAAAGGTGGCACGGGTGACGGCGGCCCCGCCACTGACGCGCTGCTCGATCGCCCTCACGGCATTTGCGTCGGCCCCGATGGCAGCGTGTATATCGGTGACACGCTTAATCACCGCGTTCGCAAGGTGAAATAGCCGCAATTCTTTTGTTCGCCAGAATGAGTGACAGGCTCTTGTCACCGGGCTGTGCTAAGAAATAGGTACGAAGAAAAAGTGCCTGCGCCCGTGCGCAAACCTGCGCGCCATCACTCCCCGTCGAGAGTTCCCTCCGATGACGAAGCGCGACAATCACTACGAGTTGGCGTTCGAAGCCTACCTGCAGTATCGCCGGATTCCGTACGTGGCCGTCGATGAGACGCGCCGCAGTGCGGCGGGGCTGACTCCTGCCGGGGCCGATGCGGCAACCTTGAAGAGCCTCGACTTTATCGTCTCGCCGCGCTTGGTGCCGACAGGTTCTTCCCTTTCCTGGCTGGTCGATATCAAGGGGCGGCGCTTTCCCACAGGGCGCAGCAAACAGTACTGGAAGAATTGGTCGACGGCCGACGAACTGCGCAGCTTGGCGCACTGGGAGTCGATCTTCTCGGGCCGCTTTCAAGGGCTGCTGGTCTTTGCCTACAACGTCATCGGCGACAAGGCGCCGCTGCCGCGCGAACAGCTGTTTGAGTTTCGCGGCGGCCTGTATGCGTTTCTCGGCATTCGGCTGGATCACTACACAGGCTGGTCGCACACCCTGTCGCCGCGTTGGCAAACCGTGACCATTCCGACGGCTCGCTTTCGCGCGCTCGCCCGTCCCACCGATGAACTGTTTGGCATCACGCCGGCCACTCCCGCCGCAGCGGACGTGGCCTAGTTCGTGGCCTAGTTCATCGCCTAGCTAGACAGTCCCCGTTGCGCACTAGTCGCCCATATACAGACCATCGAGCGCGTAATCTTCGACGCGGTCGTAGGTGTAAAAGTCCTTGGCGACTTGCTTGGCCAGGATGTCGATAAACAGCGTGCGAAAGCCTGACTCATTTTCGCCGGCGGGGCGAGCACCCGTCTTGGGATAGGTGACGTTATCGACCGGGGTTTGATAGACGACCTTGCCACCCTGTGTCAGGTCGTACACGGTAACGGTGACGCGGGCTCGGCCGCGCAGCAGCGTGGGGCCATCGTGCGTGCGGAACGAGTCGAGATCGATCCCGACGACCATATCAGCCTTCACGCCTTTGCCCACTTCGACGAAGTCGGCCACCTGGTCGGACTGGCCATCGAGCCAATCGGCCACTTTGCTGTGCGGCACGACCGTGATCTTTTCGACGTTCTGGGCCAGCTTGCTTCCGACTGATTTCGCCAGGGCGTCGGCATGGTTGCCGGGCCCGCTCATGGTGGGATCGAAGCAGACCACGGCCACGGTCTTCTTTTTCAGGCCGCCGAACTTGGCGTCGACGGGGTTACCGCGAGCCCAGTACATGACGTGCGACATGAAGCCGCAGCCAGGCTGGGCGACGAGCAGCGCAGCGGCGACGGCGAAGAGAAACAAACGGCGGTGATTCATAGTTTGTAGGCGGTGCATCGGCAATCCCTTGCAGATGAAGTGAGACCGAGCGCGGGCCTATCGTGGTCCGCCCAGTGATCTCGGAGCGGGACTATGCCGAAAGCTGGCAAGCGCCGCCAGATCAATTCGCGCCAATCGGCAAAGTTTTCCTCAAGAAAGCGATTGCGGCGGGCGATGTTGCTGGGCGACGGCTTTGTTGGCAGCGTATTGAAGTAGCCCGACGCGTCAGCGAGGGGGAGCGCCAGTTTGATAGCGAAGTGTATTCATCACGAAGCCGTTCGCTAAACAACCGCACCAAGATCAAAACAAACGGCAGCCCGAGACGAAAAGTCTGCGTTCCCTATCGCTCTCCCTCGCTGACGCGTCGGGCTACCTGCGCGTTACAAAAACACGCGCCAGAGCCACTGCACGGTGGTGATCGCGAAGATGGTGCCGATCGAGACGAGCAGCCACTCGGCGGCCAGCGGGCCAAACAGCCAGCGGCCGCGCAGGCCCGAAGCTAGCATCCACGGCGTGCCGAGCACCGCCATCATGCCGAGCAAACAGCCCCCGGTGTTGGCCATGGCCGATTGAATCACCTGGCCGCGCATCAAATGGGCCCAAGAGGTGGTCATACCGCAGGCTGGGCAACGAATGCCGAACCAGACGATGAACGAGCACGGGGGCAAGCCCAGCGACTGATGCGTTCCCAGGCCGTACTGGCTGGGGGGCAACATCGCGGCGGTAACCAGCAAACCGCCTAGCACCAGCCCCACTCCCAGCAAGGCCGCGCGCTGCCACGTGGCAATGCGAATGCCATCCGCGGGCGACCAGGTTGCCGGAAAAGGAGAGCCCATCGGTAGACACCGTGAAGATTGCCGTCCCGGGCACAAGCGCCGAACCGTTATTGCGCGAGGACTCGCTTGCGCGGGGCAGGTTTCAGCAGGACTGGCGGACGAATGGGCGGTGGGGGACTCGAACCCACGACATCCACTGTGTAAGAGTGGCGCTCTAACCAACTGAGCTAACCGCCCGAGAATCTCGGAGCAAGTTGCATGGTAGTGGGGCTATTGGCGGGCTGTCAATGTGACGGAAACCGCCGCCTGTCGCTGGCTGGCCGCGGCGCTATAATAGGAGGGACACCCAACCCCACTGGCCGGCGGGGCGATTGGTTCTTACACCGAGCCGCGTCAGCCCAGGAGTTCCCCTCGTGTTTCGTGAGTTTTCGCCCATCCAAGCTGCCGTCGATGCCATTGCCCGCGGCGAAGTGATCATTGTCGTCGATGCCGAAGATCGCGAAAACGAAGGGGACTACATTTGTGCGGCCGAAAAGGCCACCACCGAGACCGTCAACTTCATCATCAACGGCCGCGGTGAATTCTGTGCGCCGCTGCTGCCCGATGCGGCCGCGCGACTCGACCTGCAATCGATCGTCGATGCGAACACGGCTCCGCTGCAGACCGGCTTTCTCACGCCCATCGATCACCGCAGCGGCAAGACCGGCATCACGGCCGAAGAACGGGCTAAGACCGTGCGCGAAATGGCCCGCGGCGACTCCGTCGCGGGGGACTTCGTTCGCCCGGGGCACGTCCATCCGTTGCTGGCCAAAGAGGGTGGCGTATTGCGCCGCGCGGGACATACCGAAGCGGCCGTCGATCTGTGCCGCATGGCGGGACTTGCGCCGGTCGGAGTGCTCTGCGAAATTCTCGACGACACGGGCAACCGCGCCTCGCGCGAGTTTCTGAACGAACTGGCTCGCAAGCACAATCTGCAAATCATCTCGATCGAGCAACTGATCGCTCATCGCCGTGTGAGCGAAAAGCTCGTCACGCGACTTGCGCAGGCAACCATTCCCACGGCCTACTACGGCGAGTTCACCCTCATTGCTTACGAAGTCCGCTTTGAAACGCAGCAGCCCATTGTGCTGGTGAAAGGCAAGCTGGACGAAGTCGAAGCTCCGCTGGTGCGACTCCACTCCTCGTGTTTCACCGGCGACCTGCTCGATTCGCTCCGCTGCGACTGCGGCGACCAGTTGCACATGGCCATGCAGCAAATCAACGACGCCGGTGCCGGCGTGATCGTCTATCTTCCTCAAGAGGGTCGCGGCATCGGCCTGGTCGAAAAGATTCGCGCCTACGACTTGCAAGAGAAGGGCATGGATACCGTCGAGGCCAATCACGCGCTCGGCTACAAGGCCGACATGCGCGACTATGGCGTCGGCATTCAGATATTGAAGGACCTCGGCCTGCGCAAGATTCGCCTGCTGACCAACAACCCCAAAAAGACCGACGCCTTCGTCTACAGCGGCTTCGACCTGCAGGTGGTCGATCAGGTGGCCATCATCCCTCCCACCAATCCGCACAACGCCCGCTACCTCGCTACCAAGCGCGACAAGATGGGGCACAAGCTGCCCGAAGACGCCGCGAAATAGCTTGGGGCCTGGCATCGTCCACGCCGGTCCTAGCCTAGGTAACCCGAAGCGTGAGCGAGGAGAGCGAACGGGAGGCACGACACCAACTTCCTGCACAATTCGTTCGCAAGACCCTCGTGGCGACTCAGATTCGGGTGAAGCGAATGGCGTGGCTGTAGCGACACTTCTGTGCGGCGATCAGCACTCTCCTCGCTCACGCTTCGGATTTCCTGAAACGCCCTTTCGCCTTCGCTTTAAATTTCTTGTGACCAGACTAGTCACGACGTGCTGTATAATTTACCGGCGAGTTCTTTGGCAATTTGCGTAGATTATTGATGCGTGTCTGGTTCACGTTGCGCGCAGGTGTTGATTCAGTAGTTGGCGAGTGGCTGATTGTTGGCGAGCTATTGCTGGAGAATTGGTGATCGGATTAAGGGTGAGTGAACCACCCTTGGTGATAACCGGAACGAGCCAAACGGCCCCTGTTCAAA
This sequence comes from Anatilimnocola aquadivae, assembly GCF_049819085.1. Taxonomy (GTDB): domain Bacteria; phylum Planctomycetota; class Planctomycetia; order Pirellulales; family Pirellulaceae; genus Anatilimnocola. Next base: position 7,966,462 of record NZ_CP187419.1, read on the forward strand.
ACGCCGAAAGGGGGGTGCAAAGTGGTTATTAATTGGTTATCAAGAAACCGGGGAAATAACCATCCTTTGGAGCCGCAAACGACTGCTAGGAAAGCACTTAAGGCCGGTTTGTAGAATTGAAAAATCGCGCGAAAAAGTTATCGCGCCGGGACTGTTCAACCCCTGTTCAGCCTCGGTCGGTGAACAGGCGATTTAGGGAGCAGAATGCTCCCTCTGGAGAAGCGTCGGTCGAACCCAGTTTGCTGGCAAAAGTCAGGCCGAGGCTCGCTCGCGGTGAGTGCTCAAATCTGGCACAAACGTACTGTGTTTTGAGTACAAAATACAGGCACCCAACTGTCTAGTTCCGAACTCCGAACTTATTCCTCGACGTACATCTCGGGAGATTCCCAAGCGAACCGCTGGCGAAGTTTGGGTTTCGGCTTCACGGCTACTGGTTCGGGAATGACGACCGGCGGCGGTGGAGCGACGACAACCACTGGCGCGGGAGGTGGCGGAGCCACGACGACGGGCTTGATGAGGACGGGCTCGGGCCGCGGTGGCAGTTCCACCTTGGGTGCTGGTGGCGGCGGCAGTGGTGCGCGGCGCGGTGTGATCTCGTAGACGCCGGAGATGATCTCGGGCTTGGGTGGTGGCGGCGGAGTGGGCGCGACGACCACAGGTTCGGGAATGTGACGCACGACGGTCACTTCGTAGGAAGGAACCGGCGGTGGTGGCGGCTTGGGAGCAGGCGGCGCGGCGAGCGCCCAGCTATCGGGCAAGGGTTGATTGCCAAACTGATAGCCGCTCGGGCGAGGCGCTGGGAGTGGTTCCGGCGGCTTCACTTCGATCGGTCGTGAGGGTGCCGGCGCGATGGCCACGGGCCAGTAGTCGGGCAGTTTGATGACGGGCTCGGCTGGTGGCGGCGGCAGCTTCTTCCATTCCCAGGCGTTGTTGACGTCGAACCATTGCTCTTCGGCCGAGGCCTTTTGGAAGAGGGTGTTCGGGTCGATGGTCACGCGCTGAGGCTTGGGTTCTTCGATCGGTTCTGGGGGCGGAGGTGGTGGTGGAGGAAGCTCGACCTTCGGTTCGATCTTCGGCAGCTCGACCTTCTTCTTTTTCTTCTTCGGTTCGGGGATGACTTCGATGGTGGTGCCACGGACGGGTAAGTTGCGGGCAACGAAGTTGGCCTCTTCGCAGATCTTTTGGATGTGCTCGTGGCAGGTGAACAGGATGACCTGGTGGCCTTCGCGAGCGAAGTCGTACATCACCTCGGCGGTGGCACGGACGCGGCCGGCATCGAAGTTGACGAGGACGTCGTCGAGGACCAGCGGCAGTTTCGCACCCTTGCGGCCGAACGAAGCAGCGAGAGCGAGACGCAGGCTGATGTAGACCGCTTCGCGAGTACCACGGCTGAGGACTTCGAGCGGCAACGACTGATGCTTGTGATCTTCGATGAGCAGAGCGCGGCGATCGAGAGGCATCCACACGCGGGTGTATTGACCTTGGGTGATCTTGGCCAGGTAGATCGAAGCTTCACGGAGTGTTTCCGGCTGGCGGTCGGTTTCGTAGGCCTTGCGAACCGAGTCGAGCACGCGGCTGACGGTTGCCAGTTGCTGCCAACGGCGAGTCGCTTGCCGCAGCTGTTGTTCGATCATGCCGACTTCGAGCGAGGCTTCGCTCAGGCGACGATCGCTGGCCAGCGATTGCATTTCGGCGTTGATGGTGCCACGACGTTCGTGCAGCTTGGCCAGTTTGTTGCGAACTTCCTGAGCATGCTGGACCCGTTCGTCCCAGCGTTGTTGCAAGTCGCGACCTTCGCGAGCAAAGACGCCCGAGATGGTTTCTTCGGCAAACTCGTCGTGCAGCTGATGCTTGATCTTGAGCGAGATCTCATCGCGTTGTTTGCGCAGGTCGAGCAGCTTGGCATAGTCGGCAGCCGCTTGCTTGAAGCCGGCGGCATCGACAACACCGGCCACGCCGTACATCGAGTGACGGCGGCGAATGGCGTTGCGAATGTTGTTGGTGATGGTCTGCTTGTGCTTCTTCAGCGAGCGAACCTTGCGGACCATGCTCTCGCGTAGTTCGAGCGTTTCCTTCTCGGTGGCGAGGGCCTTCGAGAGTTGGCGAATTTGCTCCTGCGGCTTGTCGCTGCTGGGGGTGACGCGGCAGTCGGCCAGCAGTTGCTGGACACGGCTGCTGAAGACAAGCAGTTCGCGTTCGCGTTGTTCGAGTTCGTCCTTGCGCGATTCGCGGCGGCGGCGAGTCTCGGAAAGATTGTCGGTGCTCTTGGCAACCGTGCGGACCTTGTGAGGCTGGAAATCTTCGGGCAAACCGGCATTTCGCAGGGCGTTCTTCCAGCGATTGCGAGCTTCCTTCAAGGCTTCGCCAGCGGCGATGTAACGACGTTGAGCCGCTTCGTTACGAGCAGCGGCGGTGTCGTATTCGGTCTTCTGCGGGAGCAAGCGTTCGAGTTCGCGGAGGTCGTTTTCGGCATCGCGCAGGCGAGCATCGAGAGCACCGCCACCACCGGGCAGTTCCGCATCGAGGTCATCGCGCTCTTGCTTCAAGTCGGCCAGTTGCGTGCGAGCGTGATCGAGATGCCGGCGAGCATCGAGGGCCGGGTCTTCACCGCCACGTTCGAGAAACAGCTTGGAGAATCCCGAGCCAACAAGTGCGATCATGCTGACCATGAAGACCGGCGCGATCTTATCTTTGGGCAACAGGTTTGGCAGCATGTCGAAATAGCTAACCGCCGAAAGCATGAACAGCATGAAGCCCATTGAGAAGCCCATGCCGAGCAGCACGGTCTGCCGCAACGGCGTTTCGTCGTGACTGGTGGCTTCGTCAGTATCGAACTCGAGTTCCGAGCGGCGATTGCTGAGGGCGTCGATGCGCTCTTCGACTTGGATTCGCTTGCGGAGCAGGGCGACTTTGTTGCCCGCAGTTTGAATGGCTTTGTTGAGGTCGGTCGAACGGAGCTTGGTGACTCCTTCGAGTTGAATGCTGAGTTGTTCGAAGTCGCGCTTGATGGCTTCGGCTTCGACGCGGACCTTTTCGAGGGCTTCGGTCTCTTCGCGCAGCTGTTGCGCGGGACGCTTGAGCATGGTGACGGTATCGCGCGGCAGATCTTCCAGATTCTGCGCACCACCTTGCTTGGCGAGGCCGCCGAGTTGGCCGTCAATCTCTTGATCGATCCGCTTCAGCTCTTCTTTGAGCTTGGCGATTTGGCCTTCGAGCGTGACGAGCCACTGCGAATGTTCGCCGAGGGCTTCGATGCGCGGAATGGCCGAAATCAGGCTCCGATTGACCTCGATGCTGTCGAGGTCCTTGTTGAGTTGCTCGTTGCGGCGAGCCAGCTTTTTCAGCTGTTGCTTGCCCTTGTGGATCTTTCGCTTGAGCAGTTCCAGTCGTTCGACAGCCTTCTCGGGCAGCGCTTTGACCGAGGCCATCGATTGAATCTGGCGGTCGAGATCGACGCGCACATACCAGGGCTGTTGGATGTCGAGGGCGACTTCCATCAACCTGGAACTGGCATCGTTGCCATCGAGGGAGTGCTCGAGCTCGCTGGCCTCTTCGGCGAGCAACGCTTTCTCGGAAGCGAGTTCGGCCCAACGCCGCGACGAACTGCTGAGGTCGGCGATCTCGGCCCGCAGCGTATCGCGCTGCTGCATCAGGTTCGGGATTTGCGAAGCGGTCTCATCGGGAGCGAGCAGGCGGTCGCGCGAGGCACCCAGTTCGCGCATGACGTCGATGATCGACACGCGATCGAGGCCGGTCGACAATTTGTAGAGCAGGTCGGCCGCAGCGGTATCGTCGAGAACGGCCAGTTCCTGAATCTCGCGCAGGCCGATGGCAAAGACGTTGTTGAAGGTGGCTTCGTCGACGCCGGCGAGGAGCGCGTCGAGGTGCGACAAGTCGCGGGGCAGACCCTGAGCATCGACGAACGTGAGATGGCCCCGCTCATCGGGAACGTCGTCCATCTTGGCGGAACGCTGCACAACGAACTGGCCGACGTTGCTGCCGAGTTTGAGTCGGCCGCCGATTTTGCCGCCAAACACCGGAGGCAAATAGCGCTGGCGCCGGGCCGGCGAAAAGCCGTACAGTACCGTGCGGCAGAACTGCATCAGCGTGGTTTTGCCGGCTTCGTTCGGTCCGTAGATGACGGTGGCTTCGTCGGAGAGGTCCTGCAAGCGCAGCCCCGTCCAAGCTCCAAAGCCTTCGATATCAATTTCTTTAATCTTCATGCCGGCGACTCCCTGCCGCTGAAGCCTGCGAACCCGTAATGCGTACTCATGATAAAATCTTCGCCGTGGCCCGTTCATCGGCCCCGAGCAGTTGTGCACCCAGTAGCGCTGCTTCTCTCAGCAGCGTTTGCTTCTCGATTCCCAGGCCAATTTGGGCGATGCCCGCCAGCGACGATTGTTGATGCCGCTGGGGGATGAACGTGGTCAAGTCCAGCGGCACATCGTCCTGATGGCACGCGCTCTCGACCGCTCGCAAAAACTCGCCGAGCATCGTGTCTTCTGCCAGCCAGGCTGGCGACAAACCACTACTCGCACATTCGACACTGATCGACCACAGCGGAACGCGGCTGGTGCCGAACTCGTTCCGCAGCCAGGTGAGCATTTCGCTGGAGACTTTTTCGCGCTCGGCCAAGGTGGGCGAGCCCATCAGCCGCAGTTCCCAATTGACGAGCAGCGGACGGTCGTCGCTTTCGACGCGCAGCGACTTCACCCGCTCCAGGAACGGACGGCGTTGATCGGCAACGGGGCCCGTGGGATCGAGCACCACATCTTCGGTCTGAAAGCGGACGGCATCGGTCGGCACGAGTTGGACGCGGGTCTTGCCGTCGGCTTCGACATGCACGAGCGAGCAACCGTGCGGACCGGCCTGCTGCGGCTTGCGACCTTGGGGCGACCCGGGATAGTGGACGGTGCGAATCGAGTCGCCATGCGTGAGCCGGTGAGGCGAACCGCCGAGTGCCCAGTAGTTGACGGGCTTGTGCAGCAGCGGGCTCACTTCGTATTGGCCGTAAGAGACAGCGACCGTGAACATGCGGTCGAAGTCGGGGGCCAGCGGATCGATGGAAACGGTCGGGCCTTGCCAACTGCGACCACGCACGCAGGCGATGGGTTTGTCGACGCGGAAGTGCGAGAACTCTTCGACCTGGTAAGCAGGAAACACCTGGACGTTCTTCGGCATGCGGGCGGCACCGGGCCATTGCTGCGGCGGATCGGTCACGCCACCAGCCCAATAGACGCCGATGTCTTGTTCGTTCAGACGCTCGAACTGCTCGAGCAGAAACGCCACGGCTCGCGGGCCAGCCTGATCGATATCGAGCAAGTTGCCGGAGAGGATGAGGAAGTCGACTTCTTCGCGAACGGCCACATCGAAGACGCGTTGGGCAGCGGTGAACGGAGCGTCGACACAGAAGGGACGCAGGGCAGCGGGAATATCGGCGAGGCCCGTCAGCGGCTGCTGCAGGTCAAAATCGCCCGAGTGTAAAAAGCGAAAGGCATGGCCCATGTGTGTCGTCCTCCCTGCGACGTTGCCGGCTGGTGCGTTGCGGACATCTTGTTCGCGAAGCGCAGTTTTTGCCGGCAATAATTTCCGTTCACAAAGCAAAGTAGCAGAATCTGCCGAAATTGCCTACTCCGATTCGTCTTACGCAAACAACTTCCGCGAAGGGTGTGCTAGCAGGTTTCCTGGAAAGGAAGATTCCAGCGCGCTCAGCGACAAGTTAGAATACTCGGTGATGACCGAACCGACTCCCATTGCCGATGGTCCGCTGATTGCCGCCACGCTGGCGGGCGACGAGGGTGCCTTTGCGCAGTTGGCCCAGCGGTATCAGGGGCCACTGTTGAACGCGGCTCGCAGTCGACTCGGTGATCGACAGTTGGCAGAAGACGCCGTGCAGGAAGCGCTGCTGTGTGCGTTTCGCTGGTTGCATACGTATGACTCGCAATACAGCTTTCGCACCTGGCTCTGGACGATCCTGCTGAATCAGTGCACGCGAATCGCTCAGCGGCGCAACAAGATGCCGGCCAGTAGTTCGCCCGAACGATCGGCCGCTGAAGGTCTGACGCTCTGCCTGCACACCCAAGAGTTGCGAACCGAGTGCTCCCCCTTCGAGCAACTGCTGGCTCGCGAAAGTGCCGCTCGACTGCATGAGTTGCTTGCGCGATTGCCAGAAGCTCAAGCCGATGCACTGCGGCTGCGATTCTTTGGCGGCCTGAAGTTTGAAGAGATTGCCCAAGCGATGGAATGCAGCGTGAGTGGAGCGAAGAACCGCGTTCGCTTGGGGCTCACGCAACTGGCCACGTGGCTGACGAAGCCCGCGGCAAAACAACCGACCAACCAACCGGCTGCCCCGCAGTCGACCAGCCATGCCGGAGATTCTCGATGAAACTCCTGATCCATTGCGAAGAAGTCTTCGACATCTTGACCCGCGGGCCCTTCCCCTCGGGAAACGAGCACGATGAGGCCGTCGAGCATCATCTGCGCTGTTGTCACGATTGCCGCCAATTGGCCGAGGCGCTGCGTCCAGCCGTCGAACTGTTTCATGAGTGCCTCTCGGCCGAAGAAGTCGATTCGTTGCCCGAGTATCACGGCAACGTAACTCCGCTGACCAAGCCGACCACTCGCCGCTTGCCACGCGAGATTGCCGAAGTTCGCTTGCCCGACGATGCTCCCACGCTGCTGCACTGGGATGTGAACTCGACTCGCACTAGTCGCCTAACCAGTCGCCCGCCGAGTCGTTGGTCGCTGTTGTTGCCCGGCATGGTCGGAATTGCTCTCACCGCAGCTGTGGTGCTCGCATTGGTCGGCCTGGGAAGCAGCATGCGAAACTTGCATCGACCGCAGCCTGGGATGGGCGGAGACTTCGCCGCTTCGCGACCTGCGATTAGTAGCCAAGATGCCGCGCAACGCTTGGTGGCGCTGCAACTGCCAGCCGCGTGTTGGCTCGGTCACGATTTCGATCACTCAAATTTGAAGTCGCTTCAGCAGCAAGTGGCCCTAGCGCTCGAAAAGCATGAAATTGCCTGCTGTACCCGCTGCCACAGCGAATCGAACCCGAACTCGCCGCATATTCAGCAAGTGGCCACCCTGCAAAAGAGTTGTTTGGCTTGCCACAAGGGATAGACGGGTTAACGTGACCGCTGCGGCCTGTATCTATCTCGACAACAACGCGACCACACCGCTCGACCCGCGCGTGCTCGAAGTGATGACTCGCGCCTGGCTCGATTACGGCGCAAACCCGGCCAGTCAACATTCCGCCGGACGTCGGGCTCGCAAAGCGGTCGAAGAAGCCCGCGAGGGGCTGCTGGCGATGCTCGGCGGCAACATCACGGGCATGCGTGCCGACCGTCTGATCTTCACCAGTGGTGGTACCGAAGCGAATCACTTGGCGCTGCATGGCCTGCTGAATCGCGAGCAGCCGAAGCGTGGCCTGGCGATCTCCGCACTGGAACATCCCAGCATTCAAGGCACGACGGAGGCTCTGCGCCAGCAAGGCGTGCCCGTCGATCGCTTGCCGGTACTGAGCAATGGGCAGATCGATTTAGCGGCCGTTCCCCCGCTGTTGACGCGGCACGTCGAAGAGCGGCCTCAACTCATGAGTGTGATGCTCGCTAGTAACGAGACGGGCGTGATTCAGCCGGTGCAGGAAGTGGCGCAGATGGCCGAACCGGCTCACGTGCTGGTTCATACCGATGCGGTCCAGGCAATCGGCAAGATGCCGGTTCATTTTCGCCAGTTGGGAGTCGCGGCCATGACCGTCGCGGCTCACAAGTTTCACGGACCCATCGGCATCGGCGCGCTGCTAGTTCGGCACGATGTGCAACTGCAGCCTCAAATGTTTGGCGGCTTCCAACAAGGGTCTCTGCGACCGGGAACCGAGAGCGTCGCACTGGCGGTGGGCTTCTTGCGCGCTCTGCAATTGTGGCAACACGAGGCAGCGGGACGAACCGAGCGGATGAGGCAACTGCGCGATCAGTTGTCAGCCAGTTTGCAGGCGGAGTTGCCAACCTCCGTGATTGTTGGTCACGATTCGCCACGAACTCCCCACACGCTGTGCATCGCCTTTCCCGCGCTCGATCGACAGGCGCTCGTCATGGCTCTCGACTTTGCCGGAGTCGCTTGCTCGACCGGTTCCGCCTGTGCTAGCGGGTCGAGCGAACCGTCGCCCACGCTCGTGGCGATGGGGCTCTCGAAGGATGTCGTTGGCAGTGCGATTCGGCTCAGTTGTGGGGCGTTTACCACGGCCGCCGAAGTGGCCGAGGCGGCTGCTCGCATCATCAAGACTGTCAAGCAGTTACAACGAGCCAATTAATCGGCAAATTGCCGCCTGGATGGCTCGTGTTGCGGCCCGAAATCCGCTACAATTCGGGGACTCGAGTTGAGCCCGGTCGCGGCTTCTTTTTTCAGGCTTTTGTGGGCCTGCACGGACGGTTTG